>JAFIGD010000076.1 GCA_020831625.1 Verrucomicrobiota bacterium | reverse complement strand
CGATAATCAGAGGTGTTTTTTGACACCAGTTGCGTCGAATAAATCGACACGCCCTAAACGCGGGACTCCGGCCCGTCTCACCGCATCCGCCCGCGGTACCATGCGATTTCCGTGGCCATGTCCTCCGGTTTGAAGAGCGAGGAGCCGACGTCGAACACGTTGGCACCGTGTTCCCAGCACCGGAGGCAGGTTTCGCGGTTCAGGCCTCCGTCCACCGCGATGGCGAGATCCGGGGCGCGTTTGCGGAGTTCCGCCATGCGGGGCAGCGGGTCCGGAATGAACGACTGCCCGCCAAATCCGGGATTCACCGTCATGAACAACACCTCGTCACAAAGGTGCGCAACAGGAGAAATCGACTCGAGCGGGGTGGCGGGATTCAGCACAATGCCCGCCCGCACACCCCGGTCCCGGATGCGGGTGAGGGTTTCCGCGGCGTCATGATCCGCCTCGATGTGTACCAGGAGCGTGTCGGCGCCGGCATCGCAGAACGGGTCCACGTATTGATCGGGGTGAAGCATCATGAGGTGCACATTCAAGGGAATCTTCACAGCCTTGCGGGCCATTTCGACCACCGAGGGGCTGAAACTCACATTTGGAACGAAGTTTCCGTCCATGATGTCGATATGCACTTCATCCGCGCCGGCATCCTCCACCCGGCGGCAGGCGTCATAGAGGTGACCCACCTCGGCGGCCAAAATGCTCGGGTTGATGCGGGCGGCAGGATTCATTTCAGCGCCTCCCTCAGTGTTTTCACTTTTGCGAGCACCGCATCCAGGGCCTGATCGACGGGAACTTCCTCGAACGATTTCTCAGTGCGGGGTTTGAGTTCCATGATGCCTTTGGCCAGGCCGCGTTCACCGAGGGTGAGGCGGAGCGGGAACCCGAGAAGGTCGGCGTCTTTGAATTTAAATCCGGGGCGTTCCTCCCGGTCATCGATCAGCACATCAATGCCCTGCGCCTCCAGTTGCGCGGCAAGATCGGTCGCGCGGGACATGGATTCCTCGTGTTTGGGACTCAGAACTGTAATCAACACCGTGTAGGGCGCCACATTCACGGGCCAAATGATACCGTTTTCGTCATGCGACTGCTCGATCACGGCCTGCAGGGTTCGACTGACCCCGATGCCGTAGCATCCCATGACTGCGGGAATCGACTTACCGTTTTCGTCGAGCACGTTGGCTCCGAGCGCCACGCTGTATTTTGTGCCCAGTTTAAAGACATGCCCGACTTCCACGCCGCGCTTTTCCGAAAGGTGGCCTTTCCGGTTCGGCGCGAGGTCGCCCGCCTTGGGGAAGGCGACATCCACAAACGCATCCGGATCCAAGTCACGGGCCAAATCAAAATGCAACAGGTGCGTATCGGTCTTGTTGGCACCAATGACCCCGCCCCGCAGGCCCTCCAGAGTTCGGTCGACGATCACGGGAATCTTCAAACCGACCGGCCCGGCGAAACCGACTTCGGCTCCGGTGATTTCCCGTACCGTTTGCGGATCGGCGGGAGCAACTTCCTGTGCATCGAGGACTTTGCGCAATTTGATTTCGTTCACATCCCGGTCCCCGGGCAGCAAAACGGCAACAGGTGATTTATCCGCGACAAAAATAAGCGTTTTGACAAGTTGGCGGGGCTCGATTTTCAATAAGTCCGCGACATCCTCGATTTTTCCCGCGTTGGGCGTGGCGATTTCCTCCAGCGGCTGGTCCGCGTCCGGGAAAACATTGGGCAGATCGCAATAGCCTTCGGCCCGTTCCATGTTGGCGGCGTAGGAGCCGTCGTCCGCTTCCAGAATGGCGTCTTCGCCGGAATCGGTGGGGACCATGAATTCGTGGGAGGAGGAGCCGCCCATGTCGCCGGTGTCCGCTTCGACCGGCATGGCGTGCAGTCCGCAGCGCCGGAAGATGTTGACGTAGGCCTCATACATTTTCTGATAGCTGCTGTCCGCGGCCTCGGAGCTGATGTCAAAGCTGTAGGCATCCTTCATGATGAATTCTTTGCAGCGCATGAGCCCGAAGCGGGGGCGGATTTCATCGCGGAATTTGGTCTGGATCTGATAGAAATTGCAGGGGAGCTGTTTGTAGGAGCTGATTTCCCGCGCGACCAGGTCGGTGATGATTTCCTCGTGTGTGGGGCCGAGCACCATTTCTCTGGCCTGGCGGTCTTTCACGCGGAACATGACATTTTTGAGGGATTCGTAGCGGCCGCTGCGGTCCCAGATTTCCCGCGGATGCATGGCGGGCATGAGGACCTCCTGAGCGCCGGCCCGGTCCATTTCCTCTCGGACAATGGCCTCCACTTTGCGGAGCGCCCGGAACCCCAGCGGCAAATAGGTGTACAGTCCGCTGCCCAGACGACGGATCAGGCCCGCGCGCAGCATGAGCTGATGGCTGGGGATTTCGGCGTCCTGAGGGATTTCTTTCAGGGTGGGAATGAGTGATTTGGACCAAAGCATAATGGATGTAGGGGTTGTTGATGAAAAGAGGGGTATATTGTCGAAAGATTCACTTGCGTGCAATGATTTTCTAAGAAGGGTTTTGAGATGAATTTGAGGATTCGGGATTATGTGTTTGGGCCATCAGAATTTCCTCTTTCGTCTTCGCGAAGACCGCGAGAACCTCAAAGGAGGTGAATCCGCTTCTCTTGCGTTGTTTCGGGCTGGCATTGATTTGATGCGCTTTTGCTTGCCCGTGGAGATAGAGCCATGCCTTGTAGAAATCGCAGACGCTTTCATCCCTTATTGCCGCGGAGGATTGGAGAGCCTGTCCCGGCACTTTCATTTCCTGAGGAAGCCGTCCACCGGTAAACTTCATGAGGGAGACCAGGCCTTTTTGCGCCACTTTTCGATCACGGGAGGCCTGACCGAAACCGCTCCAGGCATATTCATCGGGATGTTTGCAAACCTTGGCGCGGACCGGATTTAAATCGATGTAGGTGGCGACCCTAAGCAGGGATTCCGGGTTGTCTTTGACCACCATGCTGCGGTAGCGCCCCTCCCACAAGGTGCCGCCCACCTGATGATTCAGATTGTACCAGCAGGAGAAGGATTGCTTGAAGACCCGCATAAATTCGGGGAGATCACGCATGCGGTTTGCCAGACTTTGGAGCATTTCCCGCTGCGTACGGCTTCCGGCGGCCCGGTAGCTCATTTTCCATCGTTCGATTTTATTTTCCGGCCAGACATAGCCGATCCGCTCCACAGCTTCTTCATACGACAGGGTTTGTTTTTTTGGCGGAACCCACAGCAAAAGATGAAAGTGATTGTTCAGAATGCAATAGGTGAGGACCGTGATGTCAGAAAAAGCGGCCCACGCCTGCAAGAGTTGAATAAACTGAGTCTTTTCTGCGTCGCGGAAGAGAAAGCGCTGCTGAACGGCGCGACTGGTCACATGTACGAAGTACCCTTGCTGTCTTTCCGGGAGAATGCGTTGCCCCCGTTTTCCATTTTCTCCCTTTGAGGACCAGACGGTTGGAATTTTTATGCCGGAAAATTGACGTTTCATGAGCGGTGTCCTGATGTTGAGGTTTCGGGAATAAACAGACGCGATACTGCGTCTTTCTAATTCCCTACACCCCCGCCGTTGGCTCTCTTCCACCGCTTTTTTGAAAAAAATAGTTTTCTCACCTGTTGCGTTGGCAGTTTTCACCTGTTGCGGAATGGGGGCTCCAGGTGTGTCCGCAGGCGGAGCAGACGTAGCGTTTGCGGATGAGGAGGAGGGGGATGCCGAGGAGCAGGAGACTGAGGAAGGCGAACCGGCGGGAGACGCGTTCGTAGTGGACATCGAAGGATTGACACTTGGGGCAGGGGTTGAGGCCTTGTCCGTGCTCAAGTAACCAGTCGTGCATCACCTGTTGCGCGCGGTCGAAATCCTCGGGGGCAACCTGGATACGGATGCCGCCGATGGCTCCGCCGTAGAGGGGATTGACGATGGCGGTGGTCTCGTCGGGGAGAAAGGTGTCAATGTCGTGCGAGGCCAGCAGGGAGCAGAGTTCGTCGGCTTCGGTGACCCAGCTGACGGTGGTGAGGGTTTTCATGCTTTAGACATTGAAGAGGAAGTGGCAGACGTCGCCGGGGCGCATGACGTATTCTTTGCCTTCGACGCGGAGTTTGCCGGCTTCTTTGATGGCGTGCTCGGTTTTGTGGGCGGTGAGGTCGGCGATGCTGTAGATGTTGGCGCGGATGAAGCCGCGTTCGAAGTCGCCGTGAATGACGCCGGCGGCCTGGGGCGCAGTGCTGCCCTGGCGGACCGTCCAGGCGCGGATCTCTTTGGGGCCGGCGGTGTAGTAGCTTTGCAGGCCGAGGAGGTGGTACACGCCGCGGATGATTTTGTTGAGGACGGGTTCGGTCATGCCGAGGGATTCGAGCATTTCCTGCCGCTCGCCGGGCTCCAGCTCGGAGAGTTCGGATTCGATCTTGGCGCAGACGGGAATGACTTCGCTGTTGCGTTCGGCGGCGTAGGCCTGGAGTTTGGCCATCTCGGCGTTGCCGCTTTCGACCTCGTCCTCGTTGACGTTGGCGATGTAGAGGACGCGCTTGGCGCTGATGAGGGAGAGGCTGCGGAGGAGTTTTCGGTCTTCAGGATCGTCGATGCTCATGGAGCGGATGGGCTTGCCTTCGGAGAGGCATTCGTAGCATTTTTCGAGCACGGCGAGGTAGCGCTGGGCCTGTTTGTCGCCGGTGCGGGACTGCTTTTTAGCCTTTTGTAGTGAATTTTCGACCACCTGGAGGTCGGCGAGCATGAGTTCGGTCTCGATGGTTTCGACATCGCGGATGGCGTCAACGGAGCCGTCGACATGGGTGACATCGCCGTCTTCGAAGCAGCGGACGACCTGGAGGATGGCGTCGACGTCGCGGATGTGGCTGAGGAATTTGTTGCCGAGGCCGGCGCCTTCGGAGGCGCCTTTGACGAGGCCGGCGATGTCGACGATTTTGGTGGTGGCGGGGATGACCTTTTCGGTCTCGATGTGTGCCCGCAGCACGTCAAGGTCCGGGTCGGGGACGTTGACGATGCCGACGTTGGGTTCGATGGTGCAAAAGGGGTAGTTGCTGGCCTCGGCACCGGCTTCGGTGAGGGCGTTAAAAAGTGTGCTTTTTCCCACGTTGGGGAGTCCGACGATTCCGGCTTCCATATGCTGTCTCCTGTGATTGCGCCGCTTTGTGGGCAATCGTTGGCTGTTTACGAGTTAAAGGTTGAGGCTGAAGGGTGCCTTTTGCCCGATGGATGCGGGTTTCGCAATCTCTTTTCCGATGGATCGGTTCAATTTACCGGATACGAAGCCTTCGGGATCGATCTCGGCGGCGAGAAATCCGAGGGATTTCATGGCGGCGGCGAGGTCGGATTCGAGGGCGCGGAGGGCGTCGATGTGTTCGGGGGGGACTTCGACGCGGGCGGTGCCTTCGAGGTGGCGGACGCGGCAGACGGGGAAGCCGTGGTCGTTGAGCCAGGTTTCGGCGGCCTCGATGCGGCGGAGTTTGGCGGGCGTGACGCGGAGGCCGTAGGGGATTCGGGAGCTGAGGCAGGGGGAGGCGGGCTTGTTGCAACAGGTGAATTTGAGGGCGGTAGCGAGGGAGCGGACGGCGGATTTGTCGAGGCCGCACTCGGCGAGGGGGCTGCGGACACAGTGGTTTTTGGCGGCTTCGAGGCCGGGACGGTAGTCGCCGAGGTCTTCGGTGTTGGTGCCGTTGAGGATCCAGGAGCCGGGATAGGTGTCGGCGAGGTCTGTCAGTTCTTTGTAGAGGGTCTGTTTGCAGAAAAAGCAGCGGTTGACGGGGTTGAGGAGGTAGTTTTCGTTCTCCATTTCGCGGGTGACGATGATGCGGAGGGGGATGCGGTTGTCGTGGGCGAACTGCTTGGCTTCGTCGAGGTCGGAGAGTTTGAGGCTGGGGGAGGCGGAGATGACGGCGAGGTTTTTGTCGGGGCCGAGGAGGTGATTGGCGAGCCAGGCGACGAGGGAGCTGTCGACCCCGCCGCTGAAGGCGGTGAGGGCGAAGGGGCAGTCGGCAAACCAGTCGACGAGGGATTGGGGGATGTTGGGGTCGGGGTTCATCAGAAGGTGAGGTCTTTGGTGAGGCCTTTGGCGCTGGGGAGGTCGCGGGATTGGTCGTCCCATTCGATGCGGGCGTTGTCGGGGGTGATGCGCAGGGTCACGGGGCGGTCGGGCACGCGGTGTTTGAGGAGGGTGGCGAGGGCGAGGGCGCGCTCGACGCCGTCGCCGCGCTGGAAGTTCCAGACTTCGTCGGGCTGGGCGAGGCGGACATCATCATAGATGGACTCGTTGGGGAGATTTGCAATCGCTTCGATGGAAAGGGTTTCCGATTTTTTGCGGAGGGCATCGATCACGACGGGGTTGCGTTCGAGGGCGGCGTGGAGGAAGGGCTCCCAGTCGGTCCGGGTGAGGTCGCGGTAGGCGTAGAAGGCGAGGTCGACGACGGGATGGGTGTCGCGCATGGCGTCGAGGGTTTCCAGGATGCGGTCCCGGCCCCAGTCGGCTTCGAGCCGGATGGGGGTGGAGGGCACGAAGCGGCGGCGTTCGGGCAGTTTGGGTTCGATGCGACAGAAATCGACGAGTTTTTGCCCGACGTTGCGGGCTTTGGAATTGGTGCAGCTGAAGGCGTCGAGAAGTTTGGCGAGGTCGGCGGGTTCGTTGAGATCGAGGCCGGGGTTCTGTTTGAAGAAGTCTTCAAAATTATTGAGCACGATACGGCCGACGATGGGTTCGGGATAGAACTCGTAGGTGTCGACCTCTTCGAGGAGCTTGGCGCGGGTGTCGTCGTTCACGCGGAAGGAGCTGCTGTGTTCGTAGGCGTAGACCTTTTCGGCCTCGATGTAGCGGTGACCGCCATGGTAGTCGTGGCGGACCTGGAAGCAGGACTGGAGTTCGGAGTGCTGGCGGAGAAAATTGGAGAGAATCTCCATGTCGATGGGGGTGACGAGGTATGCTTTGAGGGCATCCATGCCTTTTTTGTAGCTGTCGGGATCGATGGTGGCCTCGGGATACATGGTGTGGATGTATCCGGTGTTGTTGGCGACGATGGTGACTTTTTCGTTGCGGATGGCGCGCTGGGCTTTCCAGGTGATTTCGGTGCCGTTGAACCACATGTTTTTGGTGGCAATGCGGCGGTTGTTGGTGATGATGCCGTCCTGAATGTTGATGAAATTCTGGGAGTGGAGGGGGGTGGCGATCATGTAGATGTCCTCCAGGGGCACGCCGCCGACAATAAAGAGGGCGGCGGCATAGAGGGTGGAGAAGGACACGCATTCGCCCGCGCCCATGGTGTAGCCGGGTTTGTGGCGGAAGGCGTCCATGGCCTCCACGGTTTCGGTTTTCCAGTAGGGGATGGTGTCGTCGGTGTATTTATCGAGACCGAAATGACGGCGGATATCGAGATCGAAGTAGTATTTGTCGCCCTCGTAGCCGAAGAGCGCGTTGCTCTGGCTGAGGATTTCGGGGTCGATGAAGTCTTTAAAGCGGTCGAGTTCGCGGTCTTTGGTGGTGAGGCCCCAGGTATCGAGATCGAGATTAAAATCGTAGGCGTCCATGATGAACTGTTTGAGGCGCTGGACGCGGCGGTTGGTGGACTTGTTGGCGATTTTTTGAGCCCAGTCCTGTTCTTTCCAGGCCCAGACGCGGGGGGACATGATGTTGGCGAGCACCAGGGCGTAGAGAAGTTCGGGAAAGACGAAAATTTCCATGTCCCCGAGGGTGACGGCGCTGGAGCGTTTTTCGAAAAGAGCGGGATCTGTATTGGGCTGGATCATTTGATGGAGCGGATTTTCGGGGCTGTTTATGAAGACGAAAGGACAAGAAAATTTAATTTTTCTTTGCAATCGCTTTTTTAAAGATAGAGTGGTGGGGTATAAAGTATGTTTCATCGCGAAAAAAGCAAAAGAATACGGAAGATCCATGACAGAGGAATCAGACAAGACCCCGACGCCTGACCCGGAAGAGATTGGTTCTCTGCTGGGCGATTTTGACTTTACACCTGACTGGGCGCGCGGCGCCCCCGGGGTGCAGTCGCAACCGCAGGAGAACCGGCGCGGGGGCGGTGACGGACCCCGTCGCGGGCCGAGAGCGCCGGATTCGGCGCGGCGCGGACTGCAGGGCGTGCGGGTCAAGCCCAGGCGTGACCAGGGCGGCAGCGGCGGACAGGGTGGAGGTCATGGGGGTGGACATGGCGGCGGTCAAGGCGGAAGCCAGGGCGGCGGTTATGGCGGTGGACGGGACGACTACCGGGATCAGGACCGGCGCGGTGGAGACCGTGGCGGTGACCGGCGCGGACCGTTCATTCCGCGCTTGCCGGTGCATGTGGATTTTATTCCCGAGAAAAACCGGCTCAGCAATGTGGTGAAGATTGTGCGAAACTCCAAGCGGGCTTTTCCGCTGGACCATATCGCGCGCAAGTTCATGGAGAACCCCGCGTTTTTATCGATCAAGTACACGGTTAAAGACAAAGGCCCCGACACCGAAGGCTTTCAGTTGCACCAGTGCACCGCGAACGGCATGGTGTTCGGCAGCCGCGAGGCCTGTGTGCAGTATATCCTCGACCGCGGACTGGGGGAGTACTACGAATCGGAAAGCAAAGAGGTTCCGCCTCCGAACGGCAATTTCATCTGCGTGGGGCGTCACCGGACCAGCGGCAAGCTGGTGGGACCGCCGAACTGGCACGGATATCAGGCGCGGCTTGAGGAGCTGCGGCAGGAACTGGCTCCGGGACTGAGCCCGGAGGACTTCGGGCGTCAGATTGAGATGGTCCACGAGGCCGAAGCGATTGAGGCGTGGAAAGCCGAAGCCTCGCATCAGACCTTTTACCGCCGAAAAGTCGAAGGCGTGAAGCCGGAGCCCGCCGGTGATCCCGCGCCTTCCGCAGATAAAACCGCTGAAACCCCTCAAAACGCACCTGTTGCAACCGAAGAGGCCGACGCCGCAGCTGAGATGACCCCGGCGGAGACGGCCCCGGCTGAAAATGCAACAGGTGAAAACGGGGATGAGCAGGCGGGGGAACCCGCGGATGCAACAGGTGAAAATCCGGTGGAAGAAGCGGATGCAACAGCGGATGCAACAGGTGAAAACGGGGGCGAACCTGCGGAGGAACCGGCGGAGGAACCTGCGGATGCAACAGGTGCGCAGGCGGAAGAGGTGCCCTATGATCTGACCCGTGAGCAGGCGGAGAAAGAGTTTTTGGAGAAGGTGGTGCCCGGATTGATGAGCACGACCCGCCGGGCGATCATGCCCGGGTATCTCCATCCGCAGTTGACGGATCCGTCGATTGAATCGATGACCAGTCATCATCTGCGGCGGGAGCATGACCGGCCGGGATCGATCATTTTCGCGCTGCGCCCGGCGTTCAAGCATATGCGGCTGTATCTGTTCCGGCATGACGGAGAGATGTTCGTGTCGGGCGTGGAGCCCAACCCGCTGCCCGAGGGACAGAACATCGCCCCGGAGCTGCGGCGGATTCTCGACTACGTCGAAGCGAATCCCAAGTGCAACGCTAAAGCGTCCCTCGAAGCCCTTGCGGCCGAAGGCGGTCAATCCGCGCCGGTCCTCGTCTCCCACATCCACTGGCTTATCGAAAAAGGCCATCTGCTCGAATTCGCCGACGGCACCCTCGCGCTCCCCCACAGCCGCGGAAAGCGGGGGTGAGGGGGGCATAGCCATTAAAAAGCTCTTATTGTGTGAGATCTAAAGATAACACTGAGTATTAGGCAACCCACACAAAACCAGGTATTCACAAAGTAGGTTTTTCAGGTTGTTTTTTTGATTTAGTGTATGAGTCAGAGAAAACAACATGAACCATCAATTAAGGTTGGGTGCATGAAGATGGAAGACGATAACTACGAACCTTCGCGAATCACTGAAAAAGGCATCGATGCATTGCTCATTTTTCTGCCCTATTTTCGGAATATAAATACCTGTTTCGGAACACAACCAGACACCATCGACATGACTGTTCTTCCCTCTGCTTTCACAGAGCAGTCAACCGCATTTTACAAAGCATGCTATGATCACAACTTTGTTCAAGACTTCGACTGGGGCAAATGGTCTCAAAGCAAGCAAGGCCTTATCAATAAAGGCTTAGGGACTGAAGAGCTAAATCTTGCAGACATTGGTAGGCTACTCACAGCCCATTTCAGAAGAGATCGCTTCTGCGATGGCCACCTACTAAAAGTTATGCAGTCTGGACAAATAGCCCGAATACTTGATCGACTTTTGGTAATAAGAGGTGAAAGTACTAAATATTCACGTGCCCCCAAACTACTTGGTGATTTCGGAGAGGGTTTGGCTAGCTATGTTTTGATTAGAAAAAATTATGAGGTCGCACAAGTAGATCATGTTGGTGCAGATCTAATTGCGGAAAAAGATGGAAATAGGTATGCTGTTTCTGTCAAAACCCGATTATTCAGGCCTGGGTCTGTTGAAAGTCTGGGATTTGTTGTCGAGTACAGTCATGTCCAAAAACTGAATTATTTTTCAAATAAGTTTAATTTAACCCCTCTTCTCGCTATAATTCTAAGCATTGCTGACGAAAAGACCATTCATCTTATTTTTATACCTGTAGAAAAACTATCTGAATTTCCTCAGGTTAAGAATGGTATCTCAATTCGGTTCTCCAAATCAACCCGAATAAAAATACTTGATCTTCCTTTCATTAGTCACAGCTATTGGAAAGATGAAGAAATATGCAACAGAAACTTCACCTGACCATTCCCGCCTCTGAACGAGTCGGAGCGGGTAAACGTTTTACCAGGGAATAACATATGCCACGATCACTCTACTATTGCCAAGATCCTGACCCTCAGATCGGACGGTATTTTGGCGTAAAACCCTACAACAGGGATTGGACAACTTTCCATCTATTAAAACGAAAGATCAATCTCAAGGACGAATTGGGATGGCATGAAGTTTCTGATCTGCAGAAAATTATCAGTGGAGCCGATATGTGGACGGACTTCCCCGCACAAGGGCTAACTTTGGTTGTCGCCGAGTCGCCACCTGGCGGCGACGAGAACCAGCGTGTCGATTTTCTTTACCTTCGGAACGACGGCGGCTTGTTGCCCGCCGAGCTGAAGATCGGTGGCAAAGCTAAGGATTCCGTGGGGCAGTTGATCAGATACATTGCCGATTTACACTTCCAGAAGATTGATTCGAAGTATCTTGCAGAAAAGCGTAAGGAATTAATTGATAAAATGCCCAATGAGAACTCCCGAAGTATTTCGAAGAGAAAGTTCAATATGTTCGTTGAAGAACATAACCTAAATGATCGCTTCTTTCGACTTCTCCCTAGGCACGGATTACTTATCGATGAAGGATTTCCTAAACAACTTCACAAGGCAGTTAGATTTTTGAACGATGAGTGCGGCTTTTCAATCCAGTTGATTCAGATCGAGGCTTTTGTTGCTAACGATTGGTCGGCTGATAGCGAGAATTTCATTATGCGTCTCGACTTTACACCCATCACGTAATGCGAAACAAACAAAGCCAGAATAAGACAGTGGACCCAACGTGCTAGTGCTCGTGAGTCACTTTTGACGTTAACCTATCGAAAGGAGCATCATGAAATCACGATCTCGATTAATGCTTGAGAAATCTGTTGCGGCAATGCTCTCGGCAATAGAGATATACAATAAACCTGACTTCAAGTATCGCGAAGAAACCTTTTCTGTATTATGCATTAATGCTTGGGAGTTACTTTTAAAAGCCAAGGTGCTTAACTTGGCCAGTAATAAAGTTGCGTCGCTCTATGCTATGGAGTACAAAACACTTAAAACTGGAAAGAAATCTTCCGTAAGACGACCCAAAAAGAATCGCTCTGGTAATCCGCTTTCGATAAATATTTTTGAAGCCTACCGGATTGTCACGGAGGACTACGGGGTCAGGATAAACAAAGCTGTGAATGATAATTTAGTTGCGCTAACTGAGATTAGAGATAATTCAATACATTTTGTAAATGATGATTTGCTGTTGTCACTGAAAATTCAGGAATTAGGCAGCGCATCTCTTCAAAACTACCTTCATTTAGTGTCTTCTTGGTTTGGCGATGTCTTATCAGGGTATAATTTTTACCTAATGCCATTGTCGTTTTTCAGGAACTTCAATGAGGCTCCTGGTGTTTCACTTAATTCCTGCGAAAGGAACGTTTTGGAGTACATCAAAAAGTCAGAAGAAGGATATGATGGTGTTGAGGATGTTGGTGACTATAATTTGACCCTTAGGATTGATGTAAAGTTTCAAAAGGTCAAGAGCACGTCAGGGCTTCCAGTTCAAGTTACCAACGATCCAAGCGCTACACCAGTTTATTTGACTGAAGAAGATTTTGCTGATAAGTATCCATGGGATTACGACATTCTTAGTACACGGTTGTCAAAGCGCTATTCAGATTTCAAAATGAACGCCAAGTATCACAGGATAAGGAAGAAGCTAGAGGCGGATAAAAAGTTGGCTTATGAACGGCTTCTTAACCCCAAAAACCCAAATGGCGGTAAAAAGACCTTTTATAATCCTAATATCCAGAAAGAATTCGACAAAAATTATACAAAGGTAAATTAATTAAGCATTTTAGCTGTCGTCACCAGCCTGAAAGTGGCTTAAAACTGCCGGTTTGAACGTACCTTTA
>JAFIGD010000075.1 GCA_020831625.1 Verrucomicrobiota bacterium | reverse complement strand
CCGGGGGCGGTGGAGCCGTCGTGTTTGCGGAAGGTGACGTCGCGTTCGAAGATGTAGGCGTTGTCGTCACCGGCGGGGTCGGGATGCGGCAAACCGAGCAGGTCGCAGAGTTCGGTGAGAAAAAGGGAGGCGTTGGAGCGTTCAGACGCCTCGGCGGCCTCCCAGCGGGCGATGAAGGTTTCGATTGGTTCGGGCGGCGTATCCGGGGTCATATGAACCTGTTATGCGCCCGGGAATAAAAATGGGAAGAAAAAAGAGGGGGAATTATAGGTCAGAGGTCAGCGCCGCCGCCGATGGGAATCGGAATTTGAAGAGATGAGACCTGGCGGCGGCGGTGACGGGGTGTTGCGTTGGTGCGGTATTGGGCGTTCCAATACAACATCAAAACACAACCCCATCACACCGGGTCTCACATAAGAGGTCAGCGCCGCCGCCAAAGCCACGCTGGAATTTACGGGGTTGCGACTTCAATTCGTAATCGTAATCCTAAGCGTAATCGTAATCGGGTTCGGGATCGGGTTCGGCATCGGGATCGGGATCGGGTTCAATTAGGATTACGATTAAGATTACGATTAAGATTAAGAGAAATATTTGGGAGGGATTGCTTTTGACCATAAAAGATTGTCCGCAAGGTTGCATTGCTGTACGCTGTCCGAAGTGCCTCCGCCCGTTAGCGTCCGCGATCATGAAAACACTTCTTATCCTTATTCCTTTTCTGCTGGGTTCTGTTCTTTCCGCGGATCTTCTGATCGAAACCCGCTTCGGCGATCAGGAGCGGCTCGTCCCGGTCGAAAACACCGCCGATGGCCGGATCACCGGGGTGCTGCCCGACACGGTGCTCGAAGATTCCGCCTGGTCGGGCATCGGGGTCGAATACCGCTTTGAGGAGGACGCGCTCGGCGGGGGGCTGGGCTGGATTGAAGCCCGGCTTCAGGGCGGCGACCGGGGTCAGGCCCAACTGAAGTGGCTCCTGCCCGAACTGACCGAGCCGGGCCGCTATCGGCTGGATGTGCTGCTGGCGGGCGCGGACAACGCCGCCGTCACCTTCGCGGTCCGCTCCACCTCCCCGCCCTACACCGCGCACTGGGAACACACCGTCACCCCCGGCGCGTACCGTCAGTCCCACTCCCTTGACTTCGCCCTGCCCGCGGTCGAGGGCGATGTGGCTCTGATCGCCCACATGGGGCGGCGCGGCACCCTGTTTTTTTACAACCTGTCGCTGTCCCGCCGCGGCGAGGCCGATCTCGCCGCCGAACGCGCCGAACGCCTCGCCGCCGCCCCGGCGAATCTCCTGCCCGCGGCCGGGTTCGCTCTCGGCCTCCCCTCCGGCTGGTCCACCGGAGCGCAACTTTCCCGGCTTCACGATGTCCGCGTCGAACCCGCCGCCGCCGAAGGTCCCCGGGGAACCGTGCCGCTCCGCCTCGCCGCCCGGCGCGGGGGCAGCAGCGTCACCCTCGCCTCCGCCCCCTTCGAACCGCTTCTCCGTGACGAACCCCACACCGCGCGCTTTTTTCTGCGCGGAACCGTCCGGGACGGCAGCCTCGCCGTTCAAGTGGATGACCGGACCCTGGCCTCCACCCTCCTGCCGTCCTCTCCCGATGAATGGACCGAGGTTTCGCTGACCTTCACCCCGGATCTCACCGCCCCCTGGCATGTGCTCACCTGGACCCTGGACGGAGAGATTGAAATCGACACCCTGACGCTCCGCGTCGACGCCGACGGCACGCCCGCCGAACGCCCCCCCGAAGTCGCCCTCAGCGGCCACCCCATGCGCAACTACGTTTTCCTCCGGGGCGAGAATCAGGAGGTCATCGCCTTCGCGGTCACCGGTGCCGAACCCGGCGATATTCTTCAACTGACCGCCCACGATCTTCGCGGCCGGACCGCGGACCTTCCGCCTCAAACGCTCGAGGATACCGCCCTGGTGCGGGGAACCGTCTCCTTTAAGGACATCTTCACCGCCCACCCGTACGGTCCCCTCCGGATCGAGGGCCGGCTTCTCCGGGACGGCGAACCGGTGAGCCCGCCCGTCGAACGCGTGATCCACCGCCTCCGCGTCCCGCGCTACTGGGGACACCGCGCCCCGCAGTCCCGCTTCGGCACCCACATCAATCTCTTCGAGCCCCATCTGCACAGCATGAAAGCCATCGGCATCAACTGGGTTCGGCTCCACGGCCCCAACGGCCGCTTCGTCTACTGGTCCGGGGTCGAACCCCGGCAGGGCGAATGGCGGTTTCACCGCGACGCCATCCAGCAATATCTCGATGCCGGACTCGAAATCGTCGGCTCCTGGCTGCACACCCCCGGCTGGGCCCGCATCGAGCGTCAAACGCACGACGGCTGGCTCGACAACTGGTGGCAGCCCCGCGACTACGACGAATTCGCCGAATATGTCCGCCGCGTCACCGCCGCCCACGCCGATCAAATCACCCACTGGCAAATCTGGAACGAACCCTGGGGCGACTTCTGGATCGGGGCCTGGCGTCCGGAACTCGGCCCCCGCAATCAGTGGCACGCCGGGGACACCCCCGCGGAGGATTTCGCCCGGCTCAGCCGAATCGCCTACGCCTCCGGCAAATCCGTCAACCCCGACATCCGGGTGCTCGGGGTCAATGCCACCGTCGGCGAACGCGGCAAGCACTGGATGCGCCGCATGCTCGATCTGGATGTGGAACGGTACAGCGACATCATCACTTTCCACGCCTACACCGGCGGCGGACTCCGGGGAATTCTCGGCTCACAGGCCGAAAGCCTCCCGCAGCGGCTCAACGCCCGCATTCTGGAGCCCCTCCAAAACAAGCCCGGCAGCCTCGACAGGCGCGGCCTCTGGCTGACAGAAGGCACCGCCCTGCAGCGCGCGCCCGACACCGGACTGCTGTACCACACCGTCAATGGCAACGTTGACGATCCCGCCCTGCTCCTGGAAACCCGACAGGCGCTGGTCGTGTATCACCTCCTGAATTTCTCCAAAGGCGTGGACAAGATCTTCAACTACGCCCCCAACGCCACCGGCACGTTTTTCCGGCGGTATTCCGGGATCTACTGGGGCGCTCTCGCCCATCCCGGCGGCGAACTCACCCCCGCCGCCGCCGCCTTCTCCGCCATGGCCTGGCATCTGGAGGCGACCGATTTTATCCGGCACGACATCACCCCGGCCGGCATCCACCGCTTTATCTTCCAGCGGAAAGACCAGAGCGAGACCCTCGCCGCCCTCGTCGCCCCGGACGCGCTCCCCCGCCCCGTCCGCCTCCCCGAAGATCCAACGCTCCGGTTCGAGGACCTCTTCGGCAATCCCGCGTCCGGCACGGAAACCACCTTTGCAGAACTCGTCTGGGTCGTTTCCCCCGCATCCCCGGAAAGCCTGATCCAGGCCCTGGACCCGATTCTGCCATAAGCCCGAACATCCGCGCCCTTTTGCTCTTTTCACGTCCCGTTAAATTTCATAGGGTGCGGAAATATGGACTCACCCGAATTCCGAAGCAAAATCCGCCAGCTTGTCGAAGCCGATCCCCGCTACCACGAGGAAGCCTACCGTTTTGTGCGCGAGGGACTGGACTACACCGTCAAGGAACTCAAAAAAGCCCCAGAGGGCCGGATCCATCATGTGCGCGGGAACGAACTGCTCCAGGGCATCCGCTGCTACGCCATCGATCAGTTCGGCCCCGTCACCCTCTCCGTGCTCAAAAACTGGGGCGTCACCCGCTGCGAGGACTTCGGCGAAATCGTCTTCAACATGGTCGAAATCGGCCTCCTTGGCAAAACCGAGCAGGACGACCGTGCCGATTTCTCCGGGGTCTACACCTTTGAGGAGGCCTTCGTCGTGCCCTTCCTGCCCCGGAGCGCCGCATGACCCCCACCCTGCTCGACCGCGCCCGCGCCTATCTCCAGACCGATATCGAACAGCTCACCCGCATCGCCGACACCCTCGACCCCGCCCTGGCCGATGCCGTGCCCCTCATCGCCGACTGCATCCGCAACCACCGCAAAATCATTCTCGCCGGCATCGGCAAAAGCTACCACGTGGGCGCCAAAGCCGCCGCCACCTTCACCAGCACCGGCTCCCCCGCCGTCCTCCTGCATCCCGCCGAGGCCCCCCACGGCGATCTCGGCATTCTCTGCGACGGCGATGTCGCCCTCCTCCTCAGCTACAGCGGCGAATCCCGGGAAGTCGTTCAACTCGTCCCTTTCATCCGCCGCGCCAATGTCAAAATTATCGCGGTCACCGGATCAACCGACAACCGCCTCGCCCGCCTCGCCGACGTGCCCGTCTGCGTCAACATCGAGCGCGAGGCCTGTCCCTTCAACATGGCCCCCACCACCAGCGCCTTGGTCACGCTTGCGGTTTGCGACACCCTCGCCATGCTCGTTCAGGAGGAGCTCGGCTTCACCCGCGAAGCCTACGGACGCCTCCATCCCGGCGGCGCAATTGGCGAAACCCTCCGCCTCCGCGTCAGCGACATCATGCGCACCGGCGACCGCCTGCCCCTCTGCGGCATCGCCGACAGCGTGCAGACCGCCGTGCTCACCATGACCCGCTGCAAATCCGGGGCCGTCGGCATTGTCGGCCCCGATAAACGCCTCGCGGGTATCTACACCGACGGCGATCTCCGCCGCACCCTCACCCGCACCGCCCAACTCGAATCCTGCACCCTCGAATCCGTCATGACCCCCCGCCCCGTCACCATCGGGCCGGAGGGCGATGTCCGGGAGGCGCTCCGCCTGTTTTCCACTAAAAATATCGATGATCTTCTCGTCGTTGACAGCGAAGGCGTCCCCGTCGGCATGGTCGACCTCCAGGACCTCCCCAAACTGAAACTCCTCAACGAAAGCTGAATTTTGCGTTTCTATCTCTCCTTCCTTCTTGTCAGTCTGTTTTCTCTCCTCCCCCTTGCCGCCGACACCACCCTCTCCTCCCGGGACGCCATTGTGCTGGGTATCGTCGAAGGCCTCACCGAATACGTGCCCGTCAGCAGCACCGGCCACCTGATTCTCACCAGCCAGGCCCTCGGACTCGGCGAGGAGCCCGAAGTCCGCTCCGCCATCAACACCTACCTCGTGGTCATTCAGGTCGGAGCCATCATGGCGGTGGTCACCGTATACGGCAAATACCTCTGGATGATGTTTCTCGGCCTGTTCGGCAAATCGCACGCCGGCCGCCACCTCCTCGGCGCGGTCATCATCGCCTTCATCCCCGCCGCCGTGGTCGGGCTCCTGCTCGAACGCTGGATCGACAAATACCTCTTCGGCCTCTGGCCCGTCGTCTTCGCCTGGCTTGTCGGCGGCATCGCCCTGATCATCTGGGGCCGCAAACCGGATCCCCGCGTGGAGATGGAGGGCCTGCTGATGAAAGACATCGACACCCGGAAAGCCCTCATCATCGGCGGCCTTCAGGTCATCGCCATGTGGCCCGGCACCAGCCGCAGCCTCGTCACCATCCTCGGCGGCCGCCTCGCCGGCCTGAGCATGAAAGAATCCGTCACCTTCAGCTTTCTCCTCGGAATGCTCACCCTCACCGCCGCCACCTTCTACAAACTGCTCGGTCAGGGACAGGACATGATCGAGGTTCTCGGCGTGCAGAACCTCGTGCTCGGCACGTTTGTCGCCTGGATCGCCGCCTGGGTCGCGGTGAAAAGTATGGTCGCCTACCTCAAAAAACACGGCCTCGGCCTGTTCGGATTTTACCGCGTCGCGCTGGCGGTCGTCACCACGATTCTGCTCCTCCAGGGCATTGTCACTCCATAAAGGAATACCGGCATGTGGACCATTCTCGAGACCGTACTGCCTGTCTTCGCCTTGATGATCCTCGGGATCGCCCTGCGCAAGGGCGGCCTGCTGGATGTCCCCATGGAGAAAGCCCTCAATGTCCTCTGCTATTGGGTCCTCCTCCCCGTGTTCCTCACCTGGAACACCGCCATCGCCCCCGCTCTCGACGCGTCAGCCCTCCGCGGCGTCGCCGCCATGATGATCGTTGTTTTTCTTCTCCTGTTCCTCGGTATCACGTTCATCCCTCTTCTGCACCTGCCCGAACGCTCCCGCGGCACCTTTCTTCAGGCCTGCTTCCGCTCCAACAACGCCTATGTCGGCATCCCCATCATCACCTTCGCCCTCACCCAAATAGACGCCGACCTCCTCGCGCGCGGTCTGGGCCTCGCCGCTGTGATTTTAACCCCCTCGGTTCTGCTCTATAATTTTCTCGGCGTGCTGGTTCTCGAATGGGACCGCCGACACACCGCTGAATCCCACCCGTTCAAAACCTGGATCCGGGGAACCTTTAAAAACCCGCTCGTCATGGGCTGCCTGCTCGGACTGCTGTGGAACATCCTCCCCATACCCGCGCCCCCTCTGATCGGACGCATCGTCACTCCACTGGGCGCCGCCGCCTTCCCTCTCGCCCTCCTCGCCATCGGCGCCCGCATCGCCTCTCTGCCTCTGCATCATTTTGGGAAAAACATTGCCGGACTGATTCTCATTAAAAACGTGCTTCCCATCCCGGTCGCCTTCTGGATCTGCCGCCTCCTCAATGTCGACGAGATCAGCACGCTCGTCGTTCTCGTCATGAGCGCCTGCCCCACCGCCGTCGCCTCCTACGTGCTCGTCGACCAGCTCGACGGCGACCGCGACCTCGGCGCCGCCGCCATCGCCGCCACCACCGCCCTCTCCGTCTTCAGTCTTGTCGCCGCCCTCTGGGCCGCCTCGCTTTACTGACGCCTCAAATCCGCTCCGGGGCCTCGATGCCCAGAAGCCCCAGACCGGTCTTCAGGGTGTCCGCGACCATGCGGATCAATCGCATCCGGCTCTCCCGAACCCCGTCTTCTGATTTAAGAAACGGCACACTCTGATGATAGGTGCTGTAGTTCTGCGCCAGTTCGTACAGATAGTCCGCCAGATAATTCGGACGGTAATGGCGCGTCGCTCCGATCACCGCCTCCGGAAACTGAACCGCTTTCAATCCCAGAACCTGCTCCACCGGCAGTTCAGCCGCCGGCGCGGCACCGGCCACATCGTCCTCCGGAAACTGCGCCGCGTGCTTGTCGAGCACACTGCGGATCCGCGCGTGGGCGTACTGCAGATACGGCGCGGAATTTCCGTCCAGCGCCATCGCCTTCTCCCAGGTGAAGGTCACCAGACTCTGCGGATTCTGACTTAAATCCGCGTATTTCAACGCGCCGATGCCCACCGCGCGCGCCACCTCGCGCTGTTGATCCTCCGGCATGTCCGGACTGCTGGTTTTCACCATCTCCAGCGCGCGCCGCTCCGCCTCGTCCAGCAACACCTCCAGCTTGATCACATTGCCCTGGCGCGTGCTGAAGGTCCCTTCCGGCAGACGCATCAGCCCGAACCACACATGCTGCAGGCTCACGGCCTCCCCGAGTTTTTCACACACGGTAAAGAACTGTTTGAAGTGACGCTGCTGCCGCTCGTCCGTGACATACAGAATCGTCTCCGGTTTGAACTCGCGGACCCGGCTGAACACCGTCGCCAAATCCGTGGTCGCGTAGTTGAAACCGCCGTCCCGCTTGCGCACGATGCAGACCCCGAGTTTCTCCTCCTCCAGATCGACCACCTGCGCCCCCTCGCTCTCCACCAGCAAACCGGCGGATTCCAGCCGCGCCAACACCCCCGGCAGATCGTCATTGTAAAAACTCTCCCCGCGGTGCAGATCAAAACGGACATCCAGCCGCTGATAGATCTTCTCGAATTCCCCCAGACTCAGGGTCACAAATTTTTCCCACAGAGCCAGGTTTTCGGCATCGCCCTGCTGCAGCTTGACCAATTCCTGCCGCGCCGCCTCCAGCCAGGACTCGTCCTCTTTGGATTTCTGATAACTCTCCACATAGACCCGCTCCAGTTCCTGCACCGGGGACGCCGCCAGAGCGTCAGCATTTAAAAAATGGCGGTAGCCCAGCAGAATCAGGCCGAACTGCGTTCCCCAGTCCCCCAGATGGTTGTCGGAAATCACCGTGTAGCCGCAGAAACGGTGCAAACGGTCCAGGGCGTTGCCGATCACCGTGGACCGGATATGCCCGATATGCATGGGCTTGGCCACGTTCGGACTCGAATAATCAATCACCACCGTTTTGCCTTCGCCCGCCGCCGGTGTGCCCCGGGCCGCATGCGCATCGGTGTCCACCAACCGCTTTGCCACCCAGGCCGGATTCAGACGGAAATTGATGAACCCCGGACCGGCCACCTCCACCGAAGAGAGCATCTCAGGATCCGCCAGACCCGCCGCGAGGTTCCCCGCGATCTCACGCGGATTCTTCCTCAGTGCCTTCGCAAGCGCCATCGCGTCATTGCACTGATAATCCCCGTTCCGCGCGTCCGCCGTTTTCACAACCGAAGACGAAAAGCCCTCCGGCAATCCCTCCGGAAAGGTATTCACAAGAACCGTTTGGACTTTTTCGGCCAATTCCTGGTCAATCGTGTTAAAATTCTTCATAAAATGCTCCTTTTCAAGCTTGCAACCTCTAAATTAATTGATGAGTATGAAGCCCTTATTCATTGAATAAGCAGAAATCAAACAAACAAAGGAACCGCGTTATGCCCGCGAAGAAAAAAACAACCGTAAGTAAAGAAACCGCCGCCCCCAAGGCGGTCAAAAAAGCTCCGGCCGCGAAAAAAACCGCGACCAAAAAAGCTGAGCCTGTAAAGGCTGCCCCCGCCCCCGCAACTAAAGCCCCCGCGAAAAAACCGGCGGCCAAAAAAACACCCGCGAAGAAAGCCGCGGCCAAAAAAGGACTCCTGTCCCCCGAGGAACGCTATCAGCGCGTCCAAACCGAAGCCTACTACATTGCTGAACAGCACGGCTTCGGCGGCGATGATCTGCGGTACTGGCTGCTGGCCGAACAAAAACTGGCCGAAGAGCTCGGCTAATCCCACCTACAGATTAAAAACCCGCAAGGCGGAGAACCCCGGTTCTCCGCCTTTTAACGGTCTAAATTCATGAAACCCTGTCTCTTTACAGAGGCATCCAACCATGTAACCGTAAACCGTTTCATTTTGAAGTTTGGTTGATTCACATAATTCGGACGGGTAGATGGTCTGCCATGACTGTATTTTCCAGCCAACTTCGTGATATAACCCTGTTTGCCCCCGACCCCGCCTACCGCTACCCCCGGAATCCGCTGCGGATTCTGCGCACGGACTGGCGCGCGGATTCGGATATCCCGTTGGGAGAGCTGCATCCGGACACCCGCGTGTTTCCAGAACGGGACGCGGAACTTCTGCCGGGCGAAGGCGGCTTCCTCTTCCGCGCCTCCCGTCCGGGGGACTGGATGCTCTTCCATCCAGATCAACTGCCGGTGTTTGTGTTTCTGGACGATCCCGCCGCCTGGCCACAGCCCGCAGCCGCGGTTCGCGTCCCGCTGAAGCCCGGCGCGCCCGGCAATCAGGCCCCGCTCCTCAACAAAGCCATGGCGGAGTTATCGCGCAAGGGCGGCGGAACCCTGACGGTCAGTCCGGGCGTGTTCCGCGTTGGCACGCTTTTCATGCAAAGCGGGGTGACCCTGCATCTGGAGGCGGGCGCGGTGTTGCTGGCTTCGGACAACATGGAGGATTTCCCGGTCGAACCGGAGGAAAATGTGAACCGCAATCTGCCGCCGTCGCTGATTCCGGGCGCGACCCGGCGGCTGATCCTGTTTCAAAATGTGGAAAACGCCGGCATTGTCGGCCGCGGCGTCATCAGCGCCAACGGCTCCGCCTGGCGGCACCGCCTTATGCCGGACCGGCGTCTGATGATGAACCTGATGCGCCTGGTGAACTGCAAAAACATCCGCATCGAGGGCGTGGAACTGCGGGACAGCGAATTCTGGACGGTCCACGCGATTCTGTCGGAACGCCTGCGCTTCGACCGGGTGAAACTCATCAGCGAAATCCCGCCCAAAGGCTGGGACCGCTTCAAAAACCCGGATTCGCAGTCGGTCTGGAACAACGCCGACGGCATCAACCCCGACTCCAGTCAGGACGTGGAGATTCTAAACTGTGTGTTTCACACCGGGGACGACTGCGTGCCGGTGAAAAACACCTCCACCTGGCGCGGGGAACTGCGGGACGTGCGCCGCATCCATGTCCGGGGCGGACTGATGCGCTGCTCCACCACCGCCTGCAAAATCGGCACCGAAACCCTTGGCGGCTTCATGGAGGACATCGTCTTCGAAGACATCGACATCGTCCAGGCCTCGCGTGCCTTCGCGGCGGACATGAAAGACGGCGCGACCGGACGAAACCTCGCCTTCCGCAACATCCGCGTGCACCGCTGCAACCGCCCTTTTGACTTCTGGATTCTCTCGCGCGAGAAACACGAAAATCAAACCCGGTTCTCCCGCCTGGAAAACATCGAAATCGCCCATGTCGACTTCGCGGTCACCGGAATCGAAGGATCGAACGCCGAATGCCACATTCAGGGCCGCTCCCCGGAGCACACCCTTCGCGGTCTCCGCTTCCGGGAGGTGTTTTTAGCAGGGAAGCCTTTCAATCCGGCCGACCACCCGCTGGTCCGGAAAAACGCGTTTATCGAAGAGTAGCCCCCGCCTCTCCCCAAACGCCCCTTCCGGGCGGCGTCGTCTTTTTTTCTGGTCAAAACCTGCGGATACGCTATCTCAAAGCCCATGTTCCGCATTTGTGTCCTCACCCTTCCCCTGCTTTTACTTCTTTGCTGTCCCTCCACCCTCCGCGCGCAGGGCCTGGACATCGAAAGCCGCTACAGTCCCCTCAACCGCCGCCGCTCCCCGCGCGGCTCCACCGAATACATCATTCTTCACACCACCGAGGGCGGCGGACGCGGCAGCCTCGAAAAACTCCGGCGCTTCGGCGAGGCCCATTACATGGTCGACACCGACGGCAAGGTCTACCGCATCATCGAACGGCACCGCATCGCCACCCACGCCGGCCGCAGCATGTGGAACGGACGCACCAACCTCGACAATTTCTCCATCGGCATCGAAGTCGTCGGCTATCACGACAAACCCATGACCTCCGCGCAGATCCGGGCCCTGCGCGAACTCCTCCGGCAGCTCAAAGCCATCTACAGCATACCCGACAACCGGATCCTCCCCCACTCCATGGTCGCCTACGGCTCCCCCAACCGCTGGCACCGGGCCAACCACCGCGGCCGCAAACGCTGCGGCATGCTCATGGCCCGCGAGGATATCCGCGCCCAGATCGGCCTGCACGACAAACCCCGCGCCGACCCCGATGTCCGCGCCGGGCGCCTGGTCGTCGCCGACGAATTTCTCGAGCGCGTCCTCTTCGGCCCCTCCGCGCCCGGCCCGGGCGCCGCCGCCGCATCGGCCGCCCCGGCCGCGCCCGCCGATCCAAACGTCATCGCCCGCAACCGCAGCGCCTGGGACATCGCCCGCGAACAATACAACGCCCCCACCACCTTCTACGAATTCCCCGACGGACGCGTCCTGCGCGGCAACGAAATCTCCAACTGGAACACCATGCCCCCCGGCACCGTCGTGCGCATCGGCTCCTCCGCCACCCTCGAGCAGCAAAGCGAATCCGAACGCGTCATCACCATCGGCACCGACACCCGCTCCGCCCGCGAATTCGCCGGCGACGCCGCCCTCGACGAAAAAACCATTTACTTCCTTCCCACCGGCGAAGTCATCCGCGGCAACGAACTCACCCCCGCCCAGCTCGACTCCCTGGTGGACGGCACCGGCATGCTCGTCGGCTACGTCTCCGGCGGAAGAATCAGCGCCCGCCGCCGCGCCTTCGACATCGTCGGCCCCCGCTGGAACCTCGCCACCACCTTCTACCGCTTCCCCGACGGCACCGTCCGCACCGGCGACCAAATCAACGAACGCAACATCCCCCTCCAAACCGAAGTCTTCTTCCAACCCTGATCTCATTCGTCACTCGTCACTCCCCATTCGTCACTCGTCATTCGTCACTCGTCACTCCCATGAACGTCCACACCCACGATCTCGAAGACGGTTGGACCGCCCGCGTCGGGCGCAGCGACATCGACAACGACCTGCTTACCTTCAAAGAGTCCTTCCCGCAGGACTATTGGCTCCACGTCAAAGGCTGCCCAGGATCCCACGTTGTTCTGCATCACGAGACCGAACACGACGCGCCCAAAGCCGTGCTCCTCGCCGCCGCCCGACTCGCCGCGCTCCACAGCAAAGCCAAAAACGCCACCAAAGCCGCCGTCACCCTCGCCCGCATCGCCGATCTGCAAAAGCCCCGCCGCGCCCCCGCCGGTCAGGTCATCGTCCGCAAATCCACCACCCTCACCGTCCGCCTCTAAACACGGGAGCGCAAATCTCCGCATTTGCCAGCGGCCGGCGACAGCCGCCGCATACGGGTGCGCAAATCTCCGCATTTGCCCAGCGGCCGGCGGCAGCCGTCGCATACGGGTGCGCAAATCTCCGCATTTGCCCAGCGGCCGGCGGCAGCCGTCCGCCATTTACGACCACTTTCGCAACCACGGGCTTGTCCCGAGGCTGCGAAACATCTCATTTCACAACAGCTCCCCCCCAAAAAAACAAGCAAGGAACGGGCACGCCCCGTTCCGCGCAGCCACCTCTTCCAACCCCTCATTCAAATCCCATCATTTTACCGCATCGGCACCCCAAGCCTACAAACCCGCCGATCCAGTTATCCCGTCAATCTTCTGAACAAAGTACGCTTCATCTGATTTTCAGGATAACGTCAGTCATCAGTCACGGCCATCAGGCTGTTGACTCCATGGCATGGTTCGCTGATGCAATTGTTAAGGTAAGGCGT
>JAFIGD010000023.1 GCA_020831625.1 Verrucomicrobiota bacterium | reverse complement strand
ATCGGCTTTGGCTGTATGCGAAGGGGGAATCGAAGGCGGATGTGGACCGGATTCGCAAGAAGATGCGGGAGCGGAAGGGGTTTGACGAGGTGGAGGTGATGGCGGAGATGGAGCGGATGGGCGAGGTGCCGATGGCGCGGATGCTGCGTCAACGGGTGAAGACGTTTTCGCGCGGGGTGGCGATCGGAGGGGATGCGTTTTTGGGCCGGTTGATGACAGAGCATCGTGGGAGTTTCGGCAAGGACCGGAAGGCGGCGGGGCGGAGGCTGTCCGGGAAGGACTGGCTGGGGATGGAAGCACTAAGAGTGACGAGTGACGAGTGTCGAGTGACGAATGACGAATTACGAATTACGAATGACGAGTGACGAATTACGAATGACGAGTGACGAATTACGAATGACGAGTGACGAGTGACGAGTGACGAATGACGAATGACGAGTGACGAATGACCAGTGACGAATGACGATCGTTGTGAAAATTTGTTGGATTGCTAAACTTTTGGGCTGGGGTGGCGTATCTTGTTCTTATGATTACGATCAAGCAAAGAAACTGTGGTTTTAAGATTGTTTTGGACGGCTTAGTGGATTTGGAGGCGGTGCGTCGTTTGATCTTCGGGCTTCGGGATGAAATCGCGGGGTTGGAGGATCCGTTTGTTTTGGCGGTGGATGTGATGTCGTTCAAGTTTTTCGCCGCCGATGCCCAGGCGGAATTCGAGCTGTTTCTGGAAGAGCTTTTGGATCGGGGACTTTCCAGGATCTCGGTGGTGGCCTACTCCACAAGTTTCGCGGGATTGTTCACGGAGATGATGCTGCGGATTGATGCGATGGAGATTTATCAGTACATTGATGTCTCGTATGAAGAGGACTGGGAAGAGGAGTTGGAGCTGTCTTTAGCATTCGGCGATTGACTTTTGCCGGTGTTTTCGGTTGAAGCACCGCTCCGCCCGGGGCGTGCATTCCCCTTTGAATTCCTTCTCTTTTTTTGAAAGTCCTCTATGAACACCGTTAAAATTGGTCTGCTCGGCCTTGGCACGGTTGGTGCCGGCACCGCTGAAACCCTTTTGAAACAACGTGAACTGATCCGTGACCGGAGCGGGATTGATCTGGTATTGTCGCGGGCGGCGGATTTGAATTTGGACCGGGATTTCGGGTTTGCAATTCCGAAGGAGATTCTGACGACGGACGCGATGGAGGTGCTTCGGGATCCGGAGATTCAGATTATCGTGGAAATGATCGGTGGCACGGGCATTGCGAAAACGTTTATCCTGGAGGCGTTTGCGCAGGGGAAATCGGTGGTTACGGCGAATAAAGCCTTGTTGGCCGAGCACGGTCCGGAATTGATCACGGCGGCGCAGGACGCGGGCGTGGAGTTGTTTTTTGAGGCGAGTGTCGGAGGCGGGATTCCGATTATCAAGGCGCTGCGCGAAGGGCTGGTTGCGAATCCGATTGAGGAGATTCACGGGATTCTGAACGGGACGTGCAACTACATTCTGACGCGCATGGAGCGGGACAAGGTGGCGTTTGATGAGGTTTTGAAGGAGGCGCAGGCGCTGGGATACGCGGAAGCGGAGCCGAGTCTGGACATTGACGGCTGGGACACGGCGCACAAGGCGGTGATTCTGGGTCAGTTGGCCTACGGGATTCCGGTGACGCTGGAGGATGTGTCGGTTTCCGGCATCCGGGATATTTCGCCGGTGGATGTGGCGACGGCGGAGGAGCTGGGGTATCGGATCAAGCTTCTGGCGATTTTGACGCGGTCGAACGGGTCGGTGGAGGTGGGGGTTCAGCCGGCGCTGATTCCGGTGGATCATATGCTGGCAAATGTGGAAATGAGTTTTAACGCGGTTTTGGTGAAGGGGTCGGTTGTGGGCGAGACGTTGTATTACGGCCGCGGGGCGGGGCGTTTGCCGACGGCGAGCGCGGTGGTGGCGGATATTGTGGACGTGGCCCGGAATCTGATCAGCGGGGCGACGGACCGGATTCCGCTGGAGTGGAGTCCGGAGAAAGCCCCGCGGCTGCTGCCGCCGGCGGAGCGGGTGGAGCGTTCTTATTTGCGTCTGTTGTTGCGGGACCGTCCGGGCACGCTGGGGATTGTGGCCCGGGTTCTGGGTGAAAGCGGGATCACGATTACGGCGCTGCTCCAGAAAGAGGAGCATTCGCACAAGGAATTTGTTCCGGTGGTGATTTTGACCGGCAACGCGAAGGTCGGGGATGTGATGGAGGCCATGGGGCGGCTTTCGGCATTGGAGGATGTGGGGGATGAGATCATCCGGTATCGGGTGGAAGAGCTGGGGACCTGAGGATGATCCGGGCATGAAGCGGGTGATTGTGATGGTGGACGCGGCGGGGGATTTCCCGTACGCGGATCTGCGGGATCAGACGCCTCTGGATGTGGCCCGGAGTCCGAACGCGCGCGCGCTGGCGGCGGCGGGCCGCTGCGGGACGCTGAAGCTTTCGGCCTGGAATTCCTCGCACGCGATGGCGATGCTGACGGAGGCCTGCGGGTATTCGGCGCGCGGGGCGAAGTCAATTCGCTGGGGTCCGTTGGCGGCCCGGGCGGCTGGCGGTCATCCGGATTCCTCCCGTTTCCGGGCGCTGGCGCATTTTCTGACGGTAATGGACGGCGATGTGCTTGGGGCGGCGTTTCCGCATTCCGACGCGGAGCAGGATGAACTGCTGGGGATGCTGGAAACGGAGCTCTCGGAGGCTCTGGCGTGCGAGATCCGCTGTGTGTCCTTTGGAAAAGGCCGGTTTATTCTGGATGTGCCCCGGCTGGACACCCCTCCGCAGATTCGGTATACTCCGACGGACTTGACGGGAAAATCGCCGGAAAGGCTGACGCGCGGCTGGCCGGAATTGCTGCGGAAGGTTGTTTTGCTGGGGTCGGAACGGCTGGCGGCTCATCCGATCAACGGGGTTCGGCTGGATCTCGGGGAAAATCCGATCAACGGACTTTGGCTGTGGAGCGGGGGGAGCTTGTCGGGGGTGAGTCAGTCGGAGGGGCTGCGGGGTCAGGCGATGATGAGCTGTGAGCCGCTGGCGCTGGGGCTGGCGGACGCGCTGGGTCTGCCGTCGCTTTCGATGGAGAGTCCGTACGGGCTGGACCGGATTGACGCGGCCTTTGACGTGGGGGAATTCATCAAACTGCTGCGCCGTTCGGACGAGGCGGTGGTGTGGGTGCCGGCGCCGTTCGCGCGCGGTCCGCATGAAGGACCTGAAGAAAAGGTTCGACGTTTGGATGCAATTGATTATTACATCACCGGCCCGATTCGGGCTGTTTTGGAGACGGAAGTTCCGGGGCGGATGCTTTTGCTGGCCGCGGGAATTCGTCATCACGGTCGACCTGAGAAGGGCCGCGCGCCGTTTGTGCTTTGGGGGAGGGATCTCCCGGCGGACGCGGCGGCGGCCTGGTCGGAGCGCGAAGGCCTCCGCGGCGATCTCGGGTCGCCCAGATTTTCAACCCTTTTAGATGTGTTAAGGACCTGAATGAATACCCTGCTTGTTCAAAAATTCGGAGGCAGTTCGGTTGCGGATGCGGAATGCATGCGCCGGGTGGCCAATCGTATCCGTCAGGACAAGGATGACGGCAATGATATCGTGGTGGTGGTGAGCGCGATGGGCAAGACCACGGACCGGCTGATTGCGCTGGCCCGGGAGGTGCACGCGGATCCGGACGACCGCGAATACGATCAGTTGTTGTCAACGGGTGAACAGATCTCGATCAGTATTCTGGCGATGGCGCTGCATCATTTGGGGGTGCAGGCGGTGTCGATGACGGGTCCGCAGGCGGGGATCCGCACGGACGGGAGTCATACCAAAGCGAAAATCACGGGAATTGATCCGGTTCGGGTTCGCGAGAATCTGGACAGGGGGCGGGTTGTGATTGTGGCCGGTTTTCAGGGGCTCAATCCGATCGCGGATGTGGCCACACTCGGGCGCGGGGGCTCGGACTTGACGGCGGTGGCGATGGCGGCGGCGCTGAAGGCGGACCGGTGTCAGATTTTCACCGATGTGGACGGGGTGTACACGGCGGATCCGCGGGTGGTGCCTTCGGCGCGGAAGCTGGAGGTGATCGCGTTTGACGAAATGCTGGAGCTGGCGTCTCTGGGCGCGAAGGTCCTGCAGTCGCGGTCGGTTGAATTCGCCAAGAAGCACGGCGTGGAGTTGGAAGTGCTCACCAGTTTTGAACGTAAACCCGGAACCCTTGTGAAGGAGGCCTCCGATATGGAAGATGTACTCGTGCGCGGCGTGGCCGCCGATAAGAATCAAGCTAAAGTGACGCTGCGCGGGGTGAAAGACACCCCAGGTGTGGCGGCGCATCTGTTTAAAGCCGTTGCCGAAGCCGGCGTGAATGTGGATGTGATCGTGCAGAACATTTCCGAAGAGGGGGAGACGGATATCTCCTTTACGGTGCCGCGCGATGATTTGAAGGATGTGCGTGCCTGTCTGCAGGCCATCCAAAACGTGGAATTCCGCGAGGATTTGTATGATGACACCATCGCGAAAGTGACCCTGGTGGGTGTGGGCATGCGCTCGCACACCGGGGTGGCGTCACGTATGTTTGAAGCTTTGGCGGAACGGAACATTAATATCCAGATGATTTCGACCTCGGAAATCCGGGTGTCGGTGGTGATCGACGAGGAATCGGCAAACACCGCCTGTCAGGCGCTGCATACGGCCTTTGGCCTAGATTTGTCCCCGGATTCCTGATGCCCGGCTCTACAATCTGTTTATACGACACGACCCTGCGCGACGGCGCGCAGGGCAAGGGTATTTCGTTCTCGCCGGGCGGGAAACTCAAGGTGGCCAAGGCGCTGGACGCCTTCGGGATCGATTTGATCGAGGGCGGTTACGCGGCCAGCAATCCCAAGGATGTGGCCTTTTTCGCGGATGTGAAGGCGTTGGAGCTGAGACATGCGCGTATCGCCGCGTTCGGATCGACGCGAAGGGCGAAGATTTCGCCTTCGGCCGACGCCGGCTGTGCGGCGCTGTTGGCAGCGGACACGCCGGTGTGTACGATTTTCGGGAAGTCCTGGACGCTGCATGTGACCGATGTCCTGCGCACGACGCTGGAGGAGAATCTGGCGATGATCGGGGAGACGGTCGATTTTCTGCGTCAGCATGACCGCGAGGTGGTGTACGACGCCGAACATTTTTTTGACGGCTATAAAGTGAATCCGGAGTATGCGCTGCGCTCGCTGGAGGCGGCCCGCGACGCGGGGGCTTCGGTGCTGGTGCTCTGCGACACCAACGGGGGCACGCTTCCGCATGAGGTGCACGCGATCACCCGCGCGGTTCAGGAGGCCTTGAAGCATCCGCTGGGGATTCACGCGCACAACGACGGCGGTTGCGGGGTGGCCAACAGTCTGGAGGCGGTGCGGGCGGGGGCGGTGCATTTGCAGGGGACCGTCAATGGGTACGGCGAGCGCTGCGGCAACGCGGATCTGGTGCCGTTGATCGCGAATCTGAGTTTGAAACTCGGTGCCCCGTTCGCGTCGGAGGTTCCGATGATGAAGTTGACGGAGTTGTCGCGGACGATTGATGAGCTGGCGAATCAGCGGCCGAATCCGAAAGCCCCGTATGTGGGGGACCACGCGTTCGCGCACAAGGCGGGGATGCATGTGGACGGGGTCCGCAAGGTCGCGCACAGTTTCGAGCATGTTCCGCCGGAATCGGTGGGCAACGGCCGTCATGTGCTGATTTCGGAGCTGGCGGGCGGCAGCAATGTGCTGCTCAAGATCCTGGAGATGGGGCTGAATGTGGACAAGTCCTCGCCGGAAGTGAAGCAGGTGCTCCGCGAACTGGAGCGTCTGGAAAAAGAGGGGTATGAATTTGAGGGCGCGGACGCCTCGTTCCATATGCTGGTGCAGAAGGTGCTGAAATCGCATAAGTCGTTTTTCGAGCCTGAAGGGTACCGGATCATCAATGAACACCGGGTGAAAGACGGCGAGGCGATCGCGGAGGCCTCGGTGAAAATTTCAGTCGGCGAGGAGACGGAATATACGGTGGCGGAAGGGGACGGACCCGTGGACGCGCTGGATAAAGCGCTCCGCAAGGCGCTGGCCCGGTTTTTTCCGTCGATTGCCGCGGTGCGGCTGACGGATTACCGGGTGCGGATCCTGGATCCGGAGCAGTCCACCCGCGCCAAAACCCGGGTGCTGATCGAGTCCACCGACGGACACCGCACCTGGAACACCGTCGGGGTGTCCGAAAACCTCATCGAAGCCTCCTGGGAGGCGCTGGTGGAAAGTGTGGAGTACAAACTCTTCCTGGACGAGTCCGAGGGGTGAACCGCGGATGAAGAACATAAACCACGGATACGAAAATGAAGGAAGAGAATTTAACCACGGATGAACACGGATGGACCCGGATAAAGAAGGGTGTGAAGAGAATTTAACCACGGATAGACGCGGATAAACCCGGATAAAGAAGGGTGTGAAGAAAATAAACCACTGATGAACACTGATGGACACTGATAAGCCAGAGCCAATTTATAAAGCTGAATCGCAGTTGATTGTAGGTTGTGCTATGGAGGTTTTGAACGAACTCGGTCATGGGTTTCATGAAAAACCCTATGAAAACTCCCTGGTGGTTGAGTTTCGTTTGCGAGGGATTCCTTATGAACAGCAGCGGCACTATGATATTCTCTACAAACAGGAGAAAGTCGGGAATTACATACCGGTCCTTCTTGCCTTCGGTAAAATTGTGGTGGACACAAAGGTGATTGAAAAAATAACAGATCAGGAAATAGGCCAGATGATGAACTATTTGAAGATTACCGGTTTTCGTCTTGGGTATATTTTAAACTTCAAAAAACCAAAACTTGAATGGAAACGAGTTGTAAGATGAATATCAGTGTTCATCGGTGTCCATCAGTGGTTGAAATTACACACACGTTTCTTTTTTTATAAACTCCTATAAGTGAATTTTGCTATGGAAAAAAATTACGACCCGAAGCTTGTTGAAGAAAAATGGTATGCGCGCTGGGAGGAGGACGGCTGTTTTGCGGCCGATCCGAACGATCCCGGCGAGCCGTACTGTATTGTGATCCCGCCGCCGAACGTCACGGGGCGTCTGCATATCGGGCACGCGCTGAACAATTCGATTCAGGATATTCTGATCCGCTGGAAGCGGATGCAGGGGTTCAACGCGGTGTGGGTGCCGGGAACGGATCACGCGGGGATCGCGACGCAGAGCGTGGTGGAGCGCGAACTGCGCAAGCAGGGTCAGACCCGCCGCGACATGGGCCGGGAGGCGTTCGTGAACCGGGTCTGGGAATGGAAAGAGGAGTACGGCGGGACGATCATTCGACAGCTCCGCAAGATGGGCTGTTCCTGCGACTGGAGCCGCGAGCGGTTCACGATGGACGAGGGGCTGAGTGACGCGGTGAAGGAGGTGTTCATCCGCCTGTACGAGCAGGGGTTGATTTATCAGGGCGATTACATCATCAACTGGTCGCCGGCGCTGCAGACGGCGCTGTCGGATGATGAGGTGGAGCACGAGGAGGTGCAGGGAAAACTGTATCATATCCGGTATCCGGTTCTGGGCGGCGCGGAAGGGGAGCACGTGATTGTGGCGACCACCCGTCCGGAGACGCTGATGGGCGACGTGGCGGTGGCGATTCATCCCAAGGATGAGCGCTACCAGGATCTGCCGAACAAAAAAATCATTCTGCCGGTTATCGGCCGTGAACTGCAGGTGATCCTGGATGATTTTGTGGATCCGGAATTCGGAACCGGGGTGGTGAAAGTGACCCCGGCGCACGACCCGAACGATTTTGAGATGGGGCTTCGGCATCAGCTCACGCCGATCAACGTGATGAATCCCGACGGGACCATGAATGAAGAGGCGGGGCCGTATGCGGGCATGGACCGTTTTGACTGCCGGAAGCAAATTTTGAAGGATCTCGAGGCGCAGGGGCTTTTGGAGAAGATTGAGGAGCACGTCCACAAAGTGGGGCATTGCTATCGCAGCAAATGCGTGATCGAACCGCGGCTGTCGCGTCAGTGGTTTGTGAAAATGGAGCCCCTGGCCCGCAAGGCGGTGCAGGCGGTGAAGGACGGAGATCTGAATTTTGTGCCGGAGCGCTGGAACAAGGTCTATTTGAACTGGCTGGACAACATTCGGGACTGGTGCATTTCACGTCAGTTGTGGTGGGGACACCGAATTCCGATATATTATTGCGACAGCACCGGCGAGGTGTGGGCGTCGCGGGAAACGCCGACGCAATCGCCCAGCGGGGCGACCGACATCCGTCAGGATGAAGACGTGCTGGACACCTGGTTTTCCTCCTGGCTGTGGCCGTTCAGTGTGCACGGCTGGCCGGAACAGACGGAATCGCTGGCGAAGTGGTATCCCAGTTCCACGCTGGCAACCGCGCCGGACATTATCTTTTTCTGGGTGGCCCGCATGGTGATGGCCGGGTACGCGTTCATGGATGATGTGCCGTTCAAGACGGTGTATCTGCATGGCGTGGTGCGCGACAAAGAAGGCCGGAAGCAAAGCAAGAGTCTGGGGAATTCGATTGATCCTTTGCATATCATCGAAGAATTCAGCGCGGATGCGCTTCGTTTCAGCCTGATTACGCTGAATGCCACCGGGCAGGACGTGAAAATCGGAGAAAACGATTTTGAGATGGGGCGGAACTACAGCACCAAGATCTGGAACGCGGCCCGGTTTATGGAAATGCAGGGTGAATCGACTGGAGAGATTGATCCGGCGCTGCTCAGCAGCGACGACCGGCATCTTTTGTTGCGGCTGGATCAGACGGTTCAGCAGGCCACCGAGCATTTGGACCGGTACCGCTTCAACGATTATTCCCACTCGCTTTACAGTTTTATTTGGGGTGATTTCTGCGACTGGTATGTGGAGTACGCCAAGGGGCCGCTGAACAGTGGTGATGAGGCCCGCAAGGCGCACACCCTCGCGGTGATGCATCACACGTTCCGCACCGCTCTGACGCTGCTGCATCCGTTGATGCCCTTCATCACCGAGGAGCTTTGGGAGGCGATGGGGTATCGGGGAGACGGAACCTTCCTGATGAAATCCGGGTGGCCGGAAGCGTTCGGCCCGGAGCGATATGCGGACTGGGGACTGGATGAAAGCCTGCTGTCGTTTGTGGACGCGAAGCGGGACCTGATCCGCGCGGCGCGTCAGTTGCGGGCGGATTACAACATCAAGCCCAGTCAGGAGATCGAATACATCGTCCGGCCGGAGGATGACGGAATCGCCGCGGGCCTGGAAGCGGAAATCGCGTCGTTGAATCAGTTTGTCCGGGGCAAGGTGCGGCTGGAGCCGGCGTATCAGCCCGAGGGCGCGGCCCCGGGACTGGTGAGCAAAGCCGGGATGGTGTTCATGCCCGCCGACGGACTGATTGATGTGGCGGCGGAGGCGGAGCGGATCGGCAAACAGCTCAAGGAAGTCGAGGGACATATCTCCCGCGGGCACGCCCGGCTGAGCAACGACGCGTTTGTGAGCAAAGCGCCGCCGCACGTGGTGGCGCAGATTCAGGAACAGCAGGATGGACTGACCGAAAAAGCTGAAAAACTCCGGGCACTGCTGAAGAGCCTCGGCGCGGATTGAGCCCGGCGAATGAGGGGGAGAAGCTCGGAGGGCGCTGGGGAAACCCCGCGAATAGCCTTGCCGTCCCGCGAATGTAATTGGAGGAGTTCCAACGGATGAATGCGGGGAATGGTCCACGGATAGCGTTGCCGGACCACGGATGAAGGGAGTGACGAGTGACGAGTGACGAATGTTGGGAGTGGGGAGAGCCCGGATGTGCCTTTCTTAATGCGCCTCCGGCGCACAAGTCGTAATCGATTCCGTGCAGGCTGAGCTTGCTCGGCCGACCGCACGCATCTCATATCAGGAACGTCTGACCAAACACCCCCCGCGGATCGAGCTTGCTCGTTGCGCGGAAGCATCTTATACCGCTGGATAAGATGTGTTGCGCTCCACGAGCAAGCTCGAAGATCGCTTTTTGGGGGGGGCTGGTCGTGGAATGAGATGATTGCGCCCTTGCCCGAGTAAGCTCGTAGGGCGCGGAAGAGACCGCGGATAGAAGGCCGCGGATGAAGAAGAGGATACCCGCGAATAGCTTTGCCGTCCCGCGAATGAAAATGGATGAATCCCAACGGATAAATGCAGGAAGGCAACCATGGATAGACACGGATGAACAAGGATGCATTGGGGCACCGGATTCGAAGGGGATGTTTAGATCTCTTCCCTGAGTTGGGCTTCATCCCAGACGGGGATGCCGAGTTTTTGGGCTTTGGCGAGTTTGCTGCCGGCGTCTTCTCCCGCGAGAAGAATGTCGGTTTTGGAGGAGACGCTGCCGGTGACGGTGGCGCCGAGTTTGCGGAGGAGGTCTTTGGCCTCGTCGCGGCTGAGGGTGGGGAGGGTGCCGGTGATGACCACGGTTTTGCCACTCAGAGGCCCGTCGGAGGTTTCGGTTCGGGCTTCTTTTCGGAGAAGGTTGAGCCCGGCCTCCCGAAGTCGCTCGATGTGTTCGCTGTTTTCAGGTAGCGCAAAGAAACTAATGATGCTTTTGGCTACGATCGGGCCGATGTCGGGGATGGCGGTGAGGGTTTCCTCGGTGGCCTGCGCGAGGGCGTCCAGGGTGTCGAAATGTTCTTCGAGGCTTTGCGCGGTGCGTTCGCCGACCTGGGGGATGCCGAGGGCGTGAATCAGCCGCCACAGATCGCGGTCTTTGCTGTTTTCGATGCCGGTGAGCAGATTGTCCACGGATTTTTCGGCCATGCGTTCCAGGTTCAGGAGGGCATCCCGCTGTTCGCGGAGACGGTAGAGGTCGGCGGGTTCGCGGATGAGGCCTTCGGTGAGCAGGGCTTTGAGGAGTTCCTCGCCCACGTTGTCGATATCCATGCACCGTCGGCTGACAAAGTGTTTGAGGCGGCTGAGGCCTTTGGCGGGGCAGGCGGGGTTGTCGCATCGCCAGGCGACTTCTCCTTCGCGGCGGGCGACGGGACCGCCGCAGGCGGGGCATTCGGTTGGCGGGGGGAGGGCGCGGGCGTCGGGCGGGCGTTTTTCGGGGAGGACGCGGACGACGGCGGGGATGATTTCGCCGGCTTTCTCGATGAGGACGGTGTCGCCGATGCGGATATCTTTGCGTTCCATTTCCTCCCAGTTGTGGAGGGTGGCGCGGCTGACGGTGCTGCCGGAGACGAGGACGGGATCGAGTTCGGCCACGGGAGTGAGCACGCCGGTGCGGCCGACCTGCACGGTGATGTCGAGCAGGCGGGTTTCGGCCTGTTCGGGCTCGTATTTGTAGGCGACGGCCCAGCGGGGACTTTTGGCGGTGCTGCCGAGATCGTCGTAGTATTTGCGCTCGTTAACCTTGATGACCGCCCCGTCCATCTCGAAGGGGTAGTCGTTCTTTTGGTTCTGGAGGTCGAGGAGCGCGTGTTCCAGTTCGGCGGCGCTTTGGCAGGTCCAGGTGAGTCCGGGGGTGCGGAAGCCGAGGTCTTTGAGGGTGTTGAGGAGGTCGAGATGGGTGTCGAAGCCGATGCCGCGGGTTTCACCGACCCCGTACCAAATGGCGTCGAGCGGGCGTTGGGCGACGGTGCGGGAATCGAGCAGTTTGAGAGAGCCGGCGGCGGCGTTGCGGGGATTCGCGAACACGTTCTGTCCGGCGTTTTGGCGTTCGAGATTGAGTTTTTGGAAGCCGGTGCGGGTCATGTAGACTTCTCCGCGGACTTCGAGGACTTCAGGCGGGGTGTCGGTGCGGAGGCGCAGGGGGACGGAGTGGAGGGTGCGGATGTTTTGGGTGAGGTCGTCGCCTTCGCGTCCGTCGCCGCGGCTGAGGGCTTGAACGAGCTGACCGTTTTCGTAGCGGAGGGAGACGGCGACGCCGTCGATTTTGGGTTCGACCACGTAGGAGAACGGCTGATCGCCGAGGAGCTTGCGGGTGCGCTGGTCGTAGGCCATGACATCGGCGATGTTGTAGCTGTTGGCGAGAGAGATCATGGGGACGGCGTGGGGGCGGGTGACAAAGCCGTCGATGGGGGCGCCGCCGACGCGGCGGGTGGGGGAATCGGAGTCGTCGAATTCGGGGTGGGCGGCCTCGAGCGCGGCCAGTTCCTCGAGCAGGGCGTCGTATTCCCGGTCGCTGATGACGGGTTCGGCCAGCACGTAGTAGCGGTGATTGTGATCGTGCAGCGACTTGCGGAGTTCGGCGATACGTTCGGCGGGTAAGGTCATGAGATTGTTTTTATCGATCCTGCGGGCGGGGGCAAGAACGGATAACCAGACGATTCACCATTTTTTGGACGGGATAACAGGATGAGCAGGATTATCGATGCGGGACTGCGCTTAAAATAACATGTATTTTAAAGGTACAGAAAAAATCTTGCCAAAGGGGAGTGGCTGGGGCATGTCCACCGGATGCCCTCGATCACTCTTTGCACCTTTGCCAGCGGAAGCACCGGAAATTGCGCCTTTATCGCCACAGACACCACGCGGGTGCTGATGGACGCGGGGATCAGCACGCGGCGGATCGAGGCGCATTTGCAGGGGATGGGGACAAGTCTGGCGGAGGTTGACGGAGTGTGCATCACCCATGAGCACAGCGATCACATTCAGGCCCTGCCGGTGATGCAGCGCAAATACGGGGTAAAACTGTATGCGAACGCGGGCACGGTGGAGTCGCTGGCCCGCAATCCGAAATTCCGCGATCTGCATTGGCATGTGTTCACCAACGGTCATCCCTTTGAGATAGGGGATCTTTTGTTTGAGCCCTACAGTATTCCTCACGACGCGTTTGATCCGGTGGGGTATGTGGTTCGGTGGCGGGACGTTAAGATCGGGTTTGCCACGGATATCGGTTTGCCGACGCACCTGATCAAGCAGCAGCTAAAGGGGTGTCATGTGCTGGTGTTGGAGACGAATCATGATCATGTGCTGCTGCAGGAGGCGCAGCGGCCGTGGTCGTTGAAGCAGCGGATCGCGGGGCGGCAGGGGCATTTGTCCAACGAGCAGGCGGTGGAGGTGCTGCTGGCGGTGGCGGGGCCGGAACTCCAGCGGGTTTATGCGGCGCATTTGAGCCGGGAGTGCAATTGTCCGAATGTGGCCCGGGGCACGCTGCGCCGCGCGCTGGACGGGGCGGGATTTTCGCATGTTGAACTGGTGGTGGCGTCTCCGACAGAGGCCTCCGCCTGCTGGACCCTGGAGGTAAACCCATGAAAGAATATGAAAAAACGGGCACGACCGGTGTCACCGGCCGCGCGGCCTCGCGGGGCCTGGAACGCTTTTCGTTTTTACCGCCGGTCCTGCTGCTGGTGGCGGTGATGGGCGGGATTTTCGGCTGGCAATATCTCAAAAACTGGCGTCCGCGGGCCGAGGTGGATTTCGCGGCCCAGTACGACGTGGTGGAGCGCACGGTGCGGACCCGGGCGGAGCGGCAGGGGCTGACGGTGGACATTCCGCCGCGGGAGGCGTGGCGGGTGCGTTCTTTCGGGGATGTGGATGAATGGCACGGGCGTGTCCGGGTGGAAACCGGGAGCGGCGGGCGGGAGGTCCCGACGGTGATTTCGTTTAATTTGAAAATCCGGGGTTTGGTTCCGCGGTGGGAGTCGGACGGATTTTAGAATTGTTTGCTCTTGGACTTTGCCCCGCGCTCCGGTATTCTTGCAGACATGAATGAATCCAATCCTGATCATTGCGAGCACGAAAACTACATGCGTCGGACCATGGAGGTGGCCTGTCAAAATTTGCAAAGGCCCTTCGGGGCGGTGCTTGTGGACGGTCGGGAGGGGGAGGTTCTGGCGGAGGCGGTGAACCGGTCGTATCGGAATCCGGTCGCGCACAGTGAACTGGAGGTGATTCATGAGGCGGTCCGCCGCGCGGGCGGGGATGTTCGCTGGGAGGACTGCACGCTGTACGTGACCGCCGAGCCGTGTCCGATGTGCATTTCCGGAATCCTCTGGACGGGAATTCCCCGGGTGGTGTACGGGAGTTCGGTGGTGTCGCTGCGGGATCTGGGCTATCGTCATATCGCTTTGCGCGCGCAGGATGTGGTGAATGCGGCTGCGGGGGGAATGACCTGTGAGCTGATCGGCGGGGTGCTTGAGGCCGAGTGCGACGCGCTGTTCGCGGCGGCAATCAAGCTGGATAAAAAATCGAAAGGATAAAAAAACGGTCAAGCCGGGGGCTTGACCGTTTTTGGAATGACGATGGGGTGAGCCGTTTATTCGCTCGGGGGCAGAATCACCGAGTCAATCACGTGAATCACACCGTTTGAGGTGTAAATATCCGCTTTGATTACGGTCGCACCGTTGATTTTGACGGTTTCGCCCTCGACCGTGATCGTGACGTCCTGACCCTGAAGCGTGGTGGCGCTGTCAAGTTCGACCACATCCGCCGCTTTGACTTTGCCGGGAACAACGTGGTAGGTCAGAATCGCAATCAGCTGATCCTTATTTTCCGGCAGCAGAAGGGAGGGGACTGTGCCGTCGGGAAGGGCGGCAAAGGCTTCATCTGTGGGGGCGAAAACGGTGAAGGGGCCTTCGCCCTTAAGCGCGTCAACCAAATCTGCGGCTTGAACAGCGGCAACGAGCGTTTGGAAGGTGCCGGCGGCAATTGCGGTGTCGACGATGTCCGCTTTAGCCTCTTTGTCTTTCTCTTTTCCGTACTCTCCATGGTGGCCGGCATGGACGGCGGAAAGGGACAGGGCACTTGTAATTGTCAGTATGCTGAGAATGAACTTTTTCATAATATATAACTCCGATGGGTTTTCGTTACTGTGATAGGCGATGTTGCCATATAAACAGAACGGCCTTCTCAAGGGAACCTTACGGGGAAATAAAAGATTCCGTCAAAACAAGGAGCTGACGGATCAGCCGGTTCCGGACCGGCGCGGCTCTTTCGGCGATGTCCCGCTGGGCGGCGACATAGGCTTTTCGACCTTCGGGGGTTTCGATGCGGATGGGCGCTTCACCGAGCGGGGAGACATCGTAGGGGCTGGCGCGCATATCGATGCGCCGGGCGGCCAGGGCGAGGTTGAAAGCATCGGCAAGAAGGTCCGAAGGCAGGTAAGGGTGAACTTTCAGGCACCATTTCAGGAGGTCCATATTGGCATGGAGGCATGCGGGCTGTTCCTGGTCCGGGCGGTTTTCGGGGGAGAGTTCAATCGGGTTAAAGCGCCGGGCGCTGTTGCTGAAAAAACGGAAGGCGTCGTAATGGCTGCAGCGCATGGGGAGGGTTTCGACCACGCGGCGGGTTTCCGCGTGGGAGAGCCGCAGGGGAAGTTGCGGATGACGGACGTCTTTCTCCTCGTAGACCATGGCCCATTCATGCAGGCCCAGACAGCCATAGAAGGGCGGCCGGACCCGGGTTTGTTCCAACAGGTGAATCATCCAGCGGAAAGCGGCGCGGCGTTTTTCGGGGAGGGTATCCGGATCGATCCAGCGACCGTTCCCGGGGGCGTTGGTAAAGCCGGCGTTGTCCCGGAATTCGGTTTCGGAGGCCTCCTCTAGAATGACCCCCGGTCCGGGCGACCAATGGTACAGGCGGCCGGGACGGAGGCCGTAATATTCCCAAAGGAAGTCCTCGATCGGATGTTTTTCGCCGCGGGACCGGCGGCGGATGGCGGGTTCAACAATTGGGCCAAGTCGTTCCCGATGGGCTTTGACCCGCGCAGTCCATTCGACGCAGGTGAGATTGGAAGGCGCGGGATTCATTTCGGCAGAGGATCACGGCAGATTGAAAAACCTGCGGGCGTTGGCGGTGGTCAGCTCTCCGATGGTTTCCGGAGTCGTGTTGCGGAGTTCGGCGAGGCATTCCGCGACATGGGGAACCCAGGCGGGCTGGTTGCGCTGGCCCCGGTGCGGGACGGGCGCGAGGTAGGGACTGTCGGTTTCAATGAGCAGCCGGTCATCGGGGATTATGGCGGCGACCTCCCGGAGATCGGCGGCGTTTTTGAAGGTGAGAATGCCGCTGAAGCTGATCATGAGGTTCAGATCCAGAAGCGATTTGGCGAAGTCCATGGAGCCGGTGAAGCAGTGAAGGACGCCGCAGGGACGCTTGGGGGCGGACCAGCGGTCGGAGAACGGCTTGAGCATGGCCAGGGTGTCGCCATCGGCCTCCCGGCTGTGGATGATCATGGGTTTGGCGGTGGTGATGCTGAGGCCCAGCATGGCTTCAAAGAGAATTCGCTGCGCAACCGGATCGATGTTCTTGTGGAAATAATCGAGGCCGGATTCACCGACCGCGACCACTTCGGGGAGGCTTAGAAACGGGGTCAGGGTTGAAGTGTCGCCGTTCCATCCGGGGGCCAGATCGCGGTCGAAGCCTGCGGTGGCCCGGACAGTTTCCGGATAGGCTTTGGCGGTGTCAAGGGCCCGCCGGTTCGCTTCGTCGGAGCCGCCGATGGCGATGAGGGTGGTGACCCCGGCTTCGCGGGCGTCCTCGAGCATCTCCGGCACAATGCCTTTGAGTTCGAAGTGGTCGACATGAAAATGGGAATCGGTGTACATGGTTCAGCGGGGAAAGGCGTTCAAGGCGGCTTCGAGGTCTGAAAGCCGTTCCAGGATGAGGTCGGCGGGATGGTCACCCTCGTTGGGCTCGAAGACTTCATAGGGGACGTGTTCGCGCACCCAGGCAGCTTTCATGCCGTGGCGTTTCGCACCCTGGATGTCCGCAAGCCAGTTGTCGCCGATGTACATGCATTCTTCGGGGGAGGCGTTCATTGCGGCGAGCAGGGCCTCATAGGTGCGGGGGTGCGGCTTGGCGAACCCCACCACGCCGGAAACCACCACGGCGTCGAAATACTTATACAGTCCCAGCGCCTTCAGTGAGCCGGAGATGGAGTGATCGCAGGGATAGTTTGAGAGCAGGCCGAGCCGGTAGGTTTTTTTGAGACGCGCCAGCATTTCCGGCACCGCGGGCGCAACGGTGACAGAGGCGTGAAAGGCTTCCTGACGCGCCCGCATGATCGGTTCGGTGAGGGTCAGGGCTTGATCGGGTGGCGCAAAGGCAGCGGCGACTTCTTGGCAGACATCCCGGAAATCATTTTCGATGCCGTTGTTTTTATAAGGGCGCAGGACCTGTTCCATGCGCATCTTGTCCAGGATATCGAGGTCATAGGACACCCGGGCCTCGTCGAGAATTTTACGCATGGCCGCGAGCTGAGCATCCTGCTGTGCGGGGCCGAAGGCGATCAGCGTGTTTCCGTAATCAAACAGAAGCGTGGTGAGCGCGGCCATGGTCAGAGCGGAGACTGGAAGATCGCTTTGCCGGCGAAGAAAGGGCCGAGGTGTTCGATATACGTGGAGGTTTGTACGGTCCCTCGCATGATCTCCACAATTTTACTGAGAGCCCGGAGTTCGGCCCCGACGAGGGCCACCGCGAAGTCGTTGTCGTTGCGGTCCATACCGAAGCAGGCGAGACGGATATCGTGGGCATGGCCGGCTTCGCCCCAGGCTTTGCCAATGGTTCCGTGTTCGCCGAGGATTTTCATTTTTTCGCGCTTGGGGAGCTTGGCGAATTCGCCGCTGCGTCGGAGGGGGTACCATACAGCCCAGGGCCATTGGGGGCTGAGCGCCCGCTCGCGGGGACGTTTGACCAGGGTGCGCTCCAAATCATCCTCGTAGCCGATGGAGTATGCGCGGGCGAAAAGCGTCATTTCGGGCCGGGGTGTTAATGCGGCGAAGGGGGAGGTCCGAAGGGCGGGGGCATAGGTGTGGATAAACGCGTTGGGATCAGTATCCATCAGCAGGAGTCCGAATCCCCAGGGGTCGGCGGCGTCCTGATAGACAACGGCGTCCCAGGCTTCCTTTTTCATAAAATCAATTAGCGGCTGCGGATCTTTGCAAGCGGTGAAACAGAGCAGTTGCATGTAGAGCCGGCGATCAGACGACAGCGGCGATCCATCCGGGGCGCGGCCATGCTCCAACACGTCCGGCTCGACCGGAACGGGTTCGGCGGGAAGGGTCATGAGCCTTAGTTCCGTTTGATTTTAATCGCGGTGGGCGGCTTGCGCATCATGATTTTGGAATCGGAGCCGGCGGGCTTGGTTTCTTCAGGAGGCGGACTGACCAGCTTGGCGGTCTTGCTTTTCACCTCACCGGAAGAGGATGCCGCGGGGCGGGATTCTCCCGGCGGCGGGGTCGGGTTTTTCGGAGCCAGGCTGGGTTTCAGCGGGCCTTTTTCAGTGTTCTCGACAATTTCGCGCAGAATGGTTTTATAGCCCTTGCCCTCGTTCATCTCGTTTTGAACGGAGTCCATGGTGGTGGCGGTTCCGGGGGCTTTTTTATCGTCAATATTTAAAATGGTGTTGCCGAGGCGGATTTTGTCGCCGGGCTTGATCTTGGCCATTTCCACCCGCTGGTTGTTTAAGTAGGTGCCGTTTTTGGATTTAAGGTCCTTGACGTAGTATTCACCGTCCCAGATACGGATACCGCAGTGCATGCGGGAGGCGCGTTCGTCGAGGGTAATGATGTCCGCGTCGGGACTGCGGCCGATCGTGATGGGTTTGTCCCCGAGGATCAGCTCGGTGAGTTTCCCTTTAGGATCTGTGTAACGAACATGAAGACGGGCGGTAGTGGTTGAATCGCTCATAAAGTTAAATTAGGGAAGGGTTATTGGAAATGCAAGCTTTTTAAAGCCTTTCGAAATCGGCATGGCAATCTTCTTTTTGAAGGAAGTGTTCAAAAATCCATTGGGGGAGACTCTGTGTGTCTGGCAGGCTGCATTCCGCAAACGGAGCCGGAGCTGGACTGATGTGGAGGGTGTGACAGCCTGCGGCGTTACCCGCGAGGATGTCCCTGGGCTGATCGCCAACCATCCAGGAGTCGGCCGGATCAAGCTTCAGGTCCCGCAGGGCCCTGAGAATCATGCCCGGCAACGGCTTGCGGCAGTTGCATTGATCGCTTTCCGCGTGCGGGCAGAAATAAATACGGTCAAGGTATGCCCCCTCCGCGTTTAACAAGGCTTCCATGCGGTGGTGAATGCTGGTGAGATCCTCCAGGGAAAGTTTTCCCGTGGCCACACATTTTTGGTTGGTGATCACCACTACCGGAACACGGTGTTGATTGCAGAGCCGGACCGCTTCGGCAATCCCGGGCATGAGATGAAAGGCGTCAGGTTCGAGGATATAGCGCACTTCAGGAGGTGGGGGGATGTTAATCACCCCGTCCCGGTCCAGAAAAAGCGCCCGTTTTTTCATCAGGCTTCCGGGGAGATGAGGCTGATTTGCGGGTAGAGCAGGGGAATCACTTCGAGGAGGATGTCGTGATGTTCGCGGGAATCACCCGACTCCTTGGGCCCCGAAAGCGAGATGTAGGCCCAGCGATGGGAAATATTGCGGAAAATCCGGTCGGTGGCCATCAACAGCATGCGTTCCATGTGGTGAGGGGTTTCGACATTGTGGCCGACGAACCAATACGCATAATAGCTGTAGTACATGACACCGTTGGGCAGGCGTCGGGAAAGATTCAGGATCATGACTTGAAGCGGGTCGCGGCCCTCCAAAGGGATTTCGATCAATTCCCGGGATTCGATCGAATGTCCCTGACTGGGCATGCACATTTCCGGGCGGTGAATGGACGAGCGGTCGCTTCCGGAAAGCACCACGCCGGCGTATACCGTTTGGTCTTCGTCCTGGTTGTGAAAATATTGTTTTTTAAAGATCACGGTGTCGCGGGGGAGGGCGCGCCATTCTCCGTAGGCCATGGGGTGGAGTTTGCTGCCGCAGCGGTTGCCCCGGAAATCCTCTTTACAGACATAGATTCCGTCTTCGTTGGCCTCAAGGTCCTTGGTGAGCCAACTGCGCATACAGGCCTGATTGTGACAAAACAGCACCTCGTGACCGGTCCAGAGGCTCCCGAGTTCCGGGGGCAGTTCGGTTTTGACCCCGGCTTCGTCGGTGACGGTCACATCCACGGTGAACCCCAGCATCAGCAGGGTGACACCGAAGAGAATAAACAGGTTTAGATACTGGCGTTGGCGCTGGGACATGACGGGTCAATTTTGTTGAAACGGGCAAGAATACGGCTGTCAATCCGGTTGAGCAGGGTGCTCAGGGCGACCATCAGGGCGATGGCCATGCCGAAGACGAGAAATCCGGAATAATCGTGGATTACTCCGGCGGCAACATCGGTGCCGAAGGCTTCGGCAATAATGCCGATGGCAATAATTCGAAACATGTTGCCGACCATGGCCAGGGGGATGGAGGAGAGGAAAATCAGCCATTTGGACCACAGGGTGTTCATCATCAGATATCCGTATCCCGCTGCCAGGGCGGTCATGGCGGTGATCGACCGGATCCCGGAGCAGGCGTCGGCCACGTCCAGTTTCAATTCGGCGGTGGCATCAAAGGGCGGTCCGTAAATTGCGGTGCCGACCTGGCGTACCTCGATGCCCAGTCCCTGAAGGGCGGAGACCGCGACCTCGGTGTTGATGAAGCGCAGGGGAAGGGTCATGTTTTCGAACAGTTCAAGGGGAATTCCGAAAATTAGAAACGCGCAGGGGAAGAGAATCAGCCATGCCAGCTTCCAGCCGTAGAGATAGCCGGGGATGCTCCAGAGCAGGCCGATCATGCCGAAAAGCGAAATCCGAGTCTGTTGCGTTTTGAGGCCCAGGTAATGCAGAATAAGGGAGCCGATGATCGCCACGATAAAGATCGGGGCCGCTTTTTTGGGGGCCGCCTGAATTTCGTGGCGTTTGAGCCACAGGACCAGAACCGAAAAGGCCGGAATCAGATACCCGTGTGAATAATCCCCGTTACCGAGCGACACACTGCCGATAGACCATCTGAAGGTCAGCCAGTGAAACGCCGACCGGCCCCACACACCGTGTGTTTCCTGAGAGTTTCCGAAATAATGGAAGGTCAGGAAAAAAATGCTGATCAATCCCGCGGCCATCAACAGATTCAGCAGTTCGCCTTTGCGAAGGGTTGCAAGCTTAAGGTCCGGATTGAAGAGATTGCTTTGCGGAGAGTCCATCGCTTACTATAGCCCCGGAGTTTGATGGATCAAGGGGGAACGGGTCTAAAAAAGGCCGAGTTGTTCGGCTTGAACCGCAATTTGCGGAAGCCGCATCTCTCTCATTTCGGAGAGGGCCAGCAGCGACGCAACCGAGGTGGAGTGATGGTTCCGTTCCAGGGTTTCCAGAATCCGGAGGAAAATCCGTCCGCAGTATTCCGCATCCTCATAGGCGCGGTGGAACACAGTGTTGGGGAATTCAAAGTGCTTGGTCAGGGTTTCCAGACGATAATTCAAGAGGCCGGGGAAGACTTTTTTGGACAAGGAGTGGGTGTCGAGCAGCACGCCGGTTGGCGCTTTGGTTTTTTCGCGTTTCACTGCGGCCTCGAGAAATTTGAAATCGAATCGGGCGTTGTGGGCCACCATGGGCAGATCGCCGCAATATTCGGCGAGTGGTCCCATGTGATCCCGCACCGGCGGCTTGTCGGCGACTTCGGCGTCGGTGATCCCGTGAACCGCGATCGCGTCCGGGGGGATTTTCCGCTGGGGGTTCACCAAGGCGGAAAAAGGCGGTTGCGGGAGGCCGTCAATGAATTTAACGGCTCCGATTTCAACGATGGCATCGGTATCGGGTTGAATGCCGGTGGTTTCCAGATCAAAAGCGACAAAATTTATCATGGGGAGTTGGCTAGCATGAGAATGGAGTCTGCGCAAGCGGGAAACTTTGTGGAATTTTCTTGAAGGAACGCTTTACCCCGTTGATTTTCTTTGCCATGGTGACGACATGCCTAAAAAATTCATGTCCTTTTTAAAAGAGCCTGAACCGAAAATCCCGCAGCCGGTGATCCGTCGGCTGCCGAAATATTTGGTGCACGTTCAGGAATTGAGGGAAGAGGATGTGGTCTGGGCCTCCTCGCAGCAGATCGCGGAGGCGTTGGGGCTGACCAGTTCGACCGTCCGGCAGGATTTATCGCATTTGGATTTGAGCGGGATTTCGAAGAAAGGATATGAGACGGAACAGCTGGAGCTGGTGCTTCGCCAGGTGCTGGGGGCGGATATTGTGCACCGGGTTGTGATCGTGGGCGCGGGCAATTTGGGGCGCTCCCTGGCGGAGCACGGCGCGTTCACCCAGCGGGGGTTTGAGATTTGCGGATTGTTTGATCAGGATTCCAGTCTGTTTGGACGGAAAGTCGGCGATGTCAATGTGATGCCGATCGACCGTTTCAAAGAGGTATGCGGCGATCAGCAGGTGGACATCGGGCTGATTGCGGTGCCGGCCCCGGCCGCGCAGGGTGTCGCCGATCTGATGGTACAGTGCGGCATTCGGGCGATTTTGAATCTGGCCTATAAACATATTCAGGTTCCGACCGGGGTTCATCTGGTGGACGCCAGAATTATTGAAAGTCTGCAGGAACTGGCATACGCGCTGGGCAAAAACCGGATTCAGGCCTGAGACCAAGGGCTGTTTGAAATAAATTCCCCGCGTATCTTGTTGTCAAACAACCAAAAAAAGGTTATGTGCTGGCTCCTGTTTAACCCCTTTTCATTATGCCAGCTAAAAAAGATCAAGATCTCATTCAGGTTGACGGTGTCGTCAATCAAGTCCTTCCCGCAACCATGTACAAAGTGCAGTTGGAGAACGGGCATGAAATTCTTGCGCACATCAGCGGCAAAATGCGGAAACACTTTATCCGGATCACCACCGGTGACCGGGTGCAGGTGGAAATTTCCCCGTATGACCTGACCAAAGGGCGGATCACCTTCCGCCACCGCAACTAGCGTTTCGCGGCCATAGCATAGTGGTAATGCACCTGCCTCCCACGCAGGACACGCGGGTTCAATTCCCGCTGGCCGCTCCATATTTTCAAGGCGTTTTCCCGGCGGGAAACGCCTTTTTTGTTTACTGACAGGCAGCAGGCAGGGCGATGGCGCTTTGGGGGGCCGTTGCCCCGGTTTATCCCGGATACTCGACTAGGGTCTGTCCCGCGCATGTTTCTTCTGCGGGCAGGATGGTGGCGGGGGGCTCTCCCGCCTCAGCCATACGGTCTGACAGGCGCTTTGCCAGTCGGTCACTGAGTTCACGATGCGAGGCCCGCCCGGCAAGATTGTTCAACTCGTACGGGTCGCTGTGTAAATCATAGAGGTGGGTTTCGCGGTACTGTTCCGCAGCGGCTTTGCGCGCATCCGCTTCACGTGCGGTCACGGCATATTTCCAGCGGTTCGTGCGCAGGGCGCGTCCCGGCGGCAGCCAGGCATCGCCGAATTGGATCAGGGTGTCTTCGGGCCAGTCGGCGGGTGCGCCTCCGCGCAGCGCGCACAGGGACCGGCCCTGAACGGCCGCCGGCATTTCAATGCCGGCGGTATCCAGAAGGGTGGGCATGAGATCGACCAGGCTGGCGGCCTCGTTCCGCTCCCCGCCGCCGTTCCAGCCGGGGCCCCAGAACGCCAGAGGGATGCGCACGGAACTTTCGTGCGGCGAGCGTTTGTATTCGGCGTTGCGAGTTTTGAAATGACAGCCGTGATCGCTGAGATAGACCACAACCGTGTTCTCCGCCAGTCCGGTGGATTCGAGCAGATCCATGGTGCGTCCCAGGGCCTCGTCGAGCCGTTTGATCATCCCGCAATAGCCGGGCCAGTGTTGCGGCGCGGAGCCACCGAGCGCTTGAAGGTCCGGCGGGAGGGGGGCATAGCGGTAGAGATCCTCATAGCCGTTCGGGGCGGGATAGTTGTCGTGACTGTTCTGGTGATGGGGTTCGAGATACGAATGAAAACAAAGAAACGGCTGTTTGTCTTTGGCGCGGTCATGAAGATAGTCGAGCATGACGTCGGTTTGAGCATCCACCCGGTATCCGGGCAGGTTGACTTCATTATTTTCGTTGTCCCACAGTCTCGCGGAATAGGGGCCGCTTGTCAGTTCCACACAGTTCGCTCCCAGCCAGTGGCGGTAGCCTCCCCGGTTTGCCTCCTGAACCGGCGCGGTTTCGTCGCTGTCTCCGGAAAGATGCCACTTGCCGAAATAGGCGGTATGGTATCCGGCACGGTTAAAGCATTCCGCCAGTTTGGGCGCGTCCGGTTTAAGCCCCGGCCCGTTTTTCCACACCCCGGTGGTGGTGGCGTACTGGCCGGTCTGTATGCAGCTCCGCGCCGGACCGCAGACGGGCTGCGGTGTGACCGCCTGCTTGAAAAAGGTTCCCTGACGCGCCAGCCGGTCAAAATTGGGTGTCAGTCCCGCCGGATAACCGTTCAACCCGAGGGTGTCCCAGCGTTGCTGATCCACGAAGAAAACAAGGATGTTGGGCGGGGGCTTCGACGGAGAGGGGGTTTGTGAGTTCATCGGATTCGTATTTATTTCAGCGGTCCGGTCATCTTCTGAAATTAAAGCGGGTTGCTCTCTGTACCGAACATCCGTTCCAGCGGCAGCGGCTGAAATCCGGTCCGGAGCGCGGCGGCACCGGGTTTGAGACGGAAGTCGCCGTTTCCGGGGGCCACGAAACCCGGGTCGGCGGCAAGGCTGTCGGTGTCGGTGCCGAAGGATTGCGCGGTGGCGAGGAAGCGGGGGCCGGCCTCCGGATCCCCGAGGCACCAGTACACATTCCGGTCGCTCTCGGTATCGCGCAGCCGGGCCTTGCGGCCCTGACCGTGAATGCGCAAGTCGTTGACAAAGCGCTGATCCGGGGCGGTGGTGAGGAGGATGTTGCGCTGAATCACCGAACCGTTGAGCGGTCCGGTTTCCAGGGAAAGGAATCCCCGCACGGGGGTGGTCAGGGATGTGGCGATGATGTTGTTGGTGACGCGGTTGACCCCTTTGAGGGTAATGCCGGTGGCACCGCCGCCCTGCTGGAAGATGAGGTTTCCGTGCAGTATTGTGTGATGTTGATCGTCATCGCAGCGAATGCCCTCGGCCATGGTGGGGGAGGGGCAGGGGCCGACCACATTGAAGCGGACCACGTTGCCGCCGCCGGCGCCGGAGATGTAGATCCCGTTGCCGTCGCCCATCACCTTCATTACATCGTGAATGCGGTTGTACTCGATGAGATTGTCACGGGCGTGCATGAGCGGTTCGCGCATCCACCAGCTCGGCAGGCTGCCGTAGTACCATACGTTGTGCTCGTAACCCTTTCCGCACTGCGCCTCCACCGCGTCCCAGTCGATGGTTCGGCTGCATTCGCCTTTCCCGCCCCGGTCGAAAAGCGTGCGGCCGGAACAGACAATGCCGGTGTAGGGGAGGTCGTGGATATGGTTGTCGGCCACGCGGTTTTCACCGCTCTGCCAGATGAAAATTCCCGGGCAGTGCCAGTAGGCCCGGCCGAGGTGATGCAAATGGTTGCGGAGGATGTGATTGTTGCGGTTGAGGTATTTCCGGCCCAGGCCATAGCCGCAGAGCACAATGCCGCAGCCGCCCAGGCGGGCGAACTCACAGTCCTCCACCCGGTTATCCCGGCAGGCCAGATCGAGCCGGACGCCGCCGGCGCCGCCTTCGGTGAAGCGGCAGTGTTCCACGGAGCAGTCTTCCGCGTGACGCAGCCGGACCATGCAGGTGGCGGCGTCGTGCATTTCCCAGTCGTGCTGGATGCCGCGTCCGGTCAGCCCGTGAAACCGGTAGCGGTTGCTGTGTGTGAAGGTCAGGTTGCGGAGCCGGATCCCTTTTACCGCCCGCTCCTCCAGACCCTCGATGCGGATGTATTCCACCAGACTGCCCGCCGTCAGTTCCGCGTCCGGTTTGTCACCTTCCGGGCAATAATACAGTTTCGCGGTGTCGGCGTGATAGACCCAATGCCCGGGAGAGAGCACGCTGAGGCTGTTCTCCAGCCAGATGGATCCTTCCGGGGCGCAGTGGGGAACTCCGATCGGATACGTGCAGGGTTTGGCCAGCGTCACGATGCGTGTGGTGAAATCAATGTCTGCCGGCGGCAGGATATTCATGGTCCATTGCATGGCCGGAATGATGAGAAATTCCGCCTCGTGCAAATCCGCGGCGGGTGTGATCGCCCCCTCGGCAAAGCGGAACCGGTCATGCAGCCAGACGCCTTCCGGTTTATCGGACCACATTTCACCCGGAATGGGGCCGTCGGGACCGAAGCGCTCGGCCGCTTCCGGCCGGGGGATCCGAAGTGGTTGAACAGCCTTTCCTTTGGCCCGGGGAATGCTTCCGCCGGGGCCGTAGAGGGTGTTGACAGCGGTTCCCGGCGTCAGTTGCGCGACCCAGACCTTGCCCCGCACGTCTTCCGGAACATCCGGCAGATCGTTTTCGCAGCGGGTCCAGCCGGTGAGCGGAACGCCGGAGCTGAGAAGGGTGCCTCCGTCCTCACTGCCCTCCCAAATCACTTGAAAGGTGCCGTTCCCGCAATCTTCGGGTCCCAGAGTCAGCGTTTCCTCCAGCCGGTGCGTGCCGGCGGTCAGCTTTACGACGACATCCTCCTTCGGCGTGCCGGGGGCGCGGGTTTGAAGGATCTCCCTTACCCGGTTCCGGGCCGCGGAGAGGCTTTGCAGGGGGGCGGATTCGGAGCCGGAATTCCGGTCGTCGCCGGAGGGGGAAATGTGGAGTGCGGGCATGGTGATTCGTGTGTGTTAACTTAGGAAGGGTTATTTTTATTAACCGACACCTGAAACGGAATCGAGCGTTAAGGGAATAAAAAAGCGGGTAGGCCGCTTGAGGGATGTTACCTTTTACCGATTGCGGGATGCGCCCGGGAACCGGAAAGCGGACGCATTAGACTTGCGTATTGCCGTGAAGATGGGAAGAGAAAGACATGCGATTGCGTCGGAATTTGGTTTTTGGGCTGTGCCTGATCTTTTTTGGACTTCCGGGAAGTGCCGCGGGGGAGGAAATCCGGTATCGGGTGCGCATTGACGGTGTGCCGGACCGGGAGATGCGGCGTGAGCTGGAGGCGGCCTCGGTGATGCGGTCCCTGGAGAATCGGCCACCGCTGTCGGAGGTGCAGCTTCGGCGGCGGGCCCGGCGGGATCCCCCCTTGTATCAGGAAGTTTTGCGGTCGCGCGGATTTTATGCCGCCGAAATTGAGACGGTGTTTGAGCTGGACCGGCGGCGGCCGAGGGTTCGGTTTGTGGTGGATCGGGGCGAGCCCTACACTTTGCGGCACGTGCGGATCGTGGATGCGGAAAGCGGTCAAACGCTTTCGCGTCCGGACAGGGATGAACTGGAACTGGGCCCGGAGCATCCCGCGGAAGCCGGCCGGATTCTTGACGCGGAGGAGCGTTTGTTGATGCGGCTGCGCGCGGAGGGCCGGCCGTTCCCGGCCGTGGTCGAGCGGGAGGTGGTTGTGGTGCATGCCGCCCGGGCGGTGGATGTCACCTTCCGGGTGCGCCGGGGGGAGATCCTGTCTTTCGGCACGGTCACCTTTGAAGGGCTGGAGCGGACGGACCCCGCATTTCTAGAGCGGAAAATTCCCTGGGAGCGGGGAGATCAGTATGACGGGGATCTGGTGCGCCTGGCCCGCCGGCGTTTTCTGGGCGCGGATTTGTTCTCAACGCTTCGGGTACTGACGGTGGATGAACCGGACGATGAGGGGCTGCTGCCGATCCGGGTGGAGGTGTCGGAGCGGAAACCACGTTCGGTGACACTGGCGGGCGGATACCGGAATGACCAGGGCTGGTGGAGTCTGGCGGGCTGGGAACACCGTAATTTTTTGCGCAGAGGGGAACGGCTGAGTCTCGAGTATGGCGTGTCCGAGGAGGGATTCGGCGGGGAAATCGTTTTCCGCCGGCCGGACGTGAGGCGGGTGGATCAAACGCTCACCCTGCGCGCGTCCCAGGAGGTGGAGGATACCCGGGCGTATGAATCGGAGCGGGTGGGGCTGCTGGCGGTTTTCGACCGCCCGCTGGTGTGGGGGTGGCATGGGGATGCGGGACTTGGATATCGATATTCATCCGTTTCGGATGCGCAGGGCACCCGTGATTTTTCTTTGGCGTATCTCCCCCTGGGTCTGTCCCGGGACGGGAGCGATGACACGCTGGATCCGCGCCGGGGCTACCGGATTTCCGTCGGCGCGGCTCCGTATGTGGACGTGCCCGACGGCGAATTGTTTTTTGTGAAGTCCCGGGTGTCGGGAACGCTGTACCAACGCCTGTTGCGGTCACCGGAGATCGACTGGGCGGGCCGGGCGGCGCTCGCGGTGATCGCGGGCGAGGCCCGCAACGCGATCCCGACGGACGAGCGGTACTTCACCGGCGGCGGCGGAAGTCTTCGGGGATATCCTTACCAAACGGTGGGGCCGCTGGAGGACGGGGTTCCGACCGGGGGACGGTCGATGATTCTGCTGAGTCAGGAACTCCGGTGGCGGCTGGGCGATTCGTTCGGCATCACCGCGTTTCTGGACGGGGGCGCGGTGACCGAGGAGGTGTGGTTTGACGAGACGGTGGATGATTTCCGCTGGGGCGCGGGGCTGGGGCTGCGGTACTTCACGCCGGTGGGTCCGTTGCGGCTGGATTTCGCGGTGCCGCTGAACCGCCGCCGTGAGATTGATGATCCCTGGCAGTTTTATGTGAGTCTGGGGCAGGCGTTCTAATGAAAAAATTTCTTAAAATCACTGGCGGCCTGATCTTCGCCACGGCTCTCGCGGTTGTGGTTGGCGTTTGGCTGCTGATCAGTCCGGCGGGCATGGAATTTGTCACTCCCTGGCTGAACCGTCAGCTCAGCGGGGCCACGGGCATGGAGGCGCGGATCAAGGGACTGCGGTGGGTGCATCCGCTGGGATTGAAATTTGAGTCGCTGGAATTGACCGGCGAGGAGGAGACCGGTCTGGCGGTGAACGGATTTTTCACCCGGGTGTCCTCCCGGCGTCTGCTGGGCCGCAATCTGCACGTGTATGATCTCCGGGCGGATTCAGTGGCGTTTTCGGGATGGCCATCGGAGAACGGGGCGTCTGCGGAACCGGAGGATCCGGGGACGGCCTGTCCGTTTCCGGATCTCAAGGCGCTGTTTGAGCGGGTGACAGTCGAAGTCATCTCGCTGCCCGATATCCGCATTCTGCCTCCCGCCCGCGATGAGCCGGTGTCCGCCAGGCTCAGCGGCCGGTTTGTGGACGGCATTCTGGATCTTACGGCGGGAGCAGAGGCGGAGTTCTTTTCGCGTATTGAAGCCCGGTTGAGGGTGCTGCGGCGGGAGACCTTTGATCAGGACCAGGTCTTGCAGGCGGACCTGACGGTGAAGAGCGGAGAAGTCTCCTTAAACGGACTGGCGGAACTGTCGAACATTGCCGGGGGATTCCGGGTGGAGGTTTCACGTCTGGACGCGGAGGCGTTTGACCGCGATCTGTCGCTTGAAAATCCGCTAACCCTTGAGCGCACGGACGCGGCGCTGGTGCTGAGTGAAACCGCGATTCGGATCGGAGAGGGCCGTCTGCTTTTTGAAGGGAGCGTTTCGGGAGATTCGGTCCGGATCGGGGTGGGAATTGTGGCGTTTCCTCTGGACGTTCTCGGTCTGGTCGGGGTGACCGATCCCGGAGCCGCGTTGGAGGGTCGGCTGGAGGTCAACGGAACCCTGGCGGAGCCTGAAGTGGTCCTGCGGATGGATTTCAGCGGACTCAAGCCGCAGGACCCGGACCTATGGGAAGGTCCGCCGGCCGCGCTCCGGGTGAAGGCCGGTCTGGGCGGGGGGCGCGGCACCTTGAACATTCGCATTGAGGATCTGCCGGGCGACCCGGTGGTTCTCGATCTGGATGCGCCCGTCCGGTTGGCGCTGCAACCCTTCGCCTTATCGTTCCCCGAGGATGAGTCACTGAACGGATCGTTGACCTCCTCCACGGATCTGGCCGGCCTGTCGCGCCTGTTCGTGCTGGATGTGTTTCATCGGCTCAGCGGCAGACTGGATGTGGATTTCCGGCTCGACGGCACCCTCGGGGAGCCGCGGCTTCAGGGCGGGGCCCGGGTGGTGGAGGGGGCGTATGAGCATGAACTGACCGGATTTCATTTGCGGGAACCGGAGTTCGCCCTCTCCGCGGACCGGGGGCTGTTGCGGCTGGAGCATTTTCACGCGAGAGACGGACGCGACGGCCGGTTGATGATGGACGGCGAAGTGCTGATGGAGCCGGGCCGCGAGATGTCGTTTTCGGCGGAATTGACGCTGCGGGAATTCCAGGCCGTGCGCCAGGATGAACTTGACGCGGTGGTGAATGGAACCCTCCGCTGGTCCGGGGGAGCGAAATCCAGCCGGATGGAGGGACAACTGGCGCTGCGCCCGGTTGAAATCCGGATTCCGGAACGAATGCCGCACACGGTGCGAACGATTGAGGTGACGGAACGGTTTGAGGACGGGCGGGGTGAGGAGGAGCCCGAACCGGAAGCGCGTCCGCCGCGTCACCGGGTGGAACTGGACCTCAGCCTGGACTCTCCGGACCGGATTTTTGTGCGCGGCCGCGGGCTGGATTCCGAGTGGTCCGCGCGGCTCAGGATGCGGGGCGAAGTGACGGAACCGGTTTTGACCGGGGAGTTGGCCATTCTGCGCGGCCGCTTCCTGTTTTTTGGAAAACGTCTGGTGATTACCCGGGGACGGGTGATGTTTGACGGCGCGTTTCCGCCGGATCCGACGCTGGATGTGCTGGCCGAATTGCGGTCGGGCGGGATTCTGGGCATGTTGCAGGTGTCGGGGCCCGCGGGGGCGCCCGAGTTTGAACTGGATTCCACGCCGCCCCTGCCGGAGGACGAAATTCTGGCGAGACTGCTCTTTGGACGTGAATCTGCGCGGATCACCCCCTGGCAGGCGCTGACCCTGGCGCGGGCGGTGCATTCCCTGCGCGGGGGCGGAAGCGCCTTTGATGTGATGGGCACCACGCGAAGAATGCTGCAGGTGGATCAAATCGAGATTCGCAGCGACGATGAGCAGCAGGGGCAGACCCGGGTGGCGGTGGGGCGTCATGTCGGCGACCGGATGTATGTCGAGCTGGAGCGGGGCGCGGAGGCCGAAAGCGGGCGGGCGCGGGTGGAGGTGGAGCTGACCCCGACCCTGCGGCTGGAAACCCAGACCGGAACCGACTCGGATTCCGGCATCGGCCTGCGGTGGCGGTGGGATTATTGAGTGACGAATGCCACGCGGGGCGAGGGGTAAGGGTGAGGGGAATTTGTGTTTCCGAAGTTCGGAAAAGTGAGGGCCTTAGATTCCGGGGTTCGGAAAAATATCCGGCGGGTTTATCCGTGAGACGGGAGATTTGCGCCCTGTTCTCGGAGGGTTTTGACGAGGGCGGCGGTGTCGAGGGTGTTTGCATTCTGTCCTGTGTTGAGGGCCTGGACGGCGGCGGTGCCGGCGGCCTGACCCATCATGATGCAGGCGGGTTGATCACGGATGGCTCCATTGACTTTCAGGTCACTTGAACAGCACCGCCCCGCCACCCAGAGATTTTTCCAGCCTTTGGGGACGAGGATGCCGTAGGGGAGTCCGTAATATTCCCCGGGCTGAAGCAGATCGGCCTCTTCAAATTCGCGCTGATAACGGGTGTATTCCTCCGGGGTGGGGGCGTATACGTGAATGTCGGTTTGTTTGCAGTAAATGGCGATTTGATCGGGAAAGGTTCTGCGGGCGCGGTAATCGTCGGCGTTGAGTTCGGTCTCACCGACAATCCGGCGGGATTCGCGTATGCCGGGGAGCGGTGCGGTGGCGACGAGTTCCATGCGCTCGCATCCGGGGACATATTTTCGAAAAAATTCGTTGTATTCGCGGGCGAGTCTCCGGCCTTTGCGCATGGCGTCGCTGAGGCTGGCGGTGTCGAGGGCATCGGCGCCGAAGAGATGTCCGGCATTGAGGGTGGCGAAGTGCTCCCCGCTGCGGAACAGGCCCGGCACATGCCGGTCGGGTTGAGAGAAAAACCCGTCTTCAAGCGCCCGGTCTACGGCGTCCTGCTGGAGCTTGCGGTGAAAGGTTTCATAATCAATGCCGGTTTGCAGACTGCAAAGGGTGGGGGGCATGATATTGGGGGTGTCCTGTCCGGCGCGGCGGGTTGCGGCCCCGCAGATGTGCGCGAGCACAGCGTCGCCGGTGGCGTCGATCACGGTCGGGGTCTCCACAAACGAATAGCCTTCGATGTTGTGGAGGATCACGCCGTTGACGGCGGACCCGGAGACATCCGCATCGATGACGTTGGTGAACAAACGGACTTCAACGCCGGCTTCTGCGCAAAGCTCATCCAGCAGCAGTTTGTAGCCTTCGGCGTTGAAGCCGAGGCCGCGGTTGTGAATGACGGTCCAGAAACGCTCGTCGTAGGTCGGGGCGATGAAGCCCCGGGCATACATGGTTTCCACCAGTTCGAGCATCAGTCCGCCGATCACGGAATGTTTGCCGTTGCTCATGTGGGACCAGGCGGCGACGAGTCCGGCGGAGCCCATGCCGCCCAGACAGCCCCCGGCCTCCAGCAGGAGCACTCTGGCCCCCAGCCGGGCGGCGGCAATCGCGGCACCGCATCCCCCCGGTCCGCCTCCGGCAATGACCAGATCGTAGCCGGATTCGCGTTTGATTTTCCGGGCTAAAACAAATGCGGAGTCGCTCATTTCTCCGGACGGGTTTTCCGGTTCAGGCCTAAAGCTGAGCCGCTTGCTGCACGCGTGAACAGAAAAAGTGAATGTTTCATGATTTGCATGTTTAATTTATACCGCTTTTGGGTAAAATAAATATTACCTCAGGCGAAATGTCAAATCATTACTGCCCTTTGTCCGGGCGTCAAGTGCGACCTGCTGCAAAATCGGTGGTCACCCTTCAGGAGGTCCCGAAATGGCGAATTCCTGTGCCAGAAGCGAAGTTAGTTCCTCATAAAGATCAAGTTTCGGGTCAGTGGATTCCGAAGAGTTTCTTGGTGCCGAAGACGGAGGGGACGACGAGGAGGATGTAGGCGATGAGCCAGGGGGGGAAGAGGATGGCTTCGATGCCGGGCACGAAGCCGAAGGGGCGGACCTGCTGCAGATCGGTGTCGATGCGGATTTCATGTTGCGGGAACCAGCGCCGGGCGGAGGCGTAGGTGTTGGCGCCGAAGCGGAGGGCGGTGTCGAGGGTTTCCCGCTCGATGCGCACCTGAAGGGGGAATTCCTGAATCGCGGCGGCTTCGGGGTCGGCGACCCGGAAGGTCCAGCGGGCTTCGCCGCAGGGGATGCCCATAATTTCGCCGGGGGCGATGGTCGAGATCCAGGTGCCTTGCGGCTCCAGTCCGTCGACGGGAACGATGTGCATGGTTTGGCCCACAAAGCGGCGGGGGACGTAGCTGATGATGCTGACGTCCTCGTCGATTTTCGGCGGATGGAATTCGAGGCGTTCGACCGCCCAGGTGGCGAGCAGAGCGATGGGCAGCAGGGAGACGAGGAGGGGTTTGCCCTCCTGGCCGAGGGTCATGACGCTGATTTGGTTGCGGACGGCGGCATGGCGTTTGGCGGCCTCTTTGTCGCCCCGGGCCTTGGCCGCTTTGGCGAGTTCTTTCTGGCGTTTGCGGTCCTCGGCGGCGATGCGGAGTTTGGTTTGGTCGGTGGTGAATTTCCGGGCGACGGTGAGGATGGCTCCGGACCCCACGGAGACAACGAGGATGGCGACGCTGACGGGAAAGAGGAGGAGCCAGCCGAGGAGGATGTCCACGAGGGCGAGGGCGAAATTGTTCCACAGGTCGATCATGAGGAGACCTCCTCTTCGTTGAGTTTTCGAATGGTGCCTTTTTGACCGTCCACGCGGATGCGGTCGCCGGGATTCAGGCGTTTGGTGGCTCCGGCGCAGACCACGGCGGGGATGCCGAGGTTGCGGGCGACGATGGCGCCGTGGGAGAGGACGCCGCCGCGCTCCACGATCAGCGCCTTGGCCCGCATGAACAGGGGCGTCCAGGCGGGGTCGGTGGAGGGACAGACGAGCACGGCGTCGTCGGGCATGTCGCCGGCTTCGGAGGGGTCGAAAACGATGTGGGCGGTGCCGATGCCGATGCCGGGGGCGACGGCGGTGGCGGCGAGGATGTTTTCGTCGCCGCCGTAGTCGGGTTCGAGTCCGAGGCTTTCGAGATCCGCGGAGTCAATGATTTCGGGCATATCGAGGCGCTGGCAGGCCTGGCGTTCGACTTTGCGGGCGTGGATGCGTTGAAGCATGTCGGTTTTTTCGGCCTGGAAGCGCGGGAGTTCGCTGAGGGTGAGGTAATAGAGATCGCCGCCGAGCTCCCAGCGGCGGGCGAAGATTTCGAGCACATCGCGGATCAGTTCGTAGCCCATCATGAGGGCGTGCTTTCCGCTTTCGCGGCAGGGCAGGAGGGTCTGGGCGTCGTGAAGATCGGCCTGAATTGCTTCGAGGAAGCTGAGGCCGCCCCATTCTTTGAGGGTGTCGGGGAGGGCAAGCTGGGCTTTGATCCGTTTTTCCCGCTGGCGGTTGTGAATAATTTCGGGGCTTTCGCCTTTTCCGCCGAGGATGCGTTCGATGCTCTGATCAATGTAGGTGGCGTTTTCGCGCCAGCGCGGTTTGGCGAGTTCCATTTCGCCGACGCAGCGGTGTCCGTATTTGCGGATAAAGGATTCTTTTGAAGCTTTTCCTTCGGCGACATCGTGGAGGAGCTGGTCCTGTTCAATGGTGGTGTCGTTGTCGAGGCCGCTGGTGAGGATGCGGGTGAGGTTGCCGCCCTCTTCGGCGCCCATGAGGGCGGTGAGGCGCCCGAGCACGGCTCCGTACGCGGCGCCGCCGAAGAAGCCGGGCATGAGGGATTCGGGGGCGAAGCGGTTGAGCACGCGGATGCGGCGGTGTTCGAGTTCTTCGAGCAGTTCGCAGTCGCCGAGGGCGTTGAGATCTTTGGCCCGGGCGGTTTCAACCCAGCGGACAAACTCGGGGAGCACGTTTTGATGATACCAGGTGTGGGCGGTCTGCCGTCCGTGTTTCATGGATTTCGCGGTGCGCCGGAGGGCGGCGAGATTGCGGGGCAGGGTGGTGAGAAAGCGTTCGTCGGAGCCGGCGGGGTCGAAAATGCCCGGAGCGGAATCCATCACGGTGCGGTCTTTGAGGACGGCGTCGAGATCGTAGCGCATGGGGAGTCCGTCGAAGAACAGGCCGGCGAGGCGTTCGGGGTCGGCATAGATGCGTCCGCCGATGCGTTCGAGAAAGCCGCGGGTGCAGACTTCGGCGGAGGGGCGGTAGCCGAGTTTCTGATAGAGGAGTCCGAACCCGCCGGCGCCGGACATGAAGTGGGAGACCACATCCCAGGTGAGGGGGGTGGGGAAGCGGAGGGTTTCATCGAGGTTGTGGGTGACCCAGATGCGGCGGTTTTTTCCGGCGAGATCGCGCAGGCGCTTGATTTCGGCCTGGCGGAGGGGTTCGACCTGTTTGGCGGCCTCGAGGCCCTGAATGGGACGGGACTGCAGGAGGGCGAATTGTCCGTCGACGAGTCCCCATTCGATGTCGAGGGGATATCCGGTCCATTTCTCGAGGCGGAGGCAGATGTCGGCGAGTTCGGTGAGTTGTTCGGCGCTGAGACTGGGCGCGGAGGGATCGGTGACCGGCGGATTGCCGAGGGCGGGGCAGACATCGCGTTTGTGGCCGATGTCTTCGCGGGTGATTTCGCGGGTTTCGCGGTCCAGATGGAAGAGGTCGGGGGTGACGTCACCGGAGACGACGGCTTCGCCGAGGCCGAACGCGGCTTCGATGACCAGGCGTTCGGCGTGGACATCGTTGGGGTCCTGGGTGAAGGCGATGCCGGAGACCTGCGAGGGCCACATGACCTGGACGTTGACGGCGGTGCCGACGAGGGTGGTGAGGCCGTGATGGGTGCGGTAGGCTTTGGCGCGTTCGCTGTTCCAACTGGCGAAGACCGCGTTGATGCAGGCCCGGAGCGCGTCCATGGGGTTGGTGGGGAAGGGTTTTCCGGTGAGGGATTCGAACTGTTCGAGGCGGGCGCGGGCGATGGATTTGGCGGCGGAGGAACCGGCTTCGGGCCATTTGTGTTCGGCGATGCCGTGGACGGTGTCGGCGAAGGCGAGGATGAATTCGGTGTAGCGTTTCCAGAAGTCTTCGGGATCGGGAAGCTCTTCGGCGAGTCCGGGGTGGAGGCCGCAGTTGAGGAGGGTGTCCATCATGCCGGGCATGGAGACGGCGGCACCGCTGCGGACGGAAAGGAGCAGGGGCTGTCCGCCGGAGCCGAAGGTGCGTCCGGTGGCGCGCTCCAGATCGGCCAATGCACTTGCGAGCTGCTCTTCGAGTCCTTCGGGCCAGTGTTTGTCGTTTTCATACCAGTAGCGGCAGCATTCAGTGGAGAGGGTGAAGCCGGGCGGGACGGTGAAGCCGGCGGAGAGCATGTTGCTGAGTCCGGCGCCTTTGCCCCCGAGGAGTTTTTTGCGGGCGGGGGTGTCCCCGGCGGGCGGACTGTTAAAGGGGAAAATCCATTGTTTGCTCATGTTATTGCTCCTCTCCGAAGGTGACGAGGCCCCAGTCGGTGAGTCCGAGGGTGAGTTGGGACCGATGCGCCAGCGGGGCGGTGGTGGGGGTGCCGATCCAGGAGAAGTCGACCCATTCCACCGGCGGGGTGCCCGGAGCGGCGAGCGGCACGGCGTGGACGGCGGCGGGGCCGACCCAGAGCAGGCGGTCGCGCTGGAAGAGCGGGCGGAAGCCGGGCAGGGCACCGGGATGGCGGGCGAGTTCCCGGCCGGTGGCGCGGTCGAGCAGCAGCACTTCGCCGCTTTCGGTGACGAGGGCGAGCAGGGTGCGGTCGAGGACGATGGAGTCGCTGACGGGGTCTTGCGGCCCGTTCCAGCGTTCCGGGGTTTCGCCGGTGGCGATGTCATAGGCCAGGAGTCCGGCCCGGGCGGGAACGAGAATCCGCTGTCCGTCCAGGATGGGGGTGGCGGTGGCGCTGTCCGGCAGGTTCCGGGTCCACAGGGCTTTGCCGGTGGGGCGGTCGAGCACGCTGAGCTGACGTCCCTCGTTGCGCAGGGCGACAAGGGTGTTGACGGTGAGAACGGGTGTGTGGCTGAGGGCGGGCACGGAGAGGTTCTCAATGATTTCGCCGGTTTCATCGAGGAGGGAAAGGGTGTCGGGATCCAGACGGACGAGAAATCCGTCGTCGGTGGCGGTGAGGAAGGATTGGGCCTGATGCGGCAGGGGCAGTGCTGCGATGAGGGATCCGTCGCTGAGGGTCATGAGTTCGAGGGTGTCGGATTCGCCGCGGAGGTGAATGCCGAGCACATTACCGCGGACCGCGACCGCCTCGACGGGCGCGGGCAGCACCCGCCGCCAGGTGTGGCTGGGTCCGCTGACGTCGATGACGGGTTCGGGCGCGTTGAGGATGCGGAGATAGGCACCGTCGACGGCCACGGGGGTGTGGGAGGTGAGGGATTCGCCGGCCTCGCCCATGGCGGATTCGGGATAATTGCTTTCAAAGGCGCCGAAGGCGGGGAGCGGGGCATCATCGGCGCGGCCGGCGCGGCGGGGGCCGCCGTCACCGTTCCAGAGGGTGAGCCGGGACGCGTCGTCGGGTTCGCCGACGGAGAGAAGGCCGGCGGCTTCGGTTCCGATAAAGATCTGTCCGCGGCCCACGGCGGGGGAACTGAAATTCATGGCGCCGCCGCTGAGGCGCAGGTCCCAGACGGGCTGCAGATCATCGCTGTCGAGCACATACAACATGCCGTTGGAGGTCATGAGGTAGACGTGGTCATCGGTCACGCTCATGGAGGAGACGACGGGTTCGCCGGAGTTCCAGTAGGCGATGAGGCTTCCGTCGAAATCAAGATGATACACGCCGCCGCTGCGGGAGGCGAAATAGAGTCCGTCCCCGGTGATGCTTACTGCGGAGAGAATGGTGCGGTCGGTGTCGTATGTCCAGAGGGTTTCCATGGTTTCGGTGTCCAGGGCCCATACAGCGCCGCCGGGGGCGAGGCCGGGGCGGCGGGCTTGGAGTTCCTCGTCGCTGAGTCCCTGCTCACGGAGGATATCGAGAACGTAGTCGACGCGCTGTTCGGCGGGGAAAACGAAGTCTCCGTTGCCCATGCCGAAGTAGACGACCCCGTTGTGCACCGCGGGAGGGCCGAAAACAGGATAGGGGGTTTCGATGCGGTGGAGGACCTCGCCGGAGGCGGCGTCGACCTGCACAATGGCCTGGCCGTAACGGCCGAAGCCGAGGCCGATGTAGACTTTGCCTTCGTGGGCGAGAATTGAGGTTTCCGCGTCATTGAATTGTTCGCCGGGGAGATGCCAGAGTTTTTCGCCGGTATGGAGATCGAGACCGAAAATTCCCGAGTTACCGTTGGTGAAGAACACCCGGCCGTCATCGATGGTGGGGGTGCCTTCAATATGGTCCCGGGTTTCGAACATCCAAAGAATTTCCGGATTGGATTCGTCGGAGATGTCGATGCAGATCATGCGGGCATCTTTGGTGAGATGAAGACCTTCTCCAACCAGCAGATAGTTTCCTTTGACGGTGGCGGAGGAGAATGAACCGTCATAATTGGGCGGGGTGACCCGCCAGATCAGCGCGCCGGTATCGGCATCAAGGCTGTAAATGGAGCCGCTGAGGCCGCCAAAGGCGCCGATGGTGACGGAGGGGATGTAGATGCGGTTGCCAACGAGAGCGGGGGAGGCCACAAAGACCTGATTGCCCTCACGGAAGGACCAGTTGATGCCGCCGGTGACCGGATCGGAGGCTCCGTCCTCGACCCAGCCGCGGCGAAGCGCGTCGCCCCGGAAGTGGGCCCATTCGCCAACGGCCTGCTCGGCTTCGGCGGCGGTGGCGGCGGTTTTGGGGAACACGGTGCGGAATCCGAAGTGGAGGCCGTAGCCCAAAAGCGCGAGGATTGCGACCTGAACTTTCATCCGCCAGAGCATGATGATGCCGGTCTTGATGGACTTGGGTTTGAAGAGGGAAATGAGCGCCATGAACATGCCCGGCAGCACCGCGAGGAGCACGGCGATGGGGTTGATGAGCACGGGGATCACCCCGGTGGGATGAAAGAAAAGTCCGTCGATCATAGGAAATCTCCGAAAAGGGAATTAATCCACGCTGAGGACGTGGTTCTCCTGACGGAGAAGTATCAGGCGCTGTTCGCGGTCGGCGGTTTCCCCGGGCAGACGCCAGGAGAGGGTGACGGGGCCGCGGTTGCGGCGTCCGATTTGCGCGGGAGCGCCGGGGGAGAGGATGCGCGCGCCGAGAACGCGGTTTCCGTCGCGGATCACGACCGGAACCGGTCCGGACAGCGCGGGCGGGGCGGTGAGGGCGGCGCCGAGCGGGGTTGTGGCTTCGGCGTCGCGGGTGAGCAGCCAGACTTCGCCGTCATGGGTGATCATGAGGAGTTCCTGCAGACCGTTGCCGGTGAGGTCGGCGAGCAGGCCGGCCTGCTGACCGCGTCCGGCGGCGTCTTGAGCGTCCGGCGCGCCCTCGATCAGATCGAGTTCCATGTCGTATCCGAAGACGGCGAATCCGCGGTTAAAATAAATTTGTGGCGGAAGTTGTTGATTGAAGAGCACGAGATCGACGCGTCCGTCGAGGGCGTGATCCCCCACGCCGACATGATGGATGCCGGGGCGGATGTTGTACGCGAGTTCGCCGGTGCTTTTGAGGGCTTCGCGGAAGGTGTGGTTTCCTCCGTTGAGGACCAGCGCGGCGCCGCGTTCGCCGCCGATGAGGAGATCAAGAAATCCGTTGCCGCTGAGATCGGCGGGGGTGAGGCTGAGCGGGGTGCCGACGGGGGCGCTGTAGGGGATAAAGCGGTTGACGATCTCCGTGGACGCCGCAGTGGTGAGGGGCAGATTTCCGACCGGGATTTCAAGAAGATGGAGTCCGTTGGCACCGGCCTGAATCTGCTCGGGTTTTCCGTCTCCGTTGAGGTCGATGGCCAGCACCGGTCCGCCGATGCCGGCTTCAGGGTGGATTTCGGCGGTCATGAGCGTGTGCCATTCTTGATCCCGCAGGTGTCCGAGGACGGTGCCTTCGGCGGTGCCGATGAGCAGCATGGCGGTTTCGGGACCGGCCACGGCGGCGATGCCGGTGACGTTTTCGAAGGTTTGTCCGGTGGGAACGGCTTTAAAGGTTTTTTCGCTGCGCCGCCAGAAGACCAGTTCGCCGGACGGGGTGATGGACGCGAGGGAGGGATGGGAGCTGACAAAAAAGCGGCCCCAGGCGGCGTGGACGGAGGCGGAGGCTAGTTCGAGAGTGTCGGTGATGTCTTCAAACTCTTTGGCCGGATCGAGGATCTGGTCGCCTTCCGCGCGATAGACCATGACCAGAGGTTTGTCCCCCAGGGTGACGGATTCGAGGCCGAGGACGGTGCCGTCGAGGTCGAAGAGTTTTTCCTCGGAGGCCCAGCGGCCCCCGGAGGCGACGGGAACGGCGGCGCGCGGATCTGTGAGGATATAGTCAATCACCTGCCGCAGGTTGACCGGGTCGCCGGCCCAGACGGTGGAGAGGTCGATGGGATCCTCGCGGATGACAAAGGGTTTGTCTTCACCGGACGCGATCATGATCCACTGGGTGCCGACCTTGAGCATGGCCCAGGGTTGTTCGTCGACCTCGCCGCCGTCCATGGCGGCGCCGCTGAAGTCGCCGGTGATGAAGATGCCTTTGGCGGTGTTGTCGGTGAAGGCCTCCTGCAGATCGAAGAGAAGCCAGTCATTGTCGGAAAAGTCAAGGACAGCGTTTTGGGCCAGAGCATCACCTTTCAGGGTGTCGGTGGTGACGGCAGTGATGGTGAACGCCTCCTCATCCAGGGTGAGGGCCGCCTCCCAAATGGCGGTGGACTGTCCGATGAGCTGGACGGGGGTGAAATTGGGATTGATGAGCGCGCGGACGGGGGGACTGAATACACACAGCGCGAGGGCGGCGGCGGTGAGGGGGTTTTTCAGATGCGCGGGGAAATTCAACCGCGGATGAACACGGATGAACACGGATAATGCGGTGAAGAATTTTTTCATGTCTATTGCGATGGGTGTTGGTTTTGCCAGTCCGCCAGCGGACTGTCGGAAAGCCGGGTGTGTTTATGATGGTGCCGGACGCTGGCCTCGGAACGGGTCCGGGGGGCGCGGGCGTTAATATGGAAGCTATCAGACCACATTTTGTCCTCGTGGTCACGAAAAAAAAGACCGAGGGTGCCGTCGTCATAGATGTCGAGGATGACGGAGCGGGTCTGGCTGCCGCGGGTGCGGTCGAGGGAGGAGACGTTGATTTGAGGGATCTTGTGCCAGTCGATCCAGCCGATGCGCTGAAAGGTTTGGGCTTTTCCGTAGGGCCAGTCGCCGGTGTGGGCATGGCCGTGGAGCGCGAGTTTGACGGTGTCGGGAAGGGGAAGGAGGCGGGTGAGGAGTCCGTGGGGCGGCGCGCCGCGGGCGCCGCCGGGAAAGGCGTAATGTCCGGCGAGGATGACCGGACCGTTCCAGGAGGCCATGTACTCGCGGAGTTCGCGGTAGGCGGAGGCGGGGATATCGTAGGCGTCCGGTTCGGGGCCGCGGACCTCCTGCTGGGTGGCGATCCAGCGGTTGTCGGGAGCGACGTGGTCGGAAAGAAAAACAACGAGAACATCGCCGTAGGTGTCGGTGAAGTAAAAATCGGAAAACGAGGGGGTGGTTTTCCAGCCGGGGACGTTTTGAAAGGCTTCCCAGACCGGGAGCACCGGTTTGGACCCGGCGGGAAGGGCGGTGGTCAGATCGAGATCGTGATTCCCCATGACAAAACGGAGGGGCAGGTTCAGCGCCGAGAGCTTTTTGACCTGCATTTTGGTCATTTCCGCGACCCGTTCTGGATTTTTTCCCTCCATGGCGTCCCCCAGATACCAGATGGCGGATGGAGAGAGGTCAAGTTCGCGCATATCCTCCAGGGCGATGTTGAGGCATCCCTCGGCCATATCGGGAATCACCTGTTGCAAATCTGAAAAAATCCAAATGCGGGCGGCTGGGGTACGTAATGTGAGTAAATCGTCAATCATGCGGAGGTTTTAATGATATTGTGGGGGAAAAGTCCAGATATTCCAGAGGCAAACGAGTGGGGAGTGGGGGGAGTGACGAGTGACGAGTGACGAGTGTGGAGTGACGAATGTGGAATGACGAGTGGGGAATGGGGGATGCGGTGATGTTTTTTTCAAAAAAAAAGTTTTTTTCGTGGAAGAGGTTGAAGGCGGGGGGTGTGGGGGTTTGAAACGTGAACGGACGGTCTGTTTGCGATAATCAAAACGGAGAAAAAATCATGACCTCGATGAATCAAGTGCAGTTAATTGGTAAAATCACCCTCGAACCCAAATTCAAGACCTTTAAAAGCGGCGCGAAGCTGGCGGAGCTGGGGATTGGCATCCCGGAGAGCAAGAAGAAGGAGAATGGAGACTGGGAAAGCACCATGCATTTTGTGGATGTGGTGCTCTGGTCCGACCAGGCCGAGTATGCTCAGGCGAATCTGAAGCGGGGGGACGGGGTGATGGTCCTCGGCTCGCTGCAGTATGAGAGCTGGGAGAAGGAGGGGAAAAAACAGAGCAAGGTCCGCGTGAAAGGCAAGAAAGTGCAGTTCATTGAATGGCCCAAGCGCGAACAGGCGTTGAGCGCCTGACGTGCGCGCCGTGAGCCGGCCGTGTAAAATTTCCCCGCGCGACTCCGGGCCTGTCTCGGAGTTGCGGGAGATGGGCTCTGGTATGAGATGACTGCGCGGAACGGGGCGAGCCCGTTCCTTGCAGATTAATGAACCGGTTTGGATTTGAGGACGATGCGCTGGAAGAAGTACCAGACGCCGCCTCCGAGGATGTACATCCCGCCGATCCAAAGGAGGAACGGAGCATGTGTGAAGAGGATTAGCCATGCGCCGAAAATGCCCCCCAGAAAGAAGCAAAGAACCACCAGAGAGGGCACAACGATTTTCCACGGGGCGATTGTGTGCCCTCTCAGGACCATGCCGATGTGGCTGCCGATATCGGTGACCAGTCCGGTGATGTGGGTGGTTCGCAGAATGATGCCCCGGTAGTGGGTGGCCATGGCGTTCTGAAAGCCGGAGGCGAAGCCGCACAGGCCGAGGGCGAGGCGGGGCAGAGGGCTTAAGACCGGATGGGCCAGTAACAGACAGCCGCCGATGAACATCAGGCAGCGGCCGTAGGGCATGGACTGATCCAGCGTCGGGTGATGGATGGTGAAGCCCGCGAGGATTGCCCCGCCGAGAAAACCGAAAATGGCGACGGTTAAATCGATTCCGACCGCTAACCCGTCGGGACTGGTGTCCAGGAGGCTGCGACCGATTCGGGAGACCTCGCCGCTCATTTGAGAGACAGAGGTCCCGAGGGTCAGCACAATTCCGGTATTCATGGCCGTGCTGAGAAAGGCGAGAATGCACCCGCCGATCAGCACCCAAAACGGGCGGGGGGACAGCTTCATTCAGGGTCAGCTGAAAGAAACCTTGGGGGCTTCGCGCTGTTGGCTGTCTTCGATTTCGAAGAGTACGGCGGGTCCGAAGTTGAACATGTTGGCGATGATCACCGAGGGGAAGATTTCGCGCTTGGTGTTGTAGGCCATGACGGAATCATTATAGTGCTGCCGGGCGAAGGCGACTTTGTTTTCGGTGGAGGTGAGTTCCTCGCTGAGCTGGCGCATGTTCTGGTCGGCTTTGAGGTCGGGATAGGCTTCCACAACCACGTTGAGGCGGCTCATGGCTCCGGCGAGTCCCTGCTCCGCGCCGAGCAGATTTTGCATCGCGGCGGCGTTGGCGGGGTCGGCGGAGGCCGCTTTGGCCGCGCTCTGCGCCTGATTCCGGGCGGCAATGACTGCTTCGAGCGTTTCGCGTTCGTGCGACAGGTAGGCTTTGGCGGTTTCGACCAAATTGGGAATCAGGTCGTAGCGGCGCTTGAGCTGCACATCAATTTGAGCAAAGGCGTTTTTGAAGCGGTTGCGCAGGGTTACGAGGCCGTTGTACGCGCCGACAGCCCAGAGAACAAAGACGACGAGAATGACGAGGAAGACAATAAGCGGGATCATGAGGCTCCTTGGAATGGATTTATTTCACACTGCAGGATTCCTTAGTAGAAAAGCTTTTCTGAAAACCAAGCTTTTATCCCGGCAAAAAACGGGGGATGTTCGGGTGTTTTGCGGCTTGCATTCGGTCTTACAAATAGGATAAGGCTTATCCAGTATGAAGATTCTTTATGTAGTTTCCTTGAAAGGACCCGGATCATGTCACCTGTTTTGATCGCCGCGTTGTTTATGGCCGGACTGGGGGTTGTGCTGGGCGGGATTTTGGCGCTGGCCTCCCGCAAGCTGGCGGTTCAGGAGGATCCGCGGATTGATGAGGTGGAAGAGATGCTGCCGCATGCGAACTGCGGCGCGTGCGGCTTTCCGGGATGCCGCCCGTTTGCGGAGGCGGTGGTGTCGGGGGCGGCTCCGCCCTCGAAGTGCTCGGTGAACACGCCGGAGGGGACGAAAGCGATTGCGGACTATCTGGGGGTGGACGCGGGGGCGGCGCAAAAGCGGGTGGCGCGGCTGGCGTGTCAGGGGGGGAATCATGTGGCCCGGTTCAAGGCGGCCTATGACGGGGAGCCCTCGTGCCGCGCGGCGGTGTCGGCGGGTGGGGGCGGCAAAGCGTGTTCCTGGGGCTGCCTGGGGTTCGCGGACTGTATGAAGGCCTGCACCTTTGACGCGATTCACATGGATGAGCATGATTTGCCGGTGGTGGATGTGAACAAGTGCGTGGCCTGCAACGACTGTGTGGTGGCCTGTCCGCTGGACTTGTTCAGTCTGCAGCCGCTGGAGCACAAACTGTGGGTGGCGTGCAAAAGTCTGGCCGAGGGGGATGAGGCGCTGGCGGAGTGCGAGGTGGCCTGCACGGCCTGCGGCCGCTGCGCGGCGGACGCGGCCCCGGGCGTGATCTCCATCCGGAACAATCTTGCGGTGGTGGATTATTCGCGCAATGATCACGCGTCGCGGATCGCGATAGAGCGCTGCCCCACCGGAGCGATTGTCTGGCTGGAGGGGCCGTCGGTCCTGAAAGGCGCGGCGGCGAAGAAAATCATCCGGAAAGAACCGCTGCCGATCCTGCCGGACCGCTGAATCCACAAACCTTTTGGCGATGAAAGCTTGCCAATCGGCGAAAGTTCCTCAAAAGTAGCAGGACCTGAACTTGAAGCTTTTGGAGACTTTATGGCAAACAGACCTTTTGATTCGCGCGTGCAGAACCTGGTGTACACCCTGGAGGTGGGCATTGGCGCCAATGTGTTGAAGACCCTGCTGTATGTTCTGTTTATGATTTTGTTGTCGGTGCTGTATGTGGCCACCCAGTATTCGGGGTTCAAGGACGCGCGGGCGATGGATCAGGCCCAGGTGGCGCGTCATTTCGCGCGGAGCAACCGGCTGAACACCTCGTTTGTGCGCCCGGCCTCGCTTTGGCTTCTGGGGGAAAACGGGAGGCTGATGGTGGAGACCGAGGCCGGCGCGCGCCCCAACTTTCATCAGCATCCGGATTTAACGCATCCGCCCGCCTATCCGGTGGTTTTAGGCGGGGCGTTCAAACTCTTCCGCACTTCGTTTCCGCTTCCGAGTTCCCACAAATACGCTCCGGAGCAGTGGGTGATCGTTCCGCTGAATCTGCTCTTCGCTTTTCTGTCCGGACTGTTTTTGTATTTGAGCGGGCGGCTTTTGTTTGATCACCGCACGGCGCTGACGGCGGCGACGGTGTTTCTGCTGTCCAATTCGGTCTGGCAACACGCGATTCTGGGCACGGAAATTTCGTTTTTGGTGTTTTTATCGTCGGTGGGCATTTGGGCACTGCTGATGGCCTTGCGCGCGGCGCGGCGGGAGGGGGAGGAGCCGAACCTGAAGGGCGCGGGATTTTGGATTCCGGTGCTGATCGGCGCGGTGTGCATGGGCGGGCTGCCGCTCACCCGCTATGGGGCCTGGCCGATGCTGCCGGGGTTTATTCTGGTGTTGTGGCTGGGCTGCGGCCCCAAAGGCTGGCTGCCGGCGGTGGCGGTGCTGGCGGTGGCGGCGGGGATGTTTGCGCCATGGATTCTCCGCAACCTGAGTGTGTCGGGCACGCCGTTCGGTCTCGCGGGCTACACGATTCTCCGCGAACCCAACGATGTGTTCCTGCGCTCTCTGGCGCTGGATTTAAGCGAGTTTGACCTGCGGCGAATGGTTCAGGCCCGGTTTGTGCAGACGGTCCCCTCGCTGTTGAATCTCAGCGCGCTCGGCTTCAGCGCCGGGCTGTCGGTCTGTCTCTTTTTCACAACGTACTTTTACCGGTTCCAGCGTCCGGTGACCCGGATTCTCCGCTGGGGAATCCTGCTTTCCCTGGCGCTGTTCGCCGCGGTCGCGGGGGTGTTCGGTGATGAGCTGCTCCCGGTGGCGCAGATGTTCCTGCCGGTCGTGGTGCTGTTCGCCTCCGCGTTCTTTTACATCCTTCTGGACCGGATGCAGATCGGGGTGCGGATTGTGTCGATGTCGGTCATCGGCCTGTTCATCTTCCTGCAGGCGCTGCCGATGCTGTTCACGATCATGCCGCCCCGTCCCTGGAGCTATCCGCCGTATATGGCCCGCGATATCGGTCTGGTGTCCTCGCCGTTCGAGCCGGGGGAGCTGATGGTCTCGGATATGCCCTGGGCCACCGCCTGGTACGGGGATGTGACCTCCCTCTATCTGCCGCTGGATCTGGAGGACTTTTTCCGCGTGAACGACTCCATTCATCCGGTACACGGTCTCTATTTCACCACCCTCAGCCGCGACAAACGGTATCATTCCGATCTGACCCGCGGACCTTTCCGCAGTTGGCGGCCGATCATGGATCTGACGCAACTGCCGCGCGGTTTCCCGCTCACCTTCGGCTTTCCGATCCGCAACGGCGAGCAGGTGATGCTGGCGGACCGGAACCGCTGGATGGTCGCCCCGGAATAAGCGGATGACCCGGAAGGAACGCGCGGCGCGGGTGATGGCGCATCTGGAGGCTCTCTATCCCGAGACCCCGATTCCGCTGGATCACACCGATCCCTACACCTTGCTGGTGGCGGTGCTGCTGTCGGCGCAGTGTACAGACAAGCGGGTGAATCTCGTGACCCCGGCCCTGTTCGCGCTGGCGGACACGCCGGAGGCGATGATGAAGGTTCCGGTGGACGCTATCCGGGAGATCATCCGCCCCTGCGGGCTGTCACCCCGGAAATCGGCGGCGATTTCGGAACTCTCCCGCATACTTGTTGAGGAGCACGGCGGCCGGGTGCCCGCGGATTTCGAAGCCTTGGAGCGCCTGCCGGGGGTGGGACACAAAACCGCATCGGTGGTGATGGCGCAGGCTTTCGGGGTGCCCGCTTTTCCGGTGGACACGCACATTCACCGGCTCGCGAGGCGCTGGCGGCTCAGTCAGGCGAAAAACGTGGAGCAGACGGAGCGGGACTTAAAAAAGATTTTCCCGAAAGATGCCTGGAACCGGCTGCATCTTCAGATTATTTTTTACGGACGCGAGTATTGCACGGCGCGGGGATGCGACGGTAAAACCTGTCCGCTGTGTCGGGAACTGAACGGACAAAGCAACGGATAGACGATCAGAGCATGCCCGCGCGGCGTTTGCGCTCCTCCAGCTGCCGCAGCCGGTTTTCGTGGCGTTCGATTTCCTGTGAGGTCGCGGGGCGGAGGCTCCAGGCGGCTTTGCGGTGATCGCGCCGGACCGGACCGGCCATGCGGATCCAGATTTCGGCTTCGCCCTCCGCCCGGCCGTCCTCGACTAGAACGCCCTCGCCGCTGAAGGAGCGGTTCAGGCCGGGATAGCCCATCGCGTCGTTGCGGATCACCACGCGGTCGCTTCCGCGGGCATGCAGTTCGAAGGAGCCTTCGAACGTTTCCAGAAGCTGAATGCGGGCGCCGCGCGGTATGGTTTCAATCCGGGCCATGCCGTCGGAATAGACACCGGGCATGTCGAACACGGCGTATCCCGGCGGGAGAATCGGCGCGGCGGGGGTTCCGGAGCCGGTGCTGACACAGGCCTGAAGGAGCAAAAGCGGAATGAAAAGCCCGAAAATCCGGGTCGGGTGTTGCAAGCGGGCGAAAAAAAGGGCAGGGAATTTTTTCATGACGTACTCATACTCTATCTCGAAGGCGGAAATCAATCAAAAGTCCCTGTTGGAATATGAGGGTCCGGTCACCTTGGTGTCGGATGACAGCGGGCTGAAAACGGTCTTGGAGGATCTGAGCCGGGAAACGGTGCTGGGATTCGACACCGAGACGCGTCCGGCCTTTCGCAAAGGCGAGTCGTATCTGCCCAGTTTATTGCAACTCGCGGGCGAGTCGCATGTCTGGCTGTTTCAGATCCGGCAATTGAGCGAACTGGGCGCACTGTTTGAGATTCTTGCGCGCCGGGAAATCCTCAAGTGCGGGGCGGCGGTTTCGCGGGATGTGAAAGAACTGCAGGAGCTGCATCCCTTCAAGGCCGCGGGCTTTGCGGATGTCGGGCACATGGCGGAAAAGCGCGGATTTAAAAACACCGGGCTCCGCCCGCTCACGGCACTGCTGCTCAACGGCCGCATCAGCAAATCCGCGCAGGTGTCCAACTGGGCGGCGAAAACGCTGGAGCCCAAACAGATCACGTACGCGGCCACAGACGCCTGGGTGTCCCGCAAGCTCTATTTCGCCCTCCGGGAAATCCCGGAATGGGGAGTGACGAGTGACGAATGGGGAGTGACGAATGGGGAGTGACGAGTGACGAATGACGAGTGACGAGTGGGGCGTTTCCGAACATCGGAAAATCATGGTTGGCGGTTTCCGAGTTTCGGAAATCTATTTCAATGGGGTGAGGGCGGTGGTGGTTTCGAGAAAGATGAAAACATCGTAGCGATCGGCGAGGCGGGTGGGAACGTAATTGCCGGGGTATTCGCGTTCGGGGTGGTAGATGACCCCGGCGGCGCGGTGCCCGACTTTCCGGTCCAACGCCTCGGGCGCATCCCCGAAGAAAAAGACGCTGTCCCCGGGAGCGGCCCGGTGTTTGAGGTCCTCGGCGGTGCCGGGGCGCGCGGGGGGCTTGGTCATTTCCTGCCGGGTTCCGCCCCATTGACGGCCGGCGAGGAGGGTGCCCTGCCGGGTACCGAAGCCGAGGGCGGCGACACGGTCCCGGCCGAGGGCCTCGCGGGCGAGCTGGCCGATGTTGTGCTGTCCGCTCCGGGCCATGGCGGTGGCGCGGGCGTCGCCGATGTGGGTGTTGTGGGCCCAGACGATTCCGCGGGCTTCGGGGCCGTAATGGTCGAGGAGGTTCCGGGCGGTTTCGAAAAAGTGGGTGGCCCGGTGGTTCCAGGAGACGGCTCCGCCCCAGCCCATGGCGCGGTAATGGCGTTCGGCGCTTTGAATGACGCCGGCCATTTGCAGGGCATGGAGGCGGTCTTCCGCATTCCAGTCTTCCGCGTGCGCCTCCGCGTGTTCGGTGAGCCGCCGCAGAACCGCGTCCGCCGCGCCGCCGCAGGGGGAGAGCGGACCGACCCGCGAGGCGCGGGCGTAGGCGCCCATGTCCTCCAGGTAGGGGAGGAAACAGTTCAGATGTTCGCGGATGTGTCCGGCGAGTTCGGGATCGACGGGTTCAAGCGCGTCGGGCAGCGCCCGCACGGCGTCCTCCATGCCGTAGACATCGATGCCGAAAAGCCCGGCGCGTTCTTCGGGCGGGCGTTTCAGGTTCCAGGTCCGGAGGGCTTCGACAAAATCGGCGAATTCCCCGTTGGCCCACATCCATTGCGGCCAGCGTTCAAAGGTGCCCATGATTTCCCGGGCGCCGCCTTCGGGTTCGGTTTGGCCGATGACGTAGCGGTGCAGGCGGTGAATGGCGTTCCAGTCGCCCTCCACGGCCACGAAGCGGAAGCCGTGTTCGTCGATGAGCCGGAGGCTGATTTTCCCGCGCAGGGTGTAATATTCGGCGGTGCCGTGGCTGGCCTCGCCCATGAGCGCGAGGGTGGATTCGGCGAGGCGTTCCACCAGCGGGTCCATGCCCTCGTCGAGGGGACGGGCGATGCTTTGGAGGGCTTCGATGAAGGCGGTGTCTTCGCTCCATGCGGGATGAAGCAGGGGGATCAGGAGAAGAAGGAGTCTTTTTCGCATGGTTACTGCCTTTGGGACGGGATCAGTCTTCGGGTTGCGGAATGCGCCCTTCGGTCCAGGCGGGCGATGGGCCGGTGATGTCGATGGTGAGGGTTTCAACGCCGTCGTTGAGTTCGAGGATGCCGGAACCGACGTCCTGGCGGACGTAAGGGGATTCGTAGACGGGCCAGTCTTCAAAGACCAGGGCCTCGCCGTCGACCCAAGCCTCGGGGCGTCCGCCGGGTCCGCCGGTGTGGATCATGCGGAGGGTGTGGCCTTCGAGGCAGGTGTAGGTGACCTCGCGGCGGTCGGCGTCGAACGCGGACAGATCCACGCCGTCCCGTTCATGCAGGGCGGCGAGAAACTCCTCGAGGGTGTCGAAATCCGGCCGCTGCGCGGCTTGGACGATCCAGCCGCCGAGCGCGCCCTCACTGACGAGGAAGCGATAGCCGGCGACATCGCGCGGGCGGAAGCGGGGGAGGGTGCCGACATCCTCGACGGGGCCGCCGAGGGGGCGGGCGGCGACAAAGGCGTTCCCGACCTCCCAGGCGAACCAGTCCTGATCGCGTACCGGGCGACCGACGGCGGCGGGGTAGCCGAAAATGGCGCGGTGGGCGGTCCGCCCTTTGCCGGTGCCGCCGTGGTTGCCCTCGTAGTCGCTGTCGTCGGGATTAAAGACATGGGTGATGTTGATGGCGGCGGCGCGGTGTTGATGATATTGATCGTAGGGTGTCCGGCCTTCCAGCGGGAAATGGCCGTGGTATCCGTTGGACATGCCGAAGGCGCGGACGGCGCGTCCGTCGCGGACGGCGAGTTTGAACATTGTGGTCTGCGGGAGAATGGTGCCGGAGGTGCGGACTCCGTCGGAGGGACTGTAGAGGGTGCCCATGGCGAAATCGTGATGGAAAAAGAGGACTTCGTGGTCGTGGTTGTGGTCGTCGTGGAAGACGTCGAGATCGTTGGTGATGCGGTAAAACGCTTTGGCCCCGCGGGCGCTGTAGGGGAGGGGGACATTTTTGCGGGCGATGTTGCGGATCACCCGGTGGGGGCGGTATTCGGAGAGCGCGAGATTGAGGGCGGGGTAGGGGTTGACGCGCACGCCGGTTCGGTCCATGTGGGGGCCGGCGGCGGAGGCGTCCCACCAGAGCCAGCCCAGCCAGTCGGTATGGGAGCCGACGGCGTCGTATCCGCCCCGCGGATTGGGGGCGTTCCCGACGGCGTCGCGGGCGAAGCCCCGGCTTTCCGGCCCGAGGGTAATTCCGTGAAAATACTTGCGAGCCATGGCGACGGCGTACCAATCCAGCATGGCCCGGGACCAGGCCCGCATGTCATTGTCCCGGCTGAAGTCGTGGATATTTGCCCAGCTCGCGGCGCTGAAGGCGATATAGGTGGAGCTGTCCCATTCGCCGTTTCCGACGTGGTAGTTGCGGCGGACCTGATCGATCAGCCAGTCGCGCAGGAACGTGAGGCTGCCCTCCCGGCCGTCGCGGGCACCGGGGAATTCGCCTTCAAGCCGTTCGGCCCAGACGTAACCCGAGGCGCGGTTCATGTACTGATGGTTTTCGGTGCCGCCCTGACGCATGATATCGAAGTGGTTGCGGACATCATATTCAATGGCTTCGGTGAAATCGGCAGGGAGCTGATCCCACAGTTGGAAAAACATGCGGGTTTTCTGGAAGGCGGCAAAGTGGTAGATGCCGCGGTCGCTTTTGAGGGTGTCGACATGCATGAGGTTCCGGTACATGCGCAGGGCCTGCGGGTCCTCCTGATCGAGCATGAGCCGGGCAATGACGGGGCCCATGGCGTATTTATGTCGGTCGCCGCCGGCGCCGCGGAAAAAGCTTGAGCGTTCGAAGCCGGCGTGCATGGCGTCGAGATCGGTGTATGCGAGGGCCTCCATGTAAAAGTCGGCGCGGCGCCGGAACGCGGCTTCTTCGGGGTCGGGCGTTTCGGCGGCGGGTGTCCGAATCACAAAGAGGAGGGCGAGAACGAGCGGAGCGCAAATGTGATGTTTCATATGCCCGCCACCGTGTAACGGAGGGCGGCGGATGTCAAGCCCGGAGCCGTCAGGGGTTGCTGTCGGAAAGGCAGCAGCGGAACAGGAGGTCGTGGACGTCGACGGCCTCAAGGGTGTCGGGGGCCTCCAGGGGTATATTGGTGAGAAAGACCGGAAAGGTGTCGGGCTCTTTGGTCAGACGGCCGTGGGATCCTTTGACCTGATCGCCGCTGAGGGGAATGACATCGAGGGTGTAGCGGAATCCGAGTTTTTTTTGCAGGATGCGGCGCAGGATGCGGAGTTTGGGGAGGCGCAGGGCGGAGTTGAGGTGAAGTTCGGCGGGGTCGAAGCCGGGTTTGTTGTGAATATCCACCGTGGGCGCGAAATCGGGTGCCAGAGTGTTGTCGAGCCAGTAGTAGTAGGTGAACCATGCGCCGGGATCGGCGAGGGCGATGAGTTCGCCGGAGCGGGGATGATCCAGGCCCGCCTCGCGGATGCGGTCGCCCTGCAGGATCTCTGCCACCCCGGGGACGGATTCGAGAAGCGCTTTGACTTCGGGGATGTCGCGGGGATCCCGAACATAGATGTGCGCGATTTGATGGTCCGCCACCGCAAAGGCCCGGCTTTCTCCGGGGATGAGGATTTCACCGCCCTCCTCGTTGCGGACCTGGAGGAGCCCCGCCTCGCGGAGGGCTCGGTTGAGGTGCACCGGACGGTTCACGGGCTCGATGCCGTATTCGGACAGCACGACGACGCGGGTGCCGCGGGCCTCATAAAAGCGGATGAGGTCGCCGCAGACGGCGTCGATTTCGCGGAGATCGTTTTCGATGTCGGGATGATCGGGGCCGATGCGCTGGAGATTGTAATCGAGGTGGGGGAGGTAGACCAGGGAGAGGGTCGGGTTGTGGCGTTCCGCGACACGTTTCGCCGCGTCGGCGATCCACTGCGAGGAGCGGATGTTGGTGTTCGGTCCCCAGAAGTTGAAGAGCGGAAAGGGGCCGAGTTCGTCCCGGAGGGTGTCTCTCAGGGCCATGGGACGGGTGAGGATGTCGGGGATTTTGACACCGTCGGCCCGGTAGACCGGCCGGGGGGTGGCGGCGAAATCCGCGGTGGAGTTCATGTTGTACCACCAGAAGAGATTGGCGCAGGTGAAATCGGGATCCGCCTCGCGGAGAGATTCCCAGAGTTTCCGGGACTGGACCAGCCGGTTGGACTGCCGCCAGAATTTGATTTCGTCGTGATCGCGGAAATACCAGCCGTTCGCCACAATGCCGTGATCGCTCGGCGGAACGCCGGTGAGGTAGGTGGCCTGAACGGAACAGGTCACCGACGGCAGCATCGGGCGGATGCGGCGAAGGTGACCTGTTTGCAGCCATGCGGTCAGGTTGGGGGTGTTTTTGCCGAGGAGGGCGGGGGTGAGCCCCACGACATTGAGCACCGCAAGCGTTTGCATGGCGGAGGATTCCGGCGGGTTGACCGGCCGGGGCCGATCAGTTGAAGTCTTCGCAGATTTCTTCGGCGAGTTCTTCGGCCGCTTCGATGGCGACCGCTTTGCGCTGTTCGAAATCGACGTGGATTTTGGGGTTTTGGCCGTCGGCCCAGATGACGCTCACGTCGCTGAGGCCGATATCCTCAAAGGAGGTCTCGATCGCGGGGGTGAGGCCGTCGCGGGGATCGCCTTCGGTGAACACCTGGTGGGAGCTGACGAGCAGGACCAGTTTTTTGATATGGTGGTTGGCCACGTTGCCTTTATCGGTGATGTCGTAAAGAAGACCGGGATTGAGGATGTGATCGATCCAGGCTTTCATCATCGCGGGCATGGAATAATTCCACATGGGCATGGTGAGCACGAGGATGTCGGTGTCGCGGACGACATTGGCCTGTTCGATGGCGTAATGGGCGGCGGCCTCCTCCTCGCGGGTGGGCACATATCCGTCGATAAGTTGCGGATACCAGAAGTTCCGGAATTCTTCAGTGGTGTATTCGGCAGGCTGCTCAAGGGTGAGGTCCACATTGGTGATGCGGGCGTTTTCGTTAAGGCTCACCAGCTGGGCGAAGAAGGAGGCGGCGATTTGTTTGGACGCGGCTTCTTCCATGGGCTGGGGGTCGGCGCAGATGTGCAGAATATTCATAAAATGTGTTAACTCCTCAATGTGGTTGATACCGTTTGTCGGTTGGATGTCCTTAATCCCTTCCCGGGCCTCTGGCAATCCTCTTTCTTGATTTTTACAGGCGGATCAGACGAGCACTTCCCCGCGGCGAAGCCGGCAGAGACGGCTCATGTAGCCGCCGAGCACGCGGGAGTAGTCGACATCCTTGCCCATGGCCATGAGCTGTTTGTGAACGATGCGGAGTCCCTCCTGTTCGGTCTCGGCCGCCACCACGTTGGCGTAACGGCGGTTGGGGTCGGGCTCCACGAATTTGGCGAGCACTTCGACAAACTCTTTGTTCTCCCGGATGTGCCCGGGAAGCAGATCGTGAAAGTGGTTCGGAAGATCCATTTTAAAGTGGTAGAGATCCTCTTCGGTCATGCTGCGGGCGTCGACCAGCGGTTCGCCGCGGAGGAGTTCGAGGCCGACCATGCCGACGCCGTAGATATCGGACTGTTCGGTGGCGGGCTCCCGGCGGTGGTTTTCGGGGGCCATATACAGGGGGCTTCCGAGGAGGATGGAGACTTTTTCGCGGGGTTTGACGGCGCGGCCGTAGTCAATGACTTTCACATAGCCGAACTGGTCGACCATGACGTTGGAGGGCTTCATGTCGCTGTGGATAAATCCGGCTTCATGGAGGGCCTCGAGTCCTTTGAGCATCATCCGCATGAGATAGATCGCGACCCCGGGCTGCATGGCGAGGTTGTCGCCGTGCCGGCGGAAAATCGCGTCGTGCATCAGATCCCATTCGTGGGGAGCCATGAGCTGGGCCACCTGATCCATGCGCCGTCCGGTGAGCAGATAGCGGAGGTCGACGCCGTTGATGAGTTCCATCTGCAGGTAGCCGATGCCGTTGACTTCGTCGTAGGTCTCCATGGAGACCAGGTTGGGGCTGCGGAGGCGCTGCATCACGGAAATCTGACTGGCGATACGTCCCATGTCTGTCCAGTACAGAGCCGGAGAGGAGTAGATGCCGGGGTCGAAGACTTTAATCGCGTGCCGGGTCAGACAGCCCCGTCCTCCCTGACGGTTGGCCATGTAGACCACCCCCTGGCGTCCGCGGCCGATTTCCTCGGCGAAGCGGTAACATACAGGATAATAAATGACCTGATCGTGGATGACCTGATCAAAGTTTTCGATGAGGCGTTCGCGGTCGCGCTGCACGCCGTGGGGCTGGACCCGGGTGAGCGCATCCTGCCGTTCGGCCAGGGTCATCGTGGTGGCCCCGGAACCGCCGGGCTGATCAATTTCGGCAAGGGTTCGGGTTTCGTCGGGCGTTAAAATCGGCTGAGTTTTGTCCATGAACAGAGGAACCTTACGTCATAATCGAGAAATGGTAAAGCGCAATCCCGGCGGCGACACTGGCGTTGAGGCTGTTGATGTGGCCGTGCTGGGGAATGCGGGCGGTGACATCGGCCTCGTTGAGGATATACTGACCGATGCGTTTGTCCTCGCCGCCAATCACGAGCAGGAGGGGACGGGGATCGGACACGGGGATCGCGGCGAGGTCCGTGTCGCCCTGCATGTCCAGGGCGATGATCCGGTATCCGACTTCGCGGGCGCGTTTGACATAGCGGGTGCTGTTGGCGGCGCGGACAATGCTGAGGTGCTCGCAGGCTCCGGCGCTGGTTTTGACCACGGAGGGATAAATATCCGTGGAGCCGCGCAGGGGCATGAGCACGGTGTTGAAGCCGAAAAGATCGGCGGAGCGGAGAATGGCGCCGGCGTTTCGCGGGTCCTCGATGTTGTCGAGCAGAAGCAGACGGGGCTGTTCGAAAAGGCTGTCGTCGAGTTCGGTGTACGGAAACGCGGAGGCGTATAGGACCACGCCCTGATGCTGCTTGCTGCCGCAGCAGTTGAAAAGTTCCTGCTTGTTGGTGTGGCGGGCGCGGACTCCGGCCTGTTGCGCGGCGCGGAGGAGGGGCGCGAACCGGTCGGCGGCCGCCTGTTCGTCGAGCAGGAGTTCGAGGCAGGCGCGGCGCCCGGCGCGGAGGGCTTCCAGGCAGGGGTGCAGACCGTAAAGGTATTCGTGTTCGGAGGGGCGGGTTCGCATGGGCAATCGTTTGTGGGGATCGTTGACAAATGGATTTACGCTTCTAGATTGGTGACCATTCAATGCAACCCAATTCGAGAGGATTTCGGAATGAAGTATGACGCGATTTTAGTGGTTTCGTTCGGCGGACCCGAGGGCATGGAGGAGGTGATGCCGTTTCTGGAAAACGTTCTCCGCGGCAAGGGGGTTCCGGAGGCGCGCAAGCTGGAGGTGGCCCATCACTACGAACTTTTCGGCGGGGTGAGTCCGATCAACGCCCAGAACCGCGAACTGGTCGAACAGTTGAAACAGTCGCTTCCGGCGGCGGGCGTGGAGCTTCCGGTACTGTTGGCGAACCGCAACACCCCTCCGTACATTCCCGATGTGATGCGGGAATGTATGGATCAGGGCTGCAAAAAGGTTCTGGTGTACATCACCAGTGGATTCAGCTGCTATTCCGGCTGCAGGCAGTACCGGGAAAACCTGATGAACGCTCAGGCGGACCTGGGGGACGGCGCGCCGGCATTCGATAAGATCCGGGTGTTTTTCAATCATCCGCTGTTCATTGAAACGGTGTCGGACAAGGTCGCGGAGGCGCTGGATTTGCTGCCTCCGGCGCAAAAAGCGGAGGCCCGGGTGGTGTTCACCGCGCACAGCATTCCCATGGCGATGGCGAACACCTCGGCCTACACGGATCAGCTGGGGGAGGCGGCGCGGCTGGTGGCGGAACGGCTCGAACTGAACACCTGGGATCTGGTGTATCAAAGCCGCAGCGGTCCGCCTCATGTGCCCTGGCTGGAACCGGACATTTGCGATCATTTGGACGCGCTCAAGGAAAAGGGTGTGCCCGCGGTGGTGGTGTCTCCCCTGGGCTTTGTGTCCGATCACATGGAGGTGCTTTTTGACTTGGACCTGGAGGCGCGTGACCATGCCGCCAAGCTCGGATTGGGATATGTGCGGGCCTCAACGCCGGGCAATGATCCCCGGATGATCGAAATGATTGTCGAACTGATCCGCGAGCGGGCTCTGGATCTGCCGGAGCGGCGCGCGATCGGCCGCCTGCCGCCCAAACACGATGTCTGCCCTGCCAATTGCTGTCCGGCCATCCGGCGCCCCGCCGCGGCCAATGCGGAATAACGTACTTAGGGCCATGGCATCAGGAAAAACGCAAAGTGTCTGGATCTTCCCGCGATCAGCGGTAAGGGGATGATATGTTAGGTTCTATACTATTGACGACTGTGCGCGGGGTGCCGATCAAAATTCATGTGACGGCCTTTTTCCTGTTGCCCTGGGTTTACGGAGCGATGGAGAAGATGGACATGCCTCCCGCCTGGAGGCTTTGGATCACCCTATTGTTTATCACCCTGTTGCTGACCAGTGTCGCCCTGCATGAACTGGGGCATATGTTGGTGGCTCAGCGGTATCATATGCGGGCGCAGGACATCATCCTTACCCCGGTCGGCGGCGTGCTCCGCTTGCGGGGGGACGTGGAAAACCCGAGGCATGAGATCCGAATCGCGCTGGCGGGACCGTATGTGAGCCTGGTGTTGGCCTTGTCGGGGCTGTTGCTCAGTCGTCTGTTCTACGCGTCGGGATGGGAAATCGCCGGGGCCGCGTTTTATATTTTTACGTACATGAACGGGCTGCTCTTTTTCTTTAATTTGCTGCCGAGTTTCCCCATGGACGGCGGCCGGGTTTTGCGCGGGGTTCTGGCTCAGAAAAAGGGGATGCTGGAGGCGACCCGGATCGCGGCCGGGCTGGGAAAAAGCATCGCCATCGTCTTGTTGGTTATTGGATTCACCACAAAAGGCATTAATTTCATCATCATCGGTTTCTTCCTTCTTTGGGTGGCAGGATCGGAATATCGCATGATGAGGCTCAAAGCCATGCAGGAGCAAATGTTCGGCGGCGCGGCCATCGGGGCCAATGCGGCGGCGGGCGACTTGAATCATGTCGAAGTGAGTCCTCCTCCGTATGCTTCCGAAAACAAAAAATCCGCCAAGGCGGATCTCAGCGGATTTTGGGGCGATGTGGTGATGACCGCCCGGGATCTTTTTGAAGAAACCTTCTCGTCTTCTAAGCGCTGAGCACCTGTCTCAGCGCGTCGGGAATCGGTCCGGGTTCAATCCGGTTGTTGACGATTCGACAACAGACGGTCTTCAATTCCCCCCGGGCATAGGAGTGATTCTGCCCGTGAATCTCCCAATGCCAGGTTATGCTGGTTGATCCCAAACGCTTGACGGTCAGATTAACCTTCAACGAATGAAAGGCCTCAATTGGACGCAAATATTCGGCGGTGCAGGCCACCCGGGGCCATTGAAGACAGGAAGGGTCTGCAGGGTTTACAGGGTAACCCAGGGACCTCAACAGCTGATGTTCCGCTTCTTCAACAAAACAAAGGGTTTTTGCAAAATGCACGATGCCCGCAGCATCCGTGTCGGCGAATTGAGGTGTGAAATCATAGGTGAAAACGTTCATTACCATTAATCATGACCCGTAATTTTGACGGAATCAACCTAAATGTGTGAATTTCACATTTTCTCAAGTACTTCTTGAATAGCGTTACGGATTGTGGGGCTGTTGGGAGAGGTCATAGACCGAAAGCGGCGCAAAACAGTCCCGTCGGGCCCGACGAGGATTTTTTCAAAGTTCCACCGGATCTTTCCGGTAAAGTCCGGGTTTTCGGCGGTGGTGAGATACTGAAACAGCGGGGAAATGTCGTCACCGCGGACGGATGTGCGTGCGAACATGGGGAAATTCACTCCGAACCGGTCTTCGCAGAACTGGGCGATTTCCTCATTGGAGCCGGGCTCCTGGTTTCCGAAGTTGTTCGCGGGAAATCCGACAACCGTGAATGGTTTGTCTTCGAAATCGGTTTGCAGCTGGACCAGATCCGCGTATTGACGCGTGAATCCGCAACGGGAGGCCGTGTTCACGATTAAGACCACCCGGCCTTTGAAGTCGGAAAGGCTGACAGGATTGCCTTCAATATCGGGCATGTCAAAATCGTGAAGACTTGTGCCGGCGGAAAGGATGGTCTGTACGGCAAACAAAGAGGCGATCAGCAGCAGAAAAAACTTCATGGCGTTCCCGGGTTTGGATTGGATTGGAGTTGAGGGTAGGAATGAAACGTATCCCGACCAGAATCCTTACAGGGGCTTACGCCACTTCCGGTTTCGTCCGCCAGCGGCGGTGCATCCAGATCCACTGGTCGGGATATTGCCGGATGAACCGTTCGATTTCAAGGGTGCAGGCGCGGGTATGGGCAAGAATGTCCTCCGGTTCGCGGCCGGCGGGCGGGGGGAGGGGCGGAAGAATGGTGACCTTGAGCGTGTTGTCCTCCATTCTTCGGCAGAACACGGGATAGGTGTTCAGTTGTTTCATCGCCGCCAGTTGGGAAAGGCCGTCGCTGGTGCAGGCGGGTTTCCCGAAGAAATCGACAAATACCCCCCAGTTTCGTTTTGCGTTCTGGTCCAGAATGAACGCGAGGATGTCCCCTTTATTGAGGATTTTGAGGAGATCGCGGGCGGAACCCCGCCGGTCATGGATGCTCGTGCCCCAGCGGGAGCGGGTCCGGGTGATCCAGGTGTTCAGGGACTCCGGTTTCAGCGCTTTGACCACCACATGCAGGGGGTTCGGATAAAACAGCGGCGAGGCGGCGGCGAGGAGTTCCCAGTTCCCGGTGTGCGTTACCAGCGCCAGGGCGGGCGTGCCAAGCGGCGGCACATGTTCGAGGCCCTCAAAGTGAATGTGATCCCTGACCTCGGCTTCGGTCATGTGCGGCTGGCGAAGAAACTCCACCGCCGTCATCCCCAGGTTCCGGTACATGCGTTTGCGGATGCGTGCGGCCTCGACAACATCGACATCGAGGCTGGTCATGATCCGTTCGATGACTTCATGGCGGCGGCGGGCGAAGAGGGCGGCCGACGCACCCAGACCGCGGCCCAAAACAAGCGCCCCCCGGAGAGGGAGGCGCCCGAGAAACCAGCTTAAACTGTTCAGCAACAGGGTCACTTCGTGCCGGCAAGCTGCTCAAAGTGGAGGTGATCCTCCTCGACGGTGACATCGATGATTTCATCCGGGGTGAAGCGCCCGCGGAGAAGCTCCTCCGCCAGCGGATCCTCGAGAAAACGTTCGATTGCGCGGCGGAGCGGGCGGGCACCGTACTGGGGATCGAATCCTTTATCGATAAGGAATTCGACCGCCGTGTCCTCCAGCTTGAGGGTCATGCGTTTGGCGGCGAGGCGGCCTTTGACCTTGGTCAGCTCGATATCGAGAATTTTGCGGACATCCTCGCGGTTCAACTGATGGAAGACGATGATTTCATCCATGCGGTTGAGCAGTTCGGGCTTGTACATTTGCTTGGCGGCCTCGATCATCTTGCTCTTCAGGTGATCGTAAGAGCCGGCGCTGTCACCGGTGCCGAAGCCGAGGGCCATGTTTTTCTTGGTGAATTCCGCGCCGATATTACTGGTCATGATGATGATGGTGTTGCGGAAATCCACGGTGCGTCCGAGACTGTCGGTGAGCTTGCCCTCCTCCAGAATCTGGAGCAGGAGGTTCATGACATCCGGATGCGCTTTCTCGATTTCGTCGAACAGAATGACGCTGTACGGTTTGCGGCGCACTTTTTCGGTGAGTTGTCCGCCTTCTTCATGGCCGACATATCCCGGAGGGGAGCCGATCAGCCTGGAGGAGGCAAATTTTTCCATGTACTCGGACATGTCGATTTGGATGAGGGCGTCCGGATCGTTGAACATGAATTCCGTCAGCGCCTTGGCGAGCAGGGTTTTCCCGACCCCGGTGGGGCCGAGGAACGCGAACGAGCCGATGGGCCGTTTGGGGTCCTTCAGGTCCGCCCGGGAGCGGCGCAGCGCCTTGGAAATGACCGCCACAGCCTCGGGCTGACCGATCACCTGATGGGTGAGCACGGTTTCCATATCCAGCAGACGGGACATTTCGGTTTCTTCGAGACGGGTCAGCGGGACTCCGGTCCATTTGGAGACGATTTCGATAATATCATCGGCACCGACATCGACGACCTTTTCGTCCCGTTCCTTGCGCCAGGCGGTCATGGCCTCCTCGAGCTTTTCGCGGGCCTCGCGCTCGCGGTCGCGGAGGGCGGCGGCCTCTTCAAATTTCTGGTCCCGGATGGCATTGTCTTTTTCGACTTTGATTTCCTCAATTTCCTCTTCGAGGGATTTGAGTTCCGGCGGACGGGTCATGGCGGCGATCCGGGCGCGGGCCCCGGCCTCGTCCATGATATCAATCGCTTTATCGGGCAGATACCGTTCGGTCAGATAGCGGGTGGACAGTTCCACGGCCTCGCGGATGGCGGCATCGCTGATGCGGGCGTGGTGATGGTCCTCGTATTTGCGTTTCAGCCCCTGGAGAATCAACACCGCCTCATCAATGCTGGGTTCTTTGACCAGCACGGACTGGAAGCGGCGTTCCAGCGCGGAATCTTTTTCAATAAAACGGCGGTATTCGTTCAGGGTGGTGGCGCCGATGCACTGGAGTTCTCCCCGGGAGAGGGCGGGCTTGATGATATTGGAGGCGTCCATCGCGCCTTCGGCGCTGCCGGCGCCGACGATGGTGTGCAGCTCATCAATAAACAGAATCACATTTTTGGTTTTCCGGATTTCATCCATGACCGCCTTGATCCGCTCCTCGAACTGGCCGCGGTATTTGGTTCCCGCCACCATGAGCGCGAGATCAAGGGTGATGACTTTCTTTTCGACCAGCAGTTCCGGGACATCGCCGGTGATGATGCACTGGGCCAGTCCCTCGGCGATGGCGGTTTTGCCGACACCGGCCTCTCCGAGCAGCACGGGGTTGTTTTTGGTGCGGCGGCAGAGAATTTGAATCACCCGCTCAATTTCGTTGGCGCGGCCCACGACCGGATCGAGTTCGCCGCGGCGGGCGGCCTCGGTGAGATCCCGTCCAAAGGCGTTGAGCGCTGGGGTTTTGGGCTGCTCCTCACCGGCGGGTTTGCTGCCGGCACCGACCGGCTTGGCGTCATCCGCCGCCGGATCGTAGCCGGGGTCGAGTTCTTTCATGATTTCGATCCGGGTTTTCTCCAGATCGACCTGCAGATTTTTCAGCACGCGGGCGGCCACACCTTCACCTTCGCGCAACAAGCCGAGCAGCACATGCTCGGTGCCGACATACGAGTGGTTCAGGGCCCGGGCCTCGCTGCCCGCGAGGGCCAGAACTTTTTTCACCCGGGGGGTGAAAGGCACATTGCCCATGGTTTTGGTTTCGGGGCCCACACCGACCGCTTTTTCCACTTCAAGCCGGACGGATTCCAGATCGATGCCCATGCGTTGAAGGACATTCACGGCCACGCCCTGTCCGAGGGCAATGAGCCCGAGCAGGAGATGTTCCGTACCGACATAGCCGTGATTGAAGCGGTCCGCCTCTTTCCGGGCGAGTTGTAATACCTGTTGTGCTCTGGGAGTGAAGTTGTTCATGAGTTACAGTTTAGGTCCTTTTGATAAATCGGCAAGCTTTGATCGCACCCACTCGGCGCGAAATCTGTCCCGTTCAGCGGGATTCAGCTCTTTTTCGGCTAATTTTTGCAGATGGCAAGGGCGAACTTCAATCATCAGCTGCTCAATCACATGGGGTGTGTCCAGTTTGAGCAGATCCATGGCCACGCCCAGCCGGACGAGCGAGAGCAGATCAAGAGCCTCTTTTGACTGAAGTTCCCAGGCGTTTTGCAGCACGCCGGCGGCGCGGCCGATTTTGTCGCGCAGTCCGTTGGGACGGTTTTCGGCCAGGCGGGCGCGGGCGTGAACTTCGTGCTGAATGAGTTCGGCCACGATTTCGTTGAGATCGTCGAGGATGTCCTCCTCCGCTTTGCCGAGGGTGATCTGGTTGGAAATCTGAAAGAGAAATCCGTCCGCCTCGCTGCCTTCGCCGCCCAGGCCGCGGACGGCGAGGCCCATTTTGGCGAGGCCCCGCATGACCGGGCGGATTTCCTCCATGAGCGCGAGTCCGGGAAGATGCAGCATCACCCCGGCCCGCATCCCGGTGCCGGTGTTGCTGGGGCAGCAGGTCAGAAAGCCGTAGGGCTCGGCGAAGGCGTAGTCGATTTTGTCGTCGATCGCATCATCCAGCCGGGTCATTTCCTCCCAGGTTTCGTGGAGGCTCAAACCGGAACGGACCACCTGAAGGCGGAGGTGATCCTCCTCATTGACCATGACCACATCCTGTTCGTCGCGGCTGACGGCGATGGCTCCGCCCTCGTCGAGTTCCGCATGCTCGCGGCTGATGAGGCTGCGTTCGAAGAGCAGTTGCCGTTGAAAGGGGGAAATCTCCTCGGTGGACGCCAGAAGGCCGGAGTCAAACGGATCGGTCTCCCGCAGCACGGTCAGGATTTCCTGCCGGATTTCGTTTTTCTGGGCGCCGCTGGCGCGGGTGGGGAAGGGGACGCCGGCGACATTGCGGGCGAGGCGGATTCGCGAGGAGATGGCGATTTCTCCGCAGGCGTGATCCACGAACCAGGCGCAGGGATGATCGAGCAGTTCCTCGAGGGTCATGTTGTGCCCGCCTCCTCGGGTTCGGTCTGCCGTGCAAGCTCCCGGATTTCGTCCCGGAGCCGGGCGGCCTCCTCAAAGGCCTCGGAACGGACGGCGTCGGACAACTGTTCCCGCAGCCGGGCCAGGAGCACGTCCGGTCCGGGGTCGTGATGATGGCGTTTGGGCACGCGTCCGATGTGGCCGGTCGCTTCGTGGAGCGAGGAAAGCACGCCCTGAATTTCACGGGAAAAGACTTCGTAACATTCGGAACAGCCCAGCCGTCCCTCTTTCTGAAATTTTCGGAGACTGAGACCGCAGGAGGGGCAGGCGAGTGTCCGGGCGCTCAGTGCCGGCGAGGCGGGACCGAGCAGGGTGTCAGCGAGAGAGCCCATGGTCTGGACCACGCCGTGCTTGGCGGCGCATTCCTCGCACAGATGGCTTTTGACCACTTTGCCGTTGGCGACATGTGTCACGTGGACGGTGGCCGGTTTCTCGCAGTGTTCACATTTCATGATGCCTGGATCGGGGTTCCATGTTCTTTAACATACTCTTTAAACCGGGATTGTAAATCCAGGGTTGTCGGTCCGGGGGTTCCGTCGCCGATGGGGCGGCGGTCGACGTTGGTGACCGCGATGACCTCGGCGGCGGTGCCGGTGAGGAACATTTCGTCGGCGGTGAACAGATCATAGCGCTGCATCGGCTCCTCGCGGACCGGGATGCCCGCGTCTTCGGCGATGCGCATGACCGCGCGGCGGGTGATGCCGTCCAGCGCCCCGCACCAGACCGGCGGGGTTTTCAGCACGCCGTTTTTCATGACAAACACGTTGTCGCCGGACGCCTCGGCCACCAGCCCCTGGGGGTTGAGCATGATGCACTCCATCACCCCGGCGTTGATCGCCTCGATTTTGGCCATGACGTTGTTGAGATAATTGAGGCTCTTAATCCGGGGATTCACCGCTTCGGGATGGTTGCGGACGGTGCCGACCGTAACCACTCTCATGCCGGTTTCATAGAGTTCCGGCGGATAGAGCTGGATGGCGGCGGCGATGATGATAATTTCCGGTTTTTTGCACAGATAGGGGTTCAGACCGAGGGTGCCGACCCCGCGGGTGACCACCAGGCGGATGTACCCGGAAGTCATGTTGTTCGCGGCGCAGGTCTCCACCACCGCCCGCGCCATTTCCTCGCGGGTCATGGGGATTTCCAGGGCGATGGCTTTGGCGGAATCGTACAGACGGTCCACATGCTCATCCAGCAGAAACACTTTGCCGTGGTAGGCCCGGATGCCTTCAAACACACCGTCTCCGTAAAGAAGACCGTGATCAAACACCGAGACTTTCGCATCAGACTCGTCCACAAGCTTGCCGCTAAGATAAATTTTCATTGATTCCATCGTTCCTGAAAGGGTTGTTAGGGGAGTGTTCCCGTTGTGTCAGGTGTTCATAATCGATGGAACGATTCATGCAAGCGGAATAAATAGTTGCATCCCGTCGATTTGAACCGCATAGTGTAAGCAAGATGTCCAACGCACCCCCTGCTAAAAAGAAGATTCTCGATTTGGTGATTCTGACCGTTCTGGTCGGAGTCGCCGGCTTTCAGGTGTATTCCCGTCTCTCCCGGGGGGAGGGCGGACGGAACACCGAAGACGATCTGCTTCTCATCGGTCTGGAGCCGGAATCCGCACGGATTCCCGGCCGTTCGGTGATGGGTGAAACCAATCATGACCGGCTCACGGAGACGGTGTCGGCCCGGAAGGATCAACTGAGTGACCTCGAATTGATGGGGCTCATGCCCGACGTGGAGTCATCCGGAAACGCAACCGCGGCTCAGGACCCGGTCGGAACCGCGCCCCCGGTGAAGAATCCCGCCGCGGATCCGCCCGAGGCACTGGTGAAAGACGGGCCGCCGGTTGATGACGTTGCGGCCCCCTTGGAGGCTTCGCCCGAGCCGGTTGAGGAGCCCGTGGAGCCCGTGGAGCGTGTGGAGCGGGAGGACTCAGTGCCTCCGGAGGCGGATCCCGAACCGGAGCCGTCCTCCACGGAAGGCATTTGGGTGCGCTCCTCGCGGGAAGGCTCCAATCCCATCCGGGTAGAGGACCATGTGTCCGTGGACGCGAAGCAGCTCGCGGAAATGGCCGGGTTCCGGAACATCTCCACGGATATGCGCTATCCGCCGCCCCGCTTTAATATTTCCGGGGTCGGCAGCGGTCGGCTGGGAACCTATGTAATCGTCGACCACCAGATGATCCGCATGAACGGTCAGATCAATGCGCCCACTTCGCCCCCGCGGGCCTGGCGGCTGGTCGAGGCGTCGGCGAATGAGGTCTTTTGGGAACCCGTTGAGTAAAGGCCGAAAGTTTATGCGGCTTGCCGCGCTTTCGCGCTTCACAAAAAAACTTTTCCAGCGTAAAAGCGTTTCAAGGAGCCTATATCATGAACGAAAACGTCCAATTTTTACGTGAACACCCAGTTTTTGCCCGTTTGAGCGACACCTATCTTGAGCAGCTTGCGGGTCATATGGATGTTCTGAGCCTGAACAGCGGGGAAACGCTTTTCCACGAAGGCGACGCCGCGAACCATTTCTTTATCGTCATGGAGGGCACGGTCGACCTCTACGCCCGTCTGGAGGATGATGAGGAACAGTGGATTCAGATGATCGATGTGGGCGAAGTCATCGGCTGGTCCTGGCTGGTGCCTCCGTACCGCTGGGCCTTCAGCGCCCGCACCCGCGAGGGGGCGATGCTCATGCGGTTTGACGCCGATGCCGTGCGCAGTCTCTGCGATCACGATCCGGCCTTCGGCTACGGGACCATGAAGCAGATCTGCTCGCTGATGCTGGATCGACTGCACACCGTGCGCAGTCAAATGATGATCCGGCTGCGCGATGCGCAAAAAGGCAAATGAGCGGGCCGACCAGCGGGGAGAGCCTCCACGAGGTCTGCTCCTCAAAGCAGGGCTTCGTTCATTCGATCGAGACCGCCGGAACCGTGGACGGTCCCGGTATTCGCTTTGTGTTGTTCCTCAACGGATGCCCGTTGCGGTGCAAATACTGCCACAACCCCGACACCTGGCAAATGAAGCGGGGCACCCTGCGTCACGCGGGCGAAATTTTGGAGGAGATCAGCGGTTACCGCGATTTTTTGATCCGCGCCAAAGGCGGGGTGACGGTCAGCGGCGGCGAACCGCTGATGCAGCCCGCGTTTCTGGAGACGATTTTCAAAGGCTGTAAAGACATGGGCCTGCACACGGCGCTGGACACCTCGGGGCATCTGCATCCTTTGTCGCCGGACTCGCTGTTTGAGTCGGTCGATCTGGTGCTGCTGGACATTAAAGCCGGATCGGACACCGCCTATCGCCGCGTCACGGGGAAACCGCTCCAGCCGACCCTGGATTTCGCGGAACGGATGCGGCGCATGTCGATTCCCATGTGGCTCCGCTTTGTGCTGGTGCCCGGCCTGACCGACGACGAGGACAATGTGCGCGCGGTGGCTAAAATCATCAGCCGCATCGAACCGCTGGCCCGCGTGGAAATTCTGCCGTTCCATCAACTGGCGGCGTACAAATACGAGAATCTGGGCTTGAAATACGACCTGAAAGAAACCCCGCAGGCCACCTCGCGGGATGTGGTGATGGCCTGGCGGATTTTCAGCGAGGAAGGCGTGCACAGCGTTCGGAAATAAGCCATGAACGAACCCTCAACACTCCTGGAATATTTGGTCGCGGCCGAACGCATCGTGGTGTTCACCGGGGCCGGCATCAGCACCGGGGCGGGGATTCCCGACTACCGGGGGCCCGAAGGCATCTGGAAAACCCGTCCGCAAATCGACCTGAACACCTACTTGACCGATCCCGAAAAACAGCGGGACTACTGGCGGCACAAGGGTGAGGACTTTTTCCAGTGGGGCGCGGCGGAACCCACGCCCGCCCACCGGGCGCTGACGAAACTGCAGGATCTCGGAAAACTGCACGCGGTGATTACCCAGAACATTGACGGCCTTCACCGCCGCGCGGGCATTAGGCCGGACCGGCTGGTGGAACTGCACGGCTGCAATGACCGGGTGGTGTGCATCGAATGCGGTTTTTCCGATGCCGCGGAGCGGTGGTATGACGATTACCGGAAAAGCGGTATCGTGCCGGATTGTCCGCACTGTCAGCATGTGCTCAAGCCCGGCGTGATCCAGTTCGGGGAGACGCTGCGGGAGGAGGATTTGGTGCGGGCGCAGCGGGCGATGGCGGATCCGGACCTGGTTATCGCCGTGGGCAGCACCCTGGCGGTGCAGCCGGCGGCGACCTTCCCGCTCATGGCCGCCCGCGCCGGAATCCCGTACCTGATCATCAATCAGGGGGAAACCGCGCACGACGGACTGCCGCATGTGGCGCTGCGTCTGGAGGGGGATGTGCAGACGATTCTACCGGAGGCGGTGGACGACGCCGCGGCGATGTTTGGATAATTCCCGCAAATTTCCGCTTTTTTGTCGCTTCTTTTTCGGATTTTGGCAAAGGGTAGTCCCGAATTTTCCCGGAGATGATCATGAAAAAAGACTCTTTTTACGTTACCACCCCCATCTACTACGTCAACGACAAGCCGCACATCGGCCACGCCTACACGACCATGCTGGCGGACATGCTGGCCCGCGCGCACCGGCTGCTGGGGCACGACACCTGGTTCCTCACCGGCACCGACGAACACGGTCAAAAGGTGCAGGAGGCTGCCAACGCCCGCGGCATTCCCGCCCAGGAGCATGTGGATGAAGTCGTGGTCCGCTTTCAGGAACTGTGGGAACGGCTGGAGATCACCCACGATGATTTCATCCGCACCACCGAACCCCGCCACACCCGGGTGGTTCAGGAAATCCTGCAGGATTTGTACGACCGCGATGAAATTTATCAGGCCGAATACGACGGGCTGTACGATGTCCGCAGCGAAACCTTCATCACCGAAAAGGATCTGCCCGAGGGCTGTTCGCTGGACAATCTGCCGGACTGGGTGAAGCCGATCCGCGAAACCAACTATTTTTTCCGGATGAGCAAGTATCAGGACTGGCTGATTCGTTACATTGAAGAGAACCCCGGGTTTATTCAGCCCGATTTCCGGCGCAACGAGACGCTCGGTTTTCTGCGCAAACCGCTGGGCGATCTGTGCATCAGCCGTCCCAAGGCCCGGCTCTCCTGGGGAATTGAGCTGCCCTTCGATGCGGAGTATGTGACCTATGTCTGGTTCGACGCGCTGGTGAACTACATTTCCGGTGTCGGCTATCGGCATAACGACGAGCAGTTCGCCCGCCGCTGGCCGTGTCAGGTGCATCTCATCGGCAAAGACATTCTCACCACCCACACGGTCTATTGGCCGACCATGCTCAAGGCCATGGGCGTGGAGCAGCCGAAATGCATTTTCGCGCACGGCTGGTGGCTGAGCGGACGCGACAAAATGAGCAAATCCACCGGCAATGTCGTGAATCCGCTCGACTATGCCGAACGCTTCGGCGTGGATGCGCTCCGGTATTTTCTCATGTCGGAAATGAGCCTTGGCCAGGACGCCACCTTCACAGAAGAGGTGTTCGTGAAGCGCTACAACAGTGATTTGGCCAACGACCTCGGTAATTTGACCAGCCGGGTGCTGAAAATGGTGCACACGCACTGCGACGCCTCGGTGCCCGATCCCTCGTCGGCGGTGCTGGAGGAACCCGCCGCCGCCTCGCTCTGGGCCGTAGTGACGGATGCCGTGAACGGGATGGAGACCCACATCGCCGCGATGCGTCCGGATTTGGGACTGCATGCGGTCATGACCGCCGTGCGGGAGGCCAACAAGTACATCGGCGTCCGCGCCCCTTGGAAGCAGGCCAAAGAAGACGACAAACAGCCCTTGTACGACACCCTGTATGTGGCCCTGGAGGTCCTGCGGGTCTGCGCGGCGCTGCTGTATCCGGTGATGCCCGGGAAAATGAAAGCGCTGCGGCATCAAATTGGCGCCGGAGAGGGCGATCCGCGGGTCGATCAACTGCGGGCGTTCGGCGTTCTGGAATCCGGCACTCCGCTGCTGGAGGGCGAGGGGCTCTTCCCCCGGGCGCTGATTGAGAAGAAAAAAGAGGCGCCCGCGCCCAAAGTTGAGAAGAAAGCCGAACCCAAAGCGGCGAATGTGGTGGAGATTTCCGAGATCACCTTTGATGATTTCGGCAAACTGGCCCTGCGCACCGCCCGGGTGGTCGCGGCGGAAAAAGTGGAGGGAGCGGACAAGCTCCTGAAACTTCAGCTCGATGTCGGCGGCGAAGCCCGTCAGATTGTGGCCGGAATCGCCCAGCACTACACGCCCGAAGCGGTGGCGGGAAAAACCATTGTCATCGTCTCCAACCTCAAACCGGCGGTGATCCGCGGGGTGCAAAGCAACGGCATGCTGCTCGCCGCCTCCAAAGGCAAGCGGCTGGTGCTGGTGACCACCGACGGAGAGATCGACAGCGGAGCCCGCGTCGGATAACGTTTTTTATTGGGTAAAACCGATGGATACTGAAATACTGATTGAACTTTATAACTTAAACTCAAAAATCGACCGGGTAATATGGCTGTTCATCGGAGTTTTTGTGGTGCTGATTGTGCAGGTTGCTTTCAGGCTGCATGATGGGTGGAAAGTCAGGAGTAATGATGTATTCCGCAATAAGATGGAAAATTTTTATAACAGTGGCGATTTCAGCGTTGTCGTTACCGGTTGTGACTTGAAATTAAGCAAGCACCCGAATGATTCATGGTCTTATTGGTGGAAGGGAAAGGCTCATTACAAACTGGGTGAATACAATGAATCAGAAGAGGCCTTTAATAAATTGGCTTTAATTGACCCGAGTTGGTACAGAAACGTTACCCCTTGGATTGAGCACATTCGTACGATCACCCATCCCGAAAATTCAACTGAAACCGAATCTCAACCTCAGGACCAAGGGAACTCCCCTTCGACGGGTCCGGTTGTTTAAATCTTTCATGTCAATTAACCCCCATAAGATATTTTATGATTAATGCCTCAAATGTCGCCATTCTGTTCGGGGTGCTGGTTCTGCTGGACAATCTGTTTCTGCTCACCAAGCCGGATTTTGTCCGGGAGGCGCTCATGGCGTATCCCCGCATGAAGCTGCCGGCGCAGGTGTTGACTGCGGTCTGCCTGGTCTGGTTCGCGCGCAACCTGTGGATGGTGGATTTCGGGGGCTTCTCGGTGCTCAAAAATCTGCTGTTCATCGCGGTGCCGGTTGGCTGGTATCTGATTGTCACCTTCATCCCGGATTTGCTCGCGGTGCGGGCGCTGTGCTGTCTGTTGCTGCTGGCGGGGAACCCGGTTCTGGTGGCGGTCCGCTGGCAGGGATTCCCCTCCTGGGTGCTGGGGATTCTGGTCTATGTGGTCATGATCAAAGCCATGGTGTTCGCGGTGTATCCGCATCTGTGGAAGCGGGGTGTTCACTGGATGTTCGCGGACCCGCTCCGCGTCCGGGGCCTGGCCGTGCTGGGTCTGAGTGTGAGCGCGCTGCTGATCCTCAGCGGTTTGATGGGCTGAGACGCGTGAACCTCGATCCGCTGTTCGACCGACTGCGCCGAAGTGGAACCGGCTGGATTGCGCTCCGCGCGGACGCGGTGCCGTTTCATGCGGAACTGACCGGGCCGGAGCGTCTCCGCGCCGACCGTTTCCGCGCGGAAGCCGACCGGACCGCGTTTGTCGCCGGGCGGATGCTGATCCGGGCCGCGCTTTCGGCGTGGACAGGTGTGGAAAGCGTCCCGCTGGAGATTGATGAGCGGGGCAAACCGTTCTGCCCTCTTCAGGGCGCCCCGTCCTTCAACCTCAGTCACGCCGGAGGCTGGGTGGCGCTGGCCTTGAGCACGACGTGCGCGGTGGGGATTGATCTTGAGGATCTCAACCGGCGGGTGGACCGGAGCAAACTCGCGGCCCGCTATTTTACAGCGGCGGAACAGGCGGCGGTCGCGGACGGGCCCCCGGAAATGTTTTTCGAGATCTGGACCCGGAAAGAGGCCCGGCTCAAAGCGACAGGGCAGGGGATTCGCGTTCCGTTGAATCAGGTCGACACCCTCTCCTGCGGGGACATGACGTTCGAGCACTTCAAACCCGATCCCTCTCTCCTCGGCTGCGTGGCGGTTTGGAAAGACAAAGGATAAGCCATTGGAATCCTCAGACAGGATAACTGGATGAACCGGATCGTTTCATACATTCCGGGTCACAGGTGAAAACGGATTTTCCGAGGCCGCACGGGCGGATTCCAAGTGCAACAGACCCGGTACAATAGAGCACGCAGTATGGTCTGGTGAGAGGGCCAGCGTAAACTCAGGCCCTTTTTGTACCTTTAGGCGTAATATAGGCCGGTGTCAATGCCGCGGCCCCCCCCCCCCCCCGGGGCGGGGGGGGGGGGGGGGGGGGGGGGGGGGGGGGGGGGGGGGGGGGGGGGGG
>JAFIGD010000074.1 GCA_020831625.1 Verrucomicrobiota bacterium | reverse complement strand
ATCGGACGCAAAGTTGTGGCACCACCGGGACAAGCCCGGCGGCAACCTATTTCAGCAAAGTCCAAATATGAATTATACATAAATTTTTGAATGGAAATTGGTTATATTCCTTAGCTTGACGCGTATGCCTTCCAGGGTTGCAAAGTCCGATATGATCGCCTTTCATTTAATAAACGGATATCTTTCATGGATGCCATCCGGTTGATCCTGTTATCCCGTCTAAAAAATTGCGCGTCAGAAATGACCCCCCCGGACTTTTCCGATCTTCGGAAGTCTTATGCCCTGGTTTTCCGAATCTCGGAAAACAGCAGCCACAACCGGAAAACTCAACAAAAAACCCCGGCCGGCGAACCGGTCGGGGTTGTTTGAATTCGGATGCTGATCCGGATTAGACCGCGGCCTGGGCGGCGGCGATGCGGGCAATTGGCACCCGGTAGGGGGAGCAGCTCACGTAGTCCAGTCCCACTTTCACGCAGAACTTGACCGAGGCGGGGTCGCCGCCGTGTTCGCCGCAGATGCCGCATTTCAGACCCGGACGGGTGGATCGTCCTTTTTCCACACCCATCTTCACCAGCTGGCCGACGCCGCTCTGGTCCAGGGACTGGAAGGGGTCGATCTCCAGGATCTTCTCGTTCAGATAATCGGGCAGGAACCCGCCGATATCGTCACGGCTGTATCCGAAGGTCAACTGGGTCAGATCGTTGGTGCCGAAGCTGAAGAACTCGGCGGTCTCGGCAATCTCGTCGGCCGTCAGCGCGGCCCGCGGGATTTCGATCATGGTGCCAACCTTGTAGGGCACTTTCGCGCCGCGGCGTTCCAGAACCTCATCCGCAGTTTTCCGCACAAGTTTCTCAAGAAAATCGATTTCGGCTTTCACGCCCACCAGCGGGATCATGATTTCCGGTTCGGTCTTGATTTTGTTGCGCTTCAGCACGTTGCAGGCCGCTTCGATGATCGCCCGGGTCTGCATCACGCAGAGTTCGGGGTAGGTGATCGACAGACGGCATCCGCGGTGACCCAGCATCGGGTTCGCCTCGTGCAGATCCTTCACACGGGCCTGGACCAGTTCCAGCGAAACGCCGAGGTGATCGGCCATTTTCTGCTGATCCGCTTCGGAATGCGGGAGGAATTCATGCAGCGGCGGATCCAGCAGACGCACCGTGACCGGCAGGCCTTTCATGGCTTTGAACAGGCCTTCGAAGTCTTTCCGCTGATGCGGCAGGAGTTTCTTCAGCGCCGCTTCACGGCCCTTCTGATCCTCGGCAAGAATAAAGGAGCGAATGTCCCAGATCCGGTCGCCTTCGAAGAACATGTGCTCGGTGCGGCACAGGCCGATGCCTTCGGCGCCGAACGCGCGGGCCACTTCGGCATCCTTCGGAGAATCCGCGTTGGCGCGGACCTTGATGGTGCGGTACTGGTCGGCCCAGTCGGAAACCTCTTTATACATCAGATAGATCGGATGCTTCTTGGCTTTGGCTTTGCCGTCGTTCACGGCGGCAACCACGGGCGAGGCCATGGTCGGCAGTTCGCCGGCATACACCATGCCGGTGGACCCGTTCAGGGAGAGCCAGTCGCCCGCTTTGTAGGTCACGCCGCCGACCGAGATGGTCTTCTTGGCGTAATCAATTTTGAGCGAGGAGGCGCCGCAGATGCAGCATTTGCCCCAGCCGCGCGCCACAACCGCCGCGTGGGAGGTCATGCCGCCGGTGGAGGTCAGAATGCCTTTGGCCGCCCACATCCCGCCCACGTCTTCGGGGCTGGTTTCGTGACGGACCAGAATCAGGCGCTCATCGGGATTGGCTTTGATCATTTCCTCGGCGTTTTTGGCGTCAAAGACGATTTTGCCCACCGCCGCACCGGGTCCGGCCGGCAGCGCGGTCAGAATCGGGGTCTGCTTGGCTTCGGCTTCCGGATCAAAAATCGGGAAGAGCAACTGCTCCAGGTCATTGCCGCTGATGGTCTGCAGGGCTTTCTTCGGGGTCAGCAGTTTGGGCTGGCTGTCGCCGGTTTCCACGTCTTTGCCGGTGGCCATTTCCACCGCCCAGCGGATGCCCGCCAGACCGGTGCGCTTGGCGTTACGGGTCTGAAGCATCCACAGTTTGCCCTGCTCGACCGTGAATTCCACGTCCTGCGGGTATTTGTAGTGGCGTTCCAGTTTCCGCATGATCGCGAGAAGATCTTTATGGGATTTTTTCCAAATCGCCGGTTCGACCTGCTCATCGGGCATCTCGTCGAGATTCTTCGGGGTCCGGATGCCGGCCACCACGTCTTCGCCCTGGGCGTTGATCAGGTACTCGCCCATCGGCTTGTTGGCGCCGGTGGAACCGCAACGGGTGAAGGCCACCCCGGTTCCGCAATCGCTGCCCAGGTTGCCGAACACCATGGAGCAGATGTTCACTGCGGTGCCCAGCAGGCCGGAGATTTTGTTGATCTGGCGGTATTTCACCGCGCGCTCGGAATTCCAGGAGTTGAACACCGCCTGAATGGACAGGTTCAACTGTTCCCAGGGATCCTGCGGGAAGGGTTTCTTCACTTTGGCGCGATAGACCTTCTTGTACAGGTCCACCAGCTCTTTGAGCTGTTCGGCGGTCAAATCGGTGTCATCCTTTGCGCCATACTTGTTTTTCAGGCTTTCCAGCTCATGCTCGAAATCCTCGTGGGTCAGACCGGAGGTCGGTCCCATCACCACATCGCCGAACATGTCAATAAAACGGCGGTAGCAGTCCCAGGCGGCACGCTCGTTGCCGGTTTGTTTGATGAAGCCCAGCACCGACTTGTCGGTCAGGCCGAGGTTCAACACCGTGTCCATCATGCCCGGCATCGAAACCGCCGCGCCGGAGCGCACGGAAACCAGAAGCGGATTGCGGGGATCGCCCAGCTTCTTGCCCATCATTTTTTCAAGCTTGGTCAGCTTTTCTTTCAACTGAGCCTCAAGCCCTTTGGGATAGCTGCTGTTGTGAGAGCTGTAGTACGCGCAGGCTTCCGTGGAAACGGTGAATCCGGGAGGCACGGGGAGGTCCGCGTTCGCCATCTCCGCGAGGTTGGCGCCTTTGCCGCCCAGAATCGCGCGGTAGGAGGTGTCGCCCTCGGTGTGCTCCTTGCCGAAGCCATAAAAATAAACGTATTGTTTGTCAGCCATGTTGGATGAATTCCTTCTTGATGTTACAGTTTGTACAGAGATCACGCTCTATATCCGGTCATGAAAATCAGGGAGTTCCTTATCGATGCGATAGCGCAAGTCAAGGCGTTTAAACATTGACGGGCCGGAATCGGAACCCTATAAAGCGCGACTCATTTCTTAAACCCTATCCTATGGAGAGCCCGTATGGCCAAAATCAATTTCGGCGGCGTCGAAGAAGAAGTCGTCACCCGCAAAGAGTTCCCCCTCTCGAAAGCCCGCAAAGTCCTGAAAGACGAGACCATCGCCGTGATCGGCTATGGCGTGCAGGCTCCCGCCCAGGCGCTGAACCTGAAAGACAACGGCTTTAACGTCATCATCGGCGCCCGCAGTCACGACCGCGCCAAAAAAGACGGCTGGAAAGTCGGCAAAGACCTCTTCTCCATCGAGGAAGCCGCCGAAAAAGGCACCGTTATTCTGTTCCTCGTCTCCGACGCCGGCCAAAAGCAGCTCTGGCCCACCCTCAAGAAATACCTGAAGGCCGGCGACGCCCTGGTGTTCTCCCACGGATTCGGCATCGTTTTCGACGACCAGATGAAAATTTACCCGCCCGAAGATGTCGACGTGCTCCTCGTCGCTCCCAAAGGCTCCGGACTCAACGTCCGCCGCAACTTCCTCAACGGTGCCGGCATCAACAGCTCCTTCGCCATCCGCCAGGACGCCACCGGCAAAGCGATGGACCGCTGTCTCGCCCTCGGCATCGGCGTCGGCTCCGGCTTCCTTTTCCCCACCACCTTCGAAAAAGAAGTGCACAGCGACCTCACCGGCGAGCGCGGCATCCTCATGGGCGCCCTCTGCGGCGTCATGGAGGCCCAGTACGACGTCCTCCGCGCCAACGGCCACAGCCCCTCCGAAGCCTTCAACGAAACCGTCGAGGAACTCACCCAGTCCCTCATCCGTCTCGTGGACGAAAACGGCATGGACTGGATGTACGCCAACTGTTCGGTCACCGCTCAGCGCGGGGCCCTCGACTGGCGGCCCAAATTCAAGAAAGCCACCCTTCCCGTTTTCAAGGAACTCTACAAGTCCGTCATTGAAGGCAAGGAAGCCGCGCGCACGCTCCGCATGGGCGGCCGCAAGGACTACAAAGAAGTTCTCGAAAAAGAACTCACCGCCATGGCCAACAGTGAAATGTGGGCCACCGGCCGCGAAGTCCGCAAGCTCCGTCCCAAAGGCAAAGCCGTGGACAGCAAACACGGTGTCGGCGGACGCGGTCTCAACCAGGGCTGAGTCATTCCGCCTCTCCCCGTCAGCGCCCGCGGTCTCCGCGGGCGTTTTTTGTCCCCCCTCCCCGCTTCCGGCTTGATTCCTTGCCGAAGAAAGGCATAGTACCCCCATGCGTCTCCGAATTTTCCACCTTTCAGTCCTTCTGCTCATCGCCCACCCCTTCGCGCTCATGCCCGGGTCCTCCGCACAGGCCGGAAACCGAAGCTTTGAGGAAAGCTTCGACGACCGCCGCGGATTCCGCTGGTTTGGCGGCCCTTCCCGTCAAGGACCCGAACACCAGTGGAAACGGATTGAAGAGGCCGTGGAGGCCGGGCGCACCCGCCGCGCCATCCGCCGCGCCGCACAACTCGTCCGCGCCTGGCCCGATGACGACCTCGCCCCCGAAGCGCAGCGCCTGATCGGCGAACTCTATATCGAACGCGGCAATCCCGAAGCCGCCTTCGACGCCTACCAGACCCTCATCAACGCCTACGCCGGGCAGTTCGACTATCAGGAAATTCTCGACATCCAGCTCGAACTCGCCGAGGAAGTCCAGAACCGGGTCATCCGGGCCGTCTTCACCCGATACACCCAGCCCCAGGACGCCATCCCCCTCTACCGCCAGCTCATCACCAACGCCCCCCACGCCGACATCACCCCCGAACTCATGTTCCGCATCGGCGCCATTTTTCTGGAAAAACGCAAGCCCCGCGAAGCCATCGAAGAGTTTAACCTCATGGAGGAGCGCTTTCCCGACAGCGAATTCGCCATGAAAGCCGCCTGGCACCGCGCCCAGGCCTTCGAGCGCCTCGCCAAACGCTTTCCCACCGACGCCTCCACCACTCTCAGCGCCTGGCAGGCCTACCTCTACTTCGTGAACACCTATCCCGAAGCCGAATTCGCCCCCGAGGCCCGCGAACGCATGCGGCACTTCTACAATCAGGCCGCCGAAAACCAATATCAGCTCGCCGTGTTTTACGAAGAGCGCATGTCCAGACCCGAGGCCGCCCGCGTCACCCTTGAAACCCTCCTGCAGGAATTTTCCGGATCCGACTGGGCCGTCAAAGCCGCGGACCGCCTCGAAGCCCTCCAACCCACCCCGACCCTCCAATGAAATCACTCGTCCTCCTCCCCCTCCTCCTTCTTCTCGCATCCGGTTGCGTCGGTTACCGTGTCGGCAGTCAGCTTCCGGGCGACATTCAAACCATTTTTGTTCACGTCCCCCAAAACAACACCGAAGAGGCGCTGCTCGAGAATGATGTGGCCAACGCCTTCCTCGCGCAGCTCCAGCGCGACGGTTCCCTCCGCATCACCACCGAGGATCAGGCCGACGCCATCGCCTTCATCGAAATCACCGGATTCCGCACCGAAGCCCTCGCCTTCAACCCCGCCAACCGCAGCCAGGCCACCGAATACCGTCTCCACATCGACGCCGACATCACCCTCACCCGCGCCAACGGCAACATCCTGGTGCAGTCCGGCACCCTCAGCGGCCGCGAAGTCTTTATCCTCGCCGGCGATCTCACCTCCTCCCGCCGCACCGCCCTGCGACCCGCAGCCGACGACCTCGCCCGCCGCCTCGTCGCCGCCATCACCGAAGCCTGGGTCCAATAACCCCCTTTTCCGACCTTCGGAAAAGTCCCCGCCGCTTTTTCCGAACCTCGGAACCCGTGAAAACAATGCCCCGTCTCCTCCTCTTCCTCCTGTCACTCCTCTCACTCACCCGCGCGGCCGCCCAAGACCCTGACGCCCTGCGGCAGCGGTTTCAAGACATGCGGACCACCTATGCCGAACGGGTCGAACGGTTTGAGACCGAATTCGCGGAACTGGAGAAACAGGCGGTCAACCGCCTCATCATCGCCCTCGTGCGCACCGAGCAGGCGTATCGGGATGAGGGGGATCTCATCGGCGTCCTTCAGACCCGCAGCCTTCAGGAGGAATTGCTCGAAACCCGGCGTTTCCCGGACGACGACCCGGAATTCCTCGAAAAAATCAAAGAACTGCTCGAGGAACCCCGGCAGGACCTCGGGATCAGCCGCCAGGAAATCCAGGAGCGTCTGGATGCGTTCAGACAAAGCTATGCGGAACGGCTGGAACCCGTGATGCGCGATCTGACCCGCGCCGGGGATTTTGAGACCGCCCGTGAAATACTCGATATCCGCAACCAAATCCTGGCATCCCTCGACCTCCAACAGGGCCCCCGACCCACGCACCGGACCCCCGATCAGCTCCGCGCATCCAACGATCCCAATACGTTTCCGCTCATTCTCGAGGCCGATGCGCTTCGGAATCATTCGTCTTTGGGAACCCGCAGGGCGCAACTCAGCTTTCAACCCCGGACAGAAGGCCGGGTTGAAACCGGCCCGCGCGGAATTCAGTTTGCCGGCGGGCGGTTCACAATCCCTGCCCATGCCGGCGAGGCGCTCATCCATCAAGTTCGGCAAACCCACAGTTTCACCCTGGAAATCGGGTTTCTAACCTCTCAGCGCATTCAAAATGCGACCATTTTCAGTATGGGTCCCGACCTCGGAAACGCCAATCTGGCGCTTCTCCATCAGGGCGAGAATCTAACGCTGCTCCTGCGAACGACCGTCCAAGGCGGCGAAACCGTGGTCAACCGCGTCGATCTCGGGCCCGCGAATGAGGGCCGCCTGCAGCACCTGATCATCACCTACCGTCCCGGAGATCTCGCCGTCTACCGGAACGGCTCCAACACCCGCCGTAACCGGGCGGACGCCTCCGGCGATCTGCGCGGCTGGGAAATGCAACCCGTTCACTTCGGTCACACCGACATTGCCGATCCCGCGGCCGCACACCCCCGCTGGAACGGAACCCTGGTCGCATTTTATATGAGCGCCACCCCGGTCGCATCCCGCCAGGTCACCACCTCCTTCGAACGTTTCGTTTCGTTTATCACCAACCGATGACCCCAGCATGAAAGAGCTCTTCCGCTCCATTCGAACCCACATCCTCATTGGAGGCATCCTCATCACCCCCATCGGAGTGACCCTCTGGGTTCTGCTCATGCTCGTCAATCTGCTGACCTCCTCCCGCATGAGTCAGTGGCTCGTCTCCCCCGTCATCCGTCACATGCCCGGACGCGACATCACCGCGGTGCAGGCGCTTGTCAGCCTCGCCGTGGTCTTGTCGGTCCTTTTTGTTGTCGGCGTGATCTTCCGCAACCTGCTCGGACGGCGCGCCTACCGCATTCTCGACAAGCTCATGGAGCGCACCCCGCTCATCAACAAAATTTATATGTTCGTGCGGACGGTCAGTGAATCCATCGTTTCCCAAAAAGAAACCATGTTCAGTGAAGTGGTGATGATCGACTACCCGCGACCCGGCCTCAAAGCCATCGCCTTCATCAGCACCCGCGTGCCTCCGGCCATGTCCCTCAAAGCCGGTCTCGTCGAGGAGCCCCATGTCTACGTGTTCCTCCCCACCACGCCCAACCCCACCTCCGGCTTTCTGCTCCTGGTGCCCGAATCGCAAATCACCCGGCTCGACATGTCCACCACCGACGCCATGCGGCTCATCGTCTCCGCCGGCGCCGCCGGCCCCGGGCACAGCGACGAGGGCCAGGTCCCCTCCCTCCTCGAAAAACTCGAGCATATGCTCGAAAGCCGCCGCCTGGCCGGCCTCCGCCCCACCCCCGAACCCAACGCCAATTTAAACCTCACTGACACGGACGATGGATGAGCGCATCCTCAAGGATCAGGCGATCGTTCTCCGCTGGTATCCGGTAACCGACACCTCCCGCGTCGTCGTCTGGTTCACCCGGCACGCCGGAAAAGTCTCCACCCTGATCAAAGGATCCCAGCGCCCCAAAAGCTGGGTCCTCGGCCAGTACGACCTCTTCTACACCTGCGAACTGCTCTTTTACGCCCTCGCCCGCGAAGAGCTGCACCACTTCAAAGAATGCTCGCCCCTCAAACGCCGCACCGGCCTGCGGACCAACTGGCGGGGATGCGCCGCCGCCTCCCACATCACCGATCTGCTCCAGCGCGTCACCCCGCCCCGCGCCGTCCACGAAAACCTGTTTGACCTCACCGCCGCAACCCTGGACCTCTACGCCCGTGGCGAAACCGCAGTTCTCCCCCTTTTCTGGTACGAACTCCACCTCCTCCGCGAACTCGGCCTCGCCCCGGACCTGGGTGAAGACGACCCCGCCAAACCGGTTTTCGCCTACGAGGAGGGTCGCATCCTCCCGGCGGCTCAGCGGCATCAGGGACAGTCCCGGCCCGTCACCCCCGGCGCACTCGCCCTGATGCGCAAGCTCCTGCGCGAAGACCGCCCCGACGCCCTCGCCCGCCTCCGGGCCCTGCCGGAACAAATCCACGAAATCACCGACCATCTCGAACACTTCGCCGCCTGGCACCTCGATCACGCCCCCGCCTCCCGGCGGCTCGCTCTGGAGATCATGCTGCGATGAACCGTCCCGCGTTTCTCAAAAGTCCGACCTTTTGGATTCCAGTCTTGCTGATCCTCCACACCGCGCTGATCTTCCGCGTCGTCTGGCCCTCCGGGATCACCCTCTTCGCCCAGGATCACAACATCGCCCTCATGGCCCAGTACAAGGCCGAACTCCCGCAGGGCCTCTTCACCGGATTCTGGCGCGCCTCCCCCTTCCTCGGCCGCATGGGCGTTCACCCCATGACCTCCGCGAATCTGCTGCTCGCGGTGTTGCCCCTCGAATTCTTTTTCGACTGGATTTACGGGGCCTACCTCCTCGCCGGCTCGCTCTTCCTGATCGGGTTTTTACGCCTCCGCGGTCTCGCCCCCGTTCCCGCCCTCATCGGTGCCCTTGCCGCCTTCTGGACCGGCTCCAACCTCACCCTCGCCCATCCCGGACACCTCGAAAAATTCGGCGTCCTCTGCTTTGCCGCCGCCGTCCTCTACGGCATCGAAAAACTCTTCCAGACCCGCCTCAACCGCTGGGGCGCCTTCACCGGCGGCTGCCTCGGCATGATGGCCATGCACCAGGGCGATGTCGCCCTCTTCTTCGCCCTCCCCCTCGCCGCCTGGTTCCTCTTCAACCTTCGACGTTCGATTTACCCACTCGACACTCGTCATTCGTCACTCGACACTCGTCACTCGTCACTCATCACTCGTCATTCGTCACTCGTCACTCGTCACTCGTCACTCATCACTCGTCATTCGTCACTCGTCACTCGTCATTCGTCATTCGTCACTCGTCACTCGTCACTCATCACTCGTCATTCGTCACTCGTCATTCTCCTCCTCCTCATGGGGCTCGAAGCCTTCCGCTTCGCACAGGACGCCCACGTCACCGGTGTCGCCGTGCTCGAACAGGGCAGCCCCGAAGAACAATGGAACTTCGCCACCCAGTGGAGCTGGCCGCCGCGTGAGGCTCTCGACCTCATCGCCCCCGATTTTCACGGACGCACAAGCAGTCACGAAACCCGCCCCTACACCGGCGACATGGGCCAGTCCCCCGAATGGGAAACCGACGGCCATGGCTTCCCCAACTTCAAACTCGAATCCACCTATCTCGGTCTCATCCCCTTCGCCCTCGCCCTCTTCGCCCTCCTCCACCAGCCCCGCTGCCACGAACGCCGCTTCTGGGCGTTCGCCGCTCTCATCGCCCTCCTCCTCGCCGCCGGGAAATTCACACCCCTGTACCGGCTCTTTTATCACCTGCCTCTCATCAGCTCGATCCGCAACCCCAACAAGTTTCTCCAGGTCTTCCAACTCCTTCTCGGCATCCTCGCCGCCTGCGGCGCCCACAGCCTGATGTCCGCCCCGCCGAAACTCCGCCAACGCTTCGCGGCCGGCCTCGCCGTCACCGCCGCCCTGCTCGGACTGGGCGGACTCCTCATTCAGTCCACCGACCCCCTGCAGCTCCGCGCGTTTCAAGGCACCCTCTGGGAATCGCAGGCCGCTGAGATCCTCCAGGGCCGCCAGGCCGCCCTCCTTCACGCGGCGCTGCTCGGCCTCATCACCGCCGCCCTCTCCGCCGCCTTCCGCCCGCGGTTCCTTGCGGCTGTGGCCCTGCTCATGGCTCTCGACGGCGCTCTCCTCGCCCGCCACTATCTCGAACCCTTCTCCATGGATTTCATGCGCGACAATCCCGTGGCCGAAACCCTCAAAGAACACATCGGCCCCAACCGCGTCGCCACCCTCGAAACCGACGGACTCTACGAACACCTGCTGCACTTCGTCTTCCCCTACCATCAAATTCCCCACGCCAACCTCCTCACCGCCCCCCGCCTCGGCTCCGATATCCAGGCCTACCTCAACGAGGTCGAAAACGATCCTCTCCGAATGTGGCGCGAACTCGGCGTCAGTCATGTGCTCATGAGCGACACCCTCTGGAGCCGCGTTCAACAAATCCCCGCCTACCGCGCCGCCCTCTATTCCGCGCTCACCTACACCTTCGACGGAGAGGACCATCACATCCTCGAACTCATCGACGCACCCGGCCGTTTCCAACTCGACAACGGAACCCTCCACCAACACACCGCCGGCCTCCGCGCCTTCACCCTCGAACTCACCGTCCACGAACCCGGCGGCCGCCTCCGCCTCGCCGACCGGTACAATCCCCACCTGAACGCCGTTCTCAACGGACAGTCCATCGACATCCACCGCGAGCAAAATCTCTTCCCCGTCCTCGACCTCCCCCCCGGCACCCACACCCTCGACCTCCGCTACACCAACCCCTCCCTCACCCTCAAAGCCCAGCAACTCGGCACCCTCCTCTGGCTCCTCCTCTCCCTCACCCTCCCTCTCAATCTCAATCTTAATCTTAATCTTAATCTTAATCGTAATCGTAATCGTAATCGTAATCGTAATCGTAATCGTAATCGTAATCGTGATCGAACCCGCCATGAATCATAATAATGTTGAGCTGGATCAATGAATGAGGTATAAACACCAAATGTTTAATTTTAACCGAATTATGTTCATTGTTCCACTTTTTCGGGTGGATCAATAGACCTGTTGAACCAGGTGTTACACTTCTGAGAAGGAATGAACACAAACCTGCCATTTTTTGTATTCCTATACCTGATTTCAGGATTATCTTTAATACCATTAGCGAAAAGATTCCCGAACTATTTTGGTCCAGCAAAAGAAATCATGGAGTTCCTTGTTGCATTCACTGCATCAAGCGGGGGTATAGGTGTTATTGCTGCGTTTCTCTTTGCGTTCCTGTGGCCTTTGGTTCTTGTCTTTGGTCTGTTTATACCATCCCTTACCTTGGAAGATAAGCTGGAATCGAAAAAGACCTTCGGGGAAGAGGCAAAGTCGGACTTAATAGGTGTTGTCGCTTGCTGCCTTTCTGACCTAAAACCATGTGGTTTGATTGAAGCTGGAGGAAAGACCTTGGACGCAACGAGCCTGGAGCATTTCATTCCTAAAGGAAGTCGAGTTAAGATCGTGAAAAAACAAGGTTTTAATTTAGTTGTGGAAAAAATTGTGTAACAATCCATCAGTCGCACCGAACCGCGAGTACGCGGTCCGGTGGACTGAGACGTTCAGTCAGCATAATGAATCGAGAATACGGACATAACTGGGGCCTCATCTGGCAAACAATAATTGTACTCCCAATTGTGGGAGTATTTATCGCGTGGCGTAAAGGAGATTTTTCTCGTCCCGAAGTTATCATACTATTGATCGTCGGCGTTTACATGATGGGTCGCAACGCTCTACCCCTCTGCAAAGTCTTTTTTTCCTCATCAGAAATACACGTTTCTTTCCTCATCCCATTCATAAAAGGCGGGAAATTTCCGCACGAGGAAATCGAACACTATACCGAACTCGTCATGCAACGCAAAGGCAAGCGGATTCCTATTGCTGGTATTTTGCAGCCTAAGAACCACAAGGGCATTGTGATTATAGGTGCCGGAACAAAAGATTTTCGCGTACTAAACTCAGCATTGCTCGAACTTTATCCTAGACCAGAAAAGACTGAACAAAAGGTTGGACGGGTATTGTCTGATGGCGAACCATCAGACAAACTGTCAACCTAACCGTTTTGTGATGTCTAAAATGATAAACAAAATTCATTTCATAAGGCTTGCTCTTCTCATACAAACCGGGGAAATGTGGGCAGCAGATTTCGATCCCGGGAAAATTTTTGACAAGCTAGACCTTAATCTCCATCGAGAACGTGGAACGATTGTCTATGAGAAAAGGTTTTCACCTATGGAGACCACATTTATCCCGGGTGACTGGAAATTCGAGGGATGGGAACAGCAGGATCATCCAGACAAATTTATTTTATGGTATCTTTCGGGAAAGGGCTCTTCTTGGTTGCTTCCTGAGACTCCAATGACACCATCATTCATTGAAAATGCAGTAGAAACGGAATCAAAGCAAATACAGAAAATTGAACCTGAAGATTCAGGGCAAATTTCTACGCCAGAGGAAGATCATCCGTAACCCAATGCGGCAAACGGATTTCGAGAAAGGCCTTTATGGATCTGGGTCTCAAAAGAAATGCGCTCCAATCCCCAAACCCTCAATTTTCCTTGTTTTTTTGCGATCCCGTGTTTTAATCTTTGTATGAAATCTGTGTATATCGAGACGACAATCCCATCCTTCTATCACGAAACCCGTGAGGAAGCTATGTTTGCAGCGATGCGACAGTGGACAAGGGAATGGTGGTCTGAAGACAGGATAAACTATCATTGTTTCACATCAGATGCCGTGATCAATGAAATCGAGTCTGGTGAACATCCGGAAAAAATGTCGAAACTTACTTTGCTGGAGAGGTTGGACCTGCTTGACATTACTTGGGAAATCGAAGAAATCGTCGAAGTATACATCTCGAACTACCTGATGCCCAAGGATGAGCTTGGGGACGCGTTGCATTTGGCTATCGCATCATACCACAAAATTGATTTTTTATTGACTTGGAATTGCAAACATCTGGCCAACGCAAACAAGCGCGACCATATGAGGCGAATAAACGAACGGCTCAAACTGTTCACCCCCGAACTCGTCACCCCACTTGAATTAACCGGAGTTTGAAATGCAAAAGATCGAAACAATTGAAGAAGTCAGAAAAACCAGGCAAGAAATTTCCCGAAAATATGAATATGACTCAAAGAAATTGATTCAATTCTATATAGACCGGCAGAAAATCCGTATTTCAACCAACAGTCGCACCGAACCGAGAGTACGCGGTCCGGTGGACTGAGACGTTTGGGCAGAATGTATATGCCCAATCGGGTGGCCGGGAGCTGACCGACTAGTACTCAGTAAAGCATAAATCTTCGCATAGGATTGGTCTATTTTGGATGCTG
>JAFIGD010000073.1 GCA_020831625.1 Verrucomicrobiota bacterium | reverse complement strand
ATCCGTGTTCATCCGTGGTTCAATTCCTCCTGTTTCACCGCTTAAACACCACACAGCAGTTGTGTCCGCCGAACCCGAAGGCGTTGTTCAGCGCCACATCCACCTTCCGCTCCCGCGCGGTGTGCGGGGTCACATCCAAATCACACTCGGGATCGGGCGTGTCGCGGTTGATCGTGGGCGGGATCACCCCGTTCTGGATCGCCAGCAAACACACAATCGACTCAATGGCGGCGGCGCCGGCCAGCAAATGTCCGGTCATCGATTTGGTGGAACTCACACTCACCGCGTCCGCCGCCGCGCCGAACGCCTGGCGGATCGCCTTGGTCTCGCCGGCGTCGTTCAGCACCGTGCTGGTGCCGTGGGCGTTGATATAATCGATATCCCCCGGGTTCACGCCGGCCTGCTGCATGGCCAGGCGCATACACCGCGCGGCCTGGGCGCCGTCGGGATGCGGGGCGGTGATGTGATGCGCGTCGCAGGTGCGGCCGGCCCCGGCCACCCGCCCGTATATCCGGGCCCCGCGTTTGCGGGCATGCGCCTCGTTCTCCAGCACCAGCACCCCGGCCCCCTCCCCCATCACAAATCCGCTGCGATCCGCGTCAAATGGCCGCGAGGCCCGCTCCGGTTCATCCTGAAATTTTTTGCACAGCGCCCGCATGGCCGCGAAACTGCCGATTCCGAGTTCGTTGATCGATCCTTCACATCCGCCGGCGATCATCACATCGGCCTCGCCGCGTTTAATAATGTCCATCGCGTTTGCAATTGCGTGATTCCCGCTCGCGCAGGCGGTGGTCACCACATAATTCGGCCCCTGCACGCCGTGCCGGATGGCGATATGACCCGAGACAATATTCAAAATCAATTGCGAGACCATGAACGGATTGAACGCCTTCGCGCCCTTCTCCTGAATCCCCATCCCCGCCGTCTGCACCACATGCAAACCGCCCACGCCGCACCCCATCACCACCCCCACCCGCTCGGTGTCCAGCGCGTCCGTTGAAAGCCCGGCGTCCTCCCAGGCGTCCGCCGCCGCCACCACGCCGTACTGGGTGAAAGGGTCCATCCGCCGCGCCTCCCGCTCACTCATTACCCGCGTCGGATCAAAATCCTTCAGCTCCGCCGCGATTTGCACGGGATAGGTCGAGGCGTCAAAGCCCCGGATCGGCCCCACCCCCGACCGCCCCGCGGCCAAAGCGGACCAAAAGGCGTCCAGCGTATTTCCCAGCGGCGAAACAATTCCCATTCCGGTAACAACAACATCGTTCATGAGAAAGGCATTAGCGCAAAAGCCCTGAAGAGGCTATCAAAAAAAGTGAGCGGCTGTAAGCCGGATTCTGTGCGCGCGGCAAGCCGCGCGTGTCAGTCATGTGTCTATGCGATCTACCCGGAAGGCTCCGCCGAAGCGGGCGGGACGAGCCGCCCCTGACCTTCCCTAGTTGATCTTGCTCCGGAAGGGGTTTACCATGCGGTCCCGCTTTCGCCGCGGACCCGGTGGGCTCTTACCCCACCCTTTCACCCTTACCTCCGGACAAGCCGAAGGCGGTTTACTTTCTGTGGCACTTTCCATCCCCCCGCGATTCACACGGGAGTCCACGCCTTATCGGCGAGGCTTCCTGCTCTGTGGAGTCCGGACTTTCCTCCCCGCGGTTTCCCGCGGAGCGACCGACCACCGCTCGGGCATACTAGGACATAAATCAGGCGGCAACGCAAGCTCAAACAGGGCCGTCCCCGTGTTCATTGCGCCTGCAAATGCTCAAACCATCCCGTCTGGAGTTCCCGGAACCAGCGGTACCGCAACAGGATCACGATCAAAACCAGCCCGAAAAATAACACCCAGCCTAAAACCTGTTTCCAGCGGGGCACCGATATACTCACAGGTTTTCCGCCTCCGGCAGGGTGAAGTAAAAGGTGCAGCCGGGGCCGTCGGCGTTGTTTTCCACGCCAACCCGTCCCTCCAACCGCTTGAGAATCCGCCGGACAATGGACAGCCCCACCCCGTGCCCCTCCACCGGGTGCTGTCCAATCCTCGAAAACTCATCAAACACCCGCCCCTGTTCCTCCGCCGGTATGCCCCCTCCGTTGTCTTTCACGCCAAACCGGAAAAACCCCGGCACATCATCGGGTTTGCACAGCACGTCAATCATCGGGGGCCTCCCTCCGTATTTTAAGGCGTTGCTGATATAGTTCACCCAAACCGCTTCAATCCAGGCCGTCTGCCCTTTCACGTTCGGCCAAACCTCCGGGACCGTTAAAACCGCTCCATGCTGATCCAAGTCGCATTTCAGTCGGTTCAATGCACTGCGGAGGGTTTCCTTCATATTCAGCCCGACCGTTTGCACCGCGGCCTCTTTTCGGACCTGTGCCAACAAAAGCAGATCCTGAATGATGTGATTCATTTTGTCCGCGCTCTGCAACACATGCTCCAGATCCTCAACCGACTGATCACTCAGCCCCGGATCCTCAAGGATCAGCCGCCCGAAATTCGTAATCAGATTCAGCGGATTCTTCAAATCATGCGCCACCGTGTGCGCGTATGCATCCAGAGCCTCATTCTGTTCGCGCGACTCCTCCAGGCGTTCCGCCAGTTCGGCCTGCAGGCGGCGCAGGGTCAAATGCGTCCGCACCCGCGCCAGCACCTCCTGATTCTGATAGGGCTTGGTGATATAATCCACCGCTCCGGCCTCAAACCCCCGAATTTTATCACTGATCCCCCCCAGAGCCGTCACGTAGATCACCGGAATATCCCGGGTCTCCGGATTGGCCTTGAGCTGCTCGCAGGTGTCGAAACCGTCCATTGTCGGCATCATGATATCCAGCAGAATAATATCCGGCCTCGCATAATGTATCCGCTCCAGGGCGCTTTGCCCGTCCTCGGCCACCAAAACCTCGTACCCGAGATCCGAGAGATAATCAAACAACACATCAATATTGGTGGGATGGTCATCCACAATAAGTATCCGCCCTGAATCCAAAGGCGGGCGTGACGGATCGGCCAGGGTCTCGGTCAAATTATCGGTCAGGTTATCGGTCATGGGACAGCATGGGGTTCGTATTGACATGTTTCTGCAACGTTTCAACCAGCGCGTTCATCTGGTAATTTGCACATAATCCGGAAATCAGTCGGCAAAAACGGTCAAGTTGCGGCTCCTGCCCCCGCATGTAGGCCACCGTTTCACGAAGTTTGCGCACATCCCCCGCCCGGGCAAAGCTCAGCAGCTGGCGCAAAACCGGTTCCGGCGGCATCACCATCTCTTCGTCCGTATCCGGCGGCTCCTCCACCGCGTTACGCACCTTGTCCCCGTAGACCCATTCAACGGAAAGATGTTTCTGCAACACCTCCAGCACATCCATAAACCGGATCGGCTTGCTCAGAACATCCACCGCCCCCGCCGTCAAAGAGGCATTGCGGTCCTGAACATTCGTATGATCGGAAATCATCACAAACGGAGGCGGGACGCGATCCTCTTTCAAAAACTGATCCTGCATCCGGGCCAGGGCCACAAAACCATCCATATCCGGGAGATTCTGTTCCAACAGGATCAAATCCGGGCGAATACGCACCCCGTCTTCAAGAGCCTGCTCCGCGCGGGTCGGCTCAAACACCTCAAACCCCGCGCGCTTCAACAAGGGGGTCAGGGTGTTTGCGGTTTCACGGCCCGGATCCACAAGCATAATCCGCCGACGCTCACCGAGGTACCCGCTGATATTGCGGGCGGGGACCACCAGACGGCGCCCTTCCCGCTCCGGTTGCGGCAACACAAACCAAAAACGGGTTCCTTTGCCTTTTTCACTCTCGACGTGCAGTTTGCTGTCCATCATTTCCAACAAACTATTCGAAATCGAAAGACCCAGACCCGTGCCGTCGCTTTTCCGGGCTTCGGACGACTCCACCTGGACAAACGGCTGGAAAATTTTCTCCAAATCCCCGGGCGCGATGCCAATCCCGGTGTCGATCACCTCAAAGCGAACTCCGCCCGCCACAGACGCCACCCGCAGGGTAATGCCGCCCGCGTCTGTAAATTTAAACGCATTGCCAATCAAATTCACCAAAATCTGCCGCAGCCGGATCGCGTCACTCAACACATCCTCCGGCACGTCCTCCCCGGCCTCCACGGAAAAGGCCAGTCCTTTGTTGCGCACCTGATCCGCATACGACTCCTTCAAACTCTCCAGCATATCCATCAAATAAAACCGCGACTTCTGCACCTTCATGCTGCGGGCCTCGATTTTACTCAAATCCAGCACGTCATTAATCAGTTCCAACAGACTCTCCCCGCTCCGCTTCAGACTGTTGACCACCTGTTTGTTTTTATCCGAAAGCCCCTTGTCCATCAGCAACACCTGCGTATACCCCAAAATACCGTTCAGCGGGGTCCGGAACTCATGACTCATATGCGCCAGAAACGCGCTCTTCGCCCGGGCCGCCTCCAAGGCCTTTTTTTCGGCAAACATCCGCTCGTTCACTTCTTTGCTGATCTCCGCGTCCGCCAGGCTTAAATTATGCACCAGCCGGTTCAGCGAATCTGAAAGCGCCATAAACTCCTCCTCCGCCTTCCAGGTCAGCGTCTGGCTCAAATCCCCCGACGCCAACGCCGTCGCCAGGCCGTTCACCCGGCGCAACCGCTCCGACACATGCCCCGCAAAGCGGTGTCCCGCCCAAAGACACAACGTGATCCCCAGCAGAACAAGTCCCGCGCCCCCCCCGGTAAGCAGCCACTGTTCCCTTCGAATTCCCGCCTGAACCGCCACGACCTCATCACGTTTCGCGGCCAGAATGATCCGGCTTTGCAAAAGCAAATCCTCAATCCATTCCTCTCGCTCCTCCATCGGTAGATCCGGAAACTCCATCCGAAAATCCCGGACCTTCCGCACAAAGCGCTGCGCGCGGGGATCCGTCATCCCCGCCAATAACGCCTCGGACACCTCCACCAGACGCGCCAGGCTTGCATCCACCACCCCCTCATCCGCAGCCCCTCCACGCAATTCAACCGCCAATTGCCCCAACTGAAGATTCAATTCCGCCGCGAGCCGCTCCGCCGAGCTGATTTCACGCGTCGCCCGCTCTCCCCGATGAATCACCCGCTGCATCATGATCAGATTCCCCAACCCGATCACCACCAGCAACGCGGCAAGGCCGATAAACACCCTCTGAATGTTCTGTCGGATTTGCACGGCTCCGCTCAGCCCCCTTTGCCTGAGTGCTGTGCCGGTCCCGCCGACCGCCCGGCGACGAACCCGGGCGGAACCGCTGCACCGAAAGGACGGTCCCAACGGAGATTCCCGCCCAAATCAATCCCGTGCACACCGCCCCCGGGCGCCTTCAGCGTGGACACGGACCCCCAGACCGCCGCCACCGCGATCGCCAAATGCTTCTCCGGCGCGAAAACCGCGTGAATATAGGGTTTCCCGCGGTAGGACACCTTCTTTCCACTCGCAAACGTTCTCCGGCTTTCCGGCAGTTCCTGAAGATCAAGCGAAACCGGCTTCGTCTCCAGAAACCGGAGCCAAACCGCCGTGCCGTCCGCCCGGCAGAGCTTCACGCCCGCGCCGTCCGCATCCAATTCCGCATGCAACTCACGCGGAAACGTCCAGTTCCAAATCCAGTCCCGTTCAATATGATCATCCACAAAATCCGCCAGCGCCAGCGCCAGCGGAATCTCCCCGCCCGGATCCGTTTTCAACGCCGCGAACCGCTCATGATAACAGCCCGAGGTCCTGCGCAATTCCATCCCCGCCAGCGGCCCGTCTTCATGCGGCTCCTGGAAATGGAACGCGCCGAGATTCACCGGCGGCTCCTCCCCCGAGGCCGGATACGCCACCGTCTGCCCCTCCCGCCCGGTGCGCGCCTGCCCCGGTCCCGCGATCCAGTCCGTGCCGAACGCCTCCAGCCGGAGACTCCCCGCGTCCCGGTGCGCGTGACCGCCCCCGTGGGTCGCTTTCGCATACAGCCCGAACACCACATCGTCCGCGTCCCGATACCGGTTCCGCCAGAACCACAGCCCCTGCCGGCTGTCCACCACCTCCCGCGGCAGCGAACATTCAGACTTCGGATTCCCGTCCAACGGATAAAACGCCCACGCCATCGGAATGCAGCCGTGATGCCCCCCCAATGAAGGACAAGGCGAATCCGGGCCCGACAATTTATCAAACCACGCTTTCAACGACGCCCGGTGCGCCTCCGGCGAAATCGCCAGACCGATGTGATCCACCAGCGACACCCCCGCGCCCGTCCCCATGTCATTCCAGCTCAGACTGGCGCCGAAGCGCTCGTCCGCCCCCGCCGAATCATCCTCATACCGCCGCAACGCCGTGGCCGCGTACAAACTGGGCACCGTCATGCGCAAATTCGGAAAATCCTCCAGCAAATCCCCAAGCCCGCGCGCTTTCGCCGCCAGGATGGCCGAAAACAGGAAAATACAAGTGTAGCGTATATACCCCAGCCCCTCGTGATACAGGCCGGTCGGTCCGAAATGATGACAAAACGCCCGCAGCCGCCCCAAGGCCCAGGGTGCCGCCTCCGCGTCATAGCCCGGACAGTCCCGGCCCGCCGCCCGCTCCGCCGCCAACGCCGCGCACAAAGCCCCCCCGTGCGTCACCGCCCACCAGTTATTCGTCACCACATGCGGATTGCCCCGCGTCGGCACCCGCAGGCTCGCCACCAAATGCCAAAGCGCCTCCGCAGCTTCGCGGCGAACCGCGTCGCTCACCATATCCCCCGCCACATCCAAAATCACCGCGCCTGTCAGCGCCCAGCCCGCCTCGCCCAAATTGCTGGAGGGCTCTTTTCCGGAAAACGCCGTCCAGTCCCGCACAACCGACTCCGCCATTGCCGTATCCTTCTCCAGCCACGCCAGAACCGCCCGCGGCTCCAATCCGCGTCCGCCGTCCTCCTCATCCTCCCCCGGAACCGCCCGCGCCCGCGTCTGCTCCTCCAGAAAGCGCGCCGAAAGATTGCCCTCTGCCAGCGCGGAACGCAAGGCCTCGCGCCGCGCGCATGTCCACCACAATCCGTCCCCCGCTTTCTTCATTTCACAACCTCCGCCTCACTCGCCGGACGGTCCCAGCCCCGGTACCAACTCTGGTCCCCGAGCTTGGTCGCGCCCTTGAGCTGCTGCGTCAGCGACTCCGCCTCCTCCGGACTCAAAATCACCTCCGGACTGATCAGCACCAGCAATTCCGTCCGAACCTTGTTGGTCGATTTGCTTCGGAACAGCGCGCCCAAAAACGGAATCCGTCCAAGAACCGGCACCTGCGTGAAGGATTCCCGCTCGTCCTCGCGCACCAGCCCCCCCAGCACCAGCGTTCCCCCGCTCGGAATCGCCAGCGAGGCGTTCAACTGACGCGTGTTGATATTCGGCAACTCATTCCCGTCAATAACGGAGGTTCCCCCCACATCCTCGGTGGACTGCGTGATCTCCATCACCACCACCCCCTGCGGGTTGATCCGCGGTGTCACCGTCAAATCAATCCCGATATTCACAAACTCAATCTGCGTCTGCACCGAGCCCCCGATCGTGGTCGCGCTCGTGGTCGGCACCGCCCGGCGCTCGCCCACCTGAATCCGCGCCTCGGTGTTGTCCGTGGTCATAATCACCGGCGTCGCAATCACCTTGCTGTCGCTGCGACCCTCCGCAAACCGCAGCACCATATCCAGATTGAAATCATAAAACGTGGTGAAGTACGACAAACTGCCCGTCGGCAGTTCCACACTCCGGTCCACCGTGGCCGCGTCCCGGAATCCGGGCGTGCTCGCGCTCAAATTCTGCCCCCCCCCGAACGACATCACCGGAGCCCGGACCGGAACCCCGTCAATCGTCTGCAAATTGTTCACCGTCAGCGAACGCTGCAGCCAGTCGATCCCGTAGGAGAAATTATCGCTCAGATTCACCTCCATAATCACCGCGCGCACCAGCACCTGTGCCAGCATCCGGTCCAACTGCGCGATCACCCCCTCCAGCACCGCCAAATCCGAATTCCGCCCCATCAACAACAGCGAATTCGTCCGCTGATCCGGCAAAATCCGGGTGTTCGGCGAAATCTCGCCGATGTTGCTCCGCCCGCCGGTTTCCGGCGGCGCCGCCTCACGCTCCGCGTTCCGCTGCTGAATAAAATCACGGATCGTCTGCCCCTGCCGGGCCTCCGCCCCCTCTCGCTGACCGTTCCCCCCGGTCTGTGCGCCCGCATCCCGCGTCACCGCGCCGATCAAATCATTCAGCGTCGCCGAAACATCCTCCGCCGCCGCGAACTGCAGCGGATACACCCGCACCGTGATCTCCGGATCCACCTTCTTGTCCAGCGTGCTGATCATGCCCTCGAAAAACGCGTGATTTTCCGGACGGCTGATAATCAGCAGAATATTCGTCCGGTCGTCCGCCACCATCTGCACCCGGCCCCGGATCAGGCCCGGCGACGACACCGTCGCCTCTCCGCCCGAAGGCCCCGGAGCCGTCTGCGGCGCCGCCGTCGTCGCCCCGCCCGGACGAATCACCCCCGGCGGCGCCCGCACCTGCGTCCGCGCCCCGCCCTGGGTTTGCGCGCGCTGACGGTCCAGATCCGCCTGACTCTGCGCAATCAGCTCCTCCAGCCGCCCCTTGATCTCCGATGCCGTCGCGTACAGAATCGGATAAATCAGCAACTCCTCCCGCACCGACTGCGGCTGATCAATCAGCGTCAAAATATCCAGAATCCGCCGGATGTTGTTTTTCGCGTCCGTCACCAACAGACTGTTGTTCCGCTCAATCTGCTGAATCTTCGCGTTCGGGCTCAGCCGGTCCGTAATCAACGCCTGCACCTCCGGGAAATCCAGGAACCGCAACTGAATCAACTGCGTCACCACCCCGTCCTCCTCCGGCAGCTCCTCCACCCCCTCCAGATTCAGCGTGATCCCCGACCGCACCGCGCTGTCCGCCGGAATCACCTTCAAAAAATTATCCCGGAACGGAACCAGCGAAATATTGTTCATCGCCAGCAAACTCTCCACCGCCCGAAGAAACTCATCCACCGGAATCGGCTCCCGGCTCACCAGCGTCACATTCACATTCGACACCCGCGGATCGCGGATCAGCACTTTGCCCGTCCGCTGCGCGTAATCCTGCAACAGAATATCCAGCGGAGCCCCCTGATACGACGGCCGGATCAGCTCCCGCTCCCCGCGCGGCGCGTCCCCGTCCGGCTGCATCACCGCGAAGGGCGCGTCACCCGGTGCCGGCGGCGCGGGCGTCCCCGGCTGACCGGACACGGAGAAACGGATCACACACAGACACAACACAAAATATTTCACTCGGTTCATAGCTCACTTCCGGGTTCGGAGGGTTCAGAAATTGCTGCCGCGGCCACGCGGCTGAAGGCGCTGTCCACTAAAAACGATCCGCTCAGTTCCTCCCCCGGCCGGGTCGACGCCCGGGAGCGGAGTTCCCGCACATCCATCACCGGACCCAGCGCCTGCATCCGCACCAGAAAGCCCACCAGCGCCTCCGGCGAGCCCGTCCACGTGCAGCGGATCGTCAACTGATGCAGCCCGATCTCCTCCAGGACCTCCTCCGGCTCCGGAGTCAGCCCCGTCAACCGCAGCCCCGACTGCTGCGCCAGCGCCTGAATCTGCCGCGAAATCTCCGAACGCACGTCCCGCCCCTCCGGATGACGCGGCAACTGCGCCCGCACCCGCTCCAACTGCTGCATCAGTTCCGGACGCCGCATCAAATCCCGCTGCTGACGAAACACCTGCAACTGCGCCTCGTTTTTCAACACCCGCACCTCCCGCAGGCGCGTCACCTGACGGTTCAGCACCACCGCCGTCAGCCCCAGCAGCACCGCCGCCGCCGCCGCGCTCAACAGTTTCATTTCCCGCGGACTCAAATTCACAGCTCCTCCTCCCGCCAGCGCCAGACCGATGCCAGCCGGAACTCCGTCTGTCCCCGCACCTCCCGGGTCTCGAACGTCTCCACCCGCAGCACCGGCGATTCACTCAGCATTTCCTGAAACACAAAAAAGTCCCCCGACGCCTCCCCGCTCACCGTCACCCCCTGATCCTTGCGGTACTGCAAATCCCGGATCAGCAGACGGCCCGTGCCCGGCGAAGCCTCCGCCAGCATCCGCAAAATCTCCAGCGCGCTCGTGCTCCGGTCCGTAAACTGCGACAGCGACCGCACCCGGTCCGAAAGCCGCTGCACATCCCGCACCGCCCCCTCCTGTCCCGCGATCTCCGCCTCCAGCCCCGCCAGCGACCGCCCCTGCGACCACACATACCCCGAAAACGACGCCACCAGCAACACCCAGACCAGCCCCACCGCCACCGCGCTCTTCAACACCCGCTGCCGCAGCGCCCGCGCCCGCTCCTCCTCCTTCCACACCGCCGGTGCCAAATCCACCAGCGCCTTCGATTTCGACAACTCCGCCCGCTTTTCCACCCCCGACGTCAGCGGCGGCAGCGACTCCAGCGACTTCACCGCCACTGGAATGCTCAAATGCTCTTTAAACACCGACACATCCACCCCCTCCGCCGTGTCCCCGTGCTCCCAAACCGTCAGTTCCGCAAACGACAACGCCCCCCGCTCCGCCTCGATCGCCGCCAGCGCCATGTCCAGTTCCTCCAGATACACCTCCACATCGCAATCATACGGATCCCCCAGCGACACCACCGCCGCCAGCACCCCCGCCTCCAGCGCGAACAAAAACGACTGATCCGCCTCCACCACCAACACCAGCCGCGACACCGCGTCCTCCCGCTTATCCGCCTCCGCGATCAGCGACCACCACGCCAGCACATCCACATCCACCCGGTGCGGCACCACCTGCTGTTCCGCCCCCTCCTCATGCAGCGCGTCCAGCAGCCGGTGACCCGTCAGCACAAACAGCACCCGGCTTTCCGACTCCGACTGCGAAACCACCTCCCAGCCCCAGTGCGTGCGGTCCATCGGAAACGGACTCACATCCTCCGCCCGCAGCGCCATCATACCCTCCAGTTCCTCCGCGTCCACACTCGGCACATCCGCCACCTGAATCAGACACTCCTTCGCAGGCAGCACCACATGCGCCTCGCCGGTGCGGGAGCGGGAAGAACCCTGCCGAAGCAAAACTTCAGCGCGGGCGGACGGGAAAAACTGTGAGGTATTCATAAAAAGCGGGTGTCATATCCCATCATATATTCCCCTGTGGAACAAGCCGGGAATGTTATTCAAACAAAAAAACCAGGCTCATCACCACCGCCCCGGCGCCGGCCAGACGGATTCCCCACACCCGGGCCCTCGGAATCTCCAGTAAAATCAGCCCCGCCAGCACCCCCGCGCCCAGCAGCGCCGCCGTTCCAGCAAGAAAACCCGCCGCATAAGACCACAGCGCCCCGCCGTCCGGTCCCTCCAGCACATGCGCATGCCCGTGAAACAACGCGAAGCCCGCAATCAATCCCGGCAAAAGCAGATGCAATCGGGGGGACGCCACCAGCAGCAACACCCCGAAAAACGTCACCGACAGCACAATCCCCAACTCAAACGGCTCCTCCAACACCGGAAACAGTCCAAGCACCCCGCCTGCGAACATCCCCGCCAGAAACGCCAACGGCAGCCGCCAGTCCACCCGCCCACTCTCCCCCCCGCTTCCATGGACGGCCAACAACCCCACCGCCACCATCGCCAGCAAATGATCCTGGCCCGTCACCGGATGACTCATTCCCGACCAAAATCCGCCCTCACCCCCGTGCGCCGCATGGCCCAGCATCAAAAACGTGTTTAACATATTCATGCGGAACCCCTATCCCGCCCCCGGTTCACTTCAAGCCAAAAAAGGGGCCGCTCAGGTCACCTTGGGATGATGCGCAAACGGAAAGGGATTCTCGGCAGCTTCAAGATCTTCAATGTGGATGGTGGTAATCTTTGCGGCGTTTTGAAAGAGCAGCCGGCAGTCATGGCTCACACGGGAAAGCGTCAGCCGCTTCCCCACGGCCGCATAGCGCCCGGCGATCTTGTCAATCGCCTCAATGGCCGAGTGATCCATCACCTTCGCATACCGCAGATCCAGAATCACATTTTGCGGATCATTTTGGATGTCAAAGAGTTCCTTGAAATTCAAAACCGAACCGAAAAACAAGGTTCCGTTGATTTTATAACGCTTGATGCCGTCGGCCCCCTCCTCAACATTCGCGTAAATCACCTTCCCTTTTTCCCAGGCGAACATCAGCGCCGCCAGAATTACGCCGAGAATCACGGCGGAGGCCAGATCCTTATACACAGTGACACCCGTGACCGCGATCACCACAATCATATCGTTTTTCGGAATCTTCCCGCCATATTTCAGACTTTCCCATTTGAACGTACCGATCACCACCATGAACATCACCCCGATCAGCCCCGCCAGAGGAATCGCATTCACAAACGACGAACCGAACATCAGAAACATCATCAGCGTCGAGGCCGCCACCAGCCCCGAAAGCCGGGTGCGCCCCCCGGATTTGATGTTAATGATGGACTGACCGATCATGGCGCCGCCGCCCATGCCCCCGAAAAATCCGTTCACCACATTCGCAAACCCCTGAGCGAAAAACTCGCGGTTGGTCCGCCCCTTGGTGTCCGTCATCTCGTCAATCACCCGCAGCGTCAAAACCGCCTCCGTCAAACCAACCAAAGCCGCGATAAACGCATACGGCAGAATGATTTGAACCGCCTCCAGAGAGAACGCCACCTGTGGAATATGAAAAGCGGGGAAGCTTCCTTTCAACTCCATGCCGGCGAAATCCTGAACCGTTTGCAGGGTATGCACCCCGCTGTGATGCAACCCCGCTGACAGCGCGGTCATCGAAAGAATCGCCACCAGACTCGCGGGCACCGCCCGGGTCCATTTCGGAAAAAGATGAATAATGGCCATGGTGATCAGCACACAGGCCAGCATCCAGGTCAAATCCGCAGGCGGCAGCCACGCCTTGACCACCGTCTCCACCCCGTTCACCCACACCACAGTGTTCACCTTGAATTGAGAAAACTGAGCCCGGAAGATCACAATCGACAGACCGTTCAGAAAGCCCAGCATCACCGAATACGGAAGAATCCGCGTGTATTTTCCGAGTTTCAACACCCCCAGCAAAATCTGAATCACACCCATCAGCACCACCGTGGCGAAAAGATATTCCAGCCCGTGATTCGCCACCAGAGAGGCGAAAACCACCGAAATCGCCGCCGTCGAGGAACTGATCATCCCCGGCCGTCCCGTAAACAACGCCGCCACAATCCCAATAATCACCGCCGTTTGCAAACTAAGAATCGGACTGACCCCGGCCACAAACGCAAACGCGACAGACTCAGGGATCAGCGCCAGCGCGACCGTGATCCCGGAAAGCACATCATTTTTAATCCATTGTTTGTGGGCGTTCAGGCGGGAGGCGATTCGGCGGAGAGAAGGCGTTAATGACACAGCGTGGGGATTTCCTGAAAGATGAAAAATGGAAATCCCGGCCGGAAATTTCAGGCCGAAAATTAAAGCTTGGGACTATACCGGAATAAACCTCCAATAGGAAGCACCAAATGAACTTGTTCCAAAATCAGCAAGCATCCGGGGTCTTTTATCCGTGGTCTTTCCCCCACCCTGCCTCAAAGCATCCGGGGTCTTTTATCCGTGGTTTTTCCCCACCCTGCCTCAAAGCATCCGGGGTCTTTTATCCGTGGTCTTTCCCCCACCCTGCCTCAAAGCATCCGGGGTCTTTTATCCGTGGTTTTTCCCCACCCTGCCTCAAAGCATCCG
>JAFIGD010000072.1 GCA_020831625.1 Verrucomicrobiota bacterium | reverse complement strand
GGGGGGAGGTGCAGGCGGCGTATCGGCTTTGGCTGTATGCGAAGGGGGAATCGAAAGCGGATGTGGACCGGATTCGAAAGAAGATGCGGGACCGGAAGGGGTTTGACGAGGTGGAGGTGATGGCGGAGATGGAGCGCATGGGGGAGGTGCCGATGGCGCGGATGCTGCGTCAGCGGGTGAAAACATTCTCACGCGGGGTGGCGATCGGGGGTGATGCGTTTTTGGGTCGGTTAATGACGGAGCATCGGGAGAGTTTCGGCAAGGACCGGAAGGCGGCGGGGCGGAAGTTGCCGGGGAAGGGCTGGCTGGGAATAGAAGCCTTGAGAGTGACGAGTGATTCGAGTGACGAGTGACGAATGACGAGTGACGAATTGGGGGAGTGACGAATGACGAGAGACGAGAGACGAGTGACGAGAGGTGAGTGAGGAATGACGGATTAACGTAAAACGTCGTGCATCATGAGGTCGTGGGGCTCTTGCGGGAGGGCGGGGAGAAGTTGGATATCAAAGGCGATTCCGAGGGTGAGGGCGCGGGTGTTGAGGAGAAGGCGGTCGTAGATGCCTTTGCCGCGGCCGAGTCGGTGTCCCTCCGGGGTGAACGCGCGGCCGGGAACGAGGATGACATCCAGGTCGGCGGCGGGCACGGGTTTTCCGAGTTTCGGAAGTCGGATGCCGTGATTTTCCGAACCTCGGAAACGCAGGTCGGTGATCTCCCTGAAGACCCAAACGCCGTTTTCTTCGACGGGGAGGGCGAGGGGTTGGGCGAGGCGGGTGTAGAAGGGGGTGAGGTCGGGTTCGTCGGGCAGGGGGAGGAAAATGCCGATGGATTTTGCGGCTGAAATCGCGGGATGGCTTGCGAGGCGGTCACAGAGCTGTTCGGATTGCGCCCGGCGATCTTCGGGCGACAGCGCGGCGATGCGGGCTTTGATGTCCCGGCGAAGGGTTTGCTTGTCGGTCATGGCGTTTCGGGCGGCCGTTTGGGGTGTTTGCGGAGGGAGTCCCAGAACGCGAGGCGCTTGTCGAGGGTGGCTTCATAGCCCTGTTGGGTGGGCGCGTAGTAGATCTTGTCGGTGGGGGCGTATTCCTGATCGACGAAGTGGTGCTCGGCATCGTGGGCGTATTGGTAGCCGGTGTGTCCGAGTTCCTTGGAGCCTTTGTAGTGTGCATCGCGCAGGTGGCGGGGGACGGGAAGGACTTTGCCGGACTGCACGTCGCGCATGGCTTCGCCGATGGCGAGGGTGGCGGCGTTGCTTTTGGGGGCGCAGGCGAGGTAGGTGGTCGCCTGGGAGAGGGTGAGTTGCGCCTCGGGCATGCCGACAAATTCGACCGCCTGCATGGCGGCGACGGCGATGGAAAGGCCGCGCGGGTCGGCGTTGCCGATGTCCTCGCTGGCGAGAATGACGAGCCGCCGGGCGATGAAGCGGGGATCCTCGCCGGCGGTGAGCATTTTTGCGAGCCAGTAGATGGCGGCGTCGGGATCGGAGCCGCGCACGCTTTTGATGAAGGCGGAGATGGTGTCGTAGTGCTCGTCCTCGTCTTTGTCGTAGACGACGGCTTTTTTCTGGATGCTTTCCTCGGCTTCGGCGCGGGTGACGGAGATGAGGCCTTCGGGGCCGGGCGCGGTGGTGAGGACGGCGATTTCGAGGGCGTTGAGAGCTTTGCGGGCGTCGCCTTCGCAGACGGCGGCGAGGTGGGCGAGGGCGTCGTCGGTCACTTCACAGGAGATGTGGGCGAGACCGCGGGGATCGGTGAGGGCGCGGCGCAGAAGGGCCTGGATGGCTTCGGGGGGGACGGGTTCGAGCTGGAAGACGCGGGAGCGGGAGACCAGCGGGGAATTGATGAAAAAGAAGGGGTTGTGGGTGGTGGCTCCGATGAGGGTGACGTCGCCCTCCTCGACGTAGGGCAGGAGGATGTCCTGCTGGGATTTGTTGAAGCGGTGGATTTCGTCGATGAAGAGCACGGTTTCCTGCCCGGCGCGGAGGCGGAGGTCGCGGGCGGGTTCGAGGATTTTGCGGAGTTCGGCGACATTGCCGAGAATGCCGCTGACGCGGGTGAATCGGCGTCGGGTGACGCGGGCGATGACTTCGGCGAGGGAGGTTTTGCCGCAGCCGGGCGGCCCGTAGAGGATGAGGCTGTCGAGGCGGTCGGCCTCGATGGCGCGGCGCAGGAGTTTGCCCTCGCCGAGGATGTGGGTCTGGCCGGCGATTTCGTTGAGCGATTCCGGCCGCATTCGGGCGGCGAGGGGGCGCTTGCCGGCGGCGTCGGGATGGTCGGGAAATAGGTCCATACCGGATGATTAAACCCGGAGCCAAGGTTGCGCAATGTCAAACCACGGATAAACACGGATTGACACGGATGAAGACAGGGGGGGAGCCCCGCGAATGGCTTGCGCCGTCCCGCGAATGAAGACAGGGAGGAACCAACGGATGGCTTGCGCCGGACAACGGATGAAGACGGGGAGGGGGGGAGCCCCGCGAATGGCTTGCGCCGTCCCGCGAATGAAGACAGGGAGGGGGGCAGTGGGTTAAAGAGCCGGGGATGCGGGGGGATGAAACGGGTTCACAATTTTCAGATTTTCAATCCTGCGTCCATCCTGAAGGTCTTCGCTGTAAAGGGTGGATACATTGGCCTCAAGTGCTGATGCAACGATCAAGCTGTCATAGAACCGGTATTGAGTTCGGGCATGAATCTCAAACGCTTTTGTGTATATGCCAAGGGACGGATACACTACGCAGCAGGGATACAAAACGGTTTCCAGCAATTCCTGAAGTTCTTCGCCCGGCATTTTCGGCTGAAATTTATGCAAAGCGACATTGGCGAATTCCTGCAAAACCTGCCAGGAAAAACACAGGGTTTCCTTGCGAAGACCCTCATCCAGTAAGCGTCTTGCCCGGTCACGTTTTTCCGGATGGGCGGCGTCAAAGACATATACGAGAATGTTCGTGTCCCAGAAAACCTTATCGCTCATTCATGCTCTCCCGGCTGAACGGCCCGCCGGAGGAGCATCCCGCATCATCAATTCTTTGTAAAAGGCTTCCACACCGTTCCGCCCGGACCTTACCGTCCTCCAGATGATCCAGCCAATCTAAAAAAAGCTTGTTCAGCGTCGTGCGCCGCTGATGTGCAAAGCGGCGGGCTGATTCGATTTTGTTTTCAGGTGCTCTTAAGGTTATATTCATACCAGCAAAATTTTAGCCGGTGCACGACGTTCGTGCAAGTTTTTTAAAAGGAATTCCTGCTTGCCGATCTAAAGAACGTTTTCAAAACAAGCGCAATTGCCTGACGGGGGCGAAGCTGCGGCGGTGTGCGGGGCAGGGGCCGTGTCGGGCGATGGCCTCGAGGTGGGCGCGGGTGCCGTAGCCTTTGTGGCGGGCGAAGCCGTACTGGGGATGGACCTGGTCCAGTTCGGTCATGATGCGGTCGCGGGTGACTTTGGCGAGGATGCTGGCGGCGGCGATGGTGAGGCAGCGGGCGTCGCCTTTGATCTCGTTTTGGGAGGGACAGGGAAGGTCGGGGACGGGCAGGCCGTCGATGAGGGCGAGATCGGGAAGGGCGGGAAGGGCGGACAGGGCGCGGGCCATGGCAAGATGGGTGGCGCGGAGGATGTTGAGGCGGTCGATCTCCTCCGGTTCGATGACGGCGACGCCGGAGACCAGCTCCGGGATGTTGTTGAGGCGTTCGAAGAGTAGATCGCGCTTGGCGGCGGTGAGTTTCTTGGAGTCGTTGAGGTCCAGCAGTCCGGCCGGCGGCTGGTGCAACAGGTGCGCGGGAAAGAGGACGGCGGCGGCGACAACGGGTCCGGCGAGCGGGCCGCGGCCGGCTTCATCCACCCCGGCAATACGCGAAACGCCGCTCTGAAGCAGAGCGGCGTGTTCGACGGCCAGACGACTGGCGGTTCCGGGGGGAACGCGCTCAGGTGATTTTGGCTTTTTTGCCTTTGAGCTTGCGGGCATAGTAAAGCTTGGCGCGGCGGACTTTGCCTTTGCGTTCCACTTCGATTTTTTCCACAACCGGGGCGTGGACCGGGAAGACACGCTCAACACCTTCGCCGTAGGAAATACGGCGGACGGTGAAGGTTTCGGTGCTGCCGTGGCCGTCGCGGGCAATCACGGTGCCGGCGTACACCTGGGTACGCACGTTGTTGCCTTCGCGAATACGGACGTGGACTTTGACAGCGTCGCCGACTTCGAAATCGGGAAGTTCAGGTTTACGGTTTTCTAAATCAATTTTATCAAGAATATTCACGGGATACCTCTTATTGAGCCAAACGGGATGTAAGTGGATGAAAATGGGTCGCGCTTTATACCGCCCTGAAGGAAGGGGTCAAGTGAAAAGGTTTAGCGGATTGGTTTTTGTTCTGTTTGGTCGGTTTTGAAACGGATTCAGCCGTCCAGACACCAGGTGAGCAGCGCCAGGGGAATGGCACGGGGAGCGGGATCGGCGGCGAGGGCACGGTTGTTGTCGGTCTCTTCGGGAAAGGCGTTTTCCCGTTCGCGGAGCAGATCCTGGGCGGAGGCGCAGTGACCGCCGCCGGTGATGCCGGGGCGGCGGGCGTTGAAGGCCAGGCAGCCGTAGGGTTTGTGGTCGGGATGGATGGAGCAGCCCCGGGGGCCGTTTGTGTAAAAGGGGCAGGTGTAGGTTTTGCGGAGAGACCGGCGGCCGTCCCCGGTGTCCTGATCCAGCCGGAAGCGGGCGACACATTCGCGGAGTGATTCGATTAGTTCCGGGGTCCATCGGCCCTCCGCCTCCAGCCAGCGCCGCAAATCCCGGGCCTCGACGGGGCTGATGCGCATGGAATTGGCGACAAAGGTGCAGCAGACACCGCTGCACGCGGCGCAGCTCCAGCCTTTGCTCTCCAGCTCCCGCATGTGTTCCCGCAACACCGCCCGCCGCGCCTCCGGGGCGGGGAGAGGGGGCATCTTCACCCTTTTTTCGCCTGTTTGGCTTTCCAGGCCTCGTATTCTTCGAGGGTGCCGGGGTAGTCGGTGATGACGCCGTCGCGGATTTCGAAGATGCGGGTGGCGAGACTGCGGATGAATTCGCGGTCGTGGCTGACGAAAATAACGGTGTTTTCGTAGAGACTGAGGGCGTAGTTGAGGGATTCGATGCTTTCGAGGTCGAGGTGGTTGGTGGGTTCGTCGAGCGCGAGCACGTTGCCCTGCTGCATCATCATGGAGGCGAGGATGAGGCGGGCTTTTTCGCCACCGCTGAGGACTTCGCAGGGTTTGAAGACGGCGTCGCCGCGGAAGAGCATGCGGCCCATGGCGGAGCGGAGTTCTGTCTCTTTCTGCTGCTCGTCGTTGCAGAATTTGGCGAGCCAGTCGATGGCTTTTTTGCCTTCATCGAGGACGGTCATGGGTTCCTGGGGGAAGACGCTGAGTTCGACGGTTTCGCCGCGGTCGATGCGTCCGCTGTCAGGTTTGAGTTCGCCGCAGAGGATGCGCAGCAGGGTGGTTTTGCCGACGCCGTTGTCGCCAATGATGGCGATTTTATCCTGCGGGCCGATGAGGGCGCTGAAATCGGTGAAGAGCGGATATTCGTAGGCCTTGGAGATCGATTCGGTCTCCAGCACTTTGTCGCCGAGGCGGTTGACGGGTTCGAAGCGCATGTAGGGGGACACGCGGGAGGAGGGCTTCATTTTGTCGACTTCGATTTTGCCGAGTTCTTTCTGACGCGAGGTGGCCTGTTTGGCTTTACTGGCGTTGGCGGCGAAGCGGTTGATGAAGCTTTGCAGTTCCTGAATCCGCTTTTCTTTGGAGGCGTTCTCGCGCTGGCGTTTCTCCATGAGCATCGCGTTGGTGGTCATGAAATCGTCATAATTTCCGGTGAACATGCGGATTTCCTGGTAGTCCAGGTCGGCGATGTGGGTGGAAACGGCGTTGAGGAAGTAGCGGTCGTGCGAAATGACGATGACGGTGCCGACGTACTGCTGGAGGAAGGTTTCGAGCCAGTCGCGGCTGGTCATGTCGAGGTGGTTGGTGGGTTCGTCGAGGAGGAGCACATCGGGGGTGCCGAAGAGGACGCGGGCGAGGAGGACGCGGAGTTTGAGGCCGGCGGAGAGGTTGTCCATGCCGCCCTCGTGTTTGTCCTCGGGGATGCCGAGACCGACGAGCAGCTTGGCGGCGTCGGTTTCCATGGTATAGCCGCCGGCCTCACCGAAGTCCTCCTCGATGTGGCCGACGCGTTCCTCCTCCCCGGGGGTGAGTTCGGCGGCGGTGTAGAGGTGTTCGCGCTCGAGGTGGAGCTTCCAGAGCTTTTCGTTGCCCTGATAGACGGTGTCCATCACCGTTTGGTGGTCGAAGGGGGTGTGGTCCTGCCGCAGGTAGCCCATGGTGCAGCCGGTGTCGAGGGCAACCTCGCCGGAGGAGGGCTCGAGCTGGCCGGTGAGGATTTTCATGAAGGTGGACTTGCCGGAGCCGTTGGCGCCGATGAGGCCGTAGCGGTTGCCTTCGCGGAATTTGACACTGACGTTTTCGAACAGGATTTTTTCACCAAAGCGCATGGTGAGGTTTACAGCGGAAATCATAGGAAATACTTCTGGTTTTCGGGTTTTAAAAAATGTGCCCTGCTCTTGCGAATATCCGGGGCAATGTCAATCACGGATGAATATGGAGGAGGAACCACGGATAGCCATGCCGGACCACGGATGTAGAGAGTGACGAATGACGAGTGACGAGTGACGAATGGGGGAGACCACGGATGGAAGACCGCGGATATCTGTGCCTAATCCAAATCTTAATCTTAATCGTAATCTTAATCTTAATCGAACCCGATCCCGGGCGGCTGAATAAACGGAAGGTTAAGCGTTTCCGTGCTGGCTGAGCTTGCTCATTGCGCGGAATCATCTGATTTCGCAGGATAAGATGGGTTGCGATCCACGAACAAGCTCGAAGATCGCGTTTTTTTGAGGGGGGCTGTTCGTGGAATGAGATGATTGCGCCCTTGCCCGCGCAAGCTCGTAGGGCGCGGGAGAGACCACGGATCGAAGACCACGGATGAAGACAGGGAGGGAACCCCGCGAATGGCCTTGCCGTCCCGCGAATGCGAATGGAGGAGTCCCAACGGACGTGTGCGCCGAAGCTGGAGGCGAAGGAGCATGGCTTGCGCCGGACAACGGATGCAGAGAATGACGAATGACGAATGACGAATGACGAGTGACGAGTGACGAGTGACGAATGGGGGAGACCACGGATGGAAGACCGCGGATATCTGTGCCTAATCCTAATCCTAATCGTAATCTTAATCGAACCCGAACCCGATCCCGGGCGGGTGAATAAACGGAAGGTTAAGCGTTTCCGTGCTGGCTTAGCTTGCTCATTGCGCGGAATCATCTGATTTCGCGGGATAAGATGGGTTGCGATCCACGAGCAAGCTCGAAGATCGCGTTTTTTTGATGGGGGCTGTTCGTGGAATGAGATGATTGCGCCCTTGACCGGGCAAGCTCGTAGGGCGCGTGAGAGACCTCGGATAGAAGACCACGGATGAAGACGGGAAGGGAACCCACGGATAGCCCTGCCGGACCACGGATGAAGTCGGGAAGAAATCAAATCTCTTCGATAGCGCCGGCGATAAAGGTGTGGATGAAATTCAAATATACCCGTGATCCAGGGGTGTCGAGTTTGCGGGTTTTGATGGAGTCCGCAACGGTTTCCAGGGCGTTGATCCAGTGAAGTCTGTCAATGGCTTCACCGGGGGCATCCGGATTCAGGCCCTCCCTTTCAAGACATTCAGGGGCGTGAACCAGATTGTCAATCAGTTCTGCAAGGTGGTTGTCCCGTTCATTGGATTTGGGGATGTCAGGGTTTTGGCCTTTCAGTGTTTTCATGCTCTTGATCACGGCGGAGCGCACCTGGGAGTCGCTCAACTCGATCCCTTTCTCTTTGGCGGCAGCATCCGCACGGGAGAGGATGCCCTCTGCTTGAAAGATCAACTGGGCATAAAACGGGTTTTTCATTCTGTCGGCGGGGTGTGTTTTCATTTTTTCTTACTCCAGCCCCGCTCCAAACGCTTGCTGTGGTCTGCCGCTGAGGCCCGGTCCGGTGATGGCGAGGATGCGGCCGGCAAGGGGCTCTTGTTTTTTTGGGGCGAGACCGGTGGTGACGTAGAGGGTGTCGAGTCCGGGACCGCCGAAGCAACAGGAGGTGGTTTCGATGCAGGGCAGGTCGATGCGCTGCAGGTGTTTTCCGTTGGCGGGATCGAAGCTGATCACGCAGGCCCCGTGGCAGAAGGCGATCCAGAGATTTCCGTCCCGGTCGACGGTGAGGCCGTCGGGCGAGGCGTCGATGAGCGGATCGGTGTTGATCAAGACCCGGGGAGAGCTGAACGCGCCGGTGTCGGCGTCGTATTGATAAGCGTTCACGCGCCGGGCGGGGGTGTCGATGTGGTAAACGGTCCGGCCGTCGGGGGACCAGTCGATGCCGTTGGAGTTGGTGAGTCCGGGGAGGACTTTGTGACAGGAGAGGTCGGGATCGATGCGGTAGAGGGCCGCGGCGCCTTGAGTTTTGTCGGTGGCGATGGTGCCGGCGAAGAGGCGTCCGTCGGGAGAGATGGCGGCGTCGTTGAAGCGGTTGTTGGGGAGATGGGGTTCGGGGGCGGCGACGGTCTCCCGGGCTCCGGTGTCGGGATTGAACAGATAGATGCCGGCGTCGCCTCCGCAGATCCAGCGGCCGTCGGCGCAGGGGAGGGCAAAGCCGATACGCTCGTGCATGGGCCAAACGGTTTCCCTGCCGGCGGCGGGGTCGAGCCGGATGAAAGCGTGGCCGTTGATGTCGACGTAGTAGAGGTGGTCCCTCCACCAGACAGGGCCTTCGCCCCATTGAGAGGTTCGGGTGCCAAGGTGGGTGATATTTACCATGATTCGGGGTCTCCGCAGTTCAGGAGGCGGTCGGGGGTGAAGCCGGCTTTCCGGGCGAGGGGAATGCCGAGACGGGTGATGTTGGCCAGCGCGTCGGCGGAGTGGGCATCGGGACACACGGCGCTTTTAAGGCCGACTTCGGCGGCGAGCGGACCCCAGCGCCAGTCGAGTTCCATGCGGTCGGGGCTGCAGTTTAGTTCGATGGCTTTGCCGAGTTTCGCGGCGAGGCGGATGATTTGTTCCATATCCAGCGCGGCAGATTTGCGGCGCAGGAGGCGGCGGGCGGTGGCATGGCCGAGGAGGGTGACGGCCGGGTGATGTAGCGCGGCTTCAACGCGGGCCTGCATGGCGGCGGCCTCCTGATCGAGGCTGCTGTGCAGGCTGGCGATGACCAGCTCGAAGCCCGCGAGGATGTCGTCGGGATAGTCGAGGGAGCCGTCGGGGAGGATGTCGCATTCGATGCCTTTGAGAATGCGGAATCCGAGACCCTCGTCGTTGAATTGCCGGTTGAGGGTTTCGATTTCGCGCCACTGGGCTTCAACCCGCTCGATGGAGAGACCGTTGGCGACGGCGGAACTGCGGGAGTGGTCGGTGATGCCCAGATAGCCGTATCCCAGGCGGTGCGTGGCCCGGGCCATCTCCTCGAGGGTGTTTTTTCCGTCGCTCCAGGTGCTGTGCGCGTGGAGAATGCCCCGCAGATCCTCCGGCTGGAGGGGTTCGGGGAGGTCGCCGCGTTTGATGCGGGCCTCGTAGGGAGCCTCGCGCAGTTCCGGGGGAACGAAGGGCAAATCCAGCGCGGCATAGATCGCGGCTTCATCGGGACAGTTCAGCGGATGCTCCCGGTCGGCCTCTCCGTCGACCAGCGGAAAGAGCCCGTACTCGTTGAGGGTGAGGCCTTTTTCGCGGGCGCGGCCGCGCAGGAAGACGTTGTGTTCTTTGCTGCCGGTGAAATAGAGCCAGGCGGCGGGAAATTCGGCGGCGGTGACGGTGCGCAGATCGATTTGGCGTCCCTCCTGAACACGGACGGAGCTTTTGGTATCTCCGGCGGCGAGGATTTCGACCACACCCTCCATGTCGCGGAAGCGCTGGTGCAGTCCGGCGGTGTCGTTTTCGCAGACGGCGAGGACATCGATATCGCCGATGGTTTCGGCGCGGCGGCGGAGGCTGCCGGCGGTTTCGAGGCGTTGGAGGCCGGGGTGGGACCGCAGAGCGATTTCGGCGGCGGCGGCGAGATCGCGGGCGGTGTCGGCCAGACAGCGGTCCATGTGTTCTGACTTCCAGGCGATGGCTTCGAGGAGTTTTTCGGCGGATTTTTTGCCGAAACCGGGCAGGGCCGCGACCCGGCCGTCACTCAGGGCGGCGCGGAGTTCATCGAGTTCAGTGATCTCGAGGGCTTTGTGGATTTTGGCGGCGCGTTTGGGGCCGAGGCCGGAGATGCCGAGCCAGGAGAGGAGTCCGGCGGGGATGGATTTTTCGAGGGATTCGAGGGTGGGGAGGGTGCCGCTGTCCAGATAGGCCCTGAGATCGGCGGCAATGGATTTTCCGATGTTCGGAAGTTCCTGAAGCTCGGTTTCCGAATTTCGGAAACGGAGGTTTTCGCCTTCGGCTTCAACGACGGCGGCGGCTTTTTCGTAGGCGATGGCTTTGAAGTCACTCGCCCCGGAGAGGCGGAGGAGATCCGCGCAGCGCTGGAGGCGGGCGGGGAGTTCGGTGAGGTCGGGCCGGGACATGGGGAGGCTATCCGCGGGGAACAATCCAGAGGAGGTTGCCCCGGGGTTCGAGGCGGGTGTTGGTCATGTCGAGGATAAGGCGAAAAAAGTCCGGCCCGGAGATGTTGCGGAGGGAGACGGTGATGGGGCGGGTGTTTTCCTCGGTGTCGGGGGGAATGACGATGTTGATGCCGCCGCCGTCCTCGTCCACTTCGCGGGACGCCTCGCGGAGGAGGTCGATGGCCTCGGTGAGGGTGGCGCGTTCGAGGTTGATCTCCAGGAAGGTGACGTTGAGGAGCAGATGGGCGTTGCCGGGGAGGGTGCGGACTTGCGCGCCGGCGGTCGGAGCGACCGCGAAAAAGGCGAAGAGCATTAGGAGGAGGGGTTTCATAATACGTTCACTATACGGTAAAGAGGGGTGGATGGCAAACGGGTTTAGAGGTGGACATATTTTCATTTTGACAGGATAGCAGGATCAGCGGGATTGTAGGCTTGGGGTGCGGATTCGGATAGAAGTCCGCCACAGGCACAAAACACGCCGATTTGGAGGCTGTTGTTTAAGATCTATCATGTACACAGAATATTATGCAGCAAATGTATACATCAATTGCTTAAATATCTTGTTTTTCCTTGCAGTTATTCTTGAATCCGGGCAAGAGGCAGAAAAAACAACGTGTTGCTTAATATAAGGTTCGGAGAAGAAATGCACTACGATCACCTAGATAAGATCATAAACCCTTGGGCGAAGAAGTATGCGCTAGCGGTCTACACAAGTTTGCGAGACTCAGAGATTCGTTGCATTCATGCCGTCGATGATGCTGGAGATACGTATGACATTTGGTTTACTCCGACGGATGACCCTGAGAAGTGGGAGATTGGGATCACGAGCAATCATAAAGAACGGGTCACGACGAACACTACCTTGGCGTCCATGATCGATGATCTTGAGCGGGCGTACCGCCAGATCCTTCTTTGGAGTGCCCGCCGAGGACACACACGAACCCCTGTCGGAATATGAAATCTCCGAACAATTGGCGGCTGCGAACCCTCGTACCTCGGGTCCGCAGCGCCTAGACGTTATCATGAGAAGTGAATCAATATTTAATAAGCTATGGGTAGTCGAATCCCTACCGGAAGGTGATCTCAAGACCGGTACTGCTCTAGTTGAAAACCATCTTAAATATATAAAATACGCGAATCATGACTTACATCTGGCATTTGAAACACCTAAGACTAAAGTAGCTTTATTAAAACTATTGCATAATATACGTGATGAAACCATATCAGACAGATTGTATCCTCTATTACATCTAGAGTGTCACGGTTGTCCGGATGGTCTTGGCGTGGCTAGTGGAGAACTAGTGGCATGGGATGAATTACGCGAAATATTGATTGAGATAAATCAAGCCTGTAAACTAAATCTGGTTGTGGTTTTAGCGGCATGTCACGGAGTGCATCTAATAGAGGTGTCCACAAAGATGGATCGAGCTCCTTTTTGGGCAGTTATCGGTCCCGAAGAAGAAATAACTGCCGAGGAAGCAGAGAACGATTTTTCAGCATTTTATATTGAATTTTTTCAAAATCTGGATGGTGATGCTGCAATTGACGCCCTTAACGGCAGAGGATTAAAAAAGTATAGGAAATATCACTTTCTGAGTGCAGAAGGTTTATTCGCCAAGGCATACCGCAAGTATTATAAGAGTCACTGCATTGGGAAAGGTCGTCGCGAACGTATTGAAAACCTCGTTACAGAAGCAATGAAGAATGCCGATGTAAAAAGTAAGGGGGTGAAGTGGACTAGGGATAAAATCAAACAAGGATTGGCGAATGAAGATGAACGTTTTGAAAAACTCAAAACCAGGTTTTTCTTTATAGACATATTCTCAGAAAATGCAGAGCGATTTACATTAAAACGTGACGACATCATTGAAATCAAGAAGCCCTAACCAAAATATGGAGCGAAACGAGAGTACTCGGTCCACTCATCTAAACCTATGACTCTAAGAGCAGTATGGCTAAACTCCTCAAAACATGTCATTTCAGACAATCAGAAACTCGTGAGTTAAAATGTTAGAGCATCGCCTTCGAGAATATGAGAAACGCTTTAAAGAGCTTACGAAGCATTTGCCAGACCATCATCTTTGGGAACATGAGACTGAATATTTCAAATACCTAACTTCATATGAGTGGGATTATATGCGAACCTTCATCAAAAATCGTGATGGAGGAGTTTGCTGGATATGTGGCAAACAGAAAACTAAGATGGCGTGCCATCATTGGAAATATCCTGCAGATAAAAAATACATAAATGACTCTTCCGAAAATATAATTTTACTCTGCCAAAATTGTCATAAAAAACACCACGAAATGCTGGGAGGGCCGACATCGAACTTTGCTTCTGCAAAAGAAGCGGTTTTAGCGCATCAAGATCATTACAAAATGGAAAGGTTTTTACATGAAAAATCTACAGAAGTGTTATCTCTCAGAGAGGCAAAGAATAATTTATGGGAAGCCAAAAAAGCACGTGAGTTACAAAGAAACCAAATCAAGCGGTACGAACATATTGTTTCATTGCATGAATCAGAGCATTTAAATAGTCTAAAAGTAGCTGCATCAGGTGGACCTGCTGCCTACAGAATAAAAGAATTCCTTGATCTACCTTTAGCGCTTTTAATGATACCTTTTTATTTAGTATGGTTTCCTCTGTCACTTCTGGCAGGCCTTTTAGGATGCGAGCTTCCAGAACTTTCATTATTTAATAGCGAAGAGATACATCTTCCAGATGATGCAAGACCAGAAAAGTTCACCTGCCTAACTACGGAAGATCATAAAAGCTATTTCTATGGGTATAAGAGGTACGGTAAAGTGTTTCCTGTGACAGGTATTAAATTAGAAATAATTGAGGCTTATTCCGATGCTGCCAGTGCTTTTGGCGAAAATCGAGTTGCTAAACCTCCAGAAACAACATGAATTATGTTTTTCAGAAAAATGATGATAACAATCCCCGACACCGAACAAGTCGGTGTGGGTAGGCGTTAGCCAAAGATGAATAATGTAATCATATACAGCGCTCCGATGGCCATGGTCCTGCTAGGCTATTTCATCGGCAAAGCATTTTGTCTCAAGGAATACACATCTCTTTACCATTGTCTCGTCGGCACGGCATGCACTGCGACCGCCAATTTTCTCTTAGTCCTGATCTTCGTCACCACCGGTGTGCCAAGTTGGTTTCCTCATCGTCTCCTTGTCCGCTTCATTATTAGCATGTACTTTATCTTTGGAGGCGCATCGTTCTTGATTCTTGGCAAAGCTGCAATCCAGGCAGCAAAGAGAAGGAAAGGCTAACAAGCAAATGTATGGTATTTGTCGCTAACGCGCCAAAACCATGATTTGCGGCGTTCGCAGAGGGACTATGAAAGACGAAGAGATCAATCTTACTGACTATCCCGACATCCCGGAGGGATTAGTCGCATTCCCGGAGACCATTCATGTCGCTTTCGCAGTCTGCGCCAACGAATGTGGGAAGCGTGAGTTCATTGTTGATGGAAGCACCCAACGGTGTCAGGCCTGCGGACAACTCATGTTCAGAACGGATGTGGCTGAATACACTTTGGTGAAGGACGAATCTGCGTGCCGATAAATTCACGGTACCCAATAAGTCGCGCGGAAACGCCTCACTGGTATCTGGATTCCGGTCTTTCGCTGCGAGAGTCCGAGAAGAACAACTTGACTTAGGTTAACGCGCAGGTTAACATTACCTCATGATCAGAGAAGTCCAATTTTTCAAATCAGATGCCGGTCGCAGTCCGGTTGAAGAATTTTTGGATACGCTCTCTCCTAAGCAGGCTCTCAAGGTGGCTTGGGTGATCAATCTGGTGGAGGATATGGACGTCG
>JAFIGD010000110.1 GCA_020831625.1 Verrucomicrobiota bacterium | reverse complement strand
TCTGACCTCTGACCTCTTCGAACGGTCGTTGGCGAGGAAGTCGAGGGGAAGGGCCTGGCCGATGCGCTCGCTTTTGTAGAAGACGATGACGCGTCCGGGCTGGCCGCGGCGGTGGCGGACCTGGATGGTGCGCGCGGAGAGGTCGCGGGGGGCCTCGTAACGGATGCCGCCGAGCTGGAAGGTGTTGTCCTTGCGCACGGCGCGGTTCTCCTCGAAAAAGAAGAGTTCGTCGTTGGCGTCCATGGGATCGAGGAAGCGGATGCGGCGGGTGTCCATGGCGAAGCGGTCGCGGGGTTTCATTTGCAGGGTGCCGTGGACGGTGTCGTGGTATTCGTTCTCGACCCAGTCGCGGAACTGCCGGTTGAGGGCCTCCAGACTGGAGAGATCCAGTTCGCGGATCAGAAAGCGGTCGCGCACGCCGCGGAAGAAGCGTTCGATCTTGCCCTTGGCGGCCCCGTCGCGCACGGGGGTGTGGCAGAGCAGGGTGCCGACGCGTTCGCAGATCTGGTTGATTTCCGCGCAGGTGTAGATGGCGCCGTTGTCGACGTAGAGGGTGTCGGGCAGACCGCGCTTGTAGAAGGCGGAGCGCAGGCAGGTGACTGGATGTTGGTGTGGCGGGTGTCGCGGAACTCGGGGAGAACGGCTTCAATGGCTTCGCGGATGGACTCGGGCTCGACCTTGCGGGTGCGGCCCTTGTCGGCGCGGGTTCGGGAGCGGAGAGCCTCGACGCCTTTTTGTTTGTAGAGCGAATCCCAGGTCTGGATGGTGCGCCAGGTAAAGACATGGGGGACGCCGTCCTCATCGTGGAAGGTGCGTTTTGCGACCTCCTGAATGCGGGATTTGATGGTGTTGCCGGGTGCGGACTCGATGGCGCCGACCACCCGGAGCTTGAGATAGACGCTGATGCGCTTCATGGGACTCCTTTTTTGGGTTGAAGTCCTCTTTTGCCATGGACGGGACCCGGGAGAGAGCGCAAAGCGGATGCGGGGGATGTTGCCGGGGTTCGTAAAAGCTTGCCAAGGGGGAAAGAAGCGTTCAGAGAAAGGGAATTACCGGAGCGGAAACGGCGATTGCACGTCCGCCTGGTATGCGCGGATTGGGTCCTCTGTTCCAAACACCGACCGTAGGTGGAGCAGCGTTTGGACGGAGGGGTTCCGCGCCCCTTTTGACTCCGGCGGGGGAGGGGCCCGGGCGGAGAGCGTGATGCGCAGGGAGGACAAAGCGGAGCGGATGCGGCGGAGGATACGGCGGGCGCAGTCGATGGAAAGCGGCTCGCCCGCGTCCTCCCAGGCTTCGCGCAGGGAGGCTTTGTCCACCCAGGCGTTGAGGAAGGCCCAAAGGACAGCTGTGGGGATGCAGCGGTGGTACAGGGAGGAACTCAGGCGGATAGAAGGCGCGTGTCCGCACCCCCCGCGTTTGGGGTTGCAGTAGACGCGCCAGGCGCGGCTGCCTGTCTCATCCGGGGAGACATAGCCCCGGATGAAGCCATGGCGTTTGAGGGCTCCGACATGGTGGCATCGTGGGCACGTGACCATGGGGAGGCGAAGCAAAAAAGCGGACAAGGCGGGAAGATCGGGAAAGAAGCGTTGGAACATACCGTTCCCATAGCGTCTCGCTCGCCGGGAAACCACCGAAGGCGGGGCTCAATGGAATCGAAAGGAATCCCTTGGCAGGGGCGGCACAGCGGCACAGCCTCCTTGCCGAATTGCAGCGGCACAGCCCGCCATCTCAGTCAGACACAAACCAACGCCCCTCTACGGTGCGGAAGGGGGAA
>JAFIGD010000071.1 GCA_020831625.1 Verrucomicrobiota bacterium | reverse complement strand
TGTCCAACATATCCTTTATATTCCATCATGTTATCACCTCGGCTTCGGTTAAGAAATCTAGGAAATCACGGTGGGTTGGGATCAAGGACGTGCATAAGAAATACCTTTTCTTTCGCATCATACACACCAACAACTGCACCTGATTCCACTCGGGGATTATCCGGATCCAAATTGCTCCTAATGGTGTTGTTAAAAGACCATTTCCTCAAGAATGGCTGCCTAAAGGAAAGACCAGACTCATGAGGAGGTGTTTAGTGAACGTGTTTCTCCGTGTAATCGTCCAAGAGACGCCGAATCATGCGCTGATAAGGGGTATGATGAATTTCAGCCTCTTTCTTGAAGTAATCGACACTGGCTCGACTCAACTGCAGTGTTACTTTTACCGTTTCCTCGCGGAATGCCAATTCAGAAGGTGGCGGCAGGTAATCTTTCACAACCGCCACATCTCCCATGGGACCGTCAGTGTATTTGATTTTGTTCTTCATAGATTTTTCTTCCTTTTCGCCAGTAGCCGGCTCCGAAAATACGAATGATCCCGCTCCGCAGGGTAAAGCGGACCGTTAAAATTCCCTCCGCCACTCTTCCGAGACAAAAAAACCGTTGTTCATCATCACTGTGCTCCAGATCTTTAAGGATCACACGATCCGGGTCTGTAAAAGCAAACTGAGCCAATGCGAAAGAAACGCCGTGTTTTTCCTGATTTGATGCGTTTTTTCCGGCATCCCATTCAAAACTTGGCTTTGGCAAAGACATTAACTTACCATATGATCGTATGGCTCTCTGTCAACAAAAAAACCTCTCACAACCGGCCATATCCCACAGTCACTTTGGGTATTTCAACCGATCGTATGATTTGTCGTTGGCGTGAGTTACTGCGCGACAGTACAACATCAGTTAATTCAGCCGATGCGGATGGATAGTGTGTCCCCTCTGTGGCTGGGTGGAGTTGCATGGTTTGGTGGCGGCCCGGGAGAGCTCTAAGCAGGCTGGGGAAGTCGAGGCGCAACCTGAGGATGCCTGGGATGATGTCGCGCTGCGGCTGAAGGAGGAGGTGCGGCTGCGTCAGTATTCAGATAAGACGGTGAAGGAAGAAAAAGGAGGCGCGGAAACTGAAAGCCGCCACCCAAAAGGGATCGGAAAAGAAAACGAGCCCTGAGAAGCCGGTTAAACGAAAAAAAAACGCTGCTGGCGAAGGCTCCGTTTCAGGAGATTATTGAATCAGAAGAATCAGAAAGGTTTGATCGGAACTGAGGGGCTTTTGCGGTTTTCCGATGTTCGGAAGCGTGTGCGCGGGATTTTCCGATGTTCGGAAAAAGTGGCAGGCTCTCAATGCTTGTAACGGAGGTCACGGGGTTCGACGGGCCGGGCGTAGGTTGGAAAGCGGGCGGGGTCGGCGCCTTCGGGGATGTAGTGCCAGCGTTTGTACATCCAGCACCAGTATTCGGGGCGATTGCGAATGACCGCTTCCATGCTGCGGGTCATGCGTCCGGTGAGATCGGCGACGGGGTTTTCCGCATTGGGATTCGATTTTAGAATATCATGCACGGTGACGGTGTATACCCCCTGGTCGTCGGGAACACACACGGCGGTGATCACAGGGGCACCGGTTTTAACCGCCAGGGCGGCGGGTGCGGAACTCACGGGGACCGGGAGTCCGAAAAAATCGACAAAGATCCCGCCGTCGCGGGGGCGGGTGTTCTGATCGAGGAGGACCGCAAGTTTAGCCCCGGATTTGAGTCCCTGCAGGAGCTTGCGGGCCGCGCCCTGCTGCGGGATGATTTTTTGTCCGGTCTTCTGCCGCAGGCGCACAAAGAGATCATCCACGGGTTTGTTTTTCAGCGGAGCGGCCACGCTGAGGATGGGTTGCCCGCAGGCGGCAAAGGCCTGACCGACGGTTTCCCAGTTCCCGTAATGGGCGGTCAGGAGGAGTTGGGCCTCATCTTTAAACAGTAGGTCGGTGGAGGCGTCCCAGGTGACCCATTTGGCCATGCGTTCGGCCGGGTTGCGGGTAAACCAGATAATATCAAGAACGAGCAGGGCGAAATGCCGGTAGCAGCGACTGAGCAGTGCGTTTTTTTCTTCGGGGGAGAGGCTGTCGCTGAAAACGAGATTCAGGTTTTCCAGAGAGACCCGACGGAGCTTTTTTGAGAAGCGGAAGCCGATGTCACCGCAAAAGCGGGCAAGAAAAAGCACGGCGGAGCGCGGGAGGAACGGAATCCATCCAAGACCGAAGACCAGCGCCACATATTCAGGCCAGACACGGTACCAAGGTCGGGTGCTGGTGCGGGTGCTCATAAGGGAATGGGAAAAAAGGTGGTGAGCCGGGTGGGACTCGAACCCACGACAAAAGGCTTAAAAGGCCTCTGCTCTACCAACTGAGCTACCGGCCCACCTGATTTCGTTGTGCGCGTGTTGATACAGACTGAGGCCGGGTTTGTCAAAGGTCAAACGACATAAAATTCACAAAAAAACGCCCGGAGTGAACTCCGGGCGTGTCAGGGACTCTCGATGAAGAGACGTGTTCAGCCGCCGATTTGATAGCGGGCGTAGCGCCGCACGGTCAGGGTGTCGCCGAGGTCTTTGCCGACCTTGTCGACGAGGGCCTGGACGGTGATGTCCGGGTCTTTGACGAAGCCCTGTTCGAGGAGAACGACCTGCGAGTAGAATTTGGACAGTTTGCCGTCCAGAATTTTCTCGATGATGTTCGCGGGCTTGCCTTCGACCTGTTTGGCGTAGAGGGCGCGCTCGGATTCGACCAGTTCCGCTGGAAGTCCGTCACGCGTGAGCGCCGCGGGGGAGGCGGCGGCGACGTGCAGGGCGACTTCTTTGCCGAGGTCCACCAGGGCTTCGGAGCCGCTGTTGGCGGCGTTTTCGCAGCCGATTTCGACCATGACGCCGACTTTGCCGCCGAGGTGGATGTATTTGCCGATCGCGCCTTCACCTTGAACGGTGTAGGTGGCGTTGCGGTTGATGACCAGGTTTTCTCCGATTTCGCTGACTTTGAAGGCCAGGTTGTCTTTTTCGGCGGTAGCGAGTTCGTTGTCGCCCACGGCCAGCGCTTTCTGCGCCAGTTCGGCGACGAAGGCCTGGAAGTTTTCATTCTTGGCCACGAAGTCGGTTTCGCAGTTCACTTCAACCATGGCTCCGGTCTTGCCGTCCGCAGAGACGGCGATTTCGATGAGACCTTCGTTGGCGGCGCGGTCCGCTTTTTTGGCGGCCACGGCGAGTCCGCGTTCGCGGAGCAGTTTGATGGCGGCTTCGAGATCACCCTCGGTGTCCTGAAGCGCCTTTTTGCATTCCATCATGCCTACATTGGTGATGGTGCGGAGTTCCTTAACTTGAGATGCGGTAATTTGAGACATTCTATCGATTCCTTAAGGTTTGAAAGAGGGTTACGCTTCGGGAGCGGCTTCTTTTTTATCTTCGGCTTCTTCCGCTGCGGCTTCGGCAACAGGGGCTTCTTCAGCCTTGGGTTCTTCAGTCTTGGGTTCTTCGGCCTTGGGTTCTTCGGCTGCGGGGGCTTCAGGCGCGGGTTCTTCGACTGCGGGAGCGGCTTCAGCCTTGGCTGCGGCTTCAGCGGCCTGTTTTTCGGCGAGTTTCGCGGCGGCGGCTTTGATGGCCTCGTCGCGTTTTTTCTTTTCCTCGTCCTGACGGGCCTTGCGTTCGGCATCGGCCTGGCGCTTGCGTTCGGCGGCTTCGGCTTCGGCGGCGGCCCGTTTGCGGGCTTCTTCGGCGGCGTGTTTCGCGTATTCGTTGGACGCGTGCTGAATGGTGTCGCCGAGGACGCCCACGAGGCATTGAAGCGCGCGGATGCTGTCGTCGTTGCCGGGGATGGGGTAATCAATGATGCGGGGATCGCCGTTGGTGTCGACAATGGCGACGACGGGGATACCGAGGCGGCGGGCTTCCTGCACAGCAATGGCTTCGCGGACGACATCCACAACAATCAGCGCGGCGGGCATGCGCTCCATGTCGGCGATCCCGCTGAGGTTGCGCTCAAGTTTGGTCAGTTCGCGGCGAAGGCGTGCGCCTTCTTTTTTACCGGCCTGGTCGATGCTGCCGTCCTCGTTCATGGCCTGTAGTTCGCGCATGCGGCTCACGGACAGACGGATGGTCTGGTTGTTGGTGAGCATCCCGCCCAGCCAGCGGTGAATCACGTAGGGCTGATGGAAACGCTGCGCGGTTTCCTGCACGATTTCCTGCGCCTGTTTTTTGGTGCCGACAAAAAGCACCTGGCGGCCGCGCACGACGGTGTCGTAAATAAAGCGTTGCGCGATGCGGAGTTGCACCAGGCTCTTGCCCAGATCGATCACGTAGAGGCCTTTGCGCTCTCCGTAGATATACTTGGACATGTAAGGGTTCCAGCGTTTGGTCTGGTGACCGAAATGCACACCGGAATCGAGAAGTTGCTGCAGTCCAACGGACGGCAGGTTGAGGTCGTTCATTTCCATAATTTGCTCCAATTCTATTCGTCAGGGTTATGACAATCCGCTTTGGCCCACCGGGAGAGGATGGGCGCTCGCTTCCGCCGCACAACGGTACGGCTGGGCGTGTGGGTAACGGTTTACTTGGTGAAATCAAGTTAAAAGCGGAAGAATTTAGCTTGGCGGGTCGGATGAACATCTGTTCCAATTACTAATTCTTTAAAACATAGGATGATGTTATCCGCATACTTGAATGCTGGCGGAGTCGTTTCTGGGTGAAACTTAAAAATTAGCCTGTTTACGGTTACTTTTACGCCAAAAGAATCGATATAGTACAATTGCGTATCCTATAGAATGATTAAATGAAATTTCTCAAGTATAATAATTGACCTTTAGAATTCTTCTGGTTTATTAGTGTTAATTGTAAACATTTTAATCAATAAATTAACGTTTAATCATAAAAAGGTCCCTGAAATGAACTCTTCAATCCGTAGTATTACCTACATAGCATTATTGTACGCGCTAATAATCAGCGGGGCTGTTTCAGCCCAGATGAACCCGATTGGTTTCGATGATGCCGGTTGGAACAGCGACGATACCCGTGACAGTTCGGGTGCAAACATTGTTAACGACACGACAAATGATCCGGCTTCGGGGGCGTCCTTTGACCCGAGTCAGGTGGATGCCCAGGTGAACTGGCGCAATGTCATCGGTTCGCGCGGCAATCTCGGCGGAGTCTTTCTGGACACTTCAGCTTCCTCCTCCCAAAAAAGCACCTTGAGCAAAATTGATGCGGACTCTGGGTTGACTGACGCCTCAAATTTGATCGATCCCTCCTTTTCAGCGACGTACCGCTGGCAAAACAACGACACCGTCGCGCCGGGCACCTCCTTGAAGTTCGGCATTCAATCGACCGTGTGGGGCACAGATGAAAACCAATCCCAGGACGGCTTCAGCGCAACCCGCTCGGGAGAAGGTGTCTGGGATCTCATTCTGGTCTTTGATCCCACCAACAACAACCAGAATTCGACTGTGGACGGTGCTTTTCTGATTTCGGAGGTGACCAAAGACAGTCAGTTTTTCCTCTTTCCCCAGGCCGGCAGCTCTTTTTGGTCCGATGAACATGGCACGACGAGTTCAACCCTTGGAATCGGGGCGGGATCAAAGACGCTCGAAGAATGGGCGGTCCTTCATGTGAACGGCGTGGACGGTCCGACGTGGGGAGAGTTTCTCTTCGGCACCGGCGCGGTGGTCTCAAACCTCCAATTTGGCATGGGGTCGGGCAATGAAGGAGCCGCCACCACCCTGGACTGGGCGGACGTGAGTTTTTTGAACGATGGCAACCGCATCAATTTTGTGGAGGCCGCACGGTACGAGGCGGGGGATTCCGCCTATGAAAATGCGTCGAACTGGATCGACGCATCCGGAGATTCCACCCCTGCCAGTGGTGCACAGAACTACATCATCGATGCGGCGGGCACCACGGATTTGACCGTGGGGGCGTCGACCACCAGCCGGAGCCTCGGTATTTTGGCGGGCACGACAAATCTCACGTTGGCATCCGGACAGACCCTCACCCTGTCCGCTTCTGAAAACGGAACGTTGTTTGTGGAGACGGGCGCGACCGCGAACATTTCGGGAGAGGGCACCCTGAACGCCTCCGTTTTAGAATCGGCCGGCACCTTGAACGTGTCCACGGTCACGAATCTCGACGGCGGTGAAAATGCGCATCCGGTTCGGGACGGATCGTCCGCTTCCACCAGCCGATACGGGATGGTGGTTCATCCCGGCGGCGAAATCACGTTGGTCTCGGGCGCGGATGTGACCATTCGTCAGGATGGCTACAACGTGGGTGTCCGGGTTGGCGAGGATCCCGGCGCCGGTGCCGGCACCTTGAACATCGAATCAGGAGCCTCCCTCACGATCTATTCGGTGAACGCGCTCACCAGCAAGGGTTTCTTCCATGCCGGGGATTGGGGGTCAACAGGGGTTGTCAATCAGACCGGCGGCACATTTGTCATGACGGACGGGTCGTTCAACCTCGGCAACCAAGGCGGAACCGGAACCTACAATCTCTCCGACGGAACCGCCACCCTGGCGGGCGGTTTGCACAGCCTGGGACGCACAACCGGCACCCGGGACGGGGGGCTGGGTGTGATCAATCTTTCCGGCGGAACGTTTGAAGTGGTTCAGGGGATCGACATCTCATCGGATTTTGTCATTGGCGACCGGGAAAACAGCAATAACAACGGCACCGGGGTGGTGAATCAGACCGGCGGCATCTTCCGGGTGGATAACAGCGCCAATCTCTATCTTGGCGGCTTTGGTGCAAGCACCTACAATTTGGAGGGCGGCACCCTCGAAATCGGCGGCAACAGTCTGAAAGGGAACTTCGGGGGTGCGACAAGCCCGTATGATTTCAACTTACAGGGGGGCACGATTCAGGTGACCGGGTCTGATCTAAATTCTAGTGTGAATATCAATGTGTTGGATGTGGATGCCGGTCCTTTCGCAACGACCTCGTACATCGACACCAACAGTATGAACGCCATTCTCTCGGGCGCGATGACCGGTGCCGGTGTTTTGGCGAAAATCGGTGAAGGTATCCTCAGTCTGACCGGGACCAGCCGTACGCTCGGGGCGGTTTCCGTCGACGAGGGCGTGGTCAACCATCAATCCGGCACCACCGGATTGGGCGCGCTTCTGGTCGGGGCCTATTCAACGGTTTCCTCCGACGCGAACGGTATTTTCACGCTCACGGACGGAACCGTGAATTTACTTGCCAATGGAGGCGTGGTTTATATCGGATCGGGAAGTTCGGGCGAAAATACGGGGACACTGAACATTCATGGAGGGACACTGAACCTCGGGATTGAGAGCGATCCGTCAGTCCGTGTTGATTTTTACGCGGGCGCTTTCGGCTCCACCGGGGCCGCCACGGTCACGCAGACCGGCGGTGTTGTTAACAAGTTTTCCTCAGACGGCGTTTTCCACATCGGGAACCAGTCGAGCACCGACAACGTGTACAATCTTGAAGCGGGCGCCATCAATATTTACGGCCCCAACGGCATGGTCCTGGGCCGTTCTTCTGAGACGGTCGCCGGAAACGGCACTCTAAATGTTTCAGGAGGAACGCTTACATTTTTCAACGGAGGCGATCTTTTGCTCGGCGGGGCCGTGTTTGACGAACCGCAAACGGGACTGGGAACCGTGAATCAGACCGGCGGTACGGTGTCGCTGCGCGATAACGGGACTCTTGTGATCGGACAACGGGGATCGGGTGTCTACAATCTGAACGGCGGCGTACTGGAAGTGGGCGGTTCGGTGACTCAAAACACCCCCGGCACTTCAGAGTGGAATTTTGGCGGAGGCACCCTGCGGGTGATCGAAAAGAACTTCTCCACCGCCCTCGCGCCCGCATTCGTCCCGGGCACGAATTCAACCATCGACACCAACGGGTTCAACGCCTCCTTCATCCAAGGCTTTACCGGGGAAGGTGACCTAACCAAAACAGGAGCCGGAGACTTAATGATTGGGGGCACCAGCACCCTGGTGGGAGACCTCACGATTAATCAGGGACATCTCGCGATCGGTTCAGCCTCAGCGGGAACCGGTGTCCTGAACATCGAATCCGGTGCGACGGTGACGTTGGACTCACAACTCCCCAACACAAGACTCGTCGTTGGACAAGGGGGGGACGGCACTCTGAATTTGAACGGAGGAACCATCAATCTGCAGTATTACACGGGTTCGATAAGTTCGTTTGTGATTGGGCGCGCCGGAGGATCCGGAACCGTTAACATGACCGATGGACTCATAACCGTGTCCAAGGGCACGCCGGATGAAAGCGGCTATGGCGGCATCTTCATCGGGTCCGACGGCGGTGCCACGACGGGGGTGTTTAACCAATCGGGAGGCACGATTCAATACATCGACACCTCAAATTTACATGTGGGGACCTTTGGCGCGGTAAGCGGCGAATACAATATGAGCAACGACGCCCAAATTCTGATTGAAGGTGACGGAACCACCTTTTATATTGGTCAAGGCGGGTCCAATGGCACCGTAAATATGCTGGATAACAGCCGCTTTATTATGAGCGGAGACACCCAGACCTTCTGGGCCTACGCAGACAGCGCGGCCGAGTTTAATCAAATCGGCATCGGCACGGAGGTGAAGTTTTTCGGGACAGGAGATAATCGAGCATTCCATGTTGGCATGGGGGCGAACGGTATCGGCACCTACAACCTGGAAGCGGGTTCTCTGGAGTTTGAGGGGCTGACCACCCGCTTCGGCAGTGCCCAGGATTCGACCGGTATCCTCAATCAGTCTGGAGGAACGCTCGTGGTTAATCCTGGTATAAATCCCAACCCTGGATTCGCGATCGGAAATTCCGGAACCGGTGAATACAATATTTCTGATGGCAACGCCATGTTCAATATGAATTTATCCGTGGCATCCGGATCAACTTCCACCGGCACGGTCAACCAGACCGGCGGAACGGTCACCATCAGCGAAGACGCAAGCCTCCGGTTCGGTTCCGGAACCGGAACCTACAATCTGGACGGGGGCGTGCTTGAGGTCGGCGGCACCAACGGGATGAACGCCGGCTCCGGCACCGCCACTGTTTCCATGGGCGGTGGGGAATTGCGGGTCATTCACTCGCGGTTGACGACCCATAGCAATGTCGGCTTCACCACTCAGGATGCCACAACCAGCATTATCGATGTCGGCAGTCACGGCATGACAATGAACGGTGAATTGGGCGGTTCCGGTATTCTTCTGATCAACGGCTCGGGTAACTTCGCGTTATCCGGTGATTCCAGCGCGTTTTCCGGAATCCTGGATATTCAGTCCGGCGGGTTTGCTTTGCAGGGCGCGATGGGCGGTAATCTCTCGATCGGCGCCGATTCGACTCTGTCCGGTGTCGGAACGTTTTCTTCGCTCACAGTGGCGGCGGGCGGTTCCGTGGCTCCTGGTAACAGCATTGGCACCCTTTCCGGTGAAAATATGACCTGGAGCACTGACGACACGACCGGCGGCATGGTGTTCGAACTGTCAAACATTGACAATGACTCCGATCAGATCCAGCTGACCGGCGACTTTATCAAAGGTGCGGGTAATCTGTTCCTGTTTGACTTCAACGGGACCGGATTTCATGACGGAATCAATGACACGATATACACTTTGGTGGGATTCAGCTCGACTGATTTTGCGGTCGACGATTTCAGTTATACCAATTTGGCTTCGGGTTTAAGCGCCAGCTTTGAACTGAACTCGGACAGCTTACAACTGGTGGTTATTCCGGAATTGTCAACGTTGAGTCTGCTGCTGCTGGCGGGCCTGACAGTATGCGGAACCTCATTCCTGCGCCGCCGCCGCAAAGCCGAATAATTCAAAAGAAGCGGTATAATGTCATCTGTCTGAATGCCCATGCTTCAGACAGTTGATTTTTTTTGTGTTTTTGTGGCAGGCTTTAGAACTTCGGTATTGCCATTCGGGCTGATTCACCGCATAATCACTGGAATGTCAGTCCAGGGAAGAGCCGTTATTCAGAATGAAGCGGGCATTCATTGCCGCCCGTCAGCGCATATTGTGAAGTCCGTGCAGGGCTATGCCGGGAAGATGCGGGTCTGGAATGAGGACGGGGAGTCGGATCTGAGGTCGATGCTGAGCCTGATGATGATGGCGCTGACCTGCGGCACGGAGGTGAATGTCGAGGTCAGCGGGCCGGATGAATCGGCTCAGTTGGAGACCGTCACCGGGCTATTGGAAACGATTTACGATTTTCCTCCGCAACCTTAATCGGCCGGGAAGGCTTCCGCGCTCACGGTGTCTCCGTCGAAATGAAAGGATATCGTCATGGGCCGGCAACAGATTTCGCAGTCGTAATCCCACTCGGTCGGCACCTCCTGTGGAGAAGGGCCGGTCACGGTGAAGGTTTCAAAGCAGCCTGGGCAGGTGACGTCGCATTCATAAAGAATTATGAATTCTCCGCGTCCCTGATCATCGGCAAACGTCTCTTTAATTGTGTCTTCGGTGGCATCGCTGACGCCCCGCCCCCCTGCGCATTCCAATTGCATTCGGTTCTCCTTTTATGAGTTGGAATGCACAGGTTGCGCGGGAGGGGCGGGGTTGTCAACCCTTCGGGACTAAAATTCCAGCCGGTAGGTGAGGCCGAACTGGGCGGGATCGCCCTTCATGGTCCAGAGGCGGGCGGGATAGTCCGGGGGTTCCAGGCCAAAGAAAAAGCCGCGGGTGTCGTAGGAGGTGTCGAAGACATTGCGGCCCCAGAGAGTCAGCGACCAGGTGTCGGTGCGGTAGCCGAGGCTGAGGTGAACCAGTTCGTAGGGGGAGGAGGTCTGGTTGTGGCTGTTGGAGAAGTAGAACTGATCCACGCCTTCGATCTCCGCGCGGGCGAACCAGTTTTCGGTGATGTCCACGTTGGCGCCGACCCGGAAGGTGTAGCGGGGCGCGTAGGGTTGATCCCGGCCTTCGACGTTAAGATTGCCGCCGGCGTCTTCGAAGTTTTTGTATTCGGTTTCGAGGAGTCCCAGGCTGCCGAAGAGGGTCATATTGCGGGTGACCGGAGTGATGAGTTCGAGTTCGAGGCCGTAGTTCGTTCCTTCCGCCGCGTTGTCGGTGAAGAAAGTGAAGGTGGTGGGATCGGCCGGATTGGGCTGGATGGAGGTGCCGATCTGCAGATCGCGCCGCCACATGTGGAAGAGGGTGAGGTTGGCCTGTCCGCGTCCTTCCGCCCACTGGGTGCCGATGCCGGCCTCGAGGTTCCAGATGGTTTCGGGATCGTAGGCCCGCTGCTCGGGAGTGAGGTTGGGGTTGGCGTTCACGCCGCCGCCTTTGAACCCGCGTCCGACACCGATGAAGGCGTGGGAGGATTCGGTGAGGGCGGCTTCGAGGGCGGCGCGGCCGCCGGTCATCCAGTCGGAGGTATCGAAGTCCACACCCTGATCATCGCTGTAATCGGAGCCGCGGTGTTCGAGGCGGAGGGAGGTGATGAGCTGGAGGCCGGGGGTGAGGTCGGTGGTGAGCTGTCCGTATCCGGCCTGGGTGGTGGCCTGGTAGTCGCTGCGGAGCGCGCTGAAGCCGACATAGTCGTCGCGCTCCTCGAGCCAGGAGGCGACGAGACCGAGGCTCCAGGCGGAGCGGTCGTTGAAAATCCGGGCTTCGGGTTTGCCCTGGAAACGGAACTCCTGACTGGCCTGGTTGCGGGTGCGGTCGAGGCGCTCGGTGTAGGCGTTGCGGAAGCCTTCAACCTCCGGATCGAAGAAATACGGCGCGGCGGCCCAGAAGTCGTCGTTGGCCCAGTCGGCGTCATAGCTGTACACCGAGGTGGCGCGGGTGCCGGAGGTGATGGAAATGAGGTCAAAGCTGTTGAAATCCAGCCAGGAACCGCGCCAGGAGGCACCGAGAACATTCAGGGTGTCTTTGCCGGGTTCGTCGCTGAACATGGTGAAGCCGTCGCCGCGGGGGGCAAAGGCGTCGTAGCCGTTGTCCAGGCGCGCGCCGAGCAGGGTGACCTCGTGGCGCTGGTCGGGGGCGGGTTCGTAGAGGAACTGGAGGCGGGAGTGGAATTCCGCGCGGCGGTTGGTGTTGGAGCGGTCGAGGAATTCGTTGGTGCGGAAGCCGTCCTGACGGAGGGTGTGCAGGGTGAGCCGGTAGAAGAGGGTGTCCGAGTCGACGTTCCAGGGCCCGCCGGTGGCGATGCCGGCCTCGATGTAGTCATCGGTGCCGACGGACAGCTGGAGGCGGTTGGAGCGGTAGGGGGTGGGCGGCTCGCTCTGCAGCAGAATCAGCCCGGCGAGGGCCTTGCTGCCGTAGGCGGTGGCCTGCGGTCCGCGGAGCACATTCACCTGTTGCACATCGAAGAGCGAGGCGGCCCCGGCGAGGCCGGAGAGGTCGATTTCGTCGAACAGCACGCCGACGGAGAAGTTGGGCGGGCCTTCGCTGGCGAACTGACTGCGTTCGCCCACGCCGCGGATCTGGAAATAGCGGGGACGGGAGGTGCCGCCGGCGAAGGTGAGGTTGGGGACCATGCCGAGGGCGTCCTGGAGGTGATGCGCCTCGCGGGTGCGGAGCGCGTCCGCGTCCAGCGTGGTGGTGGTGGCCGCGAAGGTGGGCAGCCGGGTTTCGGTGCGGGTGGCCTGAACCCGCACGGGGTCCAGTTCGGGGATGTCGTTGGCAAACAGGCCTGCGGAGAGGCCGAGCGTTGTAAGTGTCAGCAGTGTTTTTTTCATCGATTCTTTCGAGGTTGAGGTGAAGAAAACACCGACGAGGCGAAGAATCAGGAGAAAAATTATGCTCCCGTCCAGTCCCTACGCCGGTATGATCCGGATCAGGTTCTACGGGTTGGAAGCGGGAGTGGCTTCCTCTCAGACCTTCATGCAGGTCACCCCGAGGACGCGCGCCTTTTAACACATGACGGTTAAAGAAGGCAACGCAAAAGCGAGGTCTATTGACCGAAGCAGTCGGCGGGATCGGGCAGGTCGATGTTTTTCGGCCCGAGTTGTTCGAAGGTGAGGAGGCGGTTGGCCTGGTTGTCGCGCCAGATCCAGCCGCGCCCCTGCGCGCGTTGAAGCCGGAGGCGGGCCCACGGCGTGAGGCCGGCGGCGGAAAACAGGACCCGGACGGCGGGATGACCCCGGAAGTGTTTTTCGCGGGCGTCCTCGATGCGGAAGCGTTCGGTTTCCAGGAGCTTTTTGAAAAAGGTTTCAGGGGCGACCCCGCGGAGAAGCTGATCCGGCAGTCCCCAGCGCCGGAAAACGATGCGCCGCCGTTGGTCGTCTTCAAAGCTCAGCAGAATATTGCCGGGATAGACGGAAATACCGGAAATGGCGAAGGATTCGGGCACGCGGGCGTGAATGCCGTGCAGCGTGTACTCCTGAATGCCGTCGGGGAGGTCGATGCAGTCGGCGAGAATTTGATCGGCGCCGGCCCGGGCGGGCGGGAGGAAGGTCCACGTCCAGGTGCGGCAGGATGCGGAGCGGGCGGAGACCGCCGTGAGCCGCTCAGGAGACGTTTCAGTGCGCTCCCAGATGCCGCGGGGGTGTTTGCGTTTGGCCGGGGCCCAGGCGAGGCTGGCCATGGGCCCGTCGAGGGTGCTGAACTCAAGCCGTCCGCGCACCGGATCTTTTTCGTAGGTGGTGATTTCCCACGCGTCGGGCAGACGGGTGCGCAACGTGTGCCAGGCAAAGGGGAGGGACATCAGGGAGGGACGGATCAGCGGTTGACGACGCGGTACATGACCAGAAGCACCGCGCTGGCGACAGCGGTGATCGCGGCGGTGACCCGGTTGAATCGGTAGTACTCGTAGGCCCAGCCGAAGGACCAGAAGGATTCGGGGAAATCCGGATATTTTTCGAGCGTGCTTTCAGAGGGAAACCAGCCGTCGCGGAAACACCAAACGGCAAGGAGGAACATGCCGATGGCCCAGTAGAGATGTTCGTTGTTTTTTTGGACGGAAAAGGAGCGTGCCATAAAAAAATCCTTTCGGAGGGGTTAAATGCGGGCGGCAACCATACCCGCCACTTCGTCGGTTGTAAACCGGGAAAGCATGGTTCCCTCTGCGATGACCTCGGTTGCGGTGGTCGCCATGATGCTGTCCTCAATGCGTGCGGCGGCCTCGTTTTCGCGCAAATCCCGCAGGAGCATGGAGGCGGCGCTGATGGCGGCGACGGGGTTGGCCTGATCGGTGGAGGCTTCGTAGAATTCCATGCCCGCGCGCATGGGGCCGAACATGCCGGTTTTGCCCGGATGGATGCTGCCCACGGCGGCATAGCCGACGCCGCCCTGACTCACCGCGCCGATGTCGGCGAGAATATCCCCGAAAAGATTGCCGGTGACAATGACATCGAATTTTTCGGGATAGCGGACCATCTGCATGGCGATATCGTCCACGCCGAGATAATTCCGTTCGATGTTCGGGAAATTCCGGTCGCCCATTTCCTGGAAGGCCCGCATCCAGAGGGCGTTGACGTTCGGGAGCAGGCTGCTCTTGCCGCTGAGGGTCACGCGGCCGCGCCGGTCGGAACGGCTGGCGAGTTCAAACGCGAAGCGCAGGCATCGGTCGACCTGCATGCGGGAATACAACATGGTTTCCTGCGCGACCTCCAGGTCGGTTCCCTGCAGCATGGCTCCGCCGACGTTGCCGTTGATCCCGGCGGAGTTTTCGCGCACCACACAGTAATCGATATGTTGCGGGCCTTTGTTTCGGAGGTAGCTTTTGACCCCCGGCGAGAGTCGTACCGGACGGAGCGAGATATATTGGTCGAGGTGACGAGTGATTTTGAGGAGAATCTCCCGGGCGAGAAGGCCGGGTTCCACCTCCGGGTGGCTGACCCCGCCAAAGAGAATGCCGTCAAACCCGGACAGGCGCTCCAGGACCGCGTCCGGAAGCAGTTCGCCGGTTTCCAGGTAATGCGCGCCGCTGTGGGGAAAAGGGGTGAAGTTGCACTCGAAATGGAAGCGCGCGGCGGCGGCGTTCAGCACACGGACGGCGGCCTCCATGACCGAAGGGCCATGACCGTCACCAGGAAACACCGCAATCTGATAGGCGTTGGGCATGGCGATCTCATAGCACGTCCCGACTTTTTCGCGCAAGCGAAAAAACTTCATTTAAAATAACAGGTATTTTAAAGAATTTTTGGCTTGAATCTGGCGATTTGTGGGATAGAGAGGGGGTGTGATTATTCCATTGTCATCAAAGATTCCGGGGCCGGGGTGGCCTTATGTGGAGAAGGTTGTCCAAAAGCGGGAGCGGGTGCTGCCGAAGGAGGGCGGGTAT
>JAFIGD010000070.1 GCA_020831625.1 Verrucomicrobiota bacterium | reverse complement strand
ATCCGTGTCCATCCGTGGTTTAATTCCCCATCCTGCCTCACAGCCCCCTGCCCCAAAGATCAGTGTTCATCAGTGTCCATCAGTGTCCATCAGTGGTTGCCCCCTCTGCCTCCCCCACTCCTCGCCCTGCCCCAAAGATCAGTGCCCATCAGTGTTATCAGTGGTTTAACTTCTTCTGCCTCTCAGCCAGGTCCCTCCCCCACCGCCCTTCGCTGTCTTTGCTTCCTTCTGTTCAAAAATGACCTGCCCCACAGCATCCGTGCTCATCCGTGTCCATCCGTGGTTCAAATCTCCCGGTTTTACCCGGTTCCGATGTTCGGAAAAGGGGGCTCTTGGTTTTCCGAGGCTCGGAAAACGCGTTGCCCCCCGGCCCAACAAAAAACCCGCCCTTTACAGGAGCGGGTTTTCTGAATCGGTAGAAACGCGGTGTTATTCGGCGACCGCAGCTTCTTCTTTGGCCGGGGCGACGGTGACGTCGACCCACTCGAGGATCGCCATTTCGGACGCGTCGCTGGAGCGTTTGCCTTTTTTGATGATCCGGGTGTAGCCGCCCTGCCGCTCACTCATCGCCGGGGCGATTGTGGAGAACAGTTCGTACACGCTGTCCTGACTGCGCAGACGGGAAATGGCCTGACGGCGGGCGTGCAGATCGCCGCGCTTGCCGAGGGTGACCATTTTTTCCGCCAGCGAACGGGCCGCGCGGGCTTTGGGCAGGGTGGTGGTGATCCGCTTCTCATTGATCAGCGAACACACCATGTTGCCCAGCATCGCTTTGCGGTGGGCGGAATCACGACCGAGTTTGATGGTCTTCTTACGATGACGCATGGTACATTTTCCTCTAAAAAGGGTTAAGGTTTAAAATCAGTCCCGGCCGGATGTCAGCAGTTCGGGATCGAAGGACATGCCGAGCGACAGTCCGTATTCGACGAGTTTGGCTTTGATCTCGTTGAGAGATTTTTTGCCGAAGTTGCGGTATTTGAGCATCTCCGCCTCGCTCTTCATGCACAGTTCGCCCACGGTGGTGATATTGGCGTTGTTCAGGCAGTTGGCGGCGCGGACGCTCAGTTCAATTTCGTTCACCGAAACATTCAGCTTCTTGCGAAGGTCCTCGCGTTCCTGGTCGATCATCTTCTCGCTCTGTTCAAACTCGACCAGATCCTTGTCGTAGTTGACGAAGACGTCGAGGTGGTGGCGCAGAATCGCGGCGGCGACCGTCAGGGCGTCGTCGGGGGTCACGCGGCCGTCGGTCCAGATGTCCAGGCCGAGCTTGTCAAAGTCGGTGCGGCGGCCCACACGGGTGGATTCCACCCAGTAGTTCACGCGCGAAACCGGGGAGAACAGACAGTCAATCGGAATAATCCCGATCGGCTGGCCTTCTTTTTTGTTCCATTCGGCGGGGCAGTATCCGCGGCCGGTTTTAACTTCGAGCTGGGCGTGGAATTTTCCGCCGGTGTCGAGGGTGGCGATATGGTGATCGGGGTTCAGGACCTCGATGGAGCCGTCGGTGATGATGTCGGCGGCGGTGACTTCACCGGGGCCGTCCACTTTGATGGCGACCATGCGGACTTCGCGGGTGTAGGATTTCAGCAGAACCTTTTTCAGGTTCAACACCACATCGGTCACATCCTCGACCATGCCTTCGATGGAGCAGAACTCATGGGGAGCGCCGTCCAGTTTCAGAGCCGAGATCGCGGCGCCTTCCAAAGAGGAAAGGAGCACGCGCCGCAGCGAGTTGCCAATGGTACGACCGTAACCCGCTTCAAACGGCTCCGCGTAGTATCGTCCAAAATTAGGGGTGCTTTCGGCTTCGTCTTTAACGACGCGCTTCGGCATTTCAAAACGTCCAAGTCGTGTGGCCATAGGATAAATTCTCCGGTTCGGGATAAAAAGGGATGTCGATGGATTAAACGCGGCGGCGTTTCTTGGGACGGCAGCCGTTGTGCGGCATGGGGGTCACGTCCTGAATGGCGGTCACGGTCACACCGCAGCTCTGCACGGCGCGGACGGCGGACTCGCGTCCGGCTCCGGGGCCCTGGATGCGGACTTCCGCCTCCTTGAGTCCGTGCGACATGGCGTTGCGGCAGGCGTCCTGGGCGACCACGGTGCCGGCATAGGCGGTGCTCTTGCGGGAGCCCTTGAAACCGGCGCCGCCGGCGGAGCCCCAGGAGATCACGTTGCCCGACAGATCGGTGACGCTGACAATGGTGTTGTTGAACGTGGCTTTCACGTGCACAACGCCCTGGCTGATGTTCTTGGACTGCTTGGCCTTGCGGGCCTTGACCGGGGCCAGATCCTCGCCCAGCAGTTCGGCGGCGGACTGGCGCTTCGGCTGGTTGGCCTCGGCGGAAGCCTCGGCAGCGGCCGCTTTTTTACCCGCTTTCGTGGTCTTGCCTTCTGGGGTTTTGACTTCTTCAGTCGCTTTCGCGACCTCTTCTTTGGTTTCTTGCTCTTGAGCCATAATCAACTTTCCTGAAAATTAAAAAAACAAATTATTTCTTGATCGCGGCCTTGGCGGCGGCGCGGGCCTCTTTACCGCGAACGGCTCCGATGGTGCGTTTGCCGCCCTTGCGGGTGCGGGCGTTGGTCTTGGTGCGCTGACCGCGGACGGGAAGTCCCCGGCGGTGACGCATGCCGCGGTAGCTGCCGATGCTGATCAGACGGCGGATGTTGGACTGCGTCTCGCGGCGCAGGTCGCCCTCCACCGTAAAGTCGCTCTGCAACATTGTGGTGATGGCGTTGATTTGATCCGCATTCAAGTCATCAGCCTTCATGCCGGGATCCAGTTCCAGCTTGGTGATGATTTCGAGAGCGCGCTTCGGCCCGATCCCGTAAATGTAGCGAAGTGAATATTCCAGGCGCTTGCGGCCGGGGATGTCGATACCCATAATACGTGGCATTGTTCGAAACTCCTAATTATCCTTGACGTTGTTTGTGGCGGGGGTTGGTGCAGATAACACGCACGACACCCTTCCGGCGAATGACGCGGCAATTGATACACATTCTTTTGACGGAACTACGTACTTTCATGATTCAAAATCCTGTTGATTTTCCTTGAGAATGACACCTTTCAGCATGTCATACGGTGATAACACAACCCGCACGGTCTGTCCTGGCGACAGGCCAAGCTCCGTAACAGGTTGACGTGGAGAGGGAAACGCCACGATTTCATGCCCGTTTTTAAGCCTGGCTTGAAAGGTCGCGTAATCTAGCGTATTACCCAGCACCGCGTCGAGTATAATTTCTTCCTTTTTATCGGTTTTCTTCATCGGGAAGCGTCAGAATCTCGGCGCGGCCCTCTCGAACCGCCACCGTATGCTCCACATGGACCGACGGCAGCCCGTCACGGGTCACCACTGTCCATCCGTCTGCCAGGGTTTTCACCTCGTGCGTTCCGAGATTCACCATCGGCTCAATCGCCAGGGTCATCCCCTCCCGCAGTACCGGCCCTTTTCCGGGCGGCCCGTAATTGAAGATCTGCGGCGGTTCATGCATCTTGCGTCCCACGCCGTGGCCGACAAAGTCGCGCACCACGGAAAACCCTTTCGGGGTCACCGTGCTTTCCACCGCATGGGAGATGTCCGACAGCCGGTTTCCCGCCACCGCCTGGGCGATGGCGTTCTCCAACGCTTTCTCTGAAGTCCTCACCAGGTCGATCAGCCGGGGATTGGTCACCCCCACCATCACCGTCATGGCGTTGTCTCCGATAAATCCTTTATGCACCACCCCGATATCGATGCTGACGATATCCCCCAATTCAATTCGTCTCGCCCCCGCGACCCCGTGGACCACCTCCTCATTCACCGAAATACAGGTGTACGAGGGATACGGCGGCACCCGGCGCGGGCCGGGATAATTCAAAAACGCGCTGCGGCAGCCGGCCTTCTCCATCATGTCGCGGGCGTAGAGATCCAGCTCGCGGGTGGTTACCCCCGGAGCGATCTCGCGCGCCAGCGCCACACGGATGTTCGCGGCCACGCGGCCCGCGTCCCGCATGCCGTTCAGCTCATCTTCGTTTTTGATAATAATTTTTGACAAAGCAATCCTTTCAATTCAACGCCCAGCGGTCGATCAGCTTTTGCACCGATTCTGCCGGATCGTCTCCTCCGTCGAGTTCCACACACCGTCCCTGATCCGCAAACCAGCCGATCAGCGGCTGTGTCTGCTCATCGAAGCGCTCCAGACGGCTGGCGACCCGCTCCGGGTCATCATCCTCGCGCATCATCAGCGCTCCGCCGCATTCGTCACAGACCTCGTCGACGGTAGGCGGGCGGTTCACAAGATGATACGGAGCGCGGCACACGGAGCAAACCCGCCGGAGCTTCATCCGCTCCAGGGCCTGGGCCACCGACAAATCCAGATGCACACAGCCGTGAAACACATGGCCCTCCCGTCTCACCCAGTCCAGAAACACTTCCGCCTGCGGAATCGTCCGGGGAAAACCGTCCAGCGCCACTTTGGCGTCGGAGGAGAATTTTTTTAAAATAGAGAAGAACAATGTAAGCGCCAGTTCGTCCGGCACATACACGCCGCGGTCCATGTAAGGTCTGGCACGGCGACCGAATTCAGATGTTTCGTCCGCCATTTCATGGCGGATCACCTCACCCGTGGAAACAGGAAGGAACCCTGTGCGCCGTTCCAATAAACGGCTGAGGGTTCCTTTTCCCGCGCCCGGCGGCCCCAGGATAACCAGGAACTCCACCGGGCCGTTCCTTATTTGCGACCGCTGCGAAGTTTTCCTTTGCGAAGGAAACCGTCATAGTGCCGGTTCAACAGATACGATTCGATCTGCCGCATGGTGTCCAGCATCACACCCACAATAATGAGCAGACTGGTGCCGCCAAAGAAACTGGTGATCATGAAATTGATATTGAGATGCTCGCCCAGCAGCATCGGAAACACCGCGATGAAGGTCAGCGCCAGCGCGCCGGCCAGGGTGATGCGGGTCATGACGTTGTCGAGGAAATCCGCAGTGGGCTTGCCGGGACGAATCCCGGGGATGTATCCGCCGTTGCGTTTCAGATCGTCAGAGATCTGCACCGGATTGAACTGGGTGGCCACCCAGAAATACGAGAAGAACAGAATCATCAGGGAGTACATCCACAGGTACGGATTGGCGCCGTATTGGAACCAGCCGGCGGCCCGGGAAACCCCGTCAAGTCCGAAACGGTTTCCGAGAAAGGTCAGGACCGGTGTCGGGAACATCAGAATCGCCTGGGCGAAAATAATCGGCATCACGCCGGAATAGTTGACGCGCAGCGGCATATAGGTGCTTTGTCCGCCGTACACTTTGCGGCCGACCACCCGTTTGGCATAAGAGACCGGAATGCGGCGCATGCCCTGGGTCAGCGCCACAGTCGCCGCCGTCACCGCGAAGAACACGACCACGAGCAGCACCAGATGGAACATGTTGTGGCTGGGCTCCAGATTTCCGCCGGGGAAAAACATCTGACGGGCGGCGGTCAGCGCCATGGGCAGACTGCCGATAATGTTGACGGTGATGATCAGACTCACCCCGTTGCCGATGCCCCGCTCGGTGATCTGCTCCCCCAGCCACATGGTCAGCATGGTGGCGGCAGCAAGCGAAATGGTCGCAATCAGACGGAAGGCCAGCGGACTGATGATCACCACCGGCTGGGAAAGCCCGAAGGTGGCCGGAGCGTTCAGCGCCAGACTGGCGATTCCGAAGCCCTGCACCGCGCAAAGCAGCAGCGTCAGGTAACGGGTGTACTGATTGATTTTGGCGCGGCCGGACTCCCCTTCACGGGCGAGGCGCTCCAACTGCGGGACCACGGCGGTCATCAACTGAATGATAATCGACGCGGAAATATAGGGCATAATCCCCAACGCGCCGATCGCGAAGCGCTCCAGCGCGCCGCCGCTGAAGAGGTTGGCCATGTTCACCGCGCCGGAGGCCTGGCGGGTGAGGCTGTCCATCAGTTCACGCAGCGCGGCGGGGTTCACCCCCGGCGCGGGAATCGCGGCCATCACCCGGCACAGGAAAATCAGTGCGCAGGTGAAAAAGATCCGCGAGCGGAGTTCAGGAATTTTCAAGCTGTTGGCAAAAGCGGACAACATGGGGGGTGCCTCTCGTTGGGGGGAAAGCAAAGGCGGTCCTCAGACCGCCGGTGAATATTAAGCGCCCGCTTCGGTGCAGGTGCCGCCAAGGGCTTCAATCTTGGCTTTCGCGGTCGCTGAGAATTTATGGGCGGTGATGTTGAGCTTTTTGGTCAGCTCACCGTTGCCCAGAATTTTCACGCCGTCAATCTGACCGTTGGCGAGGCCGGCATCGAGCAGTTCGACCAGGCCGACGTCCGCGCCGTCTTCAAAGACCCGGTCCAGCGCCGCGAGATTCACCGGAGCGAACTCTTTGCGGTTGGGGTTTTTGAAGCCGCGTTTGGGCGAGCGGCGGATCAAAGTCATCTGACCGCCCTCAAAACCTTCCTTGTGCTTGTGACCCGCGCGGGCCATCTGGCCTTTGTGGCCCTTGCCGGAGGTTTTGCCCATGCCGGAACCGTGGCCGCGACCGACCCGTTTTTTGCGGTGGCGCGCGCCTTTGACGTTTTGTAAAGAATGGAGATTCATAGTAGGTTTCTCTTCAAGTGTTATTCCGCGCGGCGGAGGGCCATGATGGCCTCCCGGCTGCGGAGCTGTTCGAGCGCATCGAAAGTGGCTTTGGTCACGTTGACGCTGTTGCCGCTGCCGAGGGATTTCGCCAGCACATCGCGCACGCCGGAGAGTTCCAGCACCGCGCGCACCGCGCCGCCGGCGATCACACCGGTACCTTCGGAGGCGGGCTTGAGCAGAACCCGGCCGCCGCAGAACTCGCCGATCACCTGGTGCGGGATCGTGTCGTTCTTCATCTGGACCAGTTTCATGTTCTTGCGGGCGCCTTCGCTCGCTTTGCGGATGGCGTCGGCCACCTCGTTGGCTTTGCCGATGGCGTAGCCCACGCGACCGCGACGGTCACCTGCCACCACCAGAGCGGAAAAGCTGAAGCGACGTCCGCCTTTGACCACTTTGGAGGAGCGGTTGATATCGACCACACGTTCTTCTACATCCGAGAACGTGGATTCTTTTGATTCATTTGCCATAAGTTCGTCTCTTTCCGGGCCGGTTAGAAGTTAAGTCCGCCTTCACGCGCCGCATCCGCCAGAGCGGCCACCCGGCCGCTGTAGCGGAAACCGCCGCGATCAAACACTACGGTTTCAATGCCCGCGCTTTTGGCCGCTTCCGCTGCCTTCACGCCGACTTTTCGGGCGGTGTCCACATCATTTTTCAGGCCTTTGAAATCAGCCTGCTGCGTGGAGACAGCAGCCAGAGTGACTGCGGCCTCGTCGTCGATGAACTGGACGGAAATGTGATGATTGCTGCGGAAGATGCTCATGCGCGGACGCGCGGCGCTTCCGACAACCTTGTTGCGGACGCGCTTGTGACGGCGCACGCGTTGATCGGTTTTGGTATTCATTAGGCAACCGCCTTTCCTGCTTTGCGGCGAACGTTTTCACCTTTGTAACGGACACCCTTGCCTTTGTAAGGCTCGGCTTTGTAGTAACTGCGAATCTGCGCGGCGGCCTGACCCACGGACTGCTTGTCGCAGCCGGAGATCTTCAGATTGGTGCCGCTTCCGTCCACATCGATTGTCAACCCCTCGGGAACCGGGAAGTCGATTTCGTGGGAATAGCCCAGATTCAAAATGATGGATTTGCCTTTGGTGACCGCCTTGAAGCCCACACCCTGGATTTCCAGTTCTTTGGTGTAGCCTTCGGTGACGCCGACAATCATGTTGGCGGCCAGCGCGCGGACGGTGCCGTGCATGGCTTTAAGCTTTTTGGAGTGGTTCAACGGCTCAACCGTGAGCAGATTGTCTTCGATCTTCATGGCGATGCCAATCGGAGCGGTGTAGGACAATTCACCCTTGGGGCCGGTGACCTTCAGGGTCTGACCCTGGAGGTCCACCTTGACCGTGGACGGAAGCGGAACGGGATTTTTACCTATACGGGACATTGTGTTTCCTCGAAAACGGGGTTACCAGATTTGGCAAAGCACTTCACCACCCGTGCGGGACTTGCGCGCCTCGCGGTCGGTGAGAATGCCGCGGGATGTTGTGAGCAACGCGATGCCCAGTCCGCCAAGGACCCGGGGAACATCGTCTGCGTTCACGTACTTGCGGAGACCCGGGCGGCTGATGCGCTGCAGGCCGGTGATCACGGACTCGCGGTCGGGACCGTACTTCAAGGTGATTTTGATCACCTGTTTCGGGGCCTCGCCCGTGATATCCATCGAGCGGATGAATCCCTCGCGGAGCAGAATACGGCTGATTTCCGTTTTCAGCTTGGAAGCGGGGATGTTCACCGTGTCGTGCCCGGCGGACACCGCGTTGCGGATCCGGGTCAAGTAGTCGGCAATGGGATCTGAAATATTCATGCGTAAACCTTCCTGTTGTCACGCGCTCTGGCGTGACGCGAATTCATTTTGCGAACGGCATGCCAAACAGCTTCATCAGCTCATGCCCTTCTTCCCGGGTGCGGGCGGTGTTGACAAAGGAAATGTCCATTCCCTGGACGCGCTTGACGTTGTCGGGATTGATTTCCGGGAAAATGGTCTGCTCCTGCAGGCCCAGGGTGTAATTCCCCTGCTTGTCAAATCCTTTGGCGTTAACGCCGCGGAAGTCTCGAATACGGGGCAGCGCCACGTGAATCAGCCGGTGCATGAATTCATACATCCGCTCTCCGCGCAGGGTCACCTTGCAGCCGATGGCCATGTCTTCCCGAAGGCGGAAGTTGGACACCGCCTTCTTCGAAAGGGTCAGTACGGGCTGTTGCCCGGTGATGCGGGCCAGGTCCGCCGCGACTGATTTCAGCTCATCCCGGTCGCCGGGAACGCCGACGCCCATGTTGATGACAACCTTCTGCATGCGCGGAACCTGCATCCTGTTCGTGTACCCCTGGGACTTGGTCAGCTCGGACACGATCTTTTCTTCATAAAGCTTTTTAAACGCGACCATTATTCGGCCTCCTTCTTGCCGGCGGACTCGACAACCTTCACATTGGAAATGTGCAGGGCCGCCTCTTTCTCAATGATGCCGCCTTCCGGATTGTCTTCCGTGGGACGCATCGCCTTCTTGATCAGGTTCACACCCTCCACCAACACACGGTCGGTTTTGGCGCTGACCTGAAGAACCTTGCCTTTTTTTCCGCGGTCTTTGCCCGCGAGAATCAAGACCTGGTCACCGGAACGAACATGTAATTTGCGACGGGACATTAGAGCACCTCCGGGGCGAGAGAAACCACTTTCATGTGGTTGTTTTCACGGAGTTCACGGGCGACCGGTCCGAAGATCCGGGTGCCGCGGGGGTTGTTGTTCGCGTCGAGCATCACCACGGCGTTGCTGTCAAACCGCAGCACCGTGCCGTCCGCGCGGCGGATGGGATGACGGGTGCGGACGATCAGTGCGCGGTGCACTTCCGCTTTTTTGACGGCGCCGTTGGGGATCGCCTCTTTGACGGTCACCTTGATGATGTCGCCGACATGCGCGTACCGTTTACGTTGGCCGAGAACCCGGATGCATCGCACCGAGCGGGCACCGGAATTATCCGCAACGTCTAAATTGGATTCCTGACAAATCATGGAAAGTCTCCGGTTAGGAAAGGGTGGATTCGATTTCGGCGTTTCCGTGCTGGAGAATCTCCAGCAGACGCCAACTCTTCAGTTTGCTCAACGGACGGGTTTCCTGAATGCGAACCGTGTCGCCTTCTTTGGCCTCGTTGTTTTCGTCGTGCACGTAATATTTTTTGGAACGCTTGATGATTTTTCCGTACAGTTCGTGGGCGATACGACGCTCCACGGACACCACGATGGTTTTGGTCATCTTTGCACTCACAACTTTGCCCGTGCGGGTCTTCCGCACGTGGCGGACTGCGGGTTCAGATTCAGTCATTGCGCTTCTCCTGCCGTTAAGGCACGCTCACTGGCGATCGTCTTCAGCCGCGCGATTTCCCGGCGGGTTTCGGTGATCTTGGCTTTGTTTTCCAATTGCCCCAGCTTTTGCTGCAGTTTCAGTTTAAAAAGGGATTCACTGGCGTCGCTCAACGCGGCGTTCAGCTCCTCGGTGGTCATCTCACGAATGTTCGCGGCTTTGCTCATAGTGTGCTTCTCCGTCAGGCGTGAGGGTTGCGGGTGATAAAACGGCTGCGAATCGGCAGCTTGGCCGCGGCCAAACGGAACGCTTCGCGCGCCTGGGACTCGGGAACCCCGGCCAGTTCGAACAGCATGCGGCCCGGTTTGACCTTGGCGACCCAGCGGTCGATATTGCCTTTTCCTTTACCCATACGCACTTCCAAGGGCTTCTTGGTGTAGGGGTAGTCGGGAAAAATCCGGATCCAGAGCTTGCCGCGGCGTTTCAAATTGCGGTTCACCGCGATACGGCACGCTTCAATCTGGGTGTTGGTAATGTAACTGCGGCCCAGAGACTGCAAACCGAACTCGCCGAAGGAAAGGGTATTCCCACTGGTGGCAAGCCCGCGGCTGCGTCCGCGCTGCTGTTTGCGGTACTTTACGCGTTTAGGCATAAGTGGCATGTCGACGATCCTCCACAGGTTGTTCTTTTGTGCAGATCCACACCTTGATGCCGAGTCGGCCGGCGGTGGTGTGGGCTTCCGTGAATCCGTAATCCACCTTGGCGCGCAGGGTGTGCAACGGAACGCTGCCTTTCAGATATTTTTCACGGCGGGACAGTTCCGCGCCGCCCAGACGGCCGCTGCACTCAATACGAATGCCCTCGGCGCCCAGCTCCATGGCCATCTGAATGGCCCGCTTCATGGCGCGGCGGAACGAAATACGGCGCTCAAGCTGCTGGGCGATGCTTTCCGCCACCAGCTGCGCGTTCAAATCGGGATTTTTGACTTCCTTGATCTCAATGTAGATGTCCTTGCCGGTCATCTCGTTGAGGTCCTCGCGCAGCTTCTCAATCTCGCCGCCTTTACGACCAATCACCACACCCGGACGGGCGGTGAGAATGGTAATACGGGCGCGATTGGCGTAACGCTCAATCAACACTCCGGGAACTGCCGCGTCTTTCAGACGGCTTTTCACGATTTGACGAATCTTAAGATCTTCTCCGACGAGATCGCCAAAGTCCTTCTTGCTGGCGAACCAGCGGGAGCGCCAATCTTTCGTGACGCTGACCCGTAATGAAATGGGATTAACTTTTTGGCCCAAAACCGTTCTCCTCTTGAGGTGATTATGCGCGTTCGTCGCTGAGGACGACACGAATGTGACTGGTGCGTTTGGCGATGGGTTTAAACATGCCGCGCGCTCCGTAAAATCCGCGGCGCAGGGTCGGTCCCTGTTCAGCCACGGCTCGTTTGACGTAAAGAGTTTCAACATCGGCGCTCTCGTTGTGCTCCGCGTTCGCGATCGCCGACTTCAGCGCTTTACCAAATAACGCCGCCGCTTTCCGATCACTGAACGTGGTCAGATTAAGGGCGTCCTGTACCGGCAGCCCCTGGATCGCCCGGGCGATATCGCCGGCTTTCCGTGAGGAGATGCGCTCGAATTTTAAAACAGATGTGGTTTCCATATGAGGCCTTTCGGTCACAAAAACCCGGCACAGACCAACGCGGTCCGTCCGGACATACAGGGGTTTGCGCGCCGTCCGCTGTTCCGATCTCCCGGTCCCGTTTCCGGCGCAAGGAGGTCTGCGATCAACGACGCAAGACATTGCATGCGAAGAGTTCTCCGGCGGTGCATCCGCCCTTCCTGATGGAACCCATCCGGAAGTGAGAGGGCGGGAACATAGCGAAGTCTTTCACCATTGCGAGCACGAAATGAAAAAAAATGAAAAGAGGCGGATCGGCTTCACCCGAAGGACGGAATTCGACACCCGGTGCGGTGCCGGATGATGCCCTGAGGCCCCTTGGATCTCACGGTTCAAGCCATTCCACTTCCACCCGGTAAAACCGGCGGTCACCCGGATTCGGATCCTGAAAATCAATTTCCCGGTCCGTGTCGGTGACCGGAAACGGATGGCCGACGGCCTGCCAGCCCTCCTGATTCATCAGATCGTCTGTCGCGAATAAACGGTACGTCCGCCCCGCGCGGGCATGTACACGGATATCCATGCCGGATCCCGCTCCGAAAACCGGGGTGTCCACCACCAACAGCTCTTCCCATACGCCATCCTGAAGCCTCGCCCCCATGACATGCAACTCGCGGTACGTGAAACCGGTGCCGGGTTCTTCGGCCGCGGGATCGGTCGCAGGGTCCAGACCCTCGTCCATCAGCCACTGTTCATAATCCGACGGCGGCGGGATCACTGCGGCCGGATTGCTGAGATTCTCCCCGCCGTGGGCCAGATAAATATCGTCATAGAGCATCGGCCCGTTGTTCCAGCCGATGAAATTCAGGGCGTCAATGAGCCCGGGTTGAAAAGGATGACTGTTTGCATCCCCCCCCATGTCCGCCACGGTAACAAAGGTCTGGTCCGGATAATCGCCCCCCTGGATATATATCCGGTAGGTGCCGTTGATGTTGTCGATCACCATCCAAAAATAGTACCAGGTGTCGCGCGCGAGGGTTTGTTCAACCTGCTGCAGACCGGTGTTCGACATGTCTTCACCAAAGATCCAGAGCACCGGCTCGGACGGATCGCTATCCCATTTAATCCGAATCGGGTTATTATTCGGCATTCGGATTTGCTGGTTGATCCGACTCGATCCCGCGGGCACATGAAAACGGAAAAACAGGGTGCCGACCTCGCCGGCTTGAATTGGAGTGGAAAGGTCTTTTTGGATATGATTATTTGAACTGGGCGCGAATCGGAAGACCTGGTTGTTTTCGTCTTCGGGGTCTTGGATGACCTGGGCGGCATTGTCGTTATTTCCACTCCAGCCCCCCTGCCCTCGCAAAACGCCCGTATTCAGATCATCAAAATCCGCCTGCAAAACCCACGGTGCGTCACCTGCCTCGAGAATGGAAAGGGTGCCGGTCTGAAACGTCAGGATATAGTTGCCGGAAGCCGAAAGCGTTCCCTGCCGGATGGTGTAGGCTCCGATGTCCTCGCCGCTGTCGCGGGCCAGGCTGCCGGAAAGCGTGTCGCTGCCAAACAGTTCGCCACTGATCACACTCCAGGAAAGCGCCGGATCGGGATCGCCTTCGAATTTGGCCACATCATCGGCCTGCACGGTCAGCGGGACGGGATCAATGGTGAACGTGTCCGAGGCGCTGCCGGTGGCCCCTTCTTCGGTGATGACCGCCACCACGGCATAGGTGCTGGCATCGACCGGAACTTCCGGCGAGCCGTCAAAGGTCAGTGCATAGGAAAATCCCTCCGGATCGGTGGTCACGGCGGGCGCCTGAGCTTCACCGTTGTAGGTGGGGGTGAGGTTGGAGAAAAAAATCTGCGCCCCGGCCTCCTCCACCTCCACGGACACGGTGCCCTCGACCGGCTCGTAGGTGAAATCGTCGTCCGGGAAAAAAACGACCGCTTGTTCAGCCGTTTCGACCCCGGGTTCGAGGCCGGGGGTAAGAAAAACAAACGTCCCCGCGACACTGGCGCTGCCGCCGCTCAAGTCCGAATCGGCCAGACTTTGTCCAAACGTGATGGACGAAGCGGTGGGCCATGCGCTGACCGCGGGCACGGTCCCGTTGACCACCAGCACCGCTTCCGCACTGAGGGTGGAGCCGTTCACATTGCTGACCACCACACGGTAGCTGCCACTGTCGGAAACCCCGGCCGGATGGATGGTGTGGGAGGCGGTTTCGGCTCCGGGAATATCTTCGCCGTCTTTCTGCCACTGGTAACTGATCGGATCGTCACTACTGGCGACAACGAGGAAGGTGGCTTCCTCGCCCACGTTGATGTTCAATCCCTGCGGTTGTTCATTAATGACCGGCGGCGGAGCAGTGGTTTCCGGCGTGCCGAGGGTCTGAAACTGACCGGTCTCGGCGATGTTTTGGTAGACCGCTTGGATCCAGTCGGCGGAGAAGTCGAGATCGCTGATCCGCATCTCGTCCAGATTGCCCGCCAGCGAACGGTTCAGGGAGGTGTTGTCGCCGAAAATCCCCGCCCCCAGCACCAGGGCCGGATACGGCCCCTGCGGATAGGCGATGGTGTGGTTGAAGGGTTCGCTGTGGATGGTCTGGCCGTTGATGTAGGTGGTGATGGTGTTGCCGTCCCATGCGACCGCCACGTGGATCCATTCCTCCTCCGGAACCCCGCCGTCCAGAGTCGCATCGTGAACCTCCCGGGCGTTGCCGTTGGCGACCCCGGTTTCGGTGCCGATCGCGGTCCGGTGGCGCGAGGTATTGAAATCGGCCCGATACCCGCCCCCGTCCCAATACGGATCTCCGGCGGTGAACAACTGGCGTTTCTGAGTGTCCGCGCCGCTGTCGATTCGGATCCAGCCTTCCAGGGTAAATCCGTTGGTGAAGCGCAGGGTCCCGGGAAGATCATTGCCCACCTGCAGCGCGGTGTTGCCGTTGGATCCGTCAAAACGGGCGGAATTCCCCACCACGCCGGGTTGGACCGCCATCGGGCCGATCGGACTTGCGTGATGGTTGAATCGGGTGCTGTCAAGGCGGTCGTTCGCCTCTTCCTGCAGATGCCAGACGGCGCGGTAGTTGCCTTCCCAGACGGTGCCGTTGACGGTGTATGAGGGCGGGTCGGTGGCGTCGGGATTCCCCCAGAGCGCCCGGATTTTTGTGTCCGTCCCGGAAAGCACCGGCACCCGCACCCACACGGCGGCGGAGCCGTCCACATTCCAGTAGTCGATCTCATACGCCAGCTCCCGGTCGCCGGCGCCGTTCACAAACCGCAGGTCGCCGCCCTGTGCATCGGCGAAATCGGCAAAGCTGAAACCGCTCTGATTTTCATCCAGGCGCACCAGCAGGGGGAAGTTTTCCAGGGCGGACGTCCCTTGATAGCCGTCCAGGGTGATGTCCATGGTGTAAGTCCATTCCGCGCCGGGCACCGCTTCGGTGGCTGCGGAAACAGCCGCACTGAACGGCCCCTCCCAGAATTGGTTTTCGGCCCGGACGCGGTAAAAATAGGTCGTCACCGGATCCAGGCCGGTATCGGTAAAACTGTGGGTGCCCGCCTGCGTCGTCCCCGCTTCCGTCCAGGGTCCGGACGCGCCGGTGGCCCGTTCGATGGTGAAGTTCTCCATGAAGTCGCCCACCGGCTCCCAGGTGACCCGCACCTGAGAGGACCCCTGCGCTTCGGCCGCCACACTGG
>JAFIGD010000022.1 GCA_020831625.1 Verrucomicrobiota bacterium | reverse complement strand
TTCTGCCTATAATATTTATGCCCTAGGGAATGAGCTTTCACCAATTCCGGGATGCACCCCAGCCCAAGAAAAACCGTAACGATCATTTGACATGTTAAATAAATCATGCTAGTATTGATTTTCTAATTAAATCAAACGTCAGAACAGGAGTCGGAATGTGTCGGATGAAATTCAGAATAACCTCCACCAAAATGTGCCCGGTTCTCGCCATGATCTTTCTAATTGGCGGGGTCGGTGCTGATTTGTTACCAAAAGTGGAACCCGTGAAATTAAATGAAGTGGATCTCGGCGATTTCACGGACAGAGACTTGGATGTGCCCGCGATGACCGGCCCGCGTCATCCCCTGCCTTACTACCTGGCCCATGCCCACCGACTGATCAATGCTGTGGCGGAGGAGGGGGACCAGCGCGGGTTTATCGAAATTGCCGTCTGGCGTCCGCAGGCAACCAACCGGCCCTACAACGCCCGCATCATGGAAAACATTTTGTCGCTCGCCTATTTCTATTGCACAGACACGCCGTGGAATCCGTATCACGGCGACGCGGCCCTGCGGGCCCGGCTGGAAGCCGCCCTGACCTTCTGGACGGGCATGGCCAATGCGGAGGGTCAGTTCAGTGAATACGGGCGGGATCAGTGGAATCTCGCACCCACGGCCTTTGCCACCAAATTCATGGGCGAGACGCTCCGTCTGCTCGCGCAGGGTCCGCCCATCGATCCGGAAATTCACCGGGCGGCGATCGAAACCAACCGCAACGCGTTCCGCGCCTCGTTCGAAGACGGCTGGAGCCTCGGTCAGGGCCAACGATTCACCAATCAGTGGGGAAATTACTGGCCCGGTGCCATGGCGCACATCGATCTCTTCGGGGATGCGGAACTGGCGGCGCAACTGCTGAAATGGGTGGAGGCCACCTCTCTTGACGGTGAGCATGCGTTCCAAAGTGTGACGGGGTATTTTACCGAGCAGAGCGGTCCCGACTGGGGCTATAATTTCGGCACGCACATGTCGAACACCCTGATGGCCTGGCATTACGCCGCCGGACACGGCGACAACGCCATGCGCCGTGAAAACCGCGAACTCATGACCTGGCTGCTGGAGGAGCAAACCCTGTTCGCGGAATGGCTGGGCTACAATGCGCTGCTCGAACCGGACGGGTCCGAATTTGTTTTGAACCGCGGCATCAGCACCCGGCAACGTCTGGGATCATTCACCTACCGAGACTTCCCAATGGCCGACGCGGTCGAGGGATTGCGCCCGTTTCTTCCCACGCAGGAGATCGTGGCGCAGCGCCGCGCCGAAATCCGGCGGGAACTGGCCGCCGCCTGGCCGGAGGTGGAGGCGTTGCGCACCGGGACCACCTGGGCGTTCTCCCCCTATGCGTTTCTGCACCGCACGCACGAAGTGTGGTATCCCGACACGGCTCAACGACAGCAGGCTCGGGCGCGACTCCCCTACCTGGCCTCAAACCGCTTCATTCATCAGCGCGTGGATGATCGATATGTGTTCACCTATATTCGCCGCCCGGCCTACTACGCCGCCTTCAACGCCGGCCGGACCGGATCGGACCGCCAGCGCATGGGCCTGGGCCTGCTCTGGCATCCTCAGGCCGGAACCTTGATGCAGTCGCAGAACGGGCGGAGTCTGGAGGCCTGGGGCACCCGGGCCGGGGCCGCCAATCAGGTGTACGAGGCGGGCAATCTGCAACCGGACTTCACTCTGGACGGTGAATCCCTGAAGCCGGAAACCGGCGCGGGTGATCTGCCCGACGTCCGGGAGAATTTGACTATCCGCTATTCCCTGGGTGGCGGCAAAGGCGTCAAGCAGATCGTGTTTACCGATGAGGCCATCCGGGTGAGCGTACAGCACGACGGCGCGTTTCTTGAACAATTCCCCCTGCTCGTTCGGGAGGACGCGAAGCTTACCCTGGACGGCGGCAGCGTTCGATTGCTGCGGGGCGCGGGCGCCATGGTGATCGAGTTCGAAGGCGCCGAAACCCTCGTGCAGACCCGGGGGGACGGATTGGAAGTGGTGACCGCCGGAGCGAACGGCAAACTGAACTACACGATCCGCTGGGAGTCGGAGTAAGGCATGGCGGATTTGCGACTCGAACCGAAGACGCCCGGGCAAAAGAAAAACCGGATCAAATTCGGCGTCGCGAGCCTGCTGTACAACGGCGATGAGGCGGCGTTCTCTCCCCTGCACACCGCTGTGATCCGGGCACTGGGGGGGGGAGATGTGCACCTCGGCTTCATGGGGGCCATGATCCAATCCATGGGGCAGCTCTTCTCATGGATCGGCACCCTGATCCTGAAGGCCAACCGGATGCACCGCAAGGCCCTGATTCAGGCCTTGTTCCTTGCCAGTATCGTTCAGGGACTGATTGTCGCGACCTTGCTGACCGGTCATGCCCGACCGGATATCTCCGCCGTCCTGCTCCTGGTCTACATCGCCTCGGTCGCGGTGATGGGAATGTTGACCGGTTCTCAGCAAAATATCGTCGTCAGCTGGATCGGGGAATTGGTGCCCGTCCGGCAACGCGGCTGGTTTGTCAGCGGCATGGCCATCGTTTCCAACATCGGGCTGGTGTTGCTGCAAATGCTGTTTGCCCGTTTAGCCCGCAACGCGGGACTGCCCGGCTACGCGATGATCATGGGGATCGTGTTCCTGAACACCCTGGTCGCCTGTTTTTTGGTGGCGACGCTTTCGGATTGTCCGGCCAGGGCGGTAAACTTTGTCTCCAAACGACGCGGCGAGCGGGTCGACTATTTTTTCAAACCGCTGTGGGGACTGATCTGGTTTGAGTGCGCCTGGCGCAGCGGACGGGTGGCCCTGGTCGCGTTTTCCACCGCCTATCTCCTGGACCATTTCGGCCTGCGCATGGACCGCATCATCCTGATTCACATGATTGTCAATCTGGTGAACATCGGCATGCTCTTTCTTATGGGACGTCTTTCCGACCGTATCGGCATCTTCCGTCCGCTGGCCGTGATAACGGCCGTCTGCGCCTGCAGCATGTTGCTGTGGGTTTTTTCCGCCTGGTGGGGGCTGTTGCCCATCATCGCCTATCAGGTGATCAACGGGGCGGCCGGCTCCACCCACTGGATGCTGGTCAACAATCTGTCGCTGGAACTGTATCCCGCCAAGGGCCGCCCGAACTATTTGTCCCTCTCCCGCATGGTGACCGGGGTGTTTATCATCCTGGTCTCGACTGTTGCCGGCTGGGTGCTCAGTCAGTTGCGCGGCTGGGAGATCAACTTGTGGGGCGCGCCCTTCACCCACTATCATATGTTTTTCCTCGGCTGCACCCTGGCCACCCTGACTTCGCTGCTGCCCCTCTACCTGCTGCGGCTGGCCAAACCCTCAATCGATGAAGAGGCCGTGGTGGTGGTTTGAGAGAGGTCAGAAATCAGTACCGCGGCAGTCCCTGCCGCAGAATCAAAAGGGTAACGCAGCCACGGATTGTCTCATCCAAATGTGCTGTATAGAGACCTGTGGCGGCGGTCATGGGCAGCTGCGCTGCGTCATTGGTCACTTGTCACTGGGAATTTGTGTTACCAATGACGAATAACCATTGACGTTTGCCGGGGAGGTCTCACACAAGCCCCGCCAACGACGGAGTCGAAATTTGAGGAATGAGACCGCCTCTCCTAATCCTAATCGTGCTCGTAATCGTAATCGATTCAGTATCAGTCGATTAAGATTACGATTAAGATTACGATTAAGATTAAGATTAAGATTACGAGTTCAGAGGGATGAGCATCGTCCCGGCAACCCAACCACCCAACCACTCAACAACCCAACCACCCAACAAAAACCCCGTTCCGGTAAAGGAACGGGGAATTGATCATTGATCTGTGATGGAACCGCGTCAGTCTTTCCGACGTTTGAATCCGATCAGCCCGGCCAATACCGCAATGCCCAGCAAAGCCAGGGTGGACGGCTCGGGGATGGCGGTCACACTCAGGTCGTCGATCGTGAGTGTACCGGTTCCACCGGATGTACGTTCCCAGCGCAGAAACAGGTAATCACCCGCCTGCCAATCCAGACCGGAAAGGGTGTGGGTTTTTTGCGCGGTCTGAAGAGTGGATATGGGGCCGTTGGTCCCGCTGGTGTCCATGGCGGATTGCGTCAGTTCAGGAACCGCCGTCCATCCGGAACCCGGAAGACTTGTGGGCTGAGAACCGACGATCTGATATCCGAAGTTGAGGGTCGCTTCTCCGGTCCGCCACTGCTCCACCCGAAAATCGATGTCCGCCGCGTTCAAGGTGCCCCCGGTGTCGTTCAGAAACGCCACCCCGAAACTGTTCCCGTTCATCCCCACCCCCAAGCTCCGGTTGTTGCTATCCCCTGTATTGGTATGATACAGAATGCGGTTGGTATTGTTATATCCGGTGGCATTCGTATTATTATTCACACGTCGGGCATTAGTGGTCGGAGCAAACCACCCCGCCAGCCCATTCGCCCCATCGGTGAGAGGATTGTTGCTCCAGGTTGAATCCGTTCCTGAATTACTGCCACCGGTCAGCTCTTGGAGACTTTGAAAGTCCTGTGTGTAGGTCTGTCCTGCTGTGGTGATGATCACGCTCGCGGCGGCGGATTGCATCAGGCAAATCCCAACGATCAGCGGGGACAAAGCGGTTCGGGTTGAACGAACGATTGTATTTTTTATATTTATCATTTGAGGGCTCCATAATTCGGGGGGTTAACAAGGCATGGATTGGATTACATGTTGATGATACTTCACCCACACCCCCTTTGACAACCTAAAAACAGGTTTACTCGTTAAACTCCCGAAACCTTCAGGGTGGTGCCGGGGAACCATTTCCCCTCCAGCAGCATGGCTTTGGGGGTGGACGGAAGCCCTTTTTCGTTGCGGTGGATCTGGGCCACCACCATCTCCACCACACTGGAGCCCAGTTCCTGAAAAGGCTGCCGGATGCCCGCGCATTCCTTCTGGCTTTCCCGCCAGCTCAGGGTGACGAATCCGAGATCACGGGGCGGCGTTCTCCCGGTTTGCAGCAGCAGTTCATACAACTGAGGGGTTCCACTGATCATCACATCCGGCCGGTGTTTCCGAATCCAGGCGTCCAGACGCGGGGGATCCCAATCCTCAAGGATCACCGGGCGAATCCGGTTGCGGGCGGGAATTTGCCGCAGGTAGTACTCAAACACCATGGCGGCGGAATGATCCTGGCGCTGATCCATGGTTCGTTCCTCCAGATAGGCCACCCGCCGGTAATCCCGCGCGGCAAGCTCCCGCAACACCCGCTCCATGTTGTGCTGAAAATGCGCCATGGTGTAGTGAATCTGCGGGGAGATCAGGGACCGCCCGATGGTGGCGTACGGAAAATCCTCCCAGGGAAGCGGCGGGGAAACTCCCGGAACGCTCAACGGCGCCAGCATCACCCCCACAATCCCCCGCGCCTCAAAAATCTTTCGACAGTCTGAAGCCGTCCGTATTTTCCGGGGGAGAATGACCGTCTCAAATCCAAACCCGAGCTGCGATGCGCGCCGGTGCGCCGCATCCATCATCACCTGCAAAAATTCGGAGGCGGGCTTCGCCGGGTCATAGTTCATCACCCAGGCCAGGTTCGCCTGACAGCTCACCCGCCGACGCCGCACCCCGCTCATCAGCGCCTGAATCATCGGATTGGGACGGTATCCCAGTTCCTCCGCCGCCTTCTCCACCTTTTCACGGGTTTCGGGTTTCACGTGCGCCTGTTGACGCAGCACGCGGGAGACGGTCATCATCGACAGTCCGCACCGGTCCGCGATATCTTTATACGTGACCGGCACATTCGGATTGGATTTCGGAGGGGGCATCGGTGAAGGCGACTCTACTTTGTTACGATTAACAGCGCAATCTTCTTTTTCCGTCTTTTCTCCGGAACGAATGCGGTCATGATAAGCACATCAAGCACATCCTCCCTTTCGAGGATACTGCCTCCCGCTAAACAAAATTGATTATGAAACCAACCCCCTTCTCTAAACGTGCCCGGTCCGCCTTCCGCAAACACCGGGCCGTCCACGGACATTACAGTCATTACACCGGCATTCTGTCCCTGCACGGTTTCGCCCGTCTGGCGGCCCGCACCGGAGATCCGGCGCTGCTGGAGGAAATCCGGCAGCAGTTGATGCCGTATGTGAACGGAGAGCGCGATTTTCCCTGCAACTTTCCCAACTACCGCTGCGGCGGAAACGCCACCGCCTGGCTGCTCTATTCGGGTCAGCTCCCGGAAGCGGAGGTGACGGTTCGCGAACATGCGGAGCGGATTCTGCACGAGGCCCCGCGCGCGGCGAACGGCATCCTTTGTCACCCGGCGTATCCGGGCGGGGACGTAATCTGGATTGATGTGGCCTTCGCGGTGAGTCCGTTTCTACTCTTCTCGGGACTGGCGCTGAACGAACCGGCCTGGGTGGACGAGGCGCTGTTCCAAACGATGGAGATGATCCGCGCCTTCCGGGTGGAGGAAACCGGACTGCTCAATCAATCCCTGAACATGCGCGGACCGGGGCACCGATCACAGGACCACTGGAGCCGCGGCAACGGCTGGGGCGCCTTCGCACTGGCGGAACTGGCGGTGTATCTGCCGGAAAACCACCCGCGCAAAACCGAAGTGGTGGAGATGTATTTGGATCACGTGCGGGCCTGCGCCGCCTTCCAGAACGCGGAGGGGCTCTGGCATCAGGAAATGACCGAGCCGAAAGAATCCTATGTCGAAACCTCCGGATCGGGGCTGATGCTGTACGCGCTGGGAATCGGCCTGGAGGCGGGGCTGGTGGATGCCGCGGAGCGCCCGCGCTTTGAACAGGGCCTGCGCGGACTTTCGCGCTATATCACCCCCGACACGGATATTTTTCACACCTGCAAAGGCTGCCTGTGTCCCGGCGGCGGCACCAAACTCGAATACATGGCCAAGCCCCCGGTGCTCAATGACTGTCACGCCTTCGGCCCGGTGATTTTTGCCATGGCCCAGGCCCATCTCCTTGGCATCAAACCCCTCACCCCGGAAACCGCATGACCGCTCAACCTTTGATGGATCTCTCCAAACTCAAGGCCGCCCGCGCCGCCGGCGCGCAGGTGACCTTCCCCGTTCCCGAAAAAGAACTCTGCGAACGCTATGAAGCCCTGTTCACCGCCGCCGTGAACGATGTGCTGCGCGAACACAATCTCACCCGCCAAACCCTCCCCCACACCATCCTGCCGCTTCGGGACACCATGAAAGTGGCCGGCCCCGCGTTCACCATCAAGGGCGCCAAAAACCTGGGCTTGAAGGATGAAATGAAGGAGCGCGCGGAAATGCTGGAATCCATTCCGCCCCAGTCGGTGATCGCCTGGGACACCAGCGGCGACGATGAATCCGCGCAGTGGGGCGAAGTGATGACCATGGCCGCAAAGCGGCGCGGCTGCCGCGGCGCGGTGATCGACGGCGGGGTGCGGGACACCGACCGGGTGCTGCCGCAGAATTTCCCGGTTTTTGTTAAATACCGCTCCTCCAACGGCATGCTGGGGCGTTTCCGTATCAGCGGCTGGCAGGAACCCGTCCGCATCGGCGAGGTGGACATCTTTCCGGGGGATATTGTTTTCGCCGACATCGACGGCGCCATCGTCGTGCCCCGCGCCATCGCCTACGAGGTGTTGCTGCGCGCGGAGGAAATCGCCGCCAGCGAGGGCGAATTGAAAAAGTGGGTGGAGGAAGGCCTGTCCACCACCGAAATCGTGGAGCGCGGCGGCTATTTCTAAGCCGGGGGAATGGGGGGATGGGAGAATGATGTCATGTATCTCCATCCCCCCAAAACCCAAACACCCCATCACCCCATCACCCCATCACCCCATTACCCCATCACCCCATTACCCCAACCCAACGAAACGCTTATGAAAAATCTGAAAGATCTCACCATCGTCCTCACCGGTGCCTCCAGCGGCATCGGTCTCGAATCCGCCAAACGCTTTGCCGAAGCCGGCTGCAAGGTGGCCATGCTGGCCCGCTCCGAAGACCGGCTGAACGCCGCCGCCGAAACCGTCCGCTCCCTTGGGGCGGAGGTGCTGCCTCTTGCGGTGGATGTCACCGACGAAATCGCGGTGGCCGCGGCCTTCACTGCCATCCAAGAAGCCCTGGGACCCGTGGACATCCTCGTGAACAACGCCGGCGTGGGCTTCGCCACCGATCTGTCCACCTGCACCCTGGAGGACTACCGCGCCATTTTCGACACCAATGTCACCGGCGTTTTCCTCTGCAGCCGCGCGGTGTTGCCCGACATGAAATCGCGTAAATCCGGTCACATCATCAATGTGTCCTCCGTGGTCGGTAAAGTCACCAACCCCGGTGCCCCTCTGTACTGCGCCAGTAAATTCGCTCTCAACGGCTACACCTCCGGACTTCAGCAGCAGGTGGCGGGCGACCGCATTCGCGTTTCCACCGTGTCCCCCTCCGCCGTGGACACCGCCTACTGGGACGGACGCGACGTGGACCGCAGCAAATTTCTCCAGGCCGGCGAAGTCGCCGATGCCATTCTGTTCATCGCCACCCGTCCGGAGGGCGTCTTAATTAAAGACATGGATCTGACGGCACAACGATGAGCCTGTTTCTCTCGCCATCCGAACGTGCCGGAATTCAGGAACACCGCCGAAGCGAGCCCTTGTCCGGCTTTTATTGGGCCCTGCTCAACCGGGCGGAACGCCGCGCGGCCTCTCCCGGTCTGAGCGATGCCACCACCACCACCGACTGGTGGCATCACGCCTTGGAGGTTCTCACGGACGCGGCCATGGCCCACGCCTTGCGCCCGACCGAAGCGCTGGGCGCCTGGTTGCGCGCCACAACCCTGGAAATCGCCCGCCGTCCTTTGAAGGACTGGGTGGGGCCCGGATTCCGTTATTTTAACCCCGAAAATCCGGTGGGTCATCTGGAAACCGGCCATCTGAGTGTGGCCCTGGCGGTGGTCCTGGATTTGGCGGCGGACGTGTTCACCGAAGCGGAACGGGCCGAACTGGCGGAGACTCTGGTGCAGAAAGGCATTCGACTGTGCCGGGCCTGGATGGATTCCACCGGTCATTTGAACAACTGGCGCTGCATCCTCCTGGCCGGGGTGGCGGTGCCCGCGGCAGTTCTGAACCGGAAAGACGACATGGACTTCGCGGCGGCGGAATTCAAACGCTGCGTCGATTGCTTTCAGCCGGACGGCTCCTACGGCGAATCGCTCCAGTACGGCAATTACGCGATGACGGGCCTGGTCTGGACCCGGGAGGCACTGATGCGCCGTCAGCCATCGCTGGACAACGAACTCCCGCTGGAGCCTTACGTGCACATGCCGCGCTGGAACGCGGCATCCCACCTTTATTGCAAACCCCTGAGCGGATGGGGCGCACTGCCGGTTCCCCGCAGTGTGAATTTCAACGACAGCGCCGCGATCTACCGTCCGTCCGCGGACAATCTGCTGCACATCGCCGCCCGCGGCAAAGACCGGCATCCTGAATCCGCCGCACGGGCCCTGCAACTCTTCGACGAGCTTTATGTCCCCTGCACGGATCAGGGTCCGACGGATCTGGCCAGCTTCGGTTTCGTGAATGATTTCGGATTTCTCACCCTGCCGCTGTATGGAGCGGCGTCGGAAGCGCGCGCAACCGAAAAGACGGAGCCGGAGCCCGTGGAGGTGTTCAGTTGCGGCGATGTGATCGCGCGCGACGGGACCACGGTGCTGGCCGCGAAAACCGGCGGCGGTCCGCTCCACTCGGTGGCCCATCTGCACGGCGACCTGAACAGCTTCATGCTGGTGCACAACCGGGAGCGGCTGCTGGTGGATCCGGGCCACGCCTGCTACCGCAATCTCATCCACGGCATCGAAATTTCGACCTATACCCACAACACCTGCGTGTTCGAGACGGAGGCCGGAGACGGACTGAACCTGCAGGAGGATCAGCATCGCAGGATTCGGATGGAGCAGACGAACCGTATCCGCCGGCTCTTGGACGAAGGGTTCACCAACGGCCCGACCTGTGACCGCGGCGCGAAACTCCTCTTGGCGCAACGCGCGGGCCATGTCACCGCGATCGGGTCCGAAGCCTCCGCGCTGTACGGGGCGCCCCTGCGCGAATTCACCCGCTTTTGGCTGATGTGCGGTCCGCACGCGGTCTTTGTTATCGACCGGGTTCACGCGGACCGGCCCGTGAAGACTTCCTGGTCCTGGCTGTTGAACAACCGGGACGGTCTGTTGGCGTTGAAAATGGTGCCGCCCGACCGCATGGTCGCCCGGCGCGGCAACGCCGGCATGAAACTGTTCCACCTGGGAGACGGGGGCATCAGCGGTCCGCAACACGCGCACGTGCACGACGCCTACCATCCCCTGCCCAACCAGGCCTCGGAAGGAAAACCGGGCAGCGGAATGCTGGTGAGGACCGCGGACCGGAGCGCCCGCACACAGTCCCTCACCGTGCACGCGATCTGTCTGGACACACCGGGTCTGATCGCGGACTGGCATCTGAAGCGGGAGGACGACTTCGCGGCCATCCTGGAAAGCCCGGACAAACGGCAATGGAAACTGTCCCTCAATGAAACCGGTTCGGACATTTCGGTGCTGGAAACCGCCACCGGTCGAATCACCCGGGTGACGGAGACTTCTTCGGGCCAATGGGAAATGGAGACTTCTCAATAATGTAACCTGCATCCGCAACCGAACCTGTCTTTACGCCTAATCGTAATCCGAATCGATGCAATGGAATGCGTTTTGATTACGATTAAGATTACGATTAAGATTAAGATTAAGATTAAGGCTTGTGCGCCTTTGGCGCATTACGATCTTATAACCCCAAACCAGACACACCCCTTATGAAAACATCCTATTATCAAGGAAACAGAACCTTCAGCATTGAAGAGACAACCCCGGCGTCGCCCGGTCCCGGCGAGGTGCGACTCAACGTCGCCTATTGCGGCATTTGCGGGACCGACACCCATATTTATCACGGGGCCATGGACCAGCGGGTGAACATCCCGCAAACCATCGGCCACGAAACCTCGGCCACGGTGGCGGAACTCGGGGAAGGCGTCACCGGCTTCTCCGTCGGCGACGCGGTGGTGGTGCGCCCGCTGGACAACCGGGCGGAAACTCCAGCCGACCGCGGCCACAGCCATGTGTGCAAAGGCCTCAAATTTATCGGTATCGATTCCCCCGGGGGTTTTCAGAACAGTTGGACGGTTCCGGCCTTCACTCTGCACAAAGCCCCCGCAGGCACGGACCTGAAACAGGCCGCGCTCTGCGAACCGCTGGCGGTGGCCTGCCACGATGTGCGGCTGGGTGAGATTGTTCCCGGCGAGCTGGCGGTGGTGATCGGCGGCGGGCCCATCGGCATGTTGGTGGCCCTGGTCGCCCGCGAAGCCGGAGCCCGGGTCATTGTTTCTGAAGTGAACGAATTCCGTCTGAGCTTCGCCCGGGACCTCGGGCTGGAGGCGGTGAATCCCATGGAAACCGACCTGGCGGAACTCTGCCGGGAAAAATCCGGCGGCAGCGGGGCCGACATCGTCTTCGAAGTGTCCGGTGCCAAAGCCGCGGCGGCGGGCATGACCGATCTGCTGGCCATCCGCGGCCGCATCGTGGTGGTGGCCATTTATCCGAAACCCGTCGAAATCAATCTCTTCCAGTTCTTCTGGAAAGAGCTGAAAATGTGCGGTGCCCGGGTCTACGAACCGGAGGACTACGAACGCGCCCTCAAACTGATCGCGGACAAAACCCTGCCGCTCGAACCCCTGATCACCGGTGTGCGGCCTCTCGACGAACTGCAGAAAGCGTTCGAAGATTTGGACGCCAGTCCCAACGCCATGAAAACCCTGATCGACTGCCGGGCCTGACAACCTCATCCTCTTAATCTTAATCCTAATCTTAATCTTAATCTTAATCCTAATCTTAATCTTAATCTTAATCCTAATCTTAATCTTAATCTTAATCCTAATCCTAATCGATCCCCCCTCCATCCCCGCGTAAAACAACGAACAAAGAAACCCCGATCATGAGCACACCATTCCCTTTCTCTCTCGAAGGCAAAACCGCCCTCGTCACCGGCTGCAAACGCGGCATAGGCAAAGCCATGGCCCTGGGCCTGGCCGAAGCCGGCGCGAATATCGTGGGGGTCAGCGCCACCCTGGAATCCTCCGGCAGCGATGTCGAAAAAGAAGTGACCGCCCTCGGGCGGAGCTTCCGGGGCTATGCGGCCGATTTCGCGAAGCGGGACGAATTGTACGCCTTTATTGCACAAGTGAAAAAGGATGTCCCGCAAATCGATATTCTCGTGAACAACGCCGGCAATATCCTTCGCAAACCGGCGGCCGAGCATCCGGACGAATATTGGGATGAGATTATCGAAATCAACCTCAACGCGCAGTTTGTGCTGAGCCGCGAATTCGGCAAAGACATGATCGAACGCGGCCACGGGAAAATCATTTTCACCGCCTCGCTCCTGACCTTTCAGGGCGGCATCACCGTGCCGGGCTATGCGGCCAGCAAGGGCGGGATCGGGCAGTTGACCAAGGCCCTGGCCAACGAATGGGCGGGCAAAGGGGTGAACGTGAACGCGATCGCTCCCGGCTACATCGCCACCGACAACACGCAGGCCCTGCAGGATGATCCGGTGCGCAGCGCCCAAATTCTCGGACGCATTCCCGCCGGACGCTGGGGAAATCCCGAGGATTTCAAAGGCGCGGCGGTGTTCCTCGCCTCCGAGGCCTCCGCCTATGTGCATGGCACCATTCTCACCGTGGACGGTGGTTGGATGGGACGGTGAGTCTCAACATGAACATTGAACATTTCGCATTTCAAGTGCCCGATCCGGCGGCGTTCGCCGCCTGGTATGGGGAACATCTGGGGATGAAAACGCTGCGGGCGGGCGGTGCCCCGACCTTCACGCACTTCATCGCGTCCCCGGACGGCGCCGCGATGCTGGAGATCTATCGCAACGAAAAAGCGCCCGTCCCGGATTATCCGAACCAGGACCCGCTGGTGATCCATCTGGGGTTCGCCAGCAAGGATCCGGAGGCGGACAGGGACCGGCTGCTCCAGGCGGGCGCGTCGCATCAGGCGGGCCCGGTCACCACCGCCGCCGGAGACGTGCTGATCATGCTGCGCGATCCCTGGGGTTTTCCCATTCAACTTTGCAAGCGGGCCGGCGCCTGGAAATAAAACAAAGATATCCATCGTGACACCACAACTCCCCGCCGCTGTTCGTGAGGCGAGAAAAGCCGCTCAAACGATTACCGCCCCGTCGATCGGGTTCCCCGCCGAAAAACGCCCTTTGGGCGGACGCCGGGTGGTGCCGGTCACGCAAGAGGAACCGACAACCCTCCACTGGAACCCGTGGCCGGGTCAGGCGGGTCCCCTCTCCTTCCGTCTGGTCAGCGGAACCGATCACCGCTTCGCCCACCGGGTGCGCGTGGGCAAAGCCGGGACCGGCGAAATCTATGGCGTTCTCGATGTCTTTTTCTCCTGTCCGGGACAGGTCTTCGCGTTTGCGCTGACCGCGGAACAGGCCGCGGCGGTGTTGCACACCGGACTTTCGCTGCAACTGGAGGACGGTCCGCCCTTGTGGATGGTGGCAAACGACCCCTCGCTTTCGGAGGCGCTCCGGCCTCATCTCTACGCGGGGACCGGACGTCCTCCGTTGGAGCACGGCCTCTCCATGCTCTGCTCGGAAGCCTCCATGCAGCCCTGTGACTGGATGGCGGTGTGTGTGCTGGACGCCCTGCGGGATTGGGCGGCAAAAGGACGGGAGGATGCCGGGCATGAACTGCAGCGGCAATTGACCCACTGTTTTGACCCCGAGCACGGTCAGCGGGAAAATATCTATGGCGAACCCGCCGACGATCAGATTGGCGGACCGGAGTCAACGGGGCCTTTCGCGGTTTTGGCCCTGGAACACCCCCGCCACCCGGCCCTGAAATATGCGCTGGAGGGCTTTGAGATGTACCGCGATTCGGAGCGGGATGTGGTGGCGGAAGACAAACTGGTGACCGAAAGCGCTTACAATATCGCCTACACCATGATGGCGATGGCTGTCCGGGGCGGGCATCCGGGTTTGAAAGTCCGTGCCTTCAATCAACTCAGGGCCATACGGGATTTGCTGACCGACGGGGAGAACGTGTTTCTGCGCTATCACTTAACCACCGGCGAAAGAACCTTCCAAAACTGGAGCCGGGGCGTGGCCTGGTATTTTCTGGGCCTGGTGCGGACGCTGGCACTGCTGCCGAACGCGGAGCGTCCACCGGACCTGGTGGCGCCGGCATCGCGGCCTCGCTGGCCATCGGGGTGCGCGAGGGAATGGTGGAAGCGTCTCTGCTTTCCACGGACGTTCGCGCCTATGCAGGGTTGATGAACCGCATGACCGGCGACGGCGGGCTGACGGGCACGTCCCAAAGCAACAAGAAGGAGTCTCATGCCATGGATATCCAACGGCATCCCTTTCGGGTCACCGCCCCCTGGGGCCAGGGGCTGTTCGGTCAACTCGCCGCCGCCCTGGACGATCTGCGGGCGCTTCCTTCCGACTTGAAATCCCAAGCGGGCTGTATGCCCTCAATTGAAGAAGACGACATATGAGTGTTTGGAATTTTTTCGACGGGGGGCTCAGTTGGCCCATGCCCCCCAAACGTTTTCGGGAACGGTTGATGTTTCGGATTGGACGCTGGATGGCGCTCCGTCACCCGCATGTGCATATTCCGAAAAGCTGCCGCATTCATCCCGGCGCCAAAATCCACCCGCGTGACGGGGAAATCCGTTTCGGCGAAAACTGCGTGGTCGCCGAGGGTGCCTTTGTGCAGGGGAATGTGCACATGGGCAACGACTGCTCGGTGCAGGCCTACACTATCCTGGTGGGCTATGGCACCGTGGAAAATCCCTCCGGGCGCATCACCATCGGCAACGGGGTGCGGATCGCCTCTCATGGCATGATGATTGCGTCGAATCACAGGTTTTCGGATCCCGATGCGCCGATTCACGGCCAGGGAATGGAACATGCCCCCATCGTTCTGGAGGACGACATCTGGATCGGCGGACGGGTCAACATCACCGCCGGGGTTACCCTTGGCCGCGGCGCGGTGATCGGATCGGGCGCGGTGGTGACCAAGTCCATCCCCGAATACGCCATCGCGGTGGGGGTTCCCGCCAAGGTGACGGGTTCCCGGAAACGGGAGGAGCACGCGTGAAAACCTTTCCGATCCCCGAGCGATGGTGCGTTCACGGCTATTACACCCTTTGTCCGTATGCGCCCGACGGGTCTGGCCGTTTCCTGGCGGCGGGAGCGGACCTGGAGACGAATCGGACGGAAGTGTTTGTGCTGTCCGCCGAAGGCAAGGTGCTGGACCAATTCGGGAAGGTGGCGGTGACCCCCAGCTTCTGGCACACGGGCCTCTGGCAAAGCTGGTCACCGGATGCGCGACACGTGTATTACCAGGCGGGCACCCTGCAAAATCCGGTCACGGTGCGGAGAGAACTGGCTGCGGGAGTCGAAGTCAAAGTAAAAGGCGATTTGGAGGGCTGTCCCCCACTGGGCGAACCCGGCGTGTCCAGCCCTCACGGCCTGCTGTATGCGGCGGGATACGGGGATGGGAAATGGAAACCGGAGGAAGCCCCCGTTCCCTTTTTGGAACGGAAGCGGCACGGCATCTCCCTGCTCACGTTTGATCCGCCCCAAGAGACCCTGGCGCTCTCCACCCAAGACCTTCTGGACCGACATCCCCTCCGCGAAAAAATTCTCGAGGCCGAACAGGAATTGAAGGATCGATTGGGGCCGGAGGAAGGGTTGACCCTGATGACCTATTGCGTGCGCTGGAGCCCGGACGGAAAACGTTTTCTCTTTTATTTCGGCAATCATTGCGTGGTTCCCGAACGCGGCGAACCCCGGATCGCCACCGTCTTCACCTCCGACCGTGAAATGAAGGAGATTCACATGGCCATCGATCTCAGTTTTGAGCGGCGGGGGGTGCACTGGGGCTGGCAGCCGGACAATGAACGCCTGATCGGCTACGGACCCGACCCGGAGAATCCGGAACGCCAGGGGCTGATCGAGGTCCGGTACGATGGAACCAGAGCGCGCTGGATCAGCCCGCACAACAGCGGGGGACATCCCTCGGTCAGCCCCGCGAACCCCGATCTGGTGGTAACCGACGAGGGAAGTCCAACCGGCGGAAACGTGGTGTTCATTTCAAAACGCACCGGAGACATCCTGCAAAAGGTTCCCCTGCCCAAATTCATCGGCGACAAAGAGGTGAAAGGCGGAAATCCGCTGCGGATCTGCCACCATCCGGTCTTCTCTCCCGACGGCAAACGCATCCTGGTCAACACCCTCCCGGGACATCACGCCCAACTGGCGGAGCTGGATGTGGAAACCTTATTGCGAAGGAGCCAATTATGAGAAAGCGTGTTGTGTTCGATTTCCCCCATGTGCATCTTTGCGGCGAAGCCGCCTTGGAGTGCTGAAGCGCCGGGAGGAACGACCAGAGCTTCAGCCTTGGGGCGAAGGGGGCTGCTGTACCGGCGAGACGAATCCGGAATAAAAAAATATGGCAACCCAAAAAGGACGAAAATTGGTTTGACCCGTTAACATTCCTGACGTAGTCAGTCCGCATGAGTTCAAAAAGCAAGCAGGATCAGCGCCGGGTCACCATGCAGGATATCGCGGATGTGGTGGGGGTGACCAAAGCGACGGTGTCGCTGGCTTTAAAGAACGACCCCCGGATTTCCAAGGCCATGCGGGCCACCGTCGCGGCCAAAGCAGAGGAGATGCAGTACCGTCCCAGTCCTCTGGTAAACGCGCTGATGCAGGAGATACGCACCCAGCGGATTTCCGAGGACAGTGGAACCACCATGGCGGTGCTGGTCGCAGGCGCTCCGAATGACAAACGCCTGCATCTTCGCACCTATAACTCCGTGCTCGAGGGCATAAAAAAACAGGCGGAAACCCAAGGGTTCAGAATTGAGATTTTTTTCACGCAGGACGAGGACACGCCCATGAACAGACTTCAACGCATTCTCCGCTATCGGGGTATTCGGGGCCTGATATATTTCGATTTTTTCACGAAACAAACCACGGATCTTCCCGAACTGGAATGGGACTCTTTGGCGGTCATCACCTTTTCCCGCTTCCACCCCGAACTAAGGGTTAACCGTGTTCTATTGGACTATCAGCAAAACACCTCCATGGCTCTGGATCATCTGAGGGCCTGCGGCTGTCGGCGGATCGGTCTCCCTCTGGGTCATAATCTCGATGCGGGTCTGAATTACGCTCTCAGTTCCGCCTACTTGGTATGGTGCCACCTTCATCAGGATCAGAAACCGATACCGTTTCTGCCTATGCTTGAAGCCGAAAAAACAAAACCCGCTTTTATCAAATGGATGAAAAAACACAAACCGGACGGGATCATCACCCATCAATCCGGAATAATCTCCTGGCTGAAGGAGGAGGGATTCCGGGTGCCGGAGGATGTAGCCGTGGCCTTGACCAATGTGGACGAATTCCCTGAAGCCTCCGGGGTGGACAACCGTCACGAGGTTGTCGGCGGTGTGGCCATCAATGTGCTGGGAGGTCAGCTCCTGCGCAATGAGATCGGCCAACAGGAGGTTCCCCGCTTAATTCTGGTTCCGGGGCGCTGGAAAGACGGGGAGACCACGGGGCCCGCGCTGAACTCCGTTCAGCTCTCCACATCCCGCATCGCCTAAGGCCAGGTTGAACAGGCGTTTCAGAGAGAACAGAGCAAATCCGCCGCTTTTCCCCTCCGCGCTCTCAGCGTGTCACCTCCACGCCGCCCAGTTCGGCATTGAAGATTTTCCGGCTCCATTCCGCGTTCGGCGCGACGTACACAATGGCGGCAATTCGGGTGAGGCCCTCACGGTCGGGAATCCGGACGCGGGCCACCTGCACCCCCCGGGTGTTTCGGTTCACCTGAATGCGGCGGGCGCGGGTGAGCGGCCCCCGGCGCTCCTGCCCCTCCCACCAGTGGATATCCACCTGCAGCACCTGGGCGTTCGGCACCGCACCGGGCTTCAGGTCCACCAGAATTTCCATCTCCTCCCCGGCTTTCGTCCGGGCGGGCAGTGAGATCCGCCCCCACTCATATTCACCGGTGATCCGCCCCTCGCCCTCCAGCCAGGCCGGACCGGCGGGAGCCGCCGGCGGCGCGGCGTTTTCCGCCACCGGAATACTCACCTCGGTGCTGAGGGTCCGATTGCCGTAGGTGCCGTCGGGGGAGACATAAATCACCGCGGTGACCCGGGTCAGTCCGGCCCGGTTCGGAACGTTCAGCATGACGGTATAAGGATCGGTGGCACCGGGCACGATGTTGACCGGCTGTCCCTGGGCGACCGGCCCGATCCGGTTTCCGCCCTCCCAGCCGTGAAGGTCTATCCGAAGCCTCATGCCCGAACGTTCGATCGTTTCCACGCCGAACACCACTTGCATCGCGGCCCTTTCGCCGAGAGCGGCCTCTTTGGGAAAGGAGACGGAGCCCCAGTTGAAATCCTGTGACTGCCGGTCTCCGTCGGTCTGAAATTCACCGGGATCGAACTCAGCGGCGGCCGCGGCCTCCGCGGCGGACCGCCGCGGAGTGTACACGATTTCCTGAACACCGCTGACGGTCGGATGCTCCAGGGCTCCGGCGTCCCGCACACCGCCGGTCGGTTCGCGTCCGACAAAGTCGCGGAAGTGCGGTCCGTTAAACTGCCAGGCCATCAATTCATCAATGTTTGTCCGGGCGTCCGCAAGCGTCCCCCGGGTGATCCGCAAGTAATCCAGGGCCCCGACAAAACCGTGCCCCACAACAAAATCCGATTCATTGTCCAGGGAGGCGCCCGGCGCCGGACGGCGGCCCGCGGCCTCTCCGCTGGCGTCAACCCCGTTGACATAGAGCGTCACGGTGCCGGCGGCGCGGTCGACCTCCGCCAACACATGATGCCAAACGCCGTCGTTCACGGCGGTGTTCCCGGTGACCGAATAGTTGTCGCCCTCCGACCGGAGCAGGAGCACCGGATGCCCCTGCGGGGTGAGGCCGAGGGCGTATCCGTCGGCGGGGTCCAGTTTCCCCGCCACGACACCCCCGCCCTGACCGGGCTCGGTCCGCAACACGGTTTCGATCAGAAAATTGTTATCGGTCATGCGGACGGTGAAGCGTTCTCTGCCGTCGAAGACCACCTCCTCATTGCGGACGGTGCGTTTGATATCCCGCACCAGGCGTTCCTGCGGAATGCGCATGGAGCGGGAGCCGTCGAAATGAAGCGCCCCCTTGTTCCAGTCCTCCAACACTCCTTCGCGGTAGTCTTCCGAGGTGAACCCCTCCCCGACCAATTCATTTCCGGGGACATGCGAACCGATCTGAAGCGGCGCGGTGCCGGTGCCGTACATTTCCTGCGGGTAGAGGTCGTAACCAAGCACTGTATTCGGATCGCGCGGATGATGCCGGAAAAACCACTCTCCCACGTTGCCGTAGAGGGACCAGGGAACAAAGACCCGCACCCCGCGGTCGATGGCCGCCGAGGTGTCGGTGAGTCGGAAATCACGCTGGTCCGGATCGATCACCGGCATTTCGTCGGTGAACCAGGCCGGTTCGTCGGTGGTGACTTGATTGTCCAGAGTCCGGATATGGGCTTGGAACTCTTCAATCGTTTCGTACCGCGCACCCTGCCAGCGGGCGTAAATCGCGCCGTGCGTGCCCGCCAGGATATTGCGGGCATAGCCGATCTCCGCCACGTCATCCAACCCCCAGTGCGCCAGAAAACTGGAACGCTCGTGGTTTTGAATAAACAGATTCGACAGATAATGCTGCTGGTCTCCGTGACGCCCCTCCATGTTCTGCATCTGGCGGAAATGATAGGCGGTGTTGTGAAACGCCTGGTTCCAGCGGTTGCGCACTTCTTTGAAAAAGGTCTGCCCCATGGCGTTCAGGGCCGCCTCGGGAAAATCGCGGCACCAGCCGATATTGTTGAACAGGAACCCTTTCACCCCGTGGTCGAAATAAAAGGCCTCGCCTTTGTGGTACACATCCCGGCTGGCCACATAGCCCACCGGATCGACAGCGATGTTGTTGTAGACGTACGTGGTGCCGTGTCCCCAAAACTCAAAGTTGCCAAAATCCGTTTTTTGGATCAGGGCCTCGCTGACCTGGTTGCCGTGCACCTGCACCCGGACCAGGGGTGTGAAAGGGCTTTGTCCGGAGAACACGTTGATCCCGTGTCCGCCCACGGTCTGAACGACGTTGCCCGCGATCTCCCCCACTTTGAGACCGAAAAAGTTAATGGCGCGCCCGCCCTGGCTGACACTGCAGCGGAGGCCGATGTTCTCCAGCCGGTTGCGATAGACCCGGATGTCGGTGACCTCGCCGCGGGGACTCTGCGAATCCGCCATCACGATGCTGAAATAAATGCCGTCGTTGTCGATATTCACAAACGCGCTGTCGGCAATGAGGATGTCTTCGTAGAGATCATCGTCCTCGGTCACCCAATTGGTGATCCCGATTCCGGCGGTGTCGCGGATGTCCAGATTTCGAAAGACCATGCCTTGAGCCCCGCTCAAAAGGCGGATCGCGCCCATCTGGGTGAAATTGGCGGGACGGGTCCAGTCCCCGGCGCGCGCGGCCTCATTATAATCGAAGGCGTTGCCGCCGGTGAAGCGGAGTCCGGACACCTCGATGTTGCGCTGGCGAATGATATCCAGAATCACCGGATGCTCCGCCACCTCAAAGGTGACCTGGTTGGGATCGGCGTCACCCGGCAATCTCAGGTAAAGCTTGCGCCCCTCGGGCACGAAGGTCCACTCGCCGTCGGTGTCCAGGAACCGGGGGAGATTCTCCAGAAAAAACGGGCTGTTGACTTGCGGATGACGACGGGGATGCTCCAGGGGAATCCGAATGATTCCGCGATTGGGATCATAGCCCTGCACGGCGGAGGGAAAGATGCCCGTGATCGAGAAGGAGCCATGGGAATTGGGATGCTCCATCCACACCGTGGCACCGTCGTAGGCGTGGGGATCGGGATCGTTCAGAACCTTGGGCGCGAAAATCGGCATGACCGGAAAGCGGGGAACAATTTCCTCGACCCGGAACCACTGGGTAAAATGATTGTAGGGATGTTCGATCTCCCAGTTGGGCCAGCGGGCCAGCGGCACCCGTTCCCGGGAACCATCCCCGTTGAGCACCCAGCCGGCGCGGGGAACGAAATCCCCCTCCAGGGTGGTGACCCAGACCTTGCCCAGAGACGCGTCGGGAATGCCGGCGGCTTTGGCCTCCTCATCGGAGGCCCGTCTCCATCCGGAGGGGACCACAGAACCGGCGAGGGTGGCAATGCCCTCTCCCCATTCGGGATCGCGGGTGAGCTGAATCGGCTCTTCGTCGGTGCCGGATTCCCCGGCCACAAGTTGCCCCCGGTAGATGACCCCGCCCTTGAACACATAGGTGTGCGCCCCGGATTCGGCGGCGGCTTGACCGCGGGCCTGAGGATCCCAGGGATGATGTTTCCACGGACGGTCCGGCGAACGGCCGTCGTTGGTGTCATCGCCGCCTTCAAAATCAATATACCGCAACGAGGATCCGGGCGTGAATTCAAAGGCCTCGGGCATCCATTTGATTTCGGTATTCCCCTCCACAGTAATGGCGGCGGGATTCACCGGCGAAGGCGGCATTTGGAACCGTTGAGGATCCCATCCGGCTTCCGCCCCGGAACCCGATGCAGAAGTCATCCACAGAAAGACGGCGGTAAAGATAAAAGGCAAAGAAAGCGGACGGAAATGAGGACTGTTTTTCATAATCGGAACTCGGATGTATTCTGTATGTTGAAACGCGAACAAGAAAGTAAATTCATCATACCGCAGAATCCGCGGGAAAAACAACCTTAGAATCGTTTTACTAGTTAAACTTCGTAAGGTGACAACAAGCGGCCTTGGTATTGACGCGAAGCGTCCCTGGAGTGCGCAAGGGGAGTGAGGAACGAAAGGACCTTGCGCCTTCGCCCCGCAGGCGGCACAGCCCCCTTGGCCCCAAGGCTGAAGCTTGGGCATGTCACGCCATAGCCCCGCTTGCGGGGCTATGGCGGATCGTTCCTCCCGCCGCTTCAGCACTCCAGGGCGGCTTCGCCGCAGCCTCACCGCTCCATACGCAATTCCAAGACCTGTGAAGGTTCCAGACTCACGGATTTTTTCACTTCATGCCCGTCCGTGAACCGCAGCGTCACTTCATAGTCGCCGGGATGACGGACGGCGATGTTTCGGGCGGTGGGGCTTTGGCTGCCGACGGGAGAGCCGGAGCCGAGCTGCCGCAAAGCCACGATTTCGCCGTCGGCGTTCCGCACCTCGAGGATGGCGCCGATCAGCCCTTTGGTTCCTGCCGGGGTAACCCGGAGAATCGATGTGTTATGCAACATGCGCTGATGGTGGGTGGGGTGATCCTCCGGCTGCCGTAACGACAGGGTGTCGTTGACCACCAGCACCAGCCGTCCGTCCAGACCCGCCAGCAGCAGATCGTTGGCGCCGTCACCGGTGACATCCCCGGCCGCCATGCCCCCGGCCCCTCTGGTGTGGGCTCCGCCGGGAAACACGGTTTCGTACCGTTCCGGATACATGTAGGAGCCATATCCGCGGTTCAGATGGAACATGTTGCTGGAACCGGTCACTTCGGCGGTGCTGGTGTATAGGTCGATATGGCCGTTCATCGCCAAATCCTCCGCCAGCGTCGCCCAGGGGGCGGCGTGCACCACCCCGACTTCGTTCCCCTGACCGGTCACGTCTACTGGGGAGCCGTCGCGTTTGGTGAGCAGAAACATGCGGGTGTCCGAAGGAACCGCCACATCAAAACGGTTTTCCCGCCACAGGGGCGCGAAAACCCCGGCCCCGGTCATGCCCTCTTCAAAGGTCTGTCCATCACGCAAATCCAAATTCATGCGTCCGGTGTAGGGGGAATACCGTCCCTCGTCATCCTGAAGCAGGAGCACCGCCCGCCCGGAGCCCAGGAGTATGTCCGGCCGGCCGTTCCCGGTCCAGTCCCCGACGGCGAAATAGGCGTTCGCCTCCGGTTGGGCGGCCTCGTCTCTCAACCCCAGGGACTCCGAAATGTCCTCGAACACACCCCCGCCCTCCCCCGGATGCCGGAACGCGCGCAGCCCGCCGCCAACCACGGAAACCAGCACATCGGGAAACCCGTTGCCGTCCAGATCCGCGAAGGTCGCAGCTTTGATTTCTTTTCCGTCGAGAGACGGCAACCAGTCCTTCCGTGTGTAACGCGCGTCTTCGGCCAAATACATCGTGGCATCCAATAATAGGTCCGGACGGCCGTCGCCGTTCACATCGGCCACCGCCACACTTTTCGCATGGACACCTTCCAGACCCGCCTCCGCAGTGACATCGGTGAAAACCATCGCTTCGGTTTGCCGGAAAAGGCGCACGCCGTCGGGGGTGCCGACCAGAATATCCAGCATTCCGTTCCCCGACAAATCATAGAGGGCGGCGCCGGCCAGCGGCCCTTCAAACTCCGCGATCACCCGGTCTTCCCTGAAGCGGGTGAACGACTCCGCCGGATAGAAAAAACTTCCATCCGCGATCTCGGCAATCATCTCCGCCAAACGGCCCGAATCCCCGTTGAACGTCCCGGACATGGCTTCCGGCGACTGCTTGGACCAGGCCCAGTGATCGGAACGCCCCTCTTGCATGGAGGCTTCATGCCACTCTCTTCGGCCGATGTAGAGCAACACCTCATCCTGACCGCGCCGCCCCACGCGGCTTACAAACGCGACCACACGGTCACCGTCGGACATCATCAGGGTCGCCTGCTCCATGTCAAAATCTTCTCCTTCCGGAGCCAGAATCCCGATCGTCCGGGGCTCGAATTCCCCGGCCAGCACCTGCGACACCTCCAGAGAATACGTTTCCGTGGCCATATCAAAGCTTTTCACCTTCAGATCAAGCACCGCCCGGTACCGCTCCACCAACAAAAAAGGCTGGAGGGAGGGGTTGACCAGAGCCATGAGTCGGGTCGGCCCGCAGAGAAAAAGCAGACTAAGAAGCAAGACGGCGAGTCGGGTGAATTTCAGGTTTTGCATAATATTGATGAGGGTTGGGAGTTCAGAATCAGTGAATCAATCAGAAAGGAAAACATGTGAACCGTGCATCGACAATGATGTCATTTGAAAAGTGTATTGTAGAACAGGAAACCTCTAAAGGTTACCTCCCCCCCCCGCTCCGTGGCAACATAAAACTTTTTTTACTTGTTAACTTAACTAGTAAAATGAATTCAGGATTGCCTTGAGGCATCCCGTCTGTTAGCTTTAAATACGCTTCAGTTCGCGGAACAATTTAATAGCCCCGACCCGATATAAACGATCACATTTATTGAAACGATAAGGAGTCTGTCATGAAAACATCCATTCCCTCACGCCCCGCCATCTCCCCCGGTCTCCTCTCCGTCGGCCAACGAGGAGGAATCCGGCCGGGTCTCCTCCTGCTGGCCGGCCTTTTGCTGGGCGTTTTTGCGGGCGGATCGCTTCACGCCTCATCCGAAGCCTACGATCAGGCCACCGCCGGAAATCCCGATTTCAGAAACCGGGACGTGTGGCCGATGCTGAACGGCGACGAGCGCTTTGTGCAGCAGGAATGGCCGGAGGGCCGGGTGTTGGAATGGGCTCATCCCGGCAAGAGCGGCGGCCCCAATGTGCGCGGCGGTTTGGATATTTGGGACCCGGACAATTGGTTGGTGAACGGCGAACCCGCGACCGAAGTGTCAACCGATGAGGACACCGATCTTTACTTTCCGGATTCGGACACCCCCTATTCAGTGGTCTTCCTGAATGTGGAGGGCTGGTCGCCGATTTACCGGCATGTGACGGTTGGACGGAACGCCCGCGTGGTGGGACTGAGCAACCGCTTTTACGGAAACATCTGGGTGAAAAAAGGCGGCAGCCTTTTCGGGTCCCACGGCAACAATTACCTCGGCGGCGCGCACACGTTTTTGCGGCATGACGAAAGCGATCCGGGCGAACCGCGCGGCGGCAGATTCGGTCAATACCTGACCCTGAACAAAAGCGGGCCGGACGTTTCCATGGAAATCATCGGCACCACCTCCGTGCTGGACCGGGTGAACATCTCTTCCGGCACCCTGATTATCGGTCAGGGCAGCCGGTTTTCGCCGGGGCGAAACGCCACCATGGTGATTGGGGAGGGTGCGACCGTGGCCCTGCGGGACGGGGCGACCCTTGGCAAATGGCTGAATCAGCTCGGGCAGGTGGACTTCACCGTTTTCGGCACCCTGCAGGGCGGACTCCCCGAACGGCCGCTTCAGGGACCGGCTTATGTGAGGCTTTCCTACCAAAACACCACCGAGGTGCAATTTTTCGATAAACTGACTCCTCCTGGCGGTAGTTCCATGGAAACCCGCATCGCGCCGTTGATCATGGCCTCGGGCTCCACCCTCCGCAGCTACAGCGGCTCCCCGGAAGGCCGGCTTCATCTGCGGCTCACGGATGCGGACGCAAAGGATTGGCACATGGCCGGAGACGCAGGATACCGCGACTGGGTCAACAGCCTGTCCGAAGAAGAGCTGGCGTACTTGGAGCAGCAACTTGATTCCATTCCGAAAAAAATCGTCTCGATCTTTCAGGAAGATGTGACTGTGGATGGCGTGGTCTTTAATGATTTCCACAAAGGGGGAATCCTGATGGAGGACATCGCCTCCGCCCGGCAATGGCGGAATTCCGCCCTCGGCACAGGCAACGCTGCGGAAGGCCATGCCTTGTTCCGGCAAATTGGACGGGCGGATGTTCGGGACAATGTGAAATCCGCAGGGGGGGAATACACCCTCGGTGTGCCCGTGATCTTTGCGAAGGAGACCTTTCAGCCGACGGATGCTTGGCAGGTCGCGGAGCTGAAAGTGAAAATCCCGGACGAAGCCGGAGGACACCGGTTGGGGGTCAGGTTCACCCACTCCGGCAGCGGCTGGGGCTATGTGGACAACGTAAAACTCCTAATCGAGGGTAAAGACTGGATAGTAAACGGTGACTTCAACCAACCCGGACCCAGAGAAGACGGACGTCGCCGCTCTTTCGGGCAGGTCGTGGCGTGGGAGGACATGGCTAACCCGAATCCCGCCGCCGGTGTGAACACCAACGAGGAGGGCCGTTCATACGGAGCCACCCACACCAGCCGCTCCGCCTTCGGCCAAACCACCGACGCGCGGCCAAGAAGCGGTCAAACCGCCACCCTCATCTTTGAATACAGTGCCAGTGCCCGGAGCCGGATGAAGGCCGAACTCTATTACATTGCTGACTAAAAATCATTCAAGATAATCAACAGCTCATATGGGCCGGGATGATCAAGGTGTTCCCAGGATATGGAACACATGGAGGGAATTCCATCCATTGATTGAATTGCCGAAGCCGACATAGCGGACATACCGGGCGGTGACCGGGTCGGGAAAGGTAAAGGTTTCAGGACCGGCGGATTGGCCGCTGAAGCGGTGGGAACTCCATACCGACGACCAGTTGGTTCTGTCGGTGGAGGTTTCGATCCGGAACTCATAGGAACGGCTGCCGCCCAGGTAGAACACCAGTTCAACTTCTGTCAGGGTGCGGGAGGTCCCGAGATCCGCCTCAAGCCACGATCCGTTGCCCGCTGCCCAGCGGGTGTTGAGGTCGTGGTCAAAAGCGTTTTCCGGATCGTTTGGCGATTGGAAACTGCTGGCCGACACGGAGAACGGGGCGAAGATCACAGTCTCTCCAAGAGTCGAAAGAGTGTTGAAGATATGGAGTGAATTCCATCCATTGCTTGAATTGCCGAAGCCGACATAGCGGATGTACCGGGCGGTGATCGGATCGGAAAAGTCGAATATCTCCGGCCCGGCGGTTTGACCGCTGCTGAAGCGGTGGGTACCCCAAACCGGTGTCCAGTTGTTTCCGTCATTTGAAAATTCGATCTGAAACTCGTAGGAGCGGCTGGCCCCGTTGAAGAAAGCCAGTTCGACTCCAGCCATGGTCTGGGCGCTGCCGAAATCCGCGGCCAGCCACGATCCGTACCCTGAGGCCCAGCGGGTGTCGGGATCCTGATCAAACGCGTTTTCCGGGTAATTGGGGGATTGGTAACCGCTGGCGAATACCGAGTCCGGTGTTAGCACACCATGAACGGCGGTTTCGTGCACCCCGATGTTGGGCGCGCCGACTGCCGAAAGGATATTGCCGAAAAAGTCTTCGTGACCCGGATCGACGCCAAATTCCTCATAAAGATTGATACCGGCGGCTTTCATGGGGGAACCCTCCAGAAGCTGAAAAGTGTCCATGGCCAGCATCTCGGCAATGGAGGTGGGCTGTGCCCCCTGCTCCAAGCCTGAGATCATGGGATCGACTTGAAGCCCGACGTTCGTGGCCGAGAGGGTTTCAGGGTTACCGGATGCCAGCCTCCAGCTGTCCAGACTGTTGTAGGTGATCGAGCCCCAGCGCCACCCGCCATTCCAATTGTTGTCAATGGCCCAGTAGGCATTTCCTTGGAACGTATATGCGGAAGTGCCTGGGATATGGATAAACCGTTCTCCACCCTTGACCACGAAAAGGTTGTTATGAAGGCGAATATTGGACATCGCTCCGGATTGATGCCGCACTGCGGCACCGCCTGTGGAGCTTTCGGTATAGACCAGATTATTGTGGACCAGAATATTTTGAAGCGTCGTTCCGCTTCCTCTCCAGAAATGAAAACCGGATGCCATATTGTTGCCGGTTCGGCGTCCATCCCGCCAGCTGATATTATAGCGGAAAGTGCCGTTGTTGATCGGAGGCGCATTGTTAAATCCCGCGACCAAATATCCGGGGCCTTCATTATTGTACGAATAACAGTACTGAATTAGCGCGTTGGTGGATCCGCCATCGATGTCAAAGCCACCGCCGTCTTTGACTCCGGGCGTGGTTTTCTGATCATGCACGAGGCAGTACTGGATGGTAACAGAGTCGGAGTTCCAAGTCCAAATCCCGACCGGTCCGCCCCCGGAGGGATTTCCGGCGTTGCCCCCATTGTGATGAGCATAGCATCTTTCGATCAACCCGCCGATGACACCGCTTATGATGATGCCGCTGCCACTGTGGTTGTCGGTGAGGGTCGGATCACCGGTCACGCCATAAACCTCGCAATCCCGGATTATAATATTTTCGTGGGATTGTTGGGTCTGGGATCCAGGATAAAATCCATAGGTCATTATTCCGTCGCGTCGGCAGGTGTGCACCAGGCAGGAGTCAATGAGGACATCTTTAAATCCGCTGAAAGAGGAATCACTGGCCCAGGCTCCCACAACGATACCGTAATAAAAATCCGAGACTTCACAGTTTACCACGGTGATCCCCTCCAGCATGGTGTCCGATGGCAGATCGGTATACGCAAAGATACCGACTTGGGTGTTGGTCAGCAGGCTTCCGCCATCAAAGATCAGGTTCCTGACCAGAACACCGGCGGTATTGTAGATGAACAGTCCGTGTTGCCCGGATGGCGGTTTGATGTGCGCTCGGCCCGTTCCGTAGCTTTCGACAATCACCGGATTACCGGCGTTTCCGGCATCCCAGTGGTCGATATAGATGCCGGCATCCGTAAACACCGCCCCTCCCTGGAACCGCACCACGTCCCCGGGCTCCAGAGCTTGCTGATTTACACGCCCAACGGTTTGCCATGGGGAGGAAACAGAGGTGCCTGAATTGCTGTCGTTACCCTGGGGACTGACAAAATATGTGGCGGCATGCGTACATGCGGTTATTCCGAAAATCGAAAAAAAAGAGAAAAGAAGTTTAGTTTTCATAGTGGACTTGAATTTCATGTTGGGGACGATCAGGGTGTTCCGGCGATGTTAAAGACATGGAGGGAATTCCAGCCGTTGCTTGTACTGCCGAAGCCGACATAGCGGATGTACCGGGCGATGACCGGGTCGGGAAAGGTAAAGGTTTCAGGACCGGCGGATTGGCCGCTGTAACGATGGGTGCTCCACACCGAAGACCAATTGGTTCCGTCAGTCGAGGTTTCGATCCGGAACTCGTAGGAACGGCTGCCGCCCAGATAGAACACCAGTTCAACTTCTGTCAGAGTCCGGGAGGTTCCGAGATCCGCCTCAAGCCACGATCCGTTGCCCGCTGCCCAGCGGGTGTTTAGGTCGTGGTCAAAAGCGTTTTCAGGATCATTGGGGGATTGGTAACTGCTCGCCGACACGAAGGACGGGGCGAAGAGATATGCCTCGCCGATGGTTCCGGCGATGTTGAAGACATGGAGGGAATTCCAGCCGTTGCTGGTACTGCCGAAGCCGACATAGCGGACATACCGGGCGGTGACCGGGGAGGGAAAGGTGAAGATCTCCGCACCGATCGTTTGGCCGCTGAAACGATGGCTGCTCCAAACCGAAGACCAGTGGTTTCCGTCGGTCGAGGTTTCGATCCGGAACTCGTAGGAACGGCTGCCGCCCTGGTAGAACACCAGTTCAACTCCTGTCAGGGTCCGGGAGGTCCCGAGATCCGCCTCAAGCCACGATCCGTTGCCCGCGGCCCAGCGGGTGTTGAGGTCGTGGTCAAAAGCGTTTTCTGGATCATGGGGGGATTGATAACTGCTTGCCGATACGGAGGACGGGGCGAAAATCAGCATCTCGCCGGAGGGTCCGATGATGTTGAACATATGGAGTGAATTCCATCCGTTACTGGTGTTGCCGAAACCAACATACCGGATATACCGGGCGGTGATCGGATCGGAAAAGTTAAAAGTCTCCGGCCCGGCGGTCTGACCGCTGCTGAAGCGGTGGGTGCCCCAAACCGGTGTCCAGTTGTTTCCGTCATTGGAAAATTCGATCTGAAACTCGTAGGATCGGCTGTCGCCGCTGAAAAAGGTCAGTTCGACTCCGTTCATGGTTTGGGCCGTGCCAAGATCCGCAGCCAACCACGATCCGATTCCTGAGGCCCAGCGGGTATGGGGATCCTGATCAAACGCGTTTTCCGGATAATTGGGAGATTGGTAACCACTGGCGAATACCGAGTCCGGTGTAAGTATGCCGTCGCCGGCGCCGGGATCTTCAATCTCTCCGAGAACGGTCGGGCCTCCCCATTCGAAGGCTCCGATATCCGGGGCGAGTCCCACGTACGGGGACTCCATATGAACTCCCGCATCCACCACGGGACTGAACTCGGAAATGGCCGCAAAATATGGATAGGGCGCCTCGCCGGACTCATGAAAGCCCGGATCGCCATAACTGTTTCCGTATACGGTTGCCCCGGAGGGGATGTCCCCGAGCGTCACTTCGTCGAGCCGATTGTTGCGGATCGTCAGATTTGTGGGGTGCGGTGCGACTTCCGTCTTTTGAATCAGTGGTATGGACGCTCCCGTGATGGAGACCACGGCATTGTTGTTAATCTCCCAATTACTCCCGGTACCGGAAGAAGTTTTGGCAAGAAATGCCGCGTTGTGTTGCGGGTTGCTGCCAAGCAGTAAATACACCGTGTTATTATAAACTTTAAGGTTGTTATAGGTGCTCTGCAAACGCATAAACCGAACGGCATTCTCTATCACATTGTGGTGTATGGAAATGTCCGAGAAAGTTTTGGTACCTCTCGAAAAATCAATCAACATTGCATGACCACTCACGGGGTAAGCGTGTTTCACATGGTTGTAGGCGATTTCAATCGAGGATCCCGCCATTTCCACCCAATAGGCCCAGCCGTGCAAATCAAACGTGTTCCGGTGGATGAATAATCCATAGGGGTGGGTTCCTCCGGCGACGGTCCGCGCGTCCGGCAAGGAGATGGAATTGCGGATGTAACTGTTCCGAATCTCCACGTCGACCAGCGAGGCCCGAATGAATTCGAAGGAGAAATTCGGCGCGGTGCCGTTGTTCCACGCCTGGCCAGGGTGCAGATCGATGTCAAGGTTTGAGAAAACCACTCTGCGCAACACGTTCCATTGCGGATCATTGGCCCGTCCCACCGCTTTCACCGCATATCCATAACTTCGATCCGGCGGATTGTCCGGGCTGTAGAAGCTGATGAAATCAAACAGAACATCGGTCAGACTGTTGAGACTCACCATTCCGAGCGACCATCCCGTCCAGCCATAACCGGACTCATGAATATTCATATGGACCAGCTCTCCATTGGAGACATCCTCCAGAGAGAGGGCCGTCGAAAGAAAACGTATGAAATCCACATTTTCCACGGTTAAGCCGTCAATTCGCCGAAGATCCACTCCACGGGCAATGGCACGGTCATTTCCGCTGAAGGTCAAATTCCGGATCGTCAGCCCCTCGATGTCGGAGATTACCATCAGCCTGGGCTGGGAATTGCTCTGCTCCACATCCGTGGTCGTGTTGCTCCAGCTTCCGGTCAGAATAGTGGCCCCCGCCCCCAATCCGCGTCCCGAGCCGAGAAGGGAGATCCCGTCAAGATTGGAGAGGTTCAGCGTGGCGGGCTCCACAAACGTTCCGGAGCCGAGCTGAATGGTGTCACCCGACTGCACAACCTGGATAGCCCGCTTCAAGGTGCGGAACGGTTGCGCGGCGGTGCCCGGATTCGAATCATAGCCGTTAATTGAAACATAGACCGTGTTTTGGGCAAGGGCCAGGGCCTGAACGGCTATGAGAAACGCCGCGAATCGTACTGTTTTCTGGAGGAGTATTTTCTTCATTGAATTTGGGGGCTGGGTGTTGAGACTCAAAACGTCCATACCTTACACTGGGCGGGACTATGTGTAAAAAGATAGAGATATTGTTCAATCCTGTATAATTTTTTATGGTTTTACTAGTTAACTTAACGAAAAACACGATCTTTTGCGTCTGCCGGGCTGCTCGGGTATAAAAGACTTGTATATTTTATTTTACACGTTAATATGACATCAAATGAAAAGAAAGCGCACCCCTCAAATCAACGAACCGGAAAAGAGAACACCCGTGGCCAGGGCCTGCGATGTCGTGGTATGCGGAGGCGGGCCCGCTGGAGTTGCCGCCGCACTGGCCGCCGCCCGGAACGGGGCAAAAACTCTGCTGATCGAGTTGCAGGGCTGTCTGGGAGGGGTCTGGACTTCGGGGATGCTGAGCTGGATCATTGATCATGAGAACAAAACCGGCATCATGACCGAAATACTCGAAACTCTGGAAAACGAGGAAGGAAGAGCCCGCCGGCCGGACGGCACCCCCACCAGCGGCTACAGCACCGAACTCATGAAACTTGTCTTGGAGCGGCTCTGCCTTGACGCGGGCGTGGAGGTGCGGCTTCACAGCCGGGTCGTCGGAGGCTTTTTCGCCGAAAACGACCGGACGCTGACCCATGTGCTCCTCGAATCCCCCTCGGGACGGGAGGCGGTTGAGGCCAAAGTGTTCATTGACGCCACCGGCAACGGGGATCTCGCCGCGCGGTCCGGCTGCGGCTTCGACCTCGGCCATCCTGAAAGCGGGCTGACCCAGCCCATGAGCCTGATGGCCCTGCTCTGCGGCCTGGACGGGACGGACATGCAACCCTATCTTTCCGGCAACGGACTCAAGGATCCCGAACCGAAAATGCGCATCAAAGCCGATCTGGAAAAAGCCGGGATTTCCCCCAGCTATTCCCGGCCCACCCTCTTCGGACTGCCGGACGGGCTCTACGCGTTCATGGCCAATCACCAGTACGGAGGCAACGCCACCGACGCCGACAGTTTAAGCGCCCACACCCTGGAGGCCCGTCAGGAAATCCATCAAATGGTCACCGGACTCAGAAACCTGGGTGGCGTGTGGAAAAACCTCACCCTCGTCGCCACCGCCGCCCACATCGGCATCCGCGAGGGACGGCGCATCCACGGACGCTATACCGTCAGCGCTGAGGATTTAAAACATGGCGCGCGTTTCGACGACGCCGTGTGCCGGGTCACCTTTTGTGTGGACATCCATTCGCTGCGGAAATCGGACGGCGGCGGTTACGGCGGCGCGGATTTCACCTCTCAACCCTATGACATCCCGTACCGGGCTCTGGTTGCCAAAGACGTGGACGGACTGTTGCTGGCGGGCCGCTGCATCAGCGGGGATTTTTTTGCCCACGCCAGCTACCGCGTCACCGGAAACGCGGTCGCCATGGGCGAGGCCGCCGGCAAAGCCGCGGCCCGCTGCGTCTCCGCCGGCTGCCCGCCCCACGAACTGGACGGCCGGTTTTTGAATCCCCTGCCTAACTAAGCGCTGGATTTTCGAGGTTCTCTCTGAATCTCCTGTTCAAACCCCTCTTCCTGTGCGGCGTTCCAATCCGCCGATTTTTTTGAACAGGAGAGAACAGAGAGCGCAGAGGAAGAAGGCGGCGGAGGACTCTTTTTTCTCCGAACCTCCTGTTCACCCTCCTCTATCCGCCCGTTTTCCGAGGTTCGGAAAAAGGCGCGGGGTGTTTTCCGAACTTCGGAAAACCTGAGGGAACAGAGATTCGGGCCCGGGGTTCGCTCAGTGCGCGAATTCGATGGTGCCTTCTTCGATCTCGAGTTCGTCGCGGTTTTGGATGGCCTCGATCTGCCCTTCGCGGATGCGGACGACGCGGTCGGACTGGCTGAGCATCTTGTGGTCGTGGGTGGCGGTGATGATGGTGACCCCGCGCTCGACGGAGAGGTTCTTGAGGATCTGAATCACATCCGATCCGGTCTGCAGGTCGAGGTTGGCGGTGGGTTCGTCGGCGAGAATGATGCAGGGGTCGTTGATGAGGGCGCGGGCGATGGCGACTCGCTGCTGCTGTCCGCCGGACAGTTCGCCGGGGGTGTGGTCGAGGCGGTGGCCGAGGCCGACCTGGGTGAGCACTTCGGCGGCGCGCTTGTCGGCCTCTTCGGGGGGAACCCCCATGAAGATACACGGGAGGGCGACGTTGCGGAGGGCGGTGAGCGAGGGGATCAGGTTGAAGGCCTGGAAAATATATCCGATGTAGTTGCAGCGCACGTGGGAGAGCTGGCGGGGAGTCAGATGGGTGAGGCGGATGTCTCCAATCTGGGCGTAGCCCTCGCTGGCGTTGTCGAGGGCGCCGACGATGTTGAAGAGGGTGGATTTCCCGGAGCCGGACGGCCCCATGATGGAGAGGTATTCTCCCTGATAGATGGTCAGGCTGACCTTGTTGAGGGCGTAGACGGTCTCTTCGCGAAGGCGGTAGATCTTGGAGACGTCGTGGACCTGCACGATGGGTTTGGTTGTGGCGCCGGAGGGGATGATTTCTTTGGAGGGGGCTTCGGTCATGATGATATCCTTAGAAGGGAAGACTGATGACGCTGCCTTTGAGGAAAACGAATCCGAGGGCGAACACGGCGATGAGGCCCATGCCGCAACTGAACCCGGCGAAGATGACCGGTATCATCTGCCGCCATTTCTTCGCGCCGAATTTGCGCTGGAAATAGAAGCGTCCAAGCAGCGCGCCGAAGAACTGGGGAATGACCATGAAGGGCAGGGTCTGATTAAGTCCGCGCACCACACCGTAAATCAGGAAGACCGGCAACGCGAACCAGCCCATGAGCGCGAAGGCGAGACAGCCGAGCCCCACGCCCCAGCCGATGTAGCCGGGGTTGATGGCCTGCTCAAATTCGGTGAAGCCGCCGAGGGTCGAGGAGAAAATCAGGGATTTCTGCGCGGCGGTCACTTCCCACCACTGCTGCGCGAAGGGGAAGTTGGGGCCGGGGATGTCGCCCATCTGCCAGATCATGTGCGCGAAGAGCAGGCTGAAACCGAGGATGATGGGCATGAGCAGCACTTCGGATTTCCAGATGGAGGTGAACTTGGTGCCGGTGAGTTCGCACTGCCGGTAGAAGACGGTCATTTGACCGTAGTTGTGCAGGGGAATGGGCAGGAACCACACCGCGACCCCGGAATAGCCGGAGAGAATGAAACAGGCCTCGCGCACAAAAGGAATGGTCACCACCTGTCCGGCGATGCCCTCCATGCGGGCGGTCATGTAACTGATGAAGGGGGTGAACACAAAGGCGTAAAAGAGCATGATCCACACCACCGGCCAGTGAATGCTGCCGTCGGTGATGTAGAGCAGATACATGGACACGCCGATGTAGAGCGCGCAGGCGATGAGGTAGGTGGCGAACACCCAGAGCGCGCGGATGTCGCCCCGCCCTTCGGGAATCGTCGAGGATGTGAGCGCGAGCGGGTTCTGCTCGCGCTCACGCCGGGCGCGGTCGCGGCGGGTTTTGAGGGTGACGCTGACAATGCCGGCGATGGCGATGGCGAGCGCGATCCCGATGGAGAAGCTGAAATAAAAGTCGATGTTGCCTTTGTAAAAGGTCTCCTGCAGATTGTCGCCCGGATTCCAGGAGGTCAGCACCCCGCCGCGGTAAAGGATGGGATTGACGATGAGGGTGACGAGCAGGCCGATGAAAGAGCCGACCATGGCCCAGTACGGCAGCACCATGCCGACGATGACAAAGCCGAGGTCGAAGGCCAGCCCCACGGCGGCGGCGGGCAGAATGCCGGCGGTGTCGCGGGTGAAGTCGACGAACGGCAGCGGAATGAGAATGATGGGTTCGTTGAGCAGCGCGCCGGTGATGGTGGGAATGCCCAGATACACAAAGCCGAAGATCAGTCCGATGACGGATCCGATGGAGAACATGCGCCACTTGGAGACCCCTTCCCTGCCGCTTTCAGAGGAGATCTCGTGGCCTTTCTGTTCTTCGGAAAGGGCGAGGATGCCCTGGGCCCCCACGGGGGCCATGGGGAAAGGAAGTTTTTCGATGTCGCTGGTGAGGCGGAAGAGTCCGTACCCCACAATCATGCTGTCGATGCGTCCGAGAATCATGGTGAAGATCATGAGCCCGATGGGCGCGAGCCATTCGATGCGGAGAAACGACCGGCTTTCGAGCACGGCGGGATCATTGGGGGCCACCCAGGAGGGCATGAGTTCGGCGATCCCGGCGGCGCGGGCGGCGTCGGACTGCACAAAGAACTGATTGTAAATCGCCTGCAGTCCGCCGTGGAAGTTGCCGGCGGAGCCGCTGGCGGTGGCCATGAGCGCCCCGGAGATGTAGAACAGCGTGAAGATCTGGGCGTTGGGAATGTCGCGGTTGGCGCGGCGGGCCACTTCGAGGAACAGAATCAGCGTCACCCATTGCGCGGCGGGTCCGATGGACTCGCCCGCGAGCAGGGTCATGTAGATGGCGCCGGGGACCATGACCATGCCGATGAAAAGAGCTCCGATGAAGGATTCCCAGGAGAAGCCCTCCTCGAATTTCCCGGGGGGCCGCATCTGGTCGCGGAATATTTCGAATTCTTTGTCCACGCCCCGCTCTTTGGGACGGCGTTTGGGTTTGGCGGTTTTGTCAGACATGATCAGTTCTCCTCCCCGAGTTCAGAGAAGGTTTTGGCGCGGTAGGCCTCGATTTTTTCGGAGGAGAGGGTTCTCCAGACGAGGAATTGGGTGCGGAGTTCCTTGAGAAACACGCGGGTGCCGCGAATCCAGTCGCCCTCGGCCCCGCTGAGGCGGCGGATGGTGACGCGGACTTCGTCGATGCCTTCGATTTCCGAGGGACTGGCCTCCAGGGTGAGTTCCTCGGTCACTCCGAGGTCGAAGGGTGCCAGGGCCAGGCTGGCTTTGAGCTGGAGCTGCCCCTCCTCATTGCGCAGGATGGCGGCGCGGGTGGTGGCGAATTTGCCGAACCCGGCATCGTCGAAGCTGCGGAAGTGTTCGGCGAGGAAGCTGACCACACCGGTGATGTCATACGCGGAGACGGTGAAAGGGAAGGTGAGTTGGATCACGCCGTTTGCCGGTTCAGGCATGGACCATTCGCGGGCGAGTCCGGGGTTGGCGCTTTTGGAGGCCCGGTAGGCGGGATAGAGCGAGGAGATCAGCACCAGGGCCATCACCACACCAATAGCGAAGAGCGAGTTGGTGGAGGAGAAGTTCATGGAAATGGGGTCGATGACGCCGTGACGGGCCAGCAGCGAGGCCACCCGGGCCACGATCTGGGCGATGAGCTGGCCGCCCATGCCGCCGACCACCGCGTAGACCCCCGCCTCCGCGAAGAAGAGCATGCCCACATGGGAGGGTCCGAGGCCGAGGGCGCTGAAGGTGTAAATCTCTTTTTCGCGGTCGGTGATCGATCCCAGCAGGGTGCCGAAAATGATCAGTCCGCCGAGCAGCATGGGAATGGCGATGGCGAAGATTCCGGAAATCTGAGTGAGATGGGTAAGGATCATGCGCTCCACACCGGTCTCGCTCACCACCCACACGGGCGAGGACACCAGCACCGCCAGGGTCTGCGCCAGATCGCGGGCGCGCAGGGTTTCCGAGGGATAGAGGGTCAGGATGTGGGGCTTTCCTCCGAGTTCGCGGACGCGGTTCACGGAGGTGAGGGCCACCTCCCCGACCCCGAGGCGGACAAAATGCTGCTCCACTTCGCCGTCCAGATCCAGCACATCCGCCTCCGAATCCGGAGCCTGGGCGCCGGTGGGATCCTCCTGGCGCGCGTCGAGCGGCAGCAGGGATTCCTGGTCGATACCCCGCAGGTTCTGCAGGCGGTTGAGTTCAATGCCGTTGCCCACGGTGACGCGGCGGCCGCGGAGCAGCACCTCGTCTCCGGGCGAGACCTCGAGCAATTCCATCAGAAAGGCCGGCAGAAAAACCGCGTCTTCGCGAAGCTGATCGCGGAAGCGGCCGGGTTCCGGGTCGAGCGCGCCCATCGCGGGCCAGCGCTCCACCTCGCGGGGATCCAGCCCCACCAGCGCCTCGATTTCCACGGCGCGGCCGGTGGCGGGGTTGCTGATCAGGATCGCGGGGCTGTCGCCCCCCTGACGGCGCAGCCACCACTGGCTGGTGATGCGGGTTTCATCCTGTTCATAGCGGAGCAGCAGTTCGCGGATGCCGTTGGGGAGCGGTCCGTAGTTGAGGTTGCGGATCAGCACGCCGTCGGGTTGGTCTTCGGGACTGGGGCTGAGGTAGGTCGCGCGGACTCCCATTTCGCGGGTGAAGGAGGCGAAGCAGAGAATAGTGAAGGTGAGGGCCACCACGGTGATGGCGGTGAGGAAGGTGCGGGTGGGCCGGCGGCGCATGGTGGACATGCCCATGCCCACGGCGGCGAGCATGGTGCCGGCGCGGGAGACTTCGGCGTCGTGCGCCAGACTCCCCTGCCCCTGCAGCAGTTTCAGTTCCTGACGGAACCGGCGGATCAGCATCTGGATGACAATCGCGGACAGCCCCAGCACCGTGAAGGCCAGGAAAATAATCATCGGTGCCGAGGAAATGGCAAAGCCGGGATGCAGGAAGTAGAGCAGCCCGAAGGTGGCGATGAAAAAGCCGCAGAAGCCGCCGACCCGTCCGTAAATGGTGGTGGAGCCGATGAGCAGACGCTCCATGGCGAAGGCGAAGGGCAGACTGAGCAGCAGAAGCATGACAATGGCGGTGACCAGGTCGTCCATCGAACTGCGCAGCGGCTCATAGAGGCGGTGGGAAATGGAGGCGCTGGAGAGCAGGAGCGACTCCTCCTCGGCCAGACTGCGGCTTTCACCGACCTGTTCGCGGGCGGAGAGGGCTCGGCTGTGGTGGCGCTCCAGGTCGGTGCGGCTGATGCCCCGGGACCGCAGCGTGGTCAGCCGGGACTCATTGAGATCCCAGAGATTGGCGGCGGTGTAGCGGCTGACCCGCACGGGGTTGCGCAAATCGGCGGTGGGGAGGCCGGTCCCGAGGACGGGATCCTCTCCGGGCTCGGCCATGATCACGGGTCCGAGGCGCTGAAAAATCTTGATGCCGCTGTCCAGCTCCCGCTCGGCGAGATAGGCGAAACTGAAGTCGTCCACCGTGCCCCAGAGCACGCGTTCGGGCTGGAATGCGAAATTGGTGGCTCCTTTGAGAATCTGCAGACTGGTGGGAAAGGTCGGATGTCCGGGGTTGGCCTGAAGCACATGGCCCTCGGCGCGGAAGAGGGTCATCCGCAGGCTGGCGCCGAAGCGGGAGAAGAGCTGACTGCTCTGATCGGAGATGGCCGACAGTTTGCCGTCGTCTCCGAAGTGGGCGCCCATCACCGCGAGCTGGGTGTCGTGACTGCGGTGGCCGAGAATCGAGAAGCGCCCGAAGGCGTTGGCGCGCTGGAATCCGTAGGGCATGAAGTCCCGGTAGGCGGCGGTTTCCTTCAGGCTGCTCCAGTGCGTGCCGGTGCCGAAACCGAAGCGGGGAACGGGCCAGTGGGCCAGCAGGGCGTCATCGGCCGGACGGCTTTCCGCCAGCCCCCCCACCACCGTGCGCGAGGCGAAGTCCCCCCAGGGACGTCCGTTGCGCCACTCGGGCCGCTTGGTTTGGGCCACGCGGCTGATGGACCGGCTCACCCCGGGATTGGGAATGCCGAGCAGCCCCTCGACCAGGGTCAGGGCTTCGCGGCCCTGCGTCAGCAGCGCGTCCGCATCCAGCGCCGCGGCGGTGTCTCCGGGATGTCCGTCCCGCAACCGGGCGTCGTTCTCGGTCATGAGGGCGAAATTGTAGACCGAATACATGCCGGCAATTCTGCCGCTGGAGGTGAAGGGCTCACCGACGAATCCGGGGCCGTGGCGGGTGTCACGGAGGGTGCGGCGCACGAGATTGGGCATGACTTCGGGGTCGTCGGCGAGTTCGTTGAGCTGGGTGAGCAGCCGCACATAGTTCCCGGGCAGATCGCCGGCGGTCATTGGTGATAAATTCATCATCTGATCCAGCGGATCGCCCAACACCACGCCCCAGCGTGAGCAGGCGTCGCCCAGATTCAGACTGATGTGCAGGAGAACCCCCGGAAGGGTTTCGCGCTCGGCGCGGAGGGTGCGGGCGTTTTCCCAGAACTGTTCTTCCGCCGCCAGCTCCTCCAGACGGCGGCGGAGTCGCCGGCGGGTGTTCTGCAGGATTTCATCCGCAACGGAGGGGAAAACCTCCCGCCGGATGCGGTGGTTTGCCGCCTCATCCTCACCGAAGGACGGAAGATCCGGCGGGGTTTCGTCCTCCAGGGACGCCAGCAGGGCCGGGACGCCGCCGCGAAACAGGGCCCGGCGGTAATCGTCCACCACCGAGCGGCGTTCAATCTGCCGGGTGATGATCCGGGTTTCGGGCGTGTCGAGCGTGCGGCGGTCGCGGGGAAGCGCCAGACGGGCGCGCTGGATCTCTGCGGTGAGGTCGTCATTGAGATAGGAGGCCTCCTGAGAGAACTGCCGCTGCAGCAGCAGCCCGGCCGGCGAGGCGGTTTCCGCGGAGAGCCCCTCTTCCCGCAACAGCGCCAGAGCGGCGTCCAAATCGGCGGCCTCCTGCGCGAGACCGTCCCGGATTTCGGTGATCCGGCGCTCCGGAAGCGTGAAGGCCTCGTAAAAATAGCGGGTGCCCTGGTGATTGTAGGCGCGTGAACTTGTGAACAGAAAGGCCACATCGTGACGGGGACGGTTGTCGGCGAAATGTTCGACGAACTGCAGCAGCAGCGCGCTGTTGGCGGCGGCGCGGGCGCCGGGACTCCGGTGCGGCACGTTGCCGAAAGAATCCGTGTCGGCCGCCAGCAGCACCGGTCCGCGCGGATCGGGATCGGTGCCGCGGACGCGGGCGTACAGCACGCGGTCGGTGCGGGGCGTCCATCGGGTTTGACTGTGAAGGGTGACCTCCCGCCCTTCCAGCGCCGCGGGGTCGGAAAGGGTGTCGCGGTCCAGATAAAAACGGAGCAGGTTGGCGGGGGCGGTCACGTGCACGGGCGCGGAGGGCGTGTCTTCAGGCGCGCCGTGGAAAATCACCGCGCGGGCGCCGAGGGAGAAGGCGAGCCGCCAATTGCCGCCCTTGGCGTAGTCCATCAGCACAATGGCTCCGTCCGGATTGCGGTCGCCATAGTCGGTGATCTCCCCGGCTCCGACATAGAGCACCCGGGCGCGCAGGCCTTCGTCCGGGGTGTTGGGCCAGATCAACACGTTCGGTCGCATGGGCAGGATGGGCAGCGTCTCTCCGTCCAGCAACAGTTCGGAGCGGAGAATCTCGGGTGTCCAGGTGTCGAATTCAAGGCTGTGCACCTCGTCGAGGCCCATGGCGTTGAGCCTGCTTTCGATATGCGCGGCGGCGGCCTGTTGCTCCGGACTGCCGGGCAGGCGGTGCGCGGTGGCGGTCAGCCGGGCGAGATCCCCGTGGAAGGCCGCGTCCTGAATCCCGGCGGTGAGCGGGAGGAACAGCAGCGCCGGCAGCAGATGAAGGATGCGCATCAGGATTCCCCCCCGATTTTGCCGGTTTTGATGCGGAGATCCTCGCGGCGCTCCACGCGCTCGACCTTGCCGTCCCGGATCCACATGATGCGGTGACAGAGATGCAGCAGCCGGTGGTCATGGGTGGAGCAAATGACCGTGACGCCCCGCTCCTCGTTGATGCGGCGGAGAATTCCGAGGATTTCCTCGCCGGTTTTTAAATCAAGGTTGGCGGTGGGCTCGTCGGCGAGGAGAATCTGCGGCTGGTTCGCCAGAGAGCGGGCGATGGCCACGCGCTGTTGCTGACCGCCGGACATTTCGATGGGCCGGTGCTGCCAGCGCTCGCCGAGGCCGACGAGATCGAGCAGCTCCATGCCGCGGCGGTGGGCCTCTTCGGGGGAAGTGCCGGAGAAGGTCATGGGCACGGTCACATTTTCGAGCGCGGTCATATAGCGGATAAGGTTGTAGGACTGAAAGATGTAGCCGATTTTGCGGCAGCGGAGAAAGGCGAGTTCGGCGGCGGAAAGCTGGGCGACGTCCACCTCGTCGATGAGAATGCGGCCTTTGGTGGGCGCGTCGAGGGCCCCGATCATGTTGAAGTAGGTGCTTTTTCCGGAACCGGAGGGCCCCATGATGGCAATGAGTTCGCCGCGGTAGATGGCGCTGTCCACGCCGTTGAGGGCGTAGGTCGCGGCGTCCCCGCTGCCGTAGACCTTTTCAAGGTTCAGCGTGCGGACAATCACCGCGCGGCGTTCGGCGGGGTCGGTTTGTGGAGAGGGCTGGGGGACGGTCATAGGGTTACATTCCGAAAATTATTCAACACGCATGGCCTCCATGGGGGCGAGACGGGCCGCGACCAGAGAGGGACCCACGGCGGCCAGCACCGCGAGCAGGATGCCGATCCCGAGGGCGGAGAGGGCGGCGATAAGCACGGCTCCGAGGACCGGGGCCACCGCCAGGGTGTTGCCGAACTCGGACGCGCCCCGAATCCAGGCCAGCACCAGACCCAGCACCGCCCCGAAGATGCCGCCGAGCAGTCCCTGAATCGCGGCTTCAAAGACAAACATCAGCATAATAAATTTATCCATCGCCCCCAGACACTTCATGGTGGCGATTTCGGTGAAGCGTTCGGTGACCGACATGAGCATGGCGTTGGCCACGCCGATGACGCAGACGAGAAAGGCCAGCAGGATGAGCCAGCGGGCGCTTGTGTCCAGTCCGAACAGGCTGTCCGCCGCATCGAGATCGGGCGCTTCGGGCACCAGACGCTGCAGGCGGCGCACATGCAGCGCCCGGGCGGCCACCCGGTGTACATCCGCCGCGCCCAGAGGCTCAAACGCCTCCGCCTCCGCCAGTAACGCGTCAAATTCCTCGGCGTGGCCGGGACTGTCCGCCAGCCAGGTGAGCAGACGGAGGTTGTGCACGTCAGCGACCGGGACATTCAGGCTTCGGGAAAGAGCGCGGCGGATCACCATGGAGCCCAGGGTCTCCTCGATCCGCCGCTGCAGCCGGGCGTCGCCGGCGAACGCGGCGAGACGGGGAAAATCCATTCCCTGAAGGTCAAAGCCGGCCGCGGCGGCGAGTTCCTCCACCCGGCCGGGGGTGGCGATGAGGGTTTCGCCGAGGGTTTGGGGCGACAGGGAGGCCTCCAGGGTCCCGGTGGCGCGGAGATGCCCGGCGCGAACACGGGCCAGGGACTTCTGCAGGGCCGGCCAGTCCTCCTCCGCCAGCCGGGTGAGCGCCTCCGCGCTTCCGAGGGGAACCGTTCGCTCCAACTGCCGGTTTCGCTCCAGAAACGCCTCGCGGGTGGACGCATCCGCCAGGGCGTTAAGCAATTCCAGGGTGCCGCGGTCCCCCGCGAGAATGGCGCGTTGGCGGGGACTGAACGAGTGAATGGTCCGCTCAAACACCCGCACCGCGTCCGCAATCCGCTGAATCTCGGCGGCGTCGGCCTCATTGAGGCCGGCCCAGGCGCGGTGTTCGGCCATGCGGGAGTCGTCGCGCCGCTGCCAATGTGTCAGAATCGTAGCCGCGGGGTCGGGACTTTCCAGACGGCGCAACTGCACACCCAGGGTGCGGTCCGCCTCCAGTTCGAGCCAAATGCGGCGGACGCTTTCGCCGGACATGACGCTGTAGGCCAGCATGTGGGCGAGAAAGGCCACTGCCATGCCGAGAATGGCCACGGTGATCAGGGACCGGAACAGCCGGAACACCATGCCCGCGAAGGCCAGTTGCACGCAGCGGGCGGATCCCAGATCGACCTGGTCTTTGGCGACGATTTCTTTCATGAGGCTTCCAGACACTCCTTTGGCACATGGATCACGAGCAGCTCACGGCGGGTGAGCACTTCCAGGAACTGACAGACCGCCACCCGGGCCTCCTGGAAGGTGATGCCGTGTCGGCGGGCGAATTGTTCACAAATATTTTCCACGGTGCGCTCTCCGTCGCAGGCCTTCCACACTTCGAGACCGAAGCCGTCGAGGCCGAAACCGCGGCGGTCGCGGAAAGGGAAAAACCAGGTGAAAGGCGCGCGGGTCCACCACCGCGGCCGGACGGGGGCGCGGAGGATGCCACCCTGCCCTTCCCGCACAAAGCTCACCGCCTGATTCCGAACCGGCAGGGCTTCCAGAATCGGCATATTCGTGATTCTCGAGGGCTGCTGCTCCGCCGGAAGCGGGGACGCGCAGGGCACACCGGCAACCTGCACATCGTCGATCCGGTGAACACCGGAACCGGGATTGAAAAGCCGGAGAATGAACATGGCGTTCTGGGAGGGTTCGTGCCACAGTTTCAACTGTTCCCGGTCTTTGGGACCGAATCCGCCCAGAAGCGGGAACCGGCCCAGCGAGGAATCAACCCAAATGGATTTGCCGTCATTGATATCCGCCCGGATCTCCGGTGCCGGCCCCAGTGCGCGGCTTTCCGCGAACCGCACCAGATTGCCGTCAAACCATTCCCGGACCATGCCGAGGCGGCGGACTTCAAACAGGGTGTTCTGACGCTGAAGCCGTCCGCGTTTCGGACAGGAAAACTGAAGCCTCGCGTCCATGGGAAGAATTTCCGCGCGCCGCAGCGTCCACGTTTCCGGCACCGTGCAGTCGATTCCGAACGCCCGCCAGCGCGTCGCCCGGGCCGGATCCTCCGCCACCGCCACCGAGGACAGAATTTCACGCAGAAGCCGGTTCAGCGCCTCCCGCTCCCCCTCCAGACTGAAGGTCAGCTGCAGCAAGACCCGGTGATCGGGAAAATATGCGGCCGTCTGACAGATGCGCGGCTCCTGCCCGTGGAGAACCCCCTGCCAGGGGCGCAGACCGGAGGGCAGATTGGACAAATGGAGATCCGGCTGATCCTTTTTGAGCGCATCACGGGTGTGTTCGACCATTCGCGCCGGGTCCGGCTCTTTCTCCGGACGCAGCCAGCGGAGTTCGAGCCGCTGGGCGTGCCGGTCCACCCAGACCAGGGCTCCGGCTTCGGGGCTCATTCCGTGACGACGCAGTTCCCAATGGGCCGGCACCGCGATGCGCAGGCCCATCCAGGCATAGGTTTCCAGGAGTGTGCAGGGTTCGTTCATGCGGGAAAAATACGGTAGGTGATGGGCGGGCGGCCCGTGTTCAGATAATAGATCCAGGAGACAACGCCCCAAAGGATCGCGGAAAGCACCTCCGCGGAGATAATGCCGACCATCAGAGGCTTGAGCAGATGAAACCCGCGGGTCCCGAAGGTTTTCACCACTCCTTCCTTGATGAGCCAGCCCAGAAAAAAGCTGCCGCCGAAAAGCCCCATGGGATACGTGCCCCAAATCAGAAAAATCACCGGATGAAACGGCCACCAGGTCAGGCGCAGACGGGCGATCGCGAAGATCAGCACCAACGCGCCGCCCAGCAACAGCCACATCACCGCCCCTTTGTCGGGCGACGGCACGGGAACCGCCCGGTTGGCGGTGTTCTGTGTCACCGCGGAAAGTTCCCCGCCGGCGGTTAATTCTCCGACCACCCGGTCGAGATTGAAAAAGGACATGGCCGGCAGGGACTGATTCGCCCAGATGTCGCCGCTCACGCCGCGGTTGTACTGAAACCACAGGGTCGTGGCTCCCGCCGCAACAAAAGATCCCGCCACCACCAGAAGCAGCAGGATTCCCAGGCGGCCGGTGGCGGGCTTGTCCTTGTTGGCGGCCACATCCCCCAGCTTCAGGCCGTTGAGCAGGAAAGGCATCAGGGTGGTCCGGGGATCCCCCACCAGCAGGGCGCTGGACAGGGCCATGACAATGTAGGGCGTCGGGCCGATGGCCTCCATGCCGAACAGGGTGGTGAACACGCCGATCGGCAGCCATTGCGGCTGAAGAAAAAAGGCGCCGGTTTCCGCCACAATCCGTCCCATCACCAGGAAAACATTCAGACAGACCGCTGTCAGAATCAGGGACCAGAAAAAATTCAGGCCGGCCGCGTGGAGTCCGTAGATCGACAGGCCCACGCCCAGCGCCATGCCGCGGCCGGCCCAGGCCACGTAGCCGGGCAGCGGGCGGGATCCTTTGCATCCCACCGTTTCTAAAAGAGCTTCCCTGTAGTAGCGGCGGCCGGTGTACAGGATCATCAGCCCGAATCCCAGAAAGGCCCCGAAGCGAAGCAGCGGTCCGTTTTCACCGCCCATGTAACTGGAACCCACCATCACCCCGTTGGCGATGAGAACCGAACCGAACATCGTCCAGAATAAATTGGTCAGACCGAGGGACAGCGAGGTGCGGGAATCCAGAAAAAAGGCGAAGGCGATCACGGAGGGAATCACCCCGAAAGAGAAAAGACCCTGCATGGCCCGGGGGACGCGGCGCGCGTTCGGAAACAAGGTCGCCAGCGGACTGAAATCAATGCGGTTCGGGAAACTGGGAATCACTTCAAACCAGGTGGCAATGCCGTTTTGCAAATGGAAAAGAAAAATGAGGCCGAAGCCGATCCAGAAAAATTTATTGTGGAGGATGCGCGGCCAGCGCTGACCGTCGGGACGGTCGAGGGTTTCCTCCAGAAACCGGGCCACGGGATAAGGCAGCAACTCGTTGTTGGCCCATTGACGGTGCACAATCAGCGCCATACAGACTGTGGCCAGACCCAGCGCCAGCACCACGGTGCCCCAGACGCGGATGGTGGGAGCCCAGACACGCCAGGGCAGTTGGAAAACGGAAAGACGCGCATCCGGCGGACGTCCCTCCAGCAAGGGGGTTAAGGCCGTCTCGCGGTGTTCCCGCACGTCCAGCAGAATAGGCAAGCCCCGGGGAGGCGGCAGAACCAGATCCGGAAACGCCTGAACCAGCCGCCGCCGGTTTAATGAAAGCCGCGCGGTTTCGCTGAGTCCCTCGGAGGAGTCCCCACTCTCCCCGGCCAGAACCGTGCTGTCCCACCGCGCCCCCAGACCCAGAAGGCGGTTGAGCGTCATCGTCATTTGACGGGCGGCGTTGGCCGACACCAGTTCCATCTCCGCCGCGCGGCTGAACTCCCCTCTTTCCTCCGGAAGCATCCAGGACTTCAGCGTGCCGGCGGGCGTTGCTGAACCCGCGTCCGCGTCCCGGATCACCCCGGCAAAATGTCTCCAGTCGGTGACATGCCCCTGCGCCAGCTCATCGGAGGCGCCCGGCACATAGGACATCAGATGGTTCGACTGCCAACTGCTGTTGAAATGAATGAGATGACGGGGCATGGCGGTGACCCCGGTGGACACCCGGAAAAAGTTGGACCCCGGCCAGGCGCATGCGGCCAGCCCCATGGCGGTGATGATCGCGATCTCCCCGCCTTTCAGCGCCCAGCTTGCGCGAACCGATGCCAGCAGCGGGTTCACCAGCATCAGCAACAGCAACACCGCCCCGAACACACCGACCGGCAGAAAATTACCAATCAGAAACGTGTTCTCAACCACCTGATCGTTGAAATAGGTGAAGGTGGCCATGAACAGCCCCAAAAGAAAGCCCAGAAGTATAGAACGAAAGCTCATATTGATTCACAAAGGGTGAACGTTGCGTTGTCGAAGGCGGGACCGGAACAATCCATCTGAATTTTAAGTGTTTTTTTCTTCATTCTAATCGGAACGTTGGCGGAATCATTTAAAAAGAATACACACGGCAATCCTTTCATATCGCATACACTCCCCCCGGGCAACGAAAAAGTAATTTTACTAGTTAAATCTTATCAATCACCCGCATTCCGTACCTGGGGAGAGTGTTTTCGACCAGGTTGAGCAGGTTGTAGTGGGGGATCGGTTGTCAGGTGGCGGTGTGCCGGGACATCGTCACCTGCGGCAGTTCTTCGCGGTCCACTTTGTGGGCTCCGCAGTGAAGGAGGAGGTTGCATCGGTTCATAAGATTTCCTTTCGCGGGGTTGCTAAAAGAAGACCGACCCGTCGGAGGTGACGGGTCGGTCGAGGGATTTGGGTTGGGGGTTGGGGACACGGGGAAGACCCCCTGCGCCCCTGCCGATGCGGCGGCCCCCCCATTCGTCACTCGTCACCTCTCTCCTTTCACCTCTCCCGGAGCCGCCGAAGTCAGCGCATACCAATCCACCTTCCGGGTCAGCCACATCAGCGACCCCAGCAGGACAAACAGCAGCACCGACCCCGCCACCAGCGCGTGATCCTCCGACTGAAGCAGCCCCCACATCGACCCGTACAGAAACAGCATTAATCCCGCAAAGGTGACACCCCGGGCCCGGCTCTTCAGAATTGCGGCCACATACACCCCCAACAATCCGCAGGTGGCCGCCGTGGCCACCCCGTAGGCCAACCCAAAACGGATATGCTCCGACAATCCCAGCAACAGCAGAAAGAACAACGCCTGGGCAAAGCCCACAAAGCTGTATTGAATCGGATGAATCCGCAGCGCCGCGATGATTTCATAGAGAAAAAACGAGATGAAGGTGATCCCGATAAACAGAAACCCGTATTTCACCGCGCGGTTCGTCAGCGGATATGGAGTGATCGGATCAATAAAACGAACCCCCAAACGCTGCAGACGGGACAGTGCCGTTCCCCCCTGCACCTGCTGACGCACATTGCTCGCCAGACCGTTCACCCGCCACTCCGCCTCGAACCCCTCGGCACTCACCCGGCGCGACGCTGGCAGAAAATTGCCCGTGAAGCTTGGATGCGGCCAGGCGCTTTGCATGCGGATCCGGTTTTCCGCGCCCGCCGGTGTCACAAACAGCGCCCCCATCCCGTGAATCTCCAAATCCAGTTCAAACGGCGTTTTCACCGCCTTTTCTCCCGGCTCCCATTCCAGCGGAGCCTGAATCCCCGAAAGCGTCATCCCCGTCCCCGAGGCCCAGACCGCCTCGCGCTCCCCCAAAACAAACCGCGGAACCGAAGAAAGCCCCCGGATATCCTCAATCCCCAAAACAACCCGGGCATTGAGAAACCGCGTCTCACGCCCCTCCACCGATTGCAGTTCCGACAGCACGGGCAACCGGAATTCCCCGCGGATCTCCGAAACAGACTGAAACACCCTGGCCTTGAAAATTCCCCGCGACAATTCCTCAACCTCCGCCGCCGTGTCCACCTCCAGCGACTCCGGAAATACCGTCACCGATCGCGTTTCCGACCGCGCCACCTCCCGCATCTCCTGCGAACCCGAATGCCGCTCGGACACCGTCCACCGGTCCTCCACCTGCAGCACCAGCAGCGGCCCAAGCACCTGCTGCTCGCCCGCGAAGCTTTCACTGATCTCACGCTCCACCCCGATCTGAAGCATCTTTCGCTCGTGCACCACACCTCCGATCGCCGCCAAAGCAATCAGCAACCCCAGACTCAAGCCACCCAACACCAACAATTTGAACAGCACACGAACAGACATAGGACACTCCTGAAGGATTGATTAAACTTTACAGCACAAAGTAAAAATAGATTTCAGGAAATCAAGCTCTTTTTAAAATATTTCGCGGGTTCACCTGAAGTTTGACATCCCGCCGTTGCGGGATAGGAGGGCGGGGATGTCCCTGCCGCTTCCTGAAACCACCAATCCGCTGATCCGTGAGCCGATTCCCAAACTGGTCCGCCAAATCGCGGTGCCGGTGAGTGTCGGCATGTTTTTTCAGACCATGTACAATGTGGTGGACACCTGGGCGGCGGGCCGGATCTCCACCGAGGCCCTGGCCGCGCTCACGGCCTCGTTTCCGGTGTTTTTCCTGATTATCGCCGTCGCCCACGGCTCCCAGTCGGCCACCAACGCGCTGATCAGTCACGCGCTCGGCCGCGAGGACGAGGCCACCGCCCGTGAGCTGGCCGGTCAAAGTCTCTTTTTCGGCACCTGGGCCAGCCTGTCCGCGGGCGTTGTTGGCTGGTTCAGCGCCCCGACCCTGTTCCGGATCCTGGGCATCAGCGGCATCACTGCCGAACTCGCGCTGAGCTACATCCGCACCCTCTTTTGGGCCACCCCGTTTTTTGTGCTCAATTCAACCTTCAACGGCATGCTCATGGCCCGGGGAAACACCCGGCCGTTCCGCGACTCGCTGATCCTCGGCTTTTTCGCCAACATTGTTCTCGATCTCTGGTTCGTCTTCGGCGGCTTCGGCCTGCCCACCATGGGCTTTCCGGGCATCGCCCGCGCCACCGTGCTGCTCCAGGGGCTCACCACGCTCTATCTGTGGATCACCACCGTCCGCGCCGGGCTGATTCCGCCCAGCGGGTTCGCCCATCTCCATCCCCGCCGGCGCGCGCAGAAACGCCTCATCGGTCAGGGATTTCCCGCCGGACTCAATATGCTCACCATCACCGTGGGCATCTTTGTCTTCACCTACTTCGCCGGCACCCTCGGCACCCAGGTGCTCGCCGCCTTCGGCACCGCCATGCGCATCGAGCAAATGGCGCTGCTCCCCACCATCGGCCTCAATTCCGCCGCCATGACCCTGGCCGGACACAGCTACGGTGCCGGCCGCCTGGACCGCCTGCGCGAAACCCTGTTCACCTGCTTCAAATTCGGCGGCGTGATCTATCTCGTCGGAGCCCCGGTTGTGGCCGGTTTCGCCCCTTTCTGGATGGGGCTCTTTTCCAGCGATCCGGAGGTTATCGCCATCGGCACCACCATTCTGCGCATCTCAATGATCACCTTTTACGCCTTTGTGATCCTCTTCACCGCCACCTCGACACTGCAGGGACTCCAGCGACCCCACTTCGCCATTTGGATGGGACTCTTCCGGCAGCTCCTCATGCCCCTGCTCCTTGTCCCCTTCCTCATGGGCCGTCTCACTCCCTCCCACCTCGGCATCTGGTTCGGCTCCCTCGCCTCCGTCTGGTCCGGTGCCCTGCTCACTCTCGCCTACCTCTTTTGGACCTGGCGGCATCTGAAAAAAGAACTCGCGGCCACACACTCCCTCGGGAATTCCCTCAAAAATCCGGGTCAGTCCCCGCCAAAAGGCCTTTGACATTCATGGTTTGAAAATTTAAGGGGTTTTCTCTCAGAGAGATGTGAATTTCAATAAACAGGAGACATATAATAATGACGGACAAACTTGCAGTTCAACTTTTCACCGTGCGGGAGTTCACTCGAACCGCGAAAGAATTCGCCGAAACCCTGCGACGCATCCGCGAAATCGGGTACACCGCCGTTCAGGTTTCCGCAGTGGGCGCAATGAATGGAGACGCTCCTGAAGTGGATGCCGCGCTCGCCCGCCGGATGCTGGATGATCACGGCCTCACCTGCATCGCCACCCACCGTCCCTGGGATAACCTTCGCGATCACACGGAGGCTGAAATCGAGTTTCATCAGACCCTGGGCTGCGATTTTGCCGCCATTGGAGGGATCGGCACTCAAATTCCCGAAAATGTCCAGCGCTACCGCGATTTTCTCCAGGAAGCACGGTCGGTCATTGCCACCCTCAAAGCCGCGGGGATCCGCTTTGCCCATCACAATCACAGTCACGAATTTTTCCGCACAGAGCGCGGCGGCCCCTGCCCTGAGGACATCCTGATCGACGAGGGCGGGGATGATCTGTTTTTGGAACTGGACCTCTATTGGATCGAACACGCGGGCTTTAACTGCGCCCGTATCCTCGAACGGTGCCATGGACGTGTCCCCGTCGTTCATATTAAAGACAAGGAAGTCATCGAGGGGAAAAATGACACCCGCATGGCACCGATCGGCGAGGGGAATCTGGACTGGGACGGCATCATTTCCGCCGGCGCGGCGGCCGGTGTGCGTTGGTACGCCGTTGAACAGGACAAGTGCTATCGGGATCCGTTCGACTGCCTTAAATCCAGCTACGACTTTCTGAGATCCAAAGGGCTTTAACCCGCGGGCACACATTGATTGGAGACCGTATATGAAGATCGTTTTGGTGGGAAAAGGAGGGCGTGAACACGCCCTCGCGCGCGCCCTGACCGAATCCCCGTCCCGGCCGCAGGTGTTCGCATGCCCCGGCAGCGAGGGCATGGCCGATGTCGCGACCCGGCTTTCGAACATCCCGGACATTCCGGCGCTGGTCGCCTGGATGCGAAAAAACGACATCGATCTTTGCGTGGCCGGCGAAGAAGCCTGGCTCGCTCAAGGGCTGGCAGACGCCTGCCATCTCGCCGGAATTCCCTGCTTCGGACCGCCAAAACAGGCCGCACAACTGGAAAGCAGCAAAATCTTCGCCAAAGAATTCATGACCCGCCACAACGTGCCCACCGGCGCGTTCACCGTGGTGGATTCCGCCGGGGCCTGCCGCGCCGCCATCACCGGCTATCCCACCGTCCTCAAATATAACGGTCTCGCGGCGGGCAAAGGCGTTGCGGTCTGCACCGACGCCGACATGGCCGAAGAATTCATCGACATGGTCTTCACCCAAAAGCTCTTTGGCGAGGATCAGGTCTTTGTGGAGGAATTTCTCGAAGGCAGGGAGGTCTCGGTGATCTGCGCGGTCAGTGACGGCAAAGCGCTCTATTTCACCCCCGCCCGCGACCACAAGCGTCTCAAAAACAACGATGAGGGCCCCAACACCGGCGGCATGGGCGCGGTGGCCTCCCGCCGCCTTCTGCCCCCCGAAACCATCGAACAAATCCAGCGCGAGGTGATCGATCCCACGCTGGCCGGTTTGGTGAAAGACGATTTGCACTACCGCGGATTTCTTTACTTCGGCATTATTCTAACCGAACAGGGCCCCAAAGTGCTGGAATTCAACTGCCGCTTCGGCGACCCCGAGGCCCAGGCCGTCCTGCCGCTGATCGAGGGGGATTTTGCGGAATTCCTCCTCCGCGCCGCCAAAGGCTCCATCAAGCCGGACTTGATTCAGTTCCATGAAGGCTGGAGCGTCTGCCTGGTCATGGCCACCCGCGACTACCCCCGCGCATCCGGTTCCGGGGATGTGATTTCCGGTCTGGGCACCCTCGGAGCCGGCCGGGTCTATCACGCGGGAACCCGCAAACGGGCTGACGGTGGTTTCGAAACCAACGGCGGTCGGGTCCTGGCCGTGGCCGCCACCGGCGACACCCGCGAATCCGCCCGCGACTCCGCTTACAGCGAATTAGCGAAGCTTCATTTTGACGGCGCGAAATTCCGCACCGACATCGGCACCCTGCATTTCGACTGACCCGCAGGTCAGTTGCCCGCCCCCCGCACCCGCTTGACCACATCGGCCGCCGCGCGGGCGCGCTCGGTGATTCCAGCCCAGTCTCCGGCGCGGATCGCGTCGGTCGCGGCAATCCAGGTGCCGCCGACCGCCGTGACGGACTCCACCGCCAGATACTCGGCCAGGTTGTCGATCGTCACTCCGCCGGTGGGCATGAACTTGACCCCCATGTGCTTGTAAGGGGCGGTCAAAGCCTTCAGCATCGGCACGCCGCCCGCGGGGCCGGCCGGGAAAAATTTCAATTGGCGGCAGCCCAGACTCAGGGCCGTCTCCACGTTTGTGGGAGTCATCACCCCGGGAAAGAACGGCAGTTCCTCATCAAAAGCGGCCCGGACCACATCGGCATTCAATCCGGGCGCGACCGCAAACTGAGCGCCGCAGGCCTTGGCCCGCATCGCCTGTTCGGGACTGAGCACCGTTCCCGCGCCGATCAGCATCTCCGGCCGATCTTTGGCAATCGCGGCGATCACCTCCGCCCCGGCCGCAGTGCGGAAGGTGATCTCCGCGACCGGCAGACCACCGGCGATCAGCGCGTCCGCCAGCGGAAGCGCGTGCGCGGCGTCTTCAATGGCCACAACCGGAACCACACCCAATTTATATAGAAAATCCATCATGATCATATGTTTCCAAACAGTAAGGGTTCTAAAAAAAAATCATTCCCGGTCCGGAGGGGTGCGCACAAACGGAACCGATTCCGCGTCTGGAAAGCGGTCCGCATAGCGTTCTTCAGAACCGATATCCGGCTCATCGCCCCAGCCCCAGGTTTTTCCGACCACCATCACCTCCGGCTCAGGCAGGGCCTCCTCAACCCAGACCGTATCCGAAATCACCGAAATCACCATGGGAAACATCATCCCCTCATCTTCCGGCCCGTGAATCCGGGCCAGCACCAGTGTCCGGTCCTCCACCTGGTCAATTCGCAGAATTTCCAGGCGGTAGCCGGGATGGGGCGTTTGGATCGATACCGTGAATTCAACCGGGGTTTCGGCGGCAAGAAATGTGCTCAAAAGCGTCATAAAGATAAGAAGTCGGCATGTCATGAAAGACCTCCAAGTGGGTGATCCGGGAAAATCTATCCGAAATCCGGGTCAGCCAAAAGCAAAAAAGGGAACTATCCTGTCTTGCCTAATCAAAGGACACCATCTAAGGAGAAAAAACACAGTGCCCCGGTAGCTCATCAGGACAGAGCGCAGGATTCCTAATCCTGAGGCGGTGGGTTCGAGTCCCGCCCGGGGTACCATTTTTCAGGCATGCAGAATATTTTGCTCGATCCTCATGACGAAATGGACTGCCCGCATTGCGGGGAGGTGATTCCGATTGCCGATGCAACAGCGTTCACGTCGATCTCCTGTCCGCAGTGCCGGCATAAAGTTCTAATCCCTGGGACGTTTGGAAATTACACGCTCAAACGGCACATGGGTGACAGTGTCACCAGCGCGCTGTATCTGGCGAACGATCCCCTGCTGGGCCGGAATGTCACCCTCAAAATCCTCACCTATGTCCTCAGCAAAAATCAGGAGCTTGTCGAAGCGTTTAAACGGGAGGCGCTGGCCGCCGCCGCCCTGAACTCCGCCAATGTGCTCCGCGTGTATGAATACGGCATTCACAACGGACAGCCGTACATGGTCATGGAACACATGCAGGGGGAATTTCTGCATGTGATCGCCCAGCGGGGCAGTCTCTCCGAACCGCGTGTCCTGGAAATCGCCGAGGGCATTATTCAGGGTCTGGCCGACACACACCACTGCGGAATCGTGCACGGTGACATCACCCCCCGCAATATTCTCATCGATCAAGAGGGCACGCCCAAACTTTGCGACTTCGGCCTCGCCCATTTCCAGCATGAAAAAAGCGACCTCATCGACACCTGGTCGTCCCCTTATTATATGCCCCCGGAACGCATTCTCGGGCATTCCGAGGACCACCGGAGCGATTTTTACAGTCTTGGCACCACCCTCTTTTACCTGCTCACCGATCAGCTGCCCTTCTTTGATCTCGATGACGAGGTCGTCCTCACCCGGAAGAAGACCGAACCCCCGCCCGATCCCCGTCAATATCGTCCGGATCTTACTCCGGAATTCGCCGAGCTGATTTTGATGATGCTCCACCGCAACATCCAAAAGCGCCCCGCGGATTATCCCGAACTGTTCGACCTTCTGGACCAGGTGCGTGACGCGGTGGAACTCGCGGAGAAAAAACGTTCCAGTCCGCCTGAGGCGTCCCGCCCGCAGGAACCGCCCCCGAAACACGTCTCCGGACAGAGCCGTTTCATCGTGCCCGGCGCATTGCTGGTGGTGGCCCTGTTTCTCATTATGATTCTGACCCGGCAGAAAAGCGCCGCGCCAACCGCTCCCGCGCCAACACCCACCCCCGCATCCGCGCTGGCCGCCGCCGATCCGGCCCCGGCCCCGCCCGAGCCCACACCCGCGCCAACGCCCAGACCCACCCCCGCCCCGACGCCCACCCCCGCGCCCACACCGGGGTCCGAGACACCCGCGGTCACCCTCCCGCTTTGGGACCGCACCCACTTTTTCCATGTGGCCAACATCTCCTCCCCCGGCCCGCTCCCGCGCTGGGTGGACGGCGAGCAATTTTTCACGCCCGTCCAGGCGGAACGCCCCGCCGTGCTTGAACCCGAAGCGCTCAACAACCGTCCCGCCATCCGCTTCGACCGGTCCCCGTATTTTTCAATGATCAACCCGGGCCGGCATCCTGAATTCACCCTGATTCTCGTTGCGAAGTTCCTGCCCGCGGATCCAGAGCACCCGCCCCAGATTCTCGCCGGAATCGATCCACTCAGTCCCGGAGATCAGTGGTTTCTGATTCGGCATCTCTCCCAGCTCCCCGGCAGCCTCGTCTTCGAATCCCCCCGGGGCATTGCCCGGCTGACCCTCTCCCGGCAGGAGCGCGACCGCCCCTTTGTCGTCGCTTTTCGTCGCGACGCCCGGGGCGATCAGGTCCGCGCCGGGCCGCACCGCCTCCGCCTCTCCGGTCAGCCCACCGAACCCGGCTCCCTCCCCTCCCCCGCGATTCAAAGCCTGCAACTCGGCGGCCTCATGGACCGGGACCTGCCTTTTCACGGTTACATCGCCGAACTCCACCTTTATCGCCGCGCCCTGAACGACGCTCAACTCGACCTGCTCTTTGACCAACTCGAACAAGACTATGGCGTGGTCCCCTGATGAACGAATTCTCGCGCGAAATCGAAATTCTGCACACCGATTACAACACCGTTCACGTGATCGAAAGCGCCGACGGAGCCATCGATTTTGATGTCATCGGCGCCACCCACGCCACCTGGCACCCCCGCCTGCTCCTCACCGGACATGCCTGGGACGCGATCACCGCCGCGACCCTCATGGGGCGCACACCTCCGGAATCCCTCCTGTTGCTCGGCCTCGGCGGCGGAACCGTCCTCCGTCAACTTCGCTTTTTTCTGCCGGACACCCGGATGACCGCCGTGGAAATCGACCCCGGCATGATCCGCCTCGCCCGGACGCACATGGCCATCGACGAGCTGGACCTCGAAATCATCCAGGACGACGCCTACGCCTTTCTACAACGCGACACCCGCCGCTTTGACCGGGTCATCGACGACCTCTACCGCTGCGGCGACACGGATGTCGAACGCCCCGCCCCCGTCACCACTGCGGGCATCCGCGCCCTTCAGGAACACCTGAAACCCGACGGATGTCTGATCATGAATTTCGTGCTGGGCGGAGGACACCGCAAGGTGCATCAGGCCGGCAGAAAAGCCTTCAGCGAGTGCTTCGATCACGTCCGCGCCATCCAGCCGCCCCTGAGTCATAACGAGATTCTCGTCGGAACCCGCGCCCCCGAAGGACTGCGCGCCCCCCGCGATTTACAGGCCCTTTGGGCGCAATTTCCCGCCGCATCCGATCAAAAACGATGGAAAGAACTCCGCAATTTGAAATTGCGTTAACCGAAAAGACCGCATAGAGATAACAATGTCCCGCGAGAAAAAGGGATCGGATTCCGTTTGAACCGATCACCCCCGCACTTTACCCCGAACCCATGATATGAACATGAGTGATACAGCTATTTTTATTGCCGCAACCGCGGATGACTTAAAATCCAACAACGGTCTCCCCGGAGATATCGGCATTCTGCAAAACCAAATCAGCGACAGCGAACGGGTGGTTCACACCGAAATGATCGCCGATGCGGCCATGCCCGAGCGCTTCGTCAACACCCTCAGCCAAAACGGCGCCCTGGTGACCGTCCTTCCCGCCACCTCGGACGGCTCCGCCGCGCTGACCACCGGACTCACCGCCCGTCTGCACGAATTCATCTGCTCCTTCCCGAACGTCAACCAGTTCCTGCTCGCCGGCATTGAGGTCAATCGCCTCGCGCTCGCCGCCGCCTATCTGCGCCGCGCCGGATTTCAGGTGCTCGTGGCCGGTCCTGATCAGGCGGCCCTCGACCGTCTGGGCTCCCTCGCGGACGACACCTTTGTCTGGGGCAAAACCAGCGGCTCTCCCGCCCGCCGCCCGGCCCGCGCGCAACAGCAGAACCGGGAAGAGACCTCGGAATCCCCCGACCCCTTCGACGTGCTCGTCGAGGAAGTCACCAAAAGCCGCAGCCGCGGCAACCGGGTTCTGCTCACCTCCCTCAAGCAACGCATGCGCAAACGCATCCGCCGCTTCGACGAGACCCGTCTGAAAGACAAAGACGGCCGGCCCATGCGCAAATTCAAAGATTTCGTGGTCGACGCCGCCAACCGAGGACTCATCCAACTGATCGAACGCGGCAATTCCAGCCACGTCCTCCTCCCCGGCGAGGATATCAACACCGAGGATGACGACGAAGAGGAAACCCCCGCCCGCTCCGAACGGCGGAACCCGAAAGAAACCGATGAGAATGACGATGTGGAAATTGATCCGCTTCTGGACGCGGTGGACATGATCGGAGAAGAATCCGACTCCGCCGAGGACGATGCCGGTGAAGCCTCCGACACCGAAGAAAACAGCGCTGATGAGCCTGCGGCCCCCGAAGAACCCCTGTCGGTCGATGACATCGACCCGCTGGAAATCGACGAAGAGGCCAACCCGCCGCCGGTCGCGTTTCTTGAGCTGCTCGAAAACGTGCTGAAAACCCCGCTGACCCTCGAAGACCTCGTGGCCGCTCTGGTCAAAAAACAACAGGAGGGAGCGATACAAATCAAAAAACGGGCGCTTCGTGACCATCTGCAGGCCGCGTTTAACAATGAGCTTCTGGAAAATCCCGGTGATGAGAAACCCCTGAAATACAGTCTCGTCGATGACTGGCGGGATATCATTGACTACCTTTGAGCCGAATTCCACTCCGAAAGAAAAGCTTTTCGCTTTTCAAGCCACAAAGAAACAGGCAGGATGCGCTTAGCATTCCTGCCTTTTTTATGAAACGTCTCCGCGCACTTTTCAAAAAATCCGCATCAGAGCCGAAAACTCTGACCGACGTGGACGCCTATGAACTGCTCAGCAACTCCCTGCCCTACGGCGTGAGTCTTCTGGATCCCGATCTGAATGTGATTCGGAGCAATGTGCGGATGCAGGAATGGTTCCCCGGACTGAATTCCGGCAAACAGCAGAAATGCTACCAGGTCTTTAATGATCCCCCCCGGACAAAACCCTGCCCCGAGTGCCGAAAACACAGAGACCTTAAAGGGGAGAAAAACAGCGAATTTTTTCGTCATGTCCGCACCAGCAAAGGGTTCCGGACACTCAGACTCAAAAGCGTCCCCCTGAAGGACACGGAAGGGGCCTTTCACGGATTCCTCGAAATCGCCGACGATATCACAGAACAGGAGACGCAAGAGGAAATCCGGACGAACTACATGCGGTTTTTGGAACTGATCAACCGCGTTTCCGCCGAGGTTGTCAACATCCCCGACGAGGAATGGAACAATCAAATCCACAGCACGCTCCGACAACTCGGAGAGTTTTTCGCTGTGGACCGATGCTGTCTTTTTGACTTTGATCCTGAAAAAAACCTACTGACCAATACCCACGAATGGTGCGCCCCCGGCATCAGTGCCCAGATAGAGTTCCTTCAGGATGTTCCCGAGTCCGCGCTGCCCTGGTGGTTTAAACAACTGAAGACACTGGAACCCATTCATTTCCCGGACATCATGGCGTTGCCGCCGGAGGCGGGTCTGGAAAAACAGGAATTAATTCGGCAGGAAATTAAATCCATCCTGTATTTCCCGATGCGGGATGAGGCGCGGCAGTGCATCGGCTGCATCGGTTTCGATGCCGTACAATGCCCCCGGATCTGGCAGAATGACCATATTTCAATGCTGAAGGTCTTCACCACCCTTCTTACCGGGACCGTATTACGAAAAAAAAACAGAGAAAGCCTCTTGCACCGCGAAAGTCAATATCGTCAGCTTGTCGACAATTCACTGAACGGTGTGTATTCTCTGGAACTGATTTGCGATGTCGACGGCACACCGCTGGATCTTCGAATTCTCAGCGCAAACCCTGCAGGAGCGGAAATTCTTCATCAAACCCGGCATCATCTGGCCGGCAACCTCGCATCCGAAATGTTTCCCGATTTAGCCAAACCTTCCGTCCTGAAACAGTTTTCCAAGCTTATTCGAACCGGTGAGGGGCAAACACTGCAAATCACCACCACCGGCACCAACCAACACCTCAACCTGACAGCATACCCCCTGCACGGACTCCGCTTCGGACTCGTCATCGCCGACAACACCGAACGGGAGCAGGCCATGCGCGCTCTGCAAACCAAGACCGAAGAACTGGAGAGCTATTTTCAGTCCAGTCTCGATATGCTGTGCATTCTCTCAAAGGATGGCATCCTCATCGAAACCAATCCCGAATGGAGCAGCATAACCGGGCATAAGCCGGAAGACCTTGCAGGGACCCCGATTCTGAGTTTCATCCCCGAGGCGGACCACGCCGGCGTGCTCGCGTTTCTCTCCTCCGCCGCGAACAGCGAGCACAGCCTCGACCTCACCGTGCAAATGAAACACGCCGACGGCAACCTCCGCTGGCTTGAACTCCGCGCCCGCGCCATCGGGGACCTCCTCTACGCATCCGCCCGGGACATCACCTCCCGCAAACTCGCGGAAGAGGAACACAACACATTGCAGCAGCAACTCAATCAGGCCCTGAAAATGGAATCCATCGGCAGGCTCGCCGGCGGAGTCGCCCACGACTTCAACAACACCCTTCAAGTCATTCTGGGCAACTCCGAAATGGCGCTCAATTTTCAAAACCCCTCCCCGACCCTGAAAAACACCCTGCTCGAAATCCGGGATGCCGCCAGACGGTCCTCCACCCTTACCCGCCAACTCCTCGCCTTCGCCCGAAAGCAAAACATTGAGCCCCGGGAAGTCCACCTGAACGAAACGCTCCAGGGCATGATGAAAATGCTCCGCCGCCTCATCGGTGAACGGATTAAACTGGAGTGGAGTCTTGCGGAAGACCTCTGGCCGGTTTTCATTGATCCCGGCCAGGTGGACCAACTCCTCGCCAACCTCTGTGTCAACGCTGGCGACGCCATTGAGAACGAGGGCGAAATCCTCATTCAGACAGAAAATGTGTCCATCAGATCCGCAGCGGCCTTATCGATTCCGGGAGCCAAGCCCGGTGATTATGTAAAACTCTCTGTCCGTGACAACGGCACCGGGATTCCGCCGGAGCTTCGGGAGAAAATCTTTGAGCCCTTCCTCACCACCAAAGCCGAAGGCAAAGGAACCGGCCTCGGTCTGGCCACTGTGCACGGAATCGTCCTCCAAAACAAAGGCTTCATCACCCTCGAGTCCGAGCCCGGAATCGGAAGTTGCTTCAAAATTCATTTGCCCCGGCACCATTCCACCTCCGAACCGCGGAAAGAAAAAGCGGGTTCGCAGCCCATTCTCAAGGGCGATGAAACCATTTTAATCGTTGAAGATGAACCGATGATTCTCCAGATGACCGAACTCACCCTCAACAAACTCGGCTATAAAACCAACACCGCCGCCTCTCCACTCGAAGCCCTGGCCTTTGCACAGGACTCCCAGTACGACATTGATCTCCTTCTCACCGATGTGGTGATGCCCGATATGGACGGCAAAGAACTCTCCCGGCAACTCACCGCCCTGCGCCCAGGCCTGAAAACACTGTATATGTCCGGCTACACCAATGAAACCATGACCAAATACGGAATTATCTGCACGGACATTTCATTTATTCAAAAACCCTTTTCTGTGGCTGAAATTTCGCACAAGCTCCGGGCCGCGCTCGACAACCACAACTCATGAAAAAAATCTTCAGCCGATTGCCTCCCGCAGCCGGAGTGGGCGTCACCGCGTTCATCCTTTATTTTTTCACCGGCTCCCGGACCATTCAATGGCAGGACTCCGGCCAGTTCACCCTCCGCATCGGCCTCGGACTCCTCGAAAACGACTGGGGCCTCGCCCTCGTCCACCCCCTTCATTTTCTCCTCGGCCAGCTCGCCGTCCGCATCTTTCCCGGCAACATTCCCTGGGCCGTTACCGGGGTCAGCGCCCTCGCAGGCGCCGTCACCGTCGGCCTCGTGTACGCCTGTGTCCGCCTCGCGACCGACAACCGTCGCGCCGCCCTCTACGCCGCCTTCAGCCTCATGCTCGCCCACACCTTCTGGCGCTTTTCCGGCCTCCCGGAAGTCTACACCCTCAGCGCGGCCCTCCTCATGCTTCAAGTCTACGGACTCCTCAAGCTGCGGACCGACCCCGACGCCTGGCTCCTCATCGGCCTCGCCAACGGCCTCTCCTGGGCCAACCACAACCTCGCACTCCTCGAACTCGCCGTCCTCGGAACCTTCTTCCTTCTTCAACTGCAAAGAAAACAGGTCACCCCCGCCCTCGGCATCCGCGCAGCCGGCCTCTGGCTCTCCGGGTCCCTTCCCTACACCGCCCTCATTCTCCGCACCATGCTGCGGGAACAACGCGTCCTCCCCGTCATCTACTCCGCCCTCTTCGGCCACAGCTTCAGTGACGCCGTTCTCGCGACCACCCCCGTCTGGATCTACACCGCCACCACCCTCGCCTTCGTCCTCCTCAGCTTTCCCCTCCTCCCCCTGATCTTTGCGGTACTGGGCATTCGTAGCCGTGCCCGGCAAACCGCGCCGATCCTCGCCCTCTTCCTCATCCACAGCCTCTTCGTCCTCCGCTACAACGTCATCGACCAATACACCTTCTATATCCCCGCCATGGCCCTCATCGCCTTCTTCGCCGGACTCGGATACGACCGTCTCGCCCGCCCCCTGGTCCGCCGCGCCGCCGTCACCCTCCTCCTCCTGCAGCCCCTTCTCTACGCCGCCGCGCCCGCCCTCATCCGCAATACCGGACTCCTCCGCCCCTTCGAACGCCACAAACCCCACCGCGACGACGCCGACTACCTCTTCCACCCCTGGACCGTCACCGAAACCTCCGCCGCCCGCCTCGCCGCCGAAGCCGTCGCCGCCGCCGCCCCCGACGGCACCATCGTCGTCGAAGACAGCATGGCCCTCTACGCCGTCCAATGGAAACAGCACATCAACAATCTCCCCGGCATCACCCTCCTCCGCCCCGCCGACTTCGAAGCCTTCCTCGAAGCCACCCTCAGCGACCGCCCCGTCATCTGGATCCCCGCCTCCACCCTACAGGATCCCCCCCAGGGCTGGAAACCCCGCGGAGCCGTCTGGATTCTTGATTTGGCTCCTGAATAAACAGACCCCCAGCCGCCGAAGCCTGTTTCCGAACATCGGAAAATCGGAGAAGATCTTTTCCGAACATCGGAAAAAATGAGAGCATCCCCGCGCCGCATCCAGCATTGACATAGCCGTATTCCCGTATAGCCATTTAAGGCAGAATGACCAAGCAACCGGGAAACACATTATGTCCAGCAGCCTGAAAGACAACCGCCCCTCCCGGGGAACGGTGGGAGACTTCCTCCGCGCCCAAATCCAGCCGGACAGCAAGCTCTCCTTCACCTCCGCCTACTTCACCGTCAGCGCCTTCGAGGCCCTCCGCCCCGAACTCGAAGCCGCTCAAAAACTACGCTTTCTCTTCGGCGAACCCTCTTTTGTCTCCGAAATCGATGCCGACAAGGACGCCAAAAAGAATTTCCGGCTCACCGAGGACGGGCTGGAACTGGCCCACGCCCTCACCCAGCGGCCCGCCGCCAAGGCCTGCGCCGACTGGATCAGGGATCAAGTCGAGATCCGTTCCATTCGCCAATCCGGCTTCCTGCACGGAAAAGCCTATCACATCCAAAACGGCAACGCCTCCAGCGCCATTCTCGGCAGCTCCAATTTCACCGTGCCCGGACTGGGGTTCCGCTCCAGCGGCAACAACATCGAGCTGAACCTCATCGTCGATTCCGACCGCGACCGCCAGGACCTTCTCGCCTGGTTCGAGGAGGTCTGGAAGGACGACACCCTGACCAAAGATGTGAAAGAGGAGGTCCTGCGCCACCTGGAGCGCCTCTACGCCAACCACGCGCCGGAATTCATCTACTACCTCACCCTGTTTCACATTTTCCGCGATGAACTCGAAGGCGCGGGCGAAGTCGATGACTCACTCAAACAAACCACCCTGCTGGAATCCAGCGTCTGGAAGATGCTCTTCACCTTCCAAAAGGACGGCGTCAAAGGCGCCATTAACAAGATACTCGCCTACAACGGCTGCATTCTCGCCGACAGCGTCGGTCTCGGTAAAACCTTCGAAGCCCTGGCGGTCATTAAATATTTCGAACTCCGCAACGAGCGCGTGCTGGTGCTCTGCCCCAAAAAACTCCGCCAAAACTGGACAACCTACCGCACCAACAGCCGCCTCAACCCCCTGCTCGAAGACCGCTTCGCCTACGATGTGCTCTCCCACACCGACCTGTCCCGCACCGAAGGCAGCAGCGGCGGCCTGGATCTCGCGAACCTGAACTGGGGCAATTATGGTCTCATCGTCATCGATGAATCCCACAACTTCCGCAACAACGCCCTGGGCAAGGAAAAAGACGACGGCACCCGCCGCCGCAGCCGCTACGAGCGCCTCCTCGAGGATGTCATCCAGTCCGGCGTCAAAACCAAGGTGTTGTTGCTCTCCGCCACCCCGGTGAACAACCAGATCGCGGACATTCGCAACCAGATTTCCTTTATCGCCGGCGGCGATGTCGCCCGCTCCGAACATCCCGCCCACGACGGCGCCTTCCGCGAAAGCCTGGGCGTGGCCAGCGTCCGCGAAACCGCCCGGCAGGCCCAAAGCAAATTCACCACCTGGACCAAAAAACCCGTCGCCGAACGCAAAACCCGCGAACTGATCAACCAGCTCGGCAGCGATTTCTTCAAGCTCCTCGACGGCCTCTCCATCGCTCGCTCCCGTGCCCAGATCAAGCGCTACTACGCCAAAGAGCTCGCAACCCTCGGCGGATTTCCCGACCGCGACAAACCCCGCGCCGAATACCCCGAAATCGACGCCCAGAACAAATTCATCAGCTTTCAGCAGCTCGATCAGGAAATCAGCAACCTCACCCTGAGCCTTTACCACCCCAGCTCCTACCTGCGCGGCGACTTGCCCGCCGCCATCCGCGAACAATACGCCCTCCGCATCGGAAACTTCACGCAGGAAGGCCGCGAACGCATCCTCATTTCCATGATGAAGGTCAACTTCCTCAAGCGTCTGGAAAGTTCCATCGACTCCTTCCGCCTCACCCTTGCCCGCACCATCCAAAAAATCGACGATCTCACAAAACGCATCGACGCCTTTCAGCAGCTTCAAAACCAAAATCCCGACCTCGACTTCGCCAACCTCAGCGAGGACGATTTCGACGACCTGGATCTCGACCCCGAGGAACTCAAAATCGGCGGAAAACACAAGATCAGCCTCGACCACCTCGATCTCCCCAAATGGAAACTGGCCGTCAGCCAGGACCGCATCCAGCTGCAGTATCTCCTCGACTGCGCCAACCCCATCGCTCCCGCCCGGGACGCGAAACTGACCCGCCTCCGCAAGCTCGTTGAGCACAAACTCGACCACCCCTCCACCAACCGCGGGGACGAACCCGTCCGCAAGGTGCTCATCTTCACCGCCTTCGCCGACACCGCCGACTACCTCTGGCGCAACCTCGCCCAGCCCCTGCACCAGGCCCGCGGCACCCACACCGCCCTCATCTCCGGCGGCGGCACCTATCGCACCACCCTCGGCAAAGCCGATTTCGAACACATCCTCACCCACTTTTCCCCCCGCTCCAAATCGCGCGACCGCCAGCCGGAACTGCCGCAGCACGCGGAAATCGATCTCCTTATCGCCACCGACTGTATTTCCGAAGGCCAAAACCTCCAGGACTGCGATCTGCTCATCAACTACGACATCCACTGGAACCCCGTGCGCATCATCCAGCGATTCGGGCGCATCGACCGCATCGGCTCCCGAAATCCCCGCGTCTCCCTCGTCAATTTCTGGCCCACCCAGGACCTCGACGCCTACCTCAACGTCAAACACCGCGTCGAAGCCCGCATGGCCCTGGTCGATCTCACCGCCTCCGGCGAGGACAACCTCCTCAACTCCGAACAGTTCGAAGACCTCATCGCCTCCGATCTCCACTACCGCAACCAGCAGCTCAAACGCCTGCAAAACGAAATCCTCGACCTCGAGGACCTCGACGGGGAAACCCTCTCCCTCGCCGACTTCTCCCTCGCCGACTTCCGCCTCGACCTCCTCCGCTTTCTGGAATCCAACCGCGCCGCCCTCGAAGCCGCCCCCCTCGGCCTCTACGCCGTCGTGCCCCCCGATCCGCAGCTCCCCGCCTCCCAGCCCGGCATCCTCTTCTGCTTCCGACAGCGCGACGAGCGCCGCCCCACCCAGGTCAACCCCCTCGCACCCCACTACCTCGTCTACGTCCTCGACGACGGCAACGTGCGCCTCACCTTTGCCCAGCCCAAGCAGGCCCTCGAACTCTTCCGCACCCTCGCCGCCGGACATCCCGCCCCCCTCAACGCCCTCTGCGACGCCTTTGACGACCGCACCCGCAACGGCACCGACATGGCCCGCGAAAACCAGCTCCTCGCCCGCGCCGTCGAGTCCATCAAAACCACCTTCGGCAAACGCGCCGCCGCCGCCCTCTTCTCCGGTCGCGACGGACTCCTCCCCACCCAAACCGACACCCCCGCCTCCAGCGCCGACCTCGAACTCGTCACCTGGCTGGTAATGATGGGAGACCATGCATGACAAAACTGATTCCCACAGAAAACATTGCCCCGCTCATCCATTGGATACGCCATGAAAAAGTAATGCTGGATCGTGACCTTGCGGAACTCTATGGGGTGGAAACCCGCGCATTGAAACAGGCCGTGCGCAGAAACTCGGAACGGTTCCCTGCGGACTTCATGTTCGAACTCACAAAAGATGAGTTTGAAACTTGGAGATCACAAAATGTGATGTCCAAAGCGGACCGTCAGGGCCTGCGACACCTTCCCATGGCCTTCACAGAGCAGGGGGTGGCCATGCTGTCAAGTGTGCTGCGGAGTCCGCAGGCGGTGGCGGTGAATATCGCCATCATGCGCACCTTCGTTCAACTTCGCCGCCTCATGGATTCCAATCGCGAGCTGGCCGCGAAAATCAACGCGATGGAAAAACGCTACGACGAACAGTTCGCCATGGTGTTCAAGGCCATCAAGCAATTGATTGCAGAAGATACGGATACCAAACAAAAAACCAAACCCCGGATCGGTTTTCACGCCGACACCTGATAAAAGGCCCCATGCCCGACCACCGCGCCTCCATCCAAACCGCCCTCCAGGCCTTCCAAACCCGCCCCCTCCGCGAGGCGGCCACCAATCTGCTCGGCACCCTCGGGTACCGCAGCGACCGCACCCTGGCTCTGGACGGTCAGCCGGACAGCTTCCTCGCCCATTTCGATCCCGACGGCGCCAAACTGAACCGCGACAAAGCCCTGGTGGCCGATTGGAAACGCATCGAACTCCTTTTCCAGCTCACCGGCGGGGATCTGGCCGGAGAATCCGACCTCTTCGACGAAAACCAGGTCAAACAGGGCAACCTCCACTCCTACCTCTTCTTCGCGCTGGAACTCAGCGGAGCCGACTACGCCCGCGGCAAACTCACCGCCATCGCCCGGCAGATCAACCGCATCTTCCCCATGCCCGTCATGGTGCTCATCCAGCACCGGGAGCAAAAAGAAGAGGTCCTCTCCATCGCCGTCATCAACCGCCGCCCCAACAAACGCGAAGCGGAAAAAGACGTGCTCGGCAAAGTCACCATCATCCGCAACATCCGCCTCGCCGCCCCCCACCGCGGACACCTGGACATCCTCGGCTCCTTTGCCCTGTCCAACCTCGTCCACCCCAAAAAGGAGAGCGTCAACAGCTTCGATGCCCTCCACGCCGCCTGGGAGGAGGTCTTCAACGTCGAACTCCTCAACAAACGCTTCTACAAAGAACTTTCCAACTGGTACTTCTGGGCCCTGCGCGAGGTCCGCTTTCCCGACGATGTCGAATCCGACGAGGAAAAGCGCAACGCCACCAGCCTCATCCGCCTGCTCACCCGCCTCATCTTCTGCTGGTTCCTCAAAGAAAAAGGCCTCGTCCCCGAAGCCCTCTTCCATCCAACCGACCTCAAGGGACTCCTCAAGGATCTCGACCCCCAAAGCTCCTCCTACTATCAGGCCGTCCTCCAGAACCTCTTCTTCGCCACCCTCAACCAGCGCATGGGCAAAAACCGCGAAGGCAAACCCTATCGCGCCTTCGCCCTCGACCAGGGCTTCCCCGCCAACCGCGACACCTACGGCATCGACAACCTCTACCGCTACGAAACCGAATTCCACGACCCCGACACCGCCCTCGCCGCCTTCGCCGACGTCCCTTTCCTCAACGGCGGACTCTTCGAATGCCTCGACCGCACCGACGACCAGGGCAAAAAAATCTACATCGACGGCTTTTCCCGCAACCCCAAAAAACGCCCCGTCGTCCCCAACTTCCTCTTTTTCGACAGCGAACACGAGATCGACCTCTCCGCCGCCTACGGCGAGAAAAAACGCAACCACGAAAAAGTGCGCGGCCTCCTCTCCATCCTCAACGACTACAAATTCACCATCGTTGAAAACACCCCCATCGACCAGGAAATCGCCCTCGACCCCGAACTGCTCGGCAAAGTCTTCGAAAACCTCCTCGCCTCCTACAACGAGGAAACCAAAACCACCGCCCGCAAACAGACCGGCTCCTTCTACACCCCCGCCCCATCGTCGACTACATGGTCGACGAAAGCCTCAAGGCCTACCTGCGCAAGGAACTCTGTGCCCGCTGTCCCGGCGTGACCGAAGAGGACGCGAAAGAAGGCCTCGAAATCCTCTTCGCCTACACCGAACGCGAGCACGCCTTCAGCGAAGCCGAACGCCTCGCCCTCATCCAGGCCATCGACGCCTGCAAGATCCTCGACCCCGCCTGCGGCTCCGGGGCCTTCCCCATGGGCATCCTGCACAAGCTCGTCTTCATCCTCGGCAAACTCGACCGCGGAAACCAACGCTGGAAAGAAACCCAGCTCGCCAAACTCGACTCCGCCCCCATGCGCGAGGAACTCGAAGCCGCCTTCGCCGAAAACGACGACGATTACGGCCGCAAGCTCTACCTCATCGAAAACTGCCTCTACGGCGTGGACATCCAGCCCATCGCCATCCAAATCTCCAAACTCCGCTTCTTCATCTCCCTCGTCTGCGACCAGAAAACCAACCGCAACAAAAAAGACAACCACGGCATCCGCCCCCTGCCGAACCTGGAGACTAAATTCGTGGCGGCGGATACCCTGATCCGACTGCCGGAGGCGGAACAACAGGACCTCTTCGTCAATCCGCGCGTGGAACAGATTGAGAAAGAAATCGAAACCCTTTACCACAGCCACTTCGGCCTACACCGCAGGGACCAAAAACTGGCCACCCAGAAGAAAATCAAAGACCTTAGAGAAGAACTTGCGGAAATCCTTGCCAACAGCCTCGGGTTCATGAGCACCGCCAAGGCGAAGCATGTGGCAGAATGGAACCCGTTCGACCCGCAATCCGTCGCCGACTTCTTCGATCCCCACTGGATGTATGGGCGCAAACTTAAAGACGGATTTGATATCGTGATCGGGAATCCGCCCTACATCCAAATTCAAAAGTTTCCAAAAAAACAGAAAGACCTATGGGTGGAACAAGGCTTTGAGACCTATGCCGCCACTGCGGATATTTACTGCCTGTTTTACGAGCGGGGAGCCCAGTTGCTGTCAAATCGCGGATACCTGTATTACATCACCTCCAACAAATGGATGCGGGCGGGTTACGGCGACAAGCTGCGTGAGTTCCTGACCCACCGCGTCGACACCGAGGTGGTGTACGATTTCGGTATGGCCCAGAACTTCAGTGCCGCCACCACCTACACCTGCATCGTCGCTTTCGAGAACACCCCACCTGAACAAGCTGCGCGATGCTGTTATGTGACGGATGATAAAGCCGCCATGACCGATCCCAAACCCTACTTCGAAGCCAATGCGGTGGAAATGAAGGAACTGGACAGCAAACCATGGGTGGTGGTAACCAAAGAACGCTATGCCATCAAAAAAGCGGTTGAAGATCAAGGAATACCCCTGGAAAAATGGGATCTGAAAATCAATTATGGGATCAAAACCGGTTTCAATGATGCCTTCTATCTCACCCAAGAACAGCGAGATGAACTCATTGCCAAAGAGCCTCATGCTGAAGAAATCATCGTGCCATTGCTGCGCGGTCGGTTCGTGGGACGTTACGAGACCAACTGGGACGGTACATGGATGATCAACTCGCACAATAGCGTAAAGCAGAAGGGGACTCCCAGAATCGACATTCCAGGAGATTATCCGGTTCTTTATGAACACTTGAAGAAATGGGAGAAGGCCCTTCGAAAGCGTCAGGACAAAGGTGATCATTGGACTAATCTTCGAAATTGTGTTTACGTCGATGAGTTCAAAAAACCAAAAATTATGTATCCCAACATGACAAAATATTTGCCGTTCTATTTTGATGAAGCTGAGGATGGATTTATTGGGAATCAGAAATGCTTCATCATCACAAGTGAAGAAGAAAGTCTGGAGTACCTGATTGCAGTTCTTAACTCCTCACTCTTCAAATATTGCTTTAAAGATAATTTCCCGGAGTTACTTGGAAACACCTATGAACTTAGCAAAATATTCTTCGATAAAATCCCCATCAAAAAGCCCAGTGACTCCGAGAAGCAACTTTTCGAAATCCTGGTTCATATGATTCAAAAAGCCAAAAAACAGAACCTGCGAGTCGAAGCCGCTTTTATCGAAGACCTTATCGACGCCTGCGTGCTGGAATCTTATTTCCCCGAAGAGGCCAGCGCCAAGAAATTACGTTTTATCGACCAAACCCTCTCCCTGCTTTCCGGCGAGTCCAAAGACATCCAAGAATTCATCCAAACCATTAACGCCCCAACCCATCCCATCCGAGACCAGCTCATCAGACTCGCCCAGGAAAGTCCGGAGTTGTTTGGGGTTATCAAGAAGGAGGGTGAGGTATGATTATCGAGCCGGGATATTTGGGGTATTTAAAGTATGAGGGAGATACCGTTGAGGAAGGGATAATGGACGCACGCGATGCTGCAAGCGCCCTTCTGGGGTTCGATGAGGCATTCCGATACTGTGTTGAGCAAGAAAAGCCCACCTGGAACCGGGAAGACCTGAATCTGCCTGTTCGAATTGAAAAAGGTTGTTGGCAGATCCTGATTCCGGCAGGGTTGGCTGTGTTCGCCGGGCAATACTTAAAGTCCACTGCAAAAATTGCTGCCGAGGATGGATTGTTTGAGACATCCGCCGCCAAGGACCTGAATCGAATACTCAAAGCATCCTTGTCAGCGTTGGTTTGGCTTGTAAAAATTTCCAAACACCTGGGAGCTGTGGGTGATAAAAGTAGGGCCTCTAATGCGAAAATTCGGGATTCGGATCATGTGGTGGTGTTAAATGACCAAAATGAGGAGATTGTGGTCACAAAGCGACAATTTGATCTCTATTGTCAATGCCCGAAAGCGTTACTGGGGCAGTGTGCTCGAATCATCGATGAGAATTGTGAGCTCGAAATAGGGAGGTTTGAAAACGGTGCGGTGATCGACTCTATGAGAATATTTCCCGAGGAACGAACTGTCTTTTATTCTGAAAAAGAAGATTCTGAAATTATTCTACCCGAACTTGAACATGGAAAATTTGTGTCATTGGAAGGTGAAATCACCCGTGCAACTGAAAGTACTAATACGATAGGATTTCACTATCAGGGCCACACCCTGTTTTGTCGCCCAGAGAGAGGTCAGAAAATCGCATCATTTAAACAGCGTATCATTTCTCGACAAGATGATCATATTTTCCCTAGAGTCCACTTGGTTGGCGTGGTGAACCGTTCGGATAAACACGGCGGCTTTAGAGCAAAGAAACCCGAGATTGTGTTTTCAGAGATTTTGAGCATCGAGATGATCAGTGGAGAATTGCTCTAATAGCAGGTTTTCCATTGGAATATCCTATGTTTGCTCGGCCATCATTTCGCCTAGTAGATCATCTTAAAAGCTTGACGAATAGGTCTACACCTGTATTTTTAACAGATATAGGGCAAAAACTGACTTTATAACGCAAGACAAAGCCATGATTGTAGATTTTACAGTATCAAATTTCCGTTCGATCAAAAACGAGCAAACCTTCAGCTTGTATGCTGAAAATCCAGGAAGCTATCTGACGGGCAATATCACTTACCCTGGAAACAAGAAAATTGGCGTATTGAAGAGCGCTGGGATTTATGGCGCGAATGCCTCGGGTAAATCCAATGTGTTACTGGCTTTTGAGGCGTTGCAGTACCTGATTCGGGCCTCGGGTCGGTTCCAGGATGGCGACTCGATTAAGTGCTATGAACCGTATCGCTTATCTGAGAATACAAAGACCGCTCCGGTTGCTTTCGCAGTGGAGTTCTTCACTCCTGATGGAATACGGTATTCTTACAAAATAACCTTCAATCGAAATCGTATTCTTGAGGAGAAACTTTATTTCTACCCCTCAGTCAAGGAGGCAAAACTCTTTGAGCGGACAGAAGAGGATACTTGGGAAACCATTGATTTCGGCACATTGTACACTGGCGGGAAAAAACGTATTCCTTTTTTTAACAACAATGCATACCTTTCAAAGGCCGGTGATAGTGCGGATGCCCCAGAATTAGTTCGAAACGTATACAATTATTTTCGAAACGATGTTCTCCGTCTTGGTTTGAACGAAGCTGTACATATCGACAATTGGGTGGAAAAAGAAGGGATGGTGGATAAAGTGTCTGCATTATTGGGATTTATCGATACAGGAGTAAGTGGCATTCAAATTAAAGAAAGGGATGTGGACCCGCAAACAGTCAATATTCCTGATGGCATGCCTGAATCAATTCGTGATTCAATTTTACGAGATTTGAAACGAGCTTTTCATTTTTCCCATATTGGCGAAGAGTCGGAGGCAGAACTTTTCGATCTTCGAATGGAATCTGCAGGTACGCAGCGTTTGTTTCGACTGGCTCCGTTATTGGTGGATGCTTTGGAAAACGGAGGGGTACTTATTGTAGATGAACTGGATCACAGTATGCATCCGTTTATCGCAGAACTGATTACTCGTTTATTTAATGATCCTGAGGTAAACTGCGGACATGCACAGTTGATCTTTTCAACGCATAATATTAGCCTTATGTCTCCAGAGCATTTTCGCCGAGATCAAATTTGGATGACAGAAAAAGTGAAAGGGGTTACCCGCCTTTTTTCACTGGATGCCTTTGACAAGAAAAAAGTTAAACCTCAAAGCCCCTTCAACCAATGGTATGCAGAAGGTAGATTTGGTGCAGTACCGAAAGTAGATTACCGTGGCATTGTAAAACTCCTGAGTACCCAGGGTGAGAAAGATGCCTAAGACACGGGCGAAGCAGCAATACAAGTTAAAACCGAGGCTTCATATTTTTTGTGAGGGAGAAAAAACAGAGCCGAACTACCTTACAAAGTACATTGAAACCCGTTTTCCTGGGACTCGTCTTTCTCCAGTGCGTAAAACAGATAAAAACACCCCGGTTCAGTTGGTTGAAGAGGCAATAGCCGCAAAAAAAGAGAAAGGTAATCCGAAAGGTGATAAGTTTTGGGTGGTTTTCGACAGAGAAGCTAAAAACAAATACTCGGATACCCTGCATGCCAAAGCCCGACGCAAGGCCGATGAAGAGGGGATTCACATTGCTATTTCCAATGTTTGTTTCGAAGTCTGGATCCTGTTGCATTTTCAAAACACAGTCGCTCCGTATTCCAGTTATACTGATCTTTGGAATCGAAGTGATCTGAGATTGCACATTAGTAACTATGAGAAGGGGTCTGTTTATACGTTTAGTAATGAGCAGATTAAGTCCGCCCGGGCGAATGCCGCCATTATGAACCAGCAAACTTGTGCTGGAGCCGATTCCTCTTGGAGCAACCCCCACCAGTGGAATCCATACTCGGATGTACATTTACTTCTAGATGCAATAGATGATTTCGGAAAAAAATATGTATAAGATCTAACCTGATAAAATGCATGAAACCCTCAGCAAGCAGTTAATCTGGATGATTTTTTATTTTGCCAACCGCAAAAGAACCACCATTCGTCGGCCAAATTTCAAAAAATGGGCCCGGCCAGCACACCACATGTATCCCGAGATCCATCAGTGGGTGGAAGATCACGTCAAGTTAAGCGCACAGGATATACTAAACATGCGGGAGGCATGTAAGTGACCACCCTCCCCGAAGCCTTGTCCAGCCTGTCGCGTCCCGTGGATACCGCCTGCACCCTGATCGAAAATCTCTTGGGTGAACCCTTCAAGGTCGCGGGTGATGTTCTGGCGGATCAGGTGCGATTCTGGCAATGGAACAATAGAGTCAATATTCTCGAAAAAGCCCAACACAAGCTTCAATCGCGGGGGATTTCTCCAAGATATCTACAACTCGGGTTTATCCTGCCCTTTGTGGAGGATTGCGCCGATGCGGAGGAGGCGAAACTTCAGGATCTTTGGGCCTCGCTTCTTGCATCAGCCGTGGAGAAACCGGATACGGAACATGTGGCCTTCGTGCATGTGTTGCGAAATCTCAATTACACAGACGCCCATGTTCTGGAGGCGATGATTCGGATCGGATACAAGAGAACGGAACGGAACATAGCCATTTCTGAGGAGACTGGACTTTCACTTGCACAGGTCAACCTTTCGTTAAGTAACCTACATCGACTGGGTTTTTTCTCGCCATATGGCACTAAAATCACCCTCTTTGGGGCTTCGTTCATCCGTGCATGTGCCATTGCCCCTGAGGCGCTGAAGGAGTATTTAACAGCCCAAAAACAAGACAAAGGAAGGATTCATATTGAATGACAGCTCCTTTACATTCTATTACGTAAATCCTGTCCCGCAAAAAAGCCGATCCCAACGCCGACATCGCCGATCTGGAGGCCGAAAACGACCGCCTGGTCGCCGCCCTGTATGAAGGAAAACCCCAAAACGACCCAAAATCGGCCATTTCCGAAGTTCGGAACGTAGAAAAAACTGGCTTCCGAACTTCGGAAAAGGCATAAAGAGACTACAAATGAATCCAGAAGCTACCATACAGCATTGCACCAATTCGTTCGAGTTCCTGGAGCCGCATCTTCATGGCCGTCCATACAACAACAAGGCAAATCCATGATTACAAGGCTACAAGTCACCGGATTCAAGAACCTGATTGATGTCGACATCCGTTTCGGGGAGTTCACCTGCATTGCGGGTCCGAACGGTTCAGGAAAGTCGAACCTGTTTGATGCTATCCAATTTCTGAGTCTCTGTGCGTCTAAAACCGTGCATGAGGCCGCAGCGGCGATTCGCGGTGAAGGGAATCCCCATGCCGACGCATCATCGCTGTTTTGGCATGGAGAGGATACGGGGAAGCGTAAAATATCATTCCGGGTGGAGATGCTGGTGCCGAATGAGGCCCGTGACGATCTGAACCAGATTGCCAAGGCGACCTATAATTTCCTGACCTACGAACTCGAACTCGGTGAAGGTTCGAACACCTCTGAACAACTTCCCATCGTGATTTTGAAGGAGGTTTTGTCCTACATCCCCGTCGGCAAAGCAAAAAAGAACCTCCTCTTTGCCCACAAACCGGCTTGGAGGGACAGTGTGATTCAGTCGAATCCCGGCGGTCGACGTGAATATTTCATCTCCACAGAGGAGGAAAACGGGAAAATCCTCATTAAACGTCATCAGGATGGCGGCAGCCGCGGAAAACCCAATCCGGTGTTGGCATCCCAGCTTCCCCGAACGGTTCTTTCCACCGCCAACGCTTCTGAATCGCCGACCGCGTTGTGTGCCAAGCGCGAAATGGAATCCTGGCGAATGCTTGCGCTGGAGGCGTCCAGCCTTCGTCTGCCTGATTCGTTCAATGCCCCTTCCCGCATGGACAGCCACGGGCGGCACATGCCCGCCACCCTGAACCGCCTTCTCCAAAAACAAGCTGATCCCGAAAGGTTGACCTCCCGCATCGCCAATCGACTAACCGAATTGGTCGAAGACGTCCATCAGGTGGCTTTGGATAAAGATCCTGTCCGGCAGGCCTTCTCAATTTATGTGTCTAATCAGGTTGAGGACCGGGTTCCGGCGATGGGTTTGTCCGACGGAACCCTGCGGTTTCTCGCGCTGGCGATCTTGGAAGAAGATCCCGATCTTACGGGGGTTATCTGCCTGGAGGAACCCGAAAACGGTATTCATCCCAAACGAATCTCCGCGATGATCGAGCTGTTGCGGGATATTGCGGTGGACACGGAAGAGCCGATTGGTGAGGACAATCCATTGCGACAGGTCATTATAAACACCCACTCGCCTCTCGTCGTTTCGGAAGTTCCGGAGGATTGCCTGGTCATGGCGGTCGGATGGCGGATGCCCGGTGCCCGGGGGATATATGTCGTGCCGGGTTTTGCCGGATTGTCAGGAACCTGGAGGGAGGAGGAGGGTCGGCCGTTGATTCCAAAAGGTGAAATGCTGGCTTATCTGAATCCAACACCGGAACGTCTTCTTCCGCTGGAGTCCAATAACCGACAGAGAGTCGCGGAACGAGCGGATATGCAGGGATTGTTTCCTTTTTATCGGGAAATGGGAGAATGATTCCCCGTAAATACACCCTTTTGATGGACGGGACGTCCGACCGGGTGCTCCACCCCATTCTTCAATGGATGCTGGACCAGTGTTTTACAGATACCGCCTGGACCGGTCAAACCGCCGATTTTCAGTTCGCCCCCAAAAAGCCCGTCCGGCTTCCGGACCGTGTTGCTGCCGCATTGGATCTCTATCCGTGTGAGGTGCTCTTCATTCACCGTGACGCAGAACGGGAGCCTCCTGAAAAGAGAGTCAAGGAAATCCGGAATGCCATGCTCGAGGCGAAACAGGAGCATATTGTTTTTGTCCCCGTCATTCCCGTGCGAATGACGGAGGCATGGCTCTTGATCTCCGAGTCAGCAATTCGAAGAGCGGCCGGAAATCCAAATGGGAAGGTGCCGCTGCATCTCCCAACAATCTCACGACTGGAGTCTTTGCCGGATCCAAAAGAGGAATTAAAAACGTTGCTGGAAAAATCTTCGGAATTAACAGGCCGTCGGTTGAAGAAATTCAACTTCTCCCCACACCGGGCAATCATCCCGGATTATGTTGATGATTGGTCGCCGTTGCTGGAACTTCCATCGGCACGAACACTTTTCGAAAAAATACAAGACTTGGCGAAAAAATACCCATGAGCATCAGAATCGAATCGTGACCACCATTATCCGCGATATCAAAACCAGCCTTGAACGCACCCGCGAAAACATGCTGGCGCGGTCGGACGACATCTGGCGGAGATAATGAAAATGCCCCAACCCTCCCGCATCCTCATCTATGGTCTGCTGAACCCGCTGAAAGCGGAGCTGTTTTACGTGGGGCAGACGCGGAAACGGCGGGAGTTTCGCTTGCTGGAGCATATTGAGGACGCGGTGGCGGGGTCGAAACTGCCGGTCCATGCCGCCGTCCGTGAAATTCTGGCGGAGGGTCGCATTCCGCAAATCTTTGTGATCGAAAAAGTGACGAATGCGTCCCTGGCGGATAGCCGGGAAATTGCCTGGATTCAGTTTTTCGCCAAACTTCCCCCGGATCGATTGCCGTATATCGTGAATCCCCAGACACCCAAAAGTTCGGAAGTCATTTTACAGTCGGTATCGCTGAGAAACGTCCGAGATTGCCCGAAACCAACGGTTTCCGACGTTCGGAACGAAGAAAAAACCGGCTTCCGAGATTCGGAAAAATCTGGTGGAGCAGTTAGGCGTGAAGGTAGGCCCTTTATTTAATCCCTTATCCCTTTAAAAAGATGACAGAAATTAAAGATCCATGGACCCTGATGTATCCGGAGTACGCCGATGAATTCATTGAGGAAATTCGGTGTCAGCTTCCTGAAAACCATCCGCTGGCGGATTGTGATTTTTACCCAACCGCAAAACAGTCCAAAAAATCTGTTTTCCTAATCGATAACGAGACCACCGGAAAAGAAGGGGTTCTTGATTTTACCAGGACGATGCGGCGCAAAGGCAAAAAAATGATCTATTACAAAGAATTCAAAGATGTTGGGGAGATCCAAGCCATGATAGACAAGGATCATGACGAATGGTTGTCTACATTTTAACCTGAATCCGTGAGATATTTGCAAAGAAGGCGTGCAAGATCATGGAGCGAAA
>JAFIGD010000069.1 GCA_020831625.1 Verrucomicrobiota bacterium | reverse complement strand
CCCACGCGGGAAAAGTCCGGAATGTGATTGCCGCGGAAATCGGGAATGTAGATCATTTGCCCGTCCGGGCCGGGGAACACAATTTCACTGAAATTGCTGAACCCGGAGAGATGCTCCCGCAACTGCTCCAAACCAACCGTAAAATAGAAAGCTTCGTACATAACCCTGTCGCCCTGGATGTACTTCAGCTGGAGACGATACGTTCCCGGCTCCGAAGCCGGCGTGTTCTCCAGCAGCGTCACACTCTCACCGTGCTGAAGGGTTCCGGAGAAACTGTCAACCACCTGACCATCGCTTTCACGGATGACTTCCAGCTCATACCCTCCTTCGGCCTCATAATCGGAGGTGATTTCAAGGGTGGGGTAAGCAGCCCCTGTCGGGATCAGGGCCGGAAACCCGACGCGCATGACCATGGCATCGTGCGACAACGTCGCTTCAATCGATCCTCTTGGCCCGGGTTTCGCCAGGATGAGATTGCTAAATGTGCCGGGTGCTCTGTCATTGGCAGACAAGAGGATGGACCGAAAGCTGTGGTCTTCCGCAAGGGTCCACGTTCCCAGATGGCCTAAACCGGACACCTCGAAATGAACCGTCCCGAAATTGTCGATGCCATTGTGATCCCGGAGATCAATCGTGGTGGTGTAGGTGCGTGTCTGTACGGTTGGGCCCGCAATGCTGCCGAGTGCATTCGCGCCGGCCCCATGCCAACGCACCACAGGGCCGCGGGGTTCATTCTGATTCCATACCGCGGCAAGGCTTTCGTTGTCAGAATGTGTGAAATTCTGGTCCGGATTGACACCGTCGCTTTCGCTGAAGCCCATCGTCAGAAACTTACTGCCCTGCGTGCCGCCAACCTGCTCCAGCCGAATGGTGCATTGAAGGATGAACAATGCATCCTCTTTTCCCTTCTGGTCGTCGAGATACGTCCCCAGGTCGAGCGCGATGGAAGACTGGCCGCCGCCGAAATTCATATTCGATCCGTCCTGTTTGAACAAACTGTGCCCTGTCCACACGCCCGACCCGCCTGAAGCCGCAAGATCCGCGTGGTAGACGGGGGGCGGGCTGCCGTTGAGATTGTTCGCCCCATCTCCGTTGAAGGGCTGGGAGACGAGGATGACCGATTCTGCCAGCAAGGTCCCGCAACATATCACAAGACCTGCGAGCGCAACTCTGATATTTTTGACTGATTTCATGTATAACTTCATAACTTACTGTAACATAATACTGTCGAACAGAAAACATGTCATTTGTACTTATGGGGTTGTATATTGTACCGGGTTGCGGTAGGATCGAGATATGCCCAGGCGCACGCAAAAATACTTGAACATCTTATATTGCTCAAAGACTAAAGCGCACCGGATGCACATCGCGCTTCTGGAAGGTGCAAATGAACGGGGGTGGACGCTGAATGCGGTGCCATGGGAGGAAACCAGTGCCGGGCGATACACCGGCGGGTTTCCTGTAGACGGGGTCATAAGCCAGTTGCCGCCCCGGCAGACGGACGTGCTGTGCCGGACGATTGGCAAGCGCCCGCATGTGACGATGAATGCGAATTCTGTTGCCACACTGGGCCTCCCCGGCGTGGTGGCGGATCATGTTGCCGCTGGCGAACGGGTCGCCAAGCATTTCCTGGACTTGGGATTCACGAGATTTGCCGCGATCAACAGCCTCCCGGACAATCCCGTTTTTTCGGCCCGCCTGAACGGGTTCAGGGGCCCGATCCATGAAGCGGGGTGTCCGCCACCGAAACGCATTCAATTCTCCTCCTGCACCGGGTTGAGTCACCAGCAGATGCGCATGAAAATGGCGCGTGCACTTCAGTCGCTGGAGTGGCCATTGGGGATCATGGCGTTCAACGACCGGGTTGCCTTGAGAATCATCGAGGCGTCCCGTCTTATGGATATGTCCATCCCTGCGCAAGTTGCCATATGCGGATTTGATAATGACCCGCTGACATGCGACCTCGCTCCGATCCCGTTGAGCAGTGTGGACCTGAATCCCGGGCTGCAGGCCCGTGAGGCATGCCGATTGATGGAATCGCTGTTACGGGGTGAAAGTCCCCCGCGTGATCCCGTAATCATCAAGCCGCATTCCCTGGTAACCAGAAGATCTTCCGGGGTTCGGGCGCATGGCGATCCTTTGATTGCGAAGGCACTGGCCTGTATCCAGGCAAAGGCCTGGGATCCGGATTTTGGGGTACCTGATTTGATTGATCAGGCAGGGGGTTCGAGGAACGCCCTTTTTGCGACGTTCCGGCGTGAATTGCATTGCACCCCCCTGCAGTACATCACGGCGTTACGGGTAGCCAAGGCAAGGCAGCTCCTGAAGGAAACCCCTCTCATGGTCAAACAGATCCGCCAGCAATGCGGTTTTGCGAGTGACTATCAAATGTACATGGCCTTTAAGCGGACAACCGGCCATAGTCCCGGTCACGAAAGGGCACGAAAAGTGAGTTCATCATCTCCTTTTTCCGGCTGACGGGATCGGCGGCGAGAACGGATTACGAGCGGGGAAAACACAATCGTCCCCCGTTCTCGTCGCCGTTCTCGTTCACCGACCCTCTCTTTTCCGGCTGGCGAGATCGGCGACGAGATCGGATTACGAGTGGGAAAGACAATCGTCCCCCGTTCTCGTTCACCGAACTTCCTTTTCCGGTTGACGAGAACGGCGACGAGAATGGATCACGAGTGGGGAAAACAGAATCGTTTTTCGGTCTCAACGCCGCTCTCGTTTCCCGAACGCCCTTTCCCGGTTGACAAGATCGGCGACGAGATCGGATCACGAGTGGGGACAACGCAATCGTCCCCCCGATCTCGTCGCCGTTCTCGTTCACCGAACGCCCTTTTCCGCTGACAAGATCGGCGACGAGAACGGATTACGAGTGGGAAAGACAATCGTCCCCCGTTCTCGTTCACCGAACTTCCTTTTCCGGTTGAGGAGATCGGCGACGAGAATGGATCACGAGTGGGGAAAACAGACTCGCCCCCCGGTCTCAACGCCGCTCTCGTTCCCCGAACGCCCTTTTCCGGTTGACAAGATCGGCGGCGAGAATGGATCACGAGTGGGGAAAACACAATCGTCCCCCGTTCTCGTCGCCGTTCTCGTTCACCGACCCTCTCTTTTCCGGCTGGCGAGATCGGCGACGAGATCGGATTACGAGTGGGAAAGACAATCGTCCCCCGTTCTCGTCGCCGTTCTCGTTCGCCGAACGCCCTTTCCCGGTTGACAAGATCGGCGGCGAGAAGGGTCAAGGCTCAGTCCGTCATGAAGATCAGAAGGGCGTCGTTTGTTTCGCGCATGCTCTTGATGAGCTGTTCATGCGCCGCCCCGCTGGCTTGAACAATTCCCTGAAAAACGCCGTCACCCGCGGATTCGTAGTCACTAAACCGATGCCAGTGCCATCCGACACAGCCGGGCGCTTTGGCCAGTGCGGGAGCAAAGTTTCTATAAAAAAGGCCGCGCGCTCCCTCTTGTCGAACGCGGAATCCCGCGCCCTGTCCGTCCATTTTTGGGCCGGGTATTCGCCGGGCATAAAATTCGGTGATCAAAACGGGGCGGTTTGAAAGCCTTGTCCAAGAGGCCAGCCGATCCGCCTCGACATCCCAGCGATGGTAATAATTCACACTGATGACGTCCACGTGACGGCCGGCGACGCGGAAGAGGTCACGATTGTGCAACGCCATCCCGTGGAACCGGCTGCCGAGGATCAAGTGGTTGGGCGCGGCTTCGCGGATCGCCTCCCTGGCCGCGCTGAAATATGTTTCCAAAACATGTGAGGTAAAGGCGCGGTCATCCGCATCGGTGATGTCTGCGGGGTTAAAACGCCCGTACTTGTTTTCCAAATACTTGCGCGCCTCTATGTGGTTCATGTCCTCTTTCGGAAAATCGAGATAGCGCCCGATCATGCCATCGTGCCGAAAAGGAAGTTCATTGTCGGAGTAGAATCCAATCACCCAGGGATCATCGCGCATGTCTCCGATTCTTCTTTGGGCCTCTTTTTTGATGAAATCCACAAAATCCGGATGAAAAACCGGGACAACACCGTGCGTGAAGCCGGTGTTGCCGAATCTGGCATAGGCCCCGCCGATTGAAAATCCGAAAGCGCTGGCCAGGTGAAGGGTCGGGGTGTGCGGCATGCGAAGCTCCGGTTCCGAAAAGTGTCCGGCGCTCGACCACGACCCGAGGGTGTTGAATCCCGCACGGAGAATTGTTTCACGCGAACGCGCGGCCCATTCCCGCGGCTCGAGCGGGGGTAATCCCTGGTTTTTCCGATAAGCCGTCTCGTCCCCCGGGTTTACACTGTTCAGCCCGCGCGAGACAAACCGTCCGCCATCCGGATCGATGAACCACCAGCGGCCTTCCACCTCTTCAACCCGGAAAAATCCGGTGCCTCTGTGGTTGCCGGTCCGTTTGCCTCCATAAACGGTTTTCTCCACCTCCACAGGCTGGGAGGCGGGCAGCGGGGCTACCGCGCGGGGCTCCCACCGTCCTTCCCGGTAAACCTCAACGGTTTCCGCCCGGGCAAATGTGCTTATGTAAATTACGGAAATAATGAAGATGTATATGTGTTTTATGATCATGGTATTTACTTCAATAAATGAGGGGCGGGTGTCAACCCAAAAACTGCCGTCCCGCTTTCCGGGCATGTTGATTTGTTCAACCTCCGGTTCCGTAGATTGAAATCCATGGCTACGCTTGGGACTGTCGCTACGCGACACAAAAACACCACCCGTCAAACGCCTATGAAGCACATTTAAATCTGCGGCCCGATCTGCCAACTTGAGCTTTTAAATTGAGGTCTGGGGTTCGGTGTTGTTTGCTGGTACATCGTTTGACGCAATCCGCTGCTTCGTGGTTCTCATGCTGCATGGCCTGTTCGATCAGGCAAGATGGAATTGCAGGGTCATGGTTTTGGAGAGGTTCGCGGGGAGGAAGCGGATGCGATGGATGGGGGGTGTGCCGGGAGGGACATGCTCGGGACGTTCGACAAGGGTCTCGACTTCAAATGTGCCCGGTTGCCGGGCTGTGAGTGTCACGCCCCCGCGCGCGGGACCCAGGCGCACGTGATCGCCGCGTTTTGCGAGGGTCACTTTCTCAAAGGTCACGAAGGCCTCCTCCAGGGCCTTGGGCTTTTGGGGGAAGGTATAGGCGTCAGTGAGGGTCAGCTGATTGCTGGCGGGGTCGAGTTCGAGTGTCCGGATCAATTGGGTGACGGTATGGGCGGGGTAGGCGCGGGTCATGTCGATTTCGGCGCGCTTGGTGCCGGAGCCGTTGATTCCCGTCACGGAGAGAGTTCCGCGGTACTGCGGTCCAGCGGCTTGTTCGGTGCCGTTGATCAGCGGCACCGAGTGCCCTCGCGAGCGGCAGAAGATGATGGCATAGCGTTCCCCGCCAAAGGTCTTGTTGTTGTAGAGCGGCGCCCCGGGGTCGGTCAGGGCCATCCGGTCATGCTTGTGGACGAGAAAGCTGCCGATATCATTGTGATTATGCGGCACTCCGTTGTTTCCGGCGATGGCCAGCACGGTTATTTGACTGGGGCCGGGCTGTCCGCGCAGTTTGACCAGCCCGAGGTCAGGCAAATGGTAATCCTTTTGATCCGGGGTGCCCGCAGCCTTCTGGCCCGCATAGAGCGCCAGGGTATGCATATCGTTGGCAAGCAGGCGTCCCGGGCCTGCGGTTGTCTCGGGATCCTCCCGCCGGCAGAGTTCGTAGAGTTCGGGGATGTTGTGGAAATGATTGATTTGCAGGGCTGTGTCGGTGGAAATGTGGCCATGATGGCTGTCGGCGAAGGTCGCGCGCATGGTCCCCGAAATGTGGGCCGCAAGCGGGAAGCGGCAGATGCGTTCGACCTTGGGGTCGGCCATGAGATTCAATTCCCCGTTGGTTCGGCAGTGCAGGGCGTAGGCGGCTTGAACAAAATGCCCGAACCCGAATCCCCAGTAGCCTGCCCCCTCCTCGCAACCGCCGTCATTGGGAAAGCCGTCCAGCGCATAGGTCATGTTCTGGATGACCGGATGAATGGCCCGGGCCAGGATGGCGGGGTCCTTGATGAGCAGCAGGGCGGCGCGGATGAACCCGCCGTTGCAGACGTGGTTCCAGTTCATCCGGGCCGTGTGCCACTTTTCCGTGTTGTCATAATCCCAGACGGGCCGCAACACGCGCTTTTCGATTTCCGCGCGCACACGCTCTTTAACTTCCGCTTCAATTTGGTCTTCGAGGGCGAACAGGATTTCCGCAAAGCGGGCTGCTTTGATGGCCGAGCCCAGGTCGACAACACTCATTTTTTCGTGTGCGGCCATGATCCAGGTCCAGTCATCGCAATAGGCCCAGAGAAGATCCTGCAGGTAGTCCAGGTCGGCTTTCGGGTGTTTGAGCCAGAGTGCGAGCGCGGCCTGCTCCAGTTCGTGTGAGCGGGCCGCTTCAACGGCCAGATGTTTCGAGCGGTTGCCATTGCGTGAAAAGTTTCGAAACACGGAACGCTTGCGCACCGGAATCTCCCGCGCGGGATCCAGTTCCCGCGTCAGCCGGTCCCAGACACCATTCCGTTTGGCGGTGCGGCGTGCGCGGGCAATGGCCCGTGGGTCGACCAGCTGCGGTGCAGAGCTGCACTGCGGGTGCTGTTGCAGCATCTTGGCGAGTTCAATGAAGCTGATGTCTCTGAGAAGCATGTTCATGGTTGGGTCCTTGGGATTCGGGTTATACTCAGGCGCATGGGCTGAACAAGAAAAAGCAGATCGTGGTCGCCGAGCATCTCAACCCCAGAGGCGTCTTGCCTGTAGTTTTCAACCAATGTTTTGGTGGGAACCCGGGGAACAGCAGGAGATAAGTCCAGCTTCACTCTGGAAAACAAATTCTGGTAATCTGCAAGATGCAATTCCTTCAAAGATTGATATCCCAAATTGCCTGCATCCTCAATGGTTTTGCTCACCTCCTCATGAGGAAACACCTCCGGATCCAGCTGCAGTTTCGGGTCGTCTACCAGGAAGATCTCATCACTCAGCTGGTAATTGGTTCCCGTGGCAATGAGAATCAATACCGAGTCCGCGTCAATGATTCGAATTTCGTTGGAACCATTCGCATTGTTTGGAACAAGCCGTCCGCCTTCATGGATGACTTTGATCTGTCCTTCATAATTGAGGTTAAATGACGGAACCGTTCCTGAAAAGATGATCAAATCATCATACGCTTTGATCGTGGCAAGCCTGGCCACATTCGTGACGGTAGATCCTGAATGATTATATTCGTCCGCACTTCTCAGGTATGGAACAACGGCGCTCACCGTAAAGGACAGCTTTTCTTTTTCACTTGCACTGAGCTTGACCGCGATAACGTTATTTGGGTAGCTGGCAAAATACTCCCGTGTGTGGATGACGCCCCCGTGCTCATAGATCACGCGGGAAATGCCTTCATTCAGGTTCAGTGAGCGCTTGTAGTCGGTTACCTCATAGTGGTCGAACCGCAAAAAGATCTCGGCAAAATTCGTCATGCCACCTGTACCGTAGGGCGCGCCGTTGGTCAGGGTTTTTTCCGTGATTTGAATTCGTTCAACATCCGTTCTGCCAAAAATACTGGCGCCCATGTAGCCATTGCCAATGGGATACGAGTGAGCCTCCCAATCCGGATCCGCGGGATGGCCTCTGCACTGAATCTTTGAATAATCTTTTCCGCGGTTTGGGGCGGGCTGGTCATCCCAGATTTCGTATACGGATGAATCAATCGGACATTTCATACAGACCTCCATAAACAGTCATTCGGCTTTATAATGAGTACAGTAATTTTCATAATTATATACTATTTTTTAATCTAATTATCATGTATAAAACCCAATGACAATGATTTTGTCCAGTCAGTCGCTTGTCCTGGGCGCTTTTATTTATACACATTGGAAAGGATACAGGATGGAATACCATATCGCATTAAGTGGCAGTGATGCCAATCCGGGCACAGCGGAGAAACCGCTGCGCACGATTCAAGCGGGGGCCGATCTCGCGCAGCCCGGGGACACCGTCACGGTGCATGAGGGCGTCTACCGGGAAAGAGTCGATCCGCCGCGGGGAGGGACATCGGATGATCAGAGGATTGTCTATCGGGCGGCACCCGGCGAGACGGTGGCCATCAAGGGATCCGAGGTCCTCACCGGCTGGACGCATGTGCATGGCAATGTGTGGACCGTCACGGTGCTGAATGACTTCTTTGGCGTCTTTAATCCCTTTTCCAATCAGCTTTCGGGCGACTGGTTCTTTCCGCAGGGGAAAACGCATCATTCCGGTGCGGTCTTTCTGAATGATGAGGCCATCAGCGAGGGCTTCTCCATGGATGAACTCTTTGCCGGGAAAAAGAAAAAATGGCTGGCCAAACCGTTGACCTGGGACATCGAGCTGTGGGTGAATTTTGGCGGGGCCGATCCGAATGAGGCGCTGGTGGAAGTCAACACGCGCCAGACGGTTTTCTACCCGTCAAAGCCCGGGATCAATTATATCACCGTTCGCGGATTTACGCTGAGCCAGGCCGCCACACCCTGGTCTCCCCCGACCACCGAACAGATTGGACTCATCGGGGTAAACTGGAGCAAAGGCTGGGTGATTGAAAACAATACGATCACCCACTCACGCTGCACAGGCATCACCCTCGGCAAGTATTTTGACCGCGACGACGGGAAGATCGAATACGGGTTCAACGCCCACTACCAAACCGTAAAGCGAGTCCTGGCACGGGGCGACTGGACCAAAGAGAACATTGGGCATCACATCATCCGCAACAACCATATTGCCTATTGTGAACAGGCCGGGATTGTCGGCAGCCACGGGGGATCCTTCTGCGAGATCACCGGCAACGTGATTCATGACATTCATGTGCGCCAGCTTTTTGGCGGCTTTGAACAAGCCGGAATCAAACTGCATGCGCCTGTGGATACCATCCTTAGCAACAATCTGATTTACAACTGCAACATGGGGGTTTGGCTGGACTGGATGACACAGGGCGCGCGGGTCAGTCAGAATGTGATGTATGGCAACAAGAACTGGGATTTATTTGTGGAAATCAGTCATGGGCCCTATCTGGTGGATCATAACCTTCTGATGTCAAACGTCTCGCTGCTCGATTCCGCGCAGGGCGGCGCGTATGCGCACAATCTCTTTGGCGGCGCCGTGCGGAAGCGCAAGGAGGCGATGCGGATCACGCCGTATTTCAAGCCTCACTCCACGGAAGTCGCCGGGGAAGGCAAGGTGTTGGATGGTGATGAACGGTTCTACAACAACATCGTCCTGCACGAAAACGGGCTGGCGGCCATTCCTGCCGAGCCGCAGGAACTTGCGATGGGGGGCAACGTCTATCTGTATCGGGCCAAACCCTCCAGTGTGGAGAAGGACCCTGTGTGTGAGGTCCATGCGGACAACCGCTTTTCGATTTCCCAAAAGAATTCAGAGGTCACCCTGGACCTCAAACTGGATGCGGCCTGGAGTCAAAAGCGGAAATTCCAATTGGTTACCAGCGAACTCCTTGGCAAAACCGAGCTGGTGGGGCAGGGGTTTGATCTTCCCGATGGATCGCCGGTTGAGCTGACGACGGACTATTTTGACAAGCCCCGTAATCGCGAAAACCCGTTTCCCGGTCCGTTTGAGCTTTTTGAATCCATCACCTCCCTCAAGGTCTGGCCGGTGAAGGATGAAGTCCTGCAGGTGGAAGTCAACCGGCAGGAGGACGAGGAAGACGACGAAGAAAACGAAACGCAACCGCGATAGTCACCGGATCCAGGAATTACCAAATCACCTGATGAATGTTGCTGCGGGTGATGGTTCCGTCGCGAGTGACAAGAGGCTGTTTCAGAAACACCGCCGTGGCGACGATGACCCTGTCGAAGGGGTCGGCATGCGGCAGGTCGAGTTCAAACGCCATCGCACTGATCGAGGCATTCACTGGAATGACCTCAAAAAGCGTTTCAATTTGCCTGAGGTAATCCGCCACGCCCGTGTGCAAGCTTATTCGTTTTTTATGGGCCAGGATGGAGATCTCCAACAGGGTCACGTCGGAAATGGACACTTCCTTTGATTGAGCCGACTCCATCAGTTTCCGGGCCTGCGGACCCAGACGCGGATCGTTTTCCAGTGCCCAAATCACCGCATGGGTGTCCAGAACCGCTGTCACAGCCGCACATCCCACTCGTCCGGTTCCAAGGCGGGCCTGTCCAGGTCGTCCGCGCTGCAACCCACCAAGCCCTGAAGGGCGCCTAAAAGAGGTTTGGGTTCCTCATGCCGGGCGGTAATTTGCAGATCTCCCTCCCGGGTTTGAATGATCACCGTCTCGCCGGAAAGCGCCGCCCGGCGGATTTTCGGGAATTCACGCAACAAGGTACTGACGTTTGCTATCATGTGGATAATTTGTCATATAATTTGTCAAACGCAAGATCAAATTTATGTTGATATGCCAGGGTGAAAAATTTTCGGGCCGAACCCATAGCGGGAATCGCCGGGTGAGGGATTACGAAACCGTCAAACACACGCCAGGGTCATCGCGTGCTTCCCGGAAGTCAGGCGCTGTTCCGGCTGACCGGCGACATCCAGAATCGCGGCACACTCCTCGGGCACCTCCAGTTCCAGATCCAATTGATGTTGAGTCAAGCACCAGCGGATTGCCACCCGGCCGTGGGGCGTCCGGATGGAGGCGGACGCTTGGGTAAGGCTTCCCCCCGGGCGGGGTTTGAAGCGGATCAGCCGGTATCCCGGCTCCCCGGTCACGATCCCCGCAACCGTCCGGAACATCCATTCCCCCACGGCCCCGTAGGTGTAATGATTAAAAGAGTTCATGCCCATATCCTGAAATCCGCGCCCGGGGTGCCAGCCGTCTCATCGCTCCCAGATGGTGGTCGCCCCCTGGGTCACCGGGAACAGCCAGGAGGGAAAGTCCTCCCGTTCCAGCAGACGGTAGGGCGTCCGCCCAGGCCGGACCGCCGGAACGCCCCGCAGGAGCCGCGGAATGCCTGGGAGCGAAGGTGGGAACACAGCCATTGTCAAATTGTGAATCCCTCAGATCCGCCATTCGTATGTGAAAGAAAGGCCCCACATCCCGGAATTGGTGAAAGCTGAAGGGTCTAAAAAGCCGAAGGTGATGCTCACCCATGCCACGAGGGCATGGGGCTCGCCACAAACCCTTTTTAATCGAGTCCCGCGTGCTCGTCACGCGGGTGAGCATCCCCTACGGCTTCTTTTCCTGCAGGGCGTTTAATCCTGTTCACCAATTCCGGGATGCGCCCACGCCCGTACTGCAAATCCATCTCTATCCTCTTTCCAGGACATCCCCATTTTTCAGGGTAAAATTGAGGATTCGCCTTTAAAGACAGGGAATATCCGACTTTCTTATGTGAATCATGATCAGAATCGGGGTCAGGGGGTGAGTGCGCGCAAAACGTCGGCGCGAAAGCGGTCGAGGAAGGGGGTGATGAATGCCGACAGGGTGAGGGCATCGTCTTTTAACAGCGGGGTGAGGTCCAGGGCGAAACAGACACTGTCGCCGGCGTCGACCGCGTGGGACTGGAAGAAGGTGGCATTGGCGCGGCGGCGGCCCTGAATGGCGAGGTCGTAGCGTTTGCCGCCGCCGATCTGCGAGGCGAAGACGGCGTTAAGGCGTTGAGCCAGATCGTCGTGTCCGCTGACATCGAGGACGGTTTTGTCTTCGTCGCAGAGCCAGTCGAGATCGCGCCAGACCTCGCAGCCCAGGAGCTGTTCGGGGCGTTCCGCCGGGGGAAGTTGCCGCAGGGCCCGCAGGGTGGCGTTGAGGACCCCGATGTGGGTTTCGTGTTTGTCGGCGGGATTGTGGGTGTACACCACACGGGGACGGGCGGCGCGCAGAAGGGTCAGCAGGTCGGCTTCCGGATGCGGGGCGGGGGTGGCTTTGATGTCCGCGCTGGGATAATCGAGCTGAATCATGGCGGCGTAGCGGCCGATCCGGGCGGCTTCGCGCTGTTCTTCGCGGCGCACCTGTTGCATCTCCTCGTCGGTGAAGTCCGCGAATCGGCCGGTGCGGGTGCTGCCGGCGCCGTTGGTGCAGGTGACACCGGTGAATCCCGGGTCCTCGCGGTTGTAACCGGCGAGGATGCCGTGAAAGGCCATGAACTCGAGGTCGTCCTGATGGGCGCCGATACCGAGATGGGTGGTGCGGGCGAGGGCGGGACCGACGGGGTGTCCGTCGGGAATGAAGATGTCTGCGCGGGGTTGGTAAAGCTTCATGAGGGGGTGTTGGGATGGAAAAATAAACTATCGGCGGCGGGAATGACGGTTTGAAGAGACCACGGATAGCAGACCACGGATAGCAGTCCCCGGACCGATCAACTCAGTTCTTCGATGTCGATTCGGTCTTTCGGGCGGTTGGCTTCCTGTTTGGCCTCAATCAGATCCGCTTTGGAAACCACTCTCACGGGGATGCCATCCACCTCAGATTCAGTGGCTCTTGCCAGAATGTCAGATGTGCGGGTTGCACTCATGCGTGTCAGCAGATCGATCTGATTTGGCGGCATACCCAGGGTAATTGCGGTGCTGGTTTTCCGGAGGTGTTCCTCGGTGATCCCGGCGTTGCCAAAGCCAAAATCCTCCAGAGCTTTCAGTACGTTACCCGGATTATCGCCTTCGGAATCAATTAAAATATCCAAATCCAGCGTCATCCGAACAAAGCCGTGGTGAGCCACCGCGAATCCCCCGCAAATCGCGTAGGCTGCTCCGCGTTGGTTCAAAAACCGGAGCAGATCTTTCATGTCAGCGGATAGGAACATCTCGAATTTTCGCCACGCGTTGAATGGGGGTGTCGGGCAGAACCTCTTCCCTGAATTTCATCAGCAACGAGATTCGTTCCGAGGGGAGAAGGGACCGATCGTGTTCCCGTCGGTTTTGATCCTGATGTTGGATGTTCCCGAAAAAGACTTTTTTTTCCATGTGAGTGAGTGAATCAAAAATCCGTTCACGGGTCAAACCCTGAAATTGACCCGAAACACGTTATGTTGATTGCGGTAGAGGCGGATGTGGGCGGCTTCGGGGGCTCCTTGGGCGAAGCGGGGGTAGTCGCGGAGGTTGCTGTGGAGAAAGATGTCGATGGCTTTTTCCAATGACAGCCAGCGGGTGAGGGTGCTTTTGCCGCAGCCGCCGGGACCGCCGATGCCCACGAGAAAAGGGGGGGCGCAATCCGTGATTTTGGCCAGGAGCGTGTCCCGCACGGTTTGGAAACTCCGAAGGGTGGTGTCACAGAGGCGGGGAGGGCAATCGTGTGTCAACATGTGAATCAGTTTTTAGGGGAATCCGTTTTTTTTCCTTGCAGGAACGGGGGTTAGGCCGTACCCATTGCCCGTCTTTTAGTCAACAACCGAGGATGAAATAAAAAACGATGAACATTCATGAATATCAAGCGAAGGCCCTTTTCCGCGATGCGGGAATTTCGGTGCCGGAGGGCCGGCTGGCGGTCAGCGTCGACGAGGCGGTTTCGGCTTTTAAGGAATTAAACGCGCCGATTGTGGCGGTCAAGGCCCAGGTGCATGTGGGCGGACGCGGAAAAGCGGGCGGCGTGAAGCTGGCCCGGAGTGCGGACGAGGTGAAAGCCGCCGCAGAGGCGATTCTGGGGATGGACATCAAGGGACACACGGTTCACCGTCTTTGGATTGAAAAGGGAAGCGATATTCAGCGCGAGGCGTATGTGAGTGTGATTCTGGACCGTTCCGCGAAGAGCGTGGGCTTTATTGCCAGCGCCGAGGGCGGGATGGACATTGAGGAGGTTGCCGAGAGCACCCCGGAGAAAATTCTGCTGTTCGGTGTGAACGATTATTCCTTCCCGGAAGCCGACGCCCGCAAGGCGGCGGAACAACTGTTCGACGGAAAGGGCGTGGACGCCATCGTCGAGGTGCTCCGCAAGCTGCACGGGCTTTTCCTGGACAAAGATTTGTCGCTGGTGGAGATCAATCCGCTGGTGTTGACCGGTTCGGGCGACGTGGTCGCGCTGGACGGCAAGGTGAATATTGATGACAACGCGCTGATGCGGCAGCCGGAACTGCTTGAACTTCGGGACATGAACGAGGAGAGCGAGGCGGAAATCGAGGCCAATAAAAAAGGCCTGGCTTTTATTCAGTTGGACGGCGACATCGGCTGCATGGTCAACGGCGCCGGTCTGGCGATGGCGACCATGGACATGATCAATCTCTTCGGCGGAAAGCCCGCGAACTTTCTGGATGTGGGCGGCAGCTCGAACCCCGAGAAAGTGGTTCACGCCTTCAAATACATTCTGGCTCCCGGCAATATCAAAGCGGTGCTCATCAATATTTTCGGCGGGATCACCCGGTGTGACGATATCGCCCGCGGCATTTTGAAGGCCTTTGACACCATGGACATTTCCGTGCCGGTGGTGGTGCGCCTGACGGGCACCAATGCGGAGGAGGGCAAAGCCCTGCTGGAAGGATCCAAACTGATTCCGGCGACTTCGTTCGCGGAGGCGGTGAAAAAAACAATCGCGTTAGGCAAAGGAGAAGCGGCATGAGTATTTATATTGATCAGGACACCAACGTTATTGTTCAGGGCATCACCGGCCGTGACGGATCGTTTCACACCGGTCAGATGCTGGACTACGGCACGAAAATTGTCGGCGGCGTGACCCCCGGAAAGGGCGGCCAGGAAAGTCAGGGCGTGCCGGTGTTCAATTCGGTGGCCGAAGCCAAAGCGGCGGTGGGCGCCGATGCGACCGTGATTTACGTGCCCGCGAAATTCGCCAAGGGCGCGATGCAGGAGGCGGTGGACGCGGAGATTCCGCTGATCATCTGCATTACCGAAGGCGTTCCCGTGAACGACATGGTCGGCATTTACCATCAGGTGCGGGCCAAAGGGCTGACGCTGATCGGACCGAACTGTCCCGGACTGATCAGTCCCGGAAAGAGCAAAATCGGGATCATGCCCGGCAGCATCTGCATTCCCGGCAAGGTGGGGGTGATCAGCCGCTCCGGCACCCTGACGTATGAGATTGTGCATGCTTTGACCGGCCTGGGGATCGGGCAGTCGACCTGTGTCGGCATTGGCGGCGATCCGATTGTGGGCACGAACTTCCGCGACGTGCTGCCGCTGTTCCAGGAGGATCCCGACACCGACGCGATTGTGCTGGTGGGTGAAATCGGCGGTGATGAAGAGGAAAAGACCGCCGCGTTCATTAAAGAGCACATCACCAAGCCCTGTTTCGCGTACATCGTGGGAGCCAGCGCGCCGGAAGGCAAGCGGATGGGGCATGCGGGCGCAATTGTGTCCGGCAATGCCGGCACCGCAGCCTCCAAGCAGAAAGCCTTTGCCGAGGCCGGCGTGCCGGTCGCCAAAACCATCGACGAGGTTGCGGAAAGCGTGGCCAAGGCGTTTGGGTGAGAGGGGCGTCGGGTGATGGATGGATGGTGTAATGGTGTGATGGGGTCATGAAATTTCATGACAACCATAATCCAGGGCCAACGGCCCGACTCTTTAAAGCCCGGCCCGACAGGGCCGGGTTTTTGACAGAACATTGAAGCAGAGCACTGAAGGTGCGGCACAACTGCTGTGAGGCAGGGCAGGGTTGAGACCACGGATGGCTTACGCCGGACAACGGATGTCTCTTTTCTTAATCTTAATCCTAATCTTAATCCTAATCGATTTCGTGCAGGCTGAGCTTGCTCGGCCGACCGCATGCATCTCATATCCGGACCGCGCGGCGCCCCCCCCCCCCTCCGCGCATCGAGCTTGCTCGTTGCGCGGAACCATTTTATAGGGTTCGCTAAGATGTGTTGCGCTCCACGAGCAAGCTCGAAGATCGCTTTTTTGATGGGGGAGCGGTTCGTGGAATGAGATGATTGCGCCCTTGCCCGAGCAAGCTCGTGGGGCGCGGAAGAGACCACGGATAGAAGACCACGGATGCTGTGGGGCATGTCAGGGTTGAGACCGCGGATAGAAGACCACGGATGCTGTGAGGCAGGGCAGGGTTGAGACCACGGATTAAAGACCACGGATGCTGTGGGGCAGGG
>JAFIGD010000021.1 GCA_020831625.1 Verrucomicrobiota bacterium | reverse complement strand
CGCGCAGGTCCCGTACATTCGGAAATTGCTGAATCCACCAAAGATGTCCCGGGGGTCTCCCGATCGAAACCCTCTGCGCAAAAGCCAAAGCCTTCGGCTACGACGGCCTCGAACTCGCCTGCTGGGGCGATCACTTCGATGTCCAACAGGCCCTGACCGACCCCGCCTACCTTCCCGCCAAAAAAGAACAGCTGGAACGCCACGGCCTGAAATACTTCTCCATCTCCAACCACCTCGTCGGCCAGGCCGTGTGCGACAACATTGACAGCCGCCACCAGCAGATTCTCCCCCCGCACGTCTGGGGCGACGGCGATCCCGAGGGCGTCCGCCAGCGCGCCGCGCAGGAAATGATCGACACCGCCAAAGCCGCCAAAGCCTTCGGCGTCTCCGTCGTCAACGGCTTCACCGGCAGTTCCATCTGGCCCTTCCTCTACAGCTTTCCGCCCGTCTCCAAGGCGCAGATCGATGAGGGATACGCCGACTTCGCCCGCCGCTGGAAACCCATCCTCGACGCGTATCAGGACCTCGGCATCCGATTTGCGCTCGAAGTCCACCCCACCGAAATCGCCTTCGACACCGCCAGCAGTCAGCGCGCCCTCGAAGCGCTCGACCACCACCCCGCCTTCGGCTTCAACTACGACCCCAGCCACCTCGCCTACCAGGGGGTTGACTACGTGAAATTCATCCGCGCCTTCCCCGACCGCATTTTCCATGCCCACATGAAAGATGTCTGGTGGGGCCACGGCGACGGCAGTGTCGGCGTGTTCGGCGGCCACACCGATTTCGGCGATCCCCGCCGCTATTGGGATTTCCGCTCCCTGGGCCACGGCGATGTCCGGTTCGAAGACATCATCGTCGCCCTCAACGACATCGGCTACGACGGCCCCCTCTCGGTCGAATGGGAAGACATCCGCATGGACCGCGAGCACGGAGCCGCCGAAGCCGCCGCCTTCGTCAAGCGCGTCGACTTCAAACCCAGCAGCGTCGCCTTCGACGCCGCGTTCTCGGAAAAATAACCCCGATAAAGAAAAACGTTTTGGGATTGCCCCCTCAGGGCAATCCCGCTATAATTTTCAATCTACCGCCGGGGAGTAGCTCAGCCTGGTAGAGCGCCAGCTTTGGGAGCTGGATGTCGCAGGTTCAACTCCTGTCTCCCCGACCATTTTTAAACCCCGTAAACATTGCGTTTCCGGGTTTTTTTATTTGATGCATGGACTTGAAGCCCATGCCCGTATCTCTGACCACATTTTGGAGTCCGGCGGGTGATTGTTAAGCGCCTTTCTCTGAGCATCCCAAACCTGACTTCGGAACTAGTCACAGTAGGCCGAAACCTGAAGGGCCTTCAAAAAATAACAATAATACAGTTTGGATATTGATCTACACGTGTAAGTTCGTTATATAAAAAACTTCACAGTCGGCATATCATTCACATCCTTAAAATACGATATCTCAGGGTAATCCTCATGCAAACCGAAGCATCTGCGGTCCATATCCCGCCGGTTCAAAAAATAACAGCCTCGGGCACAGTCATTTCATACAGTCTGCGCCTGATTCTTCCGGCGCTGGGTCTGCTGCTGGTCAGCGGATGCGGGGGGGCGCAACCCGGCGATATGGAGTCGCGGAGGGAACGGGCCTGGTCCTGGTTCCAACAGAATGAATACAACACGGCCCTTCAGGAATTTTCAACCCTGTACACGGAATCCCCTGACGACAGCACCATCCGTCAGGAGGCGCTGTTTGCTCAGGCTAAAATCTGGCATGTGCGCCCCAACCCGCGCAAAAATTTACCCCTGGCTCAGTCACTGTACCGGGAGGCGTTGGCTGTCGATCCCGACAGTGATCTGGCCCCATGGATTCTGATGGGACTTGCCCGCATCCGCGTGATTCCGGTCGGAGGCGAGCCGGCCCCGGTCGATGTGCGGGTGGACGCATACCGGGAACTGATCGAACGCTTCCCCCGCCATCCGGCCGGCGAAGAGGCCTTTCTGCTGCAACAGGCGGCCCTGATTGAAGTCGGCACAGCAGAAACCTTTCTGAACGTCCGGGACGCGCTCCGGGAGTTTATCGACACCCGCCCTGACTCCCCCTGGCGGTCCCATGCCTGGATGATGGTTTCCACCGTGGCGGTAAGACTCAATGATCCGGCACTGCGGCTGAAGGCCCTGCTCCGGGCTGAAGAAACCCGGGAAACCGATCCGCTGGGAACCCTGCAGGATATGGCGGATCTTTACTGGGGAATCGCCACAACCGCGCAGTACGATCTGGGTGATTTCCCGGTCGCCAGAGAATACTATCACCGCTTCATAGACGAATACCCGACGCAACAAAGGGTCTTTCTCGCCAAACAGGCGCTGGAGCAGATGAAACAAGTTGAAAACCGTCTGCGGGACGAACTGACGGCTGACGCAAATCGGGAGGTGTCGCCATGATGGGGATCTGGACCGGATTGAAACAAAAATTTCCGCTGCTGGTGGTTGGCGGTGCCTTTCTCTGGTCCGCGGTCGCCATTGTCTCCTACCGCGCGGAGGAAACCCCGCCGGGCGCCACGGTGGTGTTGCGGCTGGGGCACTGGCAGTTGGAGGGCGGCGTGCGCCAGGGCCTCGACGCGGTGATTCAGGAATATCAAAAACGCAATCCACATGTGCACATCGTCCAGGACGCGATTCCGGAAAGCACCTACGGCATGTGGCTGACCACTCAGGTGATGGGCGGCACCGCGCCGGACATGGTTCAAATGGGTATGCTCCCGTACCACGTGCTCCTCGGGTACTACAACCGCTACTTTATTCCGCTGACCGAACATGTTCAAAACCCCAATCCGCATAACCAGGGCACAAAGCACGAGAACACCCCCTGGCGCGAGACCTTTAAGGACGGGATGCGGACCAGTTACATTGAGGAACTCCAGGAATACATGCTGGTGCCCGTTTCCCAGTTCGGCATCCGTCTGTTTTACAACCGGGATCTGCTCAGAGAATTGACGGGACTGGAAGAGGCCCCGCTGGACTATCATGCGTTCCTCGAAGCCTGCGAAATGATCCGGAATCAAACCGACGAGCACGGTAACGCCTACATTCCCATTGCCGGCTCCGGCTATCATTTCACGATGTGGGATCACTTCATGCTGGCCCCCATGACCTACGGGGCGGTCCGCGTCGCCGATTTCAACCGCGACGGCGCGGTGGGGAACAACGAGCTGTTTCTGGCATTTAAGCTGGGCATGCTCGACTTCGATTTCCCTCCCTTCCGGGCCCGTTTCCGGATGATGCGGGAAATCACCGACAATATTCAGGCGGGGTTCACCGGACTCGGCCGGGATGAATCGGTCTTTCTCTTCGCACAGCAGCGGGCGGTGTTTATTCCCACGGGCACCTGGGATGTGGGCAGCCTGGTCGTGCAGGCTGAAGGACAGTTTGAAGTGGGGGTGAGCAATTTCCCCCGCCCCACCCGGGACGACCCCGTGTATGGTCATATCGTCGAAGGACCCACTTATGAGCGGGCGGAAGGCGGCTTTCCCTTTGCCATCAGCCGCAACAGCCGCCATCCCGAGGTGGCCCTGGATTTTCTACAGTTCATCACCAGCCTGGAGGGCAACCAGAAACTGAACAACATTATCGGCTGGATTCCCTCGGTGCTGGGTGCGGAAATGCCGCCGGAACTCGAGGCGTTTGAGCCGAATCTTGAGGGTGTCTTTAACGCCATGCCCATCACCCTCGGCGGGGAAACACTGGTCCGGTGGAACCAGCTCTATGATCTTTATAAAATCGGCCAGATTTCCTATGAGGAGCTGGGCGAGACCTTCACGGACTATTATCTGCGGCACGGCGGGCGGGAAATCGCGGAAAACCTGCGCAATTTCCGGCGCGGGGAGGAGGGCGAGGAACGCATGCTGTCCGTCATCCGTTCCCGGGCGCTGCTGGAGGAGGATGAGAACCTGAGGGCCTCCAGTTGGTTTCGATATCGCAACGCCGCCTACAGCCGTCTGATCTCCAGATATTTCGGAAATCTCGCCTTTATGGCCTTGATGGAGGAAGGCCGGGATCCGGAGGCGCCGCTCCCGTACGAACTTTCCCCCTTCGCAATGGATCAGGTTCGGGAACGGCTGCGGCGGGAACTGGAGACCGAACGGCAAACGGAGAATACGCATGATCAATAAAGTCGTGAAATGGAAAGACATCCGCCATCACTGGGAAATTTATCTGTTTGTCCTGCCCACGCTGTTCCTGATCGGACTTTTTGTGTACTACCCCGCCGCCAGCGGTGTGTTTCACAGTTTCTACCGGTGGAACGGCGCGGACATCGCCGAGTTTGTCGGGTTTGACAACTACCTGCATTTAATGCGCTCCTCCGATTTCTGGCGCTCCTTCCGCGTGGCTTTTATTCTCGGAGGCTGGAACGTCGTCAAAATGATTCCCGCCCTCATGGTGGCGGTCTGCATACACCGCTGCCGCAATCCCAAAATGCAGTTCTTCTACCGCAGCATGTTCGTCATCCCCATGGTGATCCCCGGGCTGGTGGTCGTCCTGATTTGGCGCACGTTTTTCTTCGAAGCCTCCAGCGGGTATCTGAACCAGTTTCTGATGGCCAGCGGTTTGTTTGATTTTCTGGTCCGCATGGACAGTTTTTGGGGATGGGGCGGCATCTTTGTGCACGGGCAAATGCCCGCATGGCTGGGGGATCCCCGGCTGATTCTGGTGGCCTGCATCGTCTGGGGCTTTCCCTGGGTGGGCTCCTTCGCGGTGCTCACCCACCTCGCCAAACTCCAGGGCATCAGCAAAGATGTTTATGAAGCGGCGGATATTGACGGGGTCAACTGGTGGAGCAAATTCACCCGCATCGAACTGCCCCTGATCATGGGATCGATCTATCTCCTGCTGGTGTTCGTGATCATTGAATCCATCAAAGACGCCGGCATGGTCCTCGCCCTGGCCGGCATGTACGGCGGCCCCGGAGGCGCGGTCCAGGTGCCCGCCCTCTTCATGATCCGCAAAGCGTTCATTGATCAGGAAATGGGCTACGCCTGCGCGGTCGGAATTGTGCTGACCGTCATTGTCATGACCCTGCAGAAACTGCTGACCTTTGTCATGCATTACGAGCGTCCCGCCTGGATGCGGAGAAAACCCCGGCGCATGTCGGCCGCCCGGGCCGCCGCCTATGAAACGTTTACCCCCCGGGTGGAGACCCGCGCCCCCACCCCGTTCGACCGTCAATGGCGCAAAACCAAAGATTTTGCCCTGCGGGCCGCGAAACACGCGACCATCTGGACCGTGCTGCTGTCGGCGTTTCTTCCGCTTTATCTGATGGCCGTGGTGAGTTTCAAAACCAACCCCCAGTTTTATGCGGCCCCCGCGACCCTCACGCTGCCGCTGCATCCGGAAAACTGGGCGGAGGCCTGGCGCATGGTGATGCCTTCGGTCGCGAACAGCGTCTTCATCTCCACCAGCGTCACCGTCCTCACCCTCTGCTTTGCGCTCTGCGCCGCGTACTTTTTCGCCCGGCAGAAAATGCCGCTTTCGGGATTTTTCTGGAACGCCATCCTGATTCTGATGATGATGCCGATGATCGCGAATCTGGTGCCCCTCTTCCGGCTGCTCAATGACCTGAATCTCGTGAACACCCTCGCGGCCCTGATCCTGGTGGGCGCCTCCGCCGGACAGGTCTTCGCCGTCTTTGTCCTGCGCAATTTCGTCGGCGATGTGCCGGGAGAACTCTACGAGGCGGCCGAAATCGACGGCGCCAGCCATTTCCAACAGCTCCGCAATGTTGTCATCCCCCTGTCCGGCCCCATCCTGGGCACTGTCGGGGTCATGCAGTTTCTCTCGGCCTGGAACGAGTTCGTCCTGCCGCTGATCATCATGCGCGACCACAACCGCCTGCCGGTGATGGTGCAGTTAATGCGCATGTCCGGCGAATACATCAAATTCTGGGGCCCGCTTATGGCCGGCTACGCCATGGCCAGCATCCCCATCATCCTGATGTTTATCTTCTCCATGAAACTCTTCGTCCGCGGCCTCACCGACGGAGCCGTCAAAGGCTGACGAAAAATCATCCTGAATCAGCCACATTTCATTTTAAAATAACAATTGTCATTTGAAATCCTTTGTGTTAAATCGAAAACACTTTTTCGTGAAAAAAAATCAAAGGATCGCCACATGCCGAAAGCCGCCTCGAAGAAAAAACCGAATTCCCCCTCGACACCGACCCGAAAACTGAACCGCAAAGAACAGATCAAAGCGCATCTGCTGGATCTGATTAAGCGGGAAATTATTCGGCCCGGTCAGTTACTTCCGCCTATCCGCACCATCAGCGAGGAGTTTCAAACCAGCATGACCCCGGTGGTGCAGGCGATTCGTGAACTTTCCGACATGGGCCTGGTGGAAATGGTGCAGGGACAGGGCTGCCGGGTGCGCAACCTTTCCATCTCCGAAGACACGGTGACCTCCCGCCCGGTGGTGGATGTGCTCTGCCTTTCCGATAAAGTGAACAAGCAGTACGCTCAGTCCCGCATCCACACCATTCTGGGAAGCCAGTACGGCGCGATCCAGCACCTTGGGGACAGCGGACGGGTCAAGGTCAGCGTCACCATGCTTCCCAAACGCATCAGCGACGAAAACATCGATGCCCAGTTGCGGGATCTGGCCACCCTGCGGCCGGACGGGATTGTCCTCACCAACGTTCCGAAATTCTCCCAACAGCATTTTATGCGGCTGAAAAACCTCCACAACGCGGGCTGCACCATCGTCGCCGCCGCCGGGCACCAGTCCTTCGAGGAATTCGACCGGGTGGTTCCCGCGTTTGACGAGGGTCAGCAACAACTCACAGAACATTTCCTCAATCAGGGCAAAAAACATTTTCTCCGGCTTTCCTTCCATCCGAAACACGCCTGGTTTGAGAATCCCAAACAGGAGGGCTACCGCAATGCGATGCTCGGGGCGGGGTTTTCCGAAGAGGCCGTGAAACAACGGACCCTCCATTTGTATGAGGAACACGAGCGTCCCGAGGAAATCGGACAAAATTTGGAGCGTCTGATCGGGCTCTTAACCCTCGCCTTTCACAAACAGGAGGTTGAGGTGATTTTTGCGCCCAACGACGCGCTGGTTGCCGATGTGCGCGCCGCCCTCCATTTTCTGGGCCGGAAAAACATCGAAGTCGCAGGGTACGACATGATGTGGCAGGAACTGGAGAAAGAACTCAAAGAGTGCCACCCGGAACTTGACGACCTGGGCCCGCCCCCCGTCTCGGTCGACACCCATCAGCTCGAACTGGGACATACCCTCGCGGAATTTATGATCGACCGGCTGAAGATCCCCGCCCGCGAGCGCGCCGAGCTTCCGCCCGAAACCCGCAGGATTCCCCAAAGCCTTTTCGTTCCCCCGGGAGAACAGGTCTAATCCCGGGGCTCCACCGGGAGGGTGTACGTGGTCGTCCACGTTTTGCTTTCTCCGGGCTCAACCGTCAGCCGCACAAACAGTTCAGGACTGATCACATCGGGCTGCCCCCAGACCACCGCGCGCCACAGCGGGCGGTCCACCTCAATGTGAAGCGCCAGACGCGCGCCCGGCTCCCCGTGCTTCAGCGTGAAGCCAACGCGCCGGCCCAGGTTTTCCTCCGGATCCGTGGCGAGGTAGATGCCCTCCTCCATTTTTTCCTTCTCAAACCCCAGGGACCGCGCCTTCACCCGCAAACCCGCATCTTCGCCATACATCCACCGCCAGTCGACAGGATCGGACCAGGCGAGTTCATACGCCGAACCGACAGCCTGTTCGTCAATCCGCAGAAAATTATGACTGTAATGCTCGGTGAAGAGTGTTTCGGAGCCGAGGTTGGTCAGGGACCGGGTGACGGAAAATCCGTTCCCGTCCTCCATCACGGCCAGGGTGGATGTCATGGCGTAGCCCAGGCCCAGATCCGGGGCCTCCAGCTTTTCCTCAAACACCATTCGGAGGGGTTCCGGGCGCAACACCCGGACCTCGGGTCTCGCGACCCATTCGTACTCCCGCCAGTGCCCATAGGTCTCTTCCACATCATTCAGACATCGCCGAAGGAGTCCGACACCGATTTTTAAGAACGGGGAGTTTCCTCCGTCCGCCTGAAAGGAAGCGGGCCCCTGATAGTCAAATTCCTCCGCGGTCCCCCCGACATGATCATGATCCGAGGGTGATTTGCCTTCCCCGTAATCAGCAAACACAGTATGTCCACGCCACCGGGCCTGAACCACCATGGCACTGTGAACAAACCGCTGCCCGCGGTAATAGGCCTCCGGAGATTCCGGGTCGGCAATCCAAAGCGCAAGGTCCCCGTGTTGCAGACGGATATGCGGATACCGGGCGATCGGACTTTGCAGAGAACCCGATCCGGCGAGAGGCGGCCGACTCGAACAGGCCGCGAACAACCACAATGCGGAAGATGCGGCCCACAGACTCCATCGCTGAAACCGCATGACCATACGCCTCAAGCGTCCCGGCTCACGTCCTGAATGTCCTCCAACACGGTGTCTTCAACGGACACGCCGGGACCCGGTTGCAGAGCGACCCGGTTCCCCCTGCGCGCCGACAACAGCGGTTCCCGACCGTTGTTTTGCAGGGTGACCTCCTCCAGGAAAAGACTGCCAAAGCGTTCAATATCAATGACAGGCTGCGCCGCGGTTTCCTCCGCAAGAGCCATGGAGACATCCTGGAGCCGGAGGTGGAGGGATCGTCCCGCGTCGCCGAGGATATGAATCCCTTTCCCCAGCCTGGTGGCCCGGATGTTCCGAAAGAGGATCCTCTCCGCGGGTTGACCCGTCTGCCAAACGCCTTCCTGGTGATTATAGAGATACAGTGCCTCGCAGGAGTCCACCGTGCAGTCCTCCACCAGCCAGTCATCACTGGGAATTTCCGGGTTGCGGTCTGTGGGCGAAAAATGAATGAACGCGGCACCCATACTGAACCGGGGAGCCTGATTCACAACGCTGACCTGATGGGGAAACTCTCCGGGACCCTGAAATTCACATCCTCGAACCGTCAGCCGCAGTGCGCCGAGCCGGAAGGCATTGCAGGCGCTGTTAAAATAACAGTCTTCCACCTGGACATCCTCATTATCCGTGCCCGCCAGACAATCGTCCCCGGTTCGAAAATCCCCACCCGTGACCGAGACATTGCGGCACTTCTGAATGTGAATGCCGTCATGGCCCCCCAGGATCTTCAGGCATTCGAAGGTCAGATTACAGGAATGCTGGCATAGCACGGCGTAATTTCCCGCGTTCCTGACCGTTATCCCCCGTAGAAGGATTCCATCGGTGTGATAAAAGGCCAGTGCGTGAAACCCGCGAAACCCCTCTTCTCCGCCGGGACGGCAAAGGTTTTGACCGTCAATAACCCCTTCACCGGCAATTGAGGCGTCCTTCACATCCTTGGCCAGTATGATCGCGGAGTACCACCCGTTTTCACCGTAGGCGGTCGGATCGGAGCAGCCGAGCAAAACCGCGTCTTTTTCCAGATACAACGTAACGTGACTCCTCAGCTGCAATCCGGCCACAGTATACCGCCCCGCGGCCAGACGCACTTCCCCGCCGCCAAGGGCCGCCGCCTGATCAATCCGCCGCTGCACTGCGGCGGTGTCATCGGGGGCTGCGTTTCGTTCACCCTGTAAAGGCGTGTTTCGTTCTTCCACGGAAGGGGCAACGGATATCGTCATGACAATTTAATGACTCCTGATTATGGGTTCAAGAGGACTGATAACACAAAAACTAATTAAATAACATAATTTATATTTGTTTTTTTGGTTTTTTTATTGCAGTTCTATTTTATCCTTTCAACATCCCATCCACCTCAACGTATGTACTACCAGAAATTCCCCTATCCCGCGAATGCGCGCTTTCCGCAAACCCTGGACACCCACCGTTCCTGCACCCTTGGTCAACGCACATTTACCCTGCAAACACACGAATACCCCGATGATGTGTATCGCATCACCTGGACGGGTCCGGGATGGGAGCGAAACCACTCCCGGGCGGAATTCAACCTCGGCGGTTCACCGGAGGGTACAGATCAAACCGCGATGCGGCTGGAAACGGATCCATTGTCGATTCATTGGGTGAACAAGGCCGGAGACGTACTTCTTAAAACGGCGGAGCGACGGGCTTTCGGTGTCAACGGTGACGGATTCGCCATGGCGTTTTCCCTGAATGGAGACGAGAGCATTTACGGGTTGGGAGAAAAATTCCTGGGCCTGGAACTCTCCGGCAGGCAGACTAAATTTTGGAACACCGATGTGGTGGGCGATTTCAGCCAGCCCCAACTGCTCACTGGACGCTGCGATCCTGCGTATGTTTCCATTCCCTATGTGATCCTCCAGCGCCCGGAGGGATGGGTGGGGATTCTGGTGAATAATCCCGGGGCGGTGTATATGAACATGGGCGCGTCCCTTTCCATTGAGGGTTTAATGGATGTCAGGGAGGGCGGGGAACGCTGCCTGCTCCTCGGAGCGCCGCACGGTCAACCGGACGTGTTTTTTCTTTTCGCGGATTCGCTGGCGTCACTGACCCGGAAATTTCAAACCCTGGTGGGCACCATGCCCCTCCCCCCCGTCTGGGCGCTCGGCTACCATCAGTGCCGCTGGGGCTACCGGTCCGCGGCGGACCTGCAAGAACTGAAGACCCGCTTTCGGTCCGAAAACATTCCGGTCAGCGGTCTCTGGCTGGATATCGATTACATGGAGGGTTACCGGGTCTTCACGATGAATCCCGGGCATTTCCCGGAGCCGGTGACCGACCTGGCCGGAGTGCAGTCCGAAGGTCAGAAGGTCATTCCCATCATCGACCCGGGGGTGAAACAGGAAAAAGGATATTCGGTGTATGAAAGCGGCATGGCCCGGAACGCGTTCTGCCTGAACCGTGAACAATTTCCGTTTGTCGGTCTCGTCTGGCCGGGGGAGACCCTTTTTCCCGATTTCTCGCAGGCGCCGGTGCGCGCCTGGTGGGCCGAACAGGTGAAAGCTTTCGCGGCGGCCGGATTCCACGGATGCTGGAACGACATGAACGATCCCTCGACGGGATACGTGGACTCCGACGACATGCGTTTTCAAGAGGGAACTCTGGATCATTGGACCTTCCACAACCAATACGCCAACGGCATGGCGGAGGCCACGCGGGAGGGATTTCTCGCGGCACACCCGGACCTCCGGCCCTTTGTGCTCTCCCGCTCAGGATACACCGGCATCGCCCGTCATGCCGCCATCTGGACCGGCGACAGTGTCTCCAATTATCACTGGCTACGCATGGCCATCCCCGCCTCGCTGAATCTTTCCCTTTCTGGCGTGCCCATGAATGGCCCGGATATTGGCGGATTCTGCGACGACACTAACCGCATGCTGTTTATCGACTGGCTTAAGGCCTGCTTCCTGTTTCCTTTCTGCCGGAACCACACTGCCATCCACACCCGTCCTCAGGAACCCTGGACCTTCGGAGACGACGCCACCCCGGTGATCCGCCACTTCATTCAGCTCCGCTACAAACTGCGCCCCTACCTCTATCAACTGTTCATGGAGCAGGCATCCAGCGGCGAGGCGGTCCTGCGGCCCATGATCTATGATTTCGAACCCGGTTGCGGCCAGGATTTCCGGCGGGTGGAGGATCAGTTCATGATCGGTCCCGCCCTGATGCAGGCCCCGGTGCTCACCGAAGATCCGCGGGACCGCTCCCTTCTGCTGCCCCCCGGCGCCTGGTGGGATTTCATGCGCGGGGAATGGATACAGGGCAGCCGCAGCCTTCAGGTGGCGCCCGCCGAGGGCGAGACCCCTCTGTTCGCCCGGGCCGGATATGTCATCCCCGCAACCCCCGGCCTTCCCGAAGACCACCGGTGGAACGGAGCTCAACCGGACTTTCATTGCTTCCTCCCGGCGGACACCGATGCAGAAACCCACACGGTGTACCGCAACGATGACGGAGAAACCCACGCCTTCCAAACCGGAAAACGCAGTGAACTTCATCTGCGCGCCCGGGTCAGTCAGCGCCGCCTTCATCTCGATGTGGAAATCCTCTCGGAGGGCTTTGGTGCCATCCGCCCGGGATTTGTTCTTTATGACACGTTCGAAGGTGTCACGCTGAACGGCGTGGAGATGAAGCCCGAGCCCCTCGAATGGCAGTGCATGCAGACTCCGCAGCGGGTATGGCGCATCCCCCCTCTCCACGGAACCCCTGAGCCGCCCTCATCCTGTTCCCCGGGGTGACCGCACCGCACACAAAAGTTTTCGTTTTTTTCTTGCATCTCCTCCGTTAATAAGTAACAAAATAACAAATACAATATAAGTGTTTTATTACACGGATTTTTTATAACCTCCGAAGCACAGGACACCCTCCCTATGATCCATTCACATTTGATGATCCTCGCAAACGTCACGGTTGACGTTGACTGGTTTGAACAGCTTGCAAAAGGCGGACTGATTGTCCTTGTTCAAGGTCTGCTCGTGATCGCCCTGGTCGCGATCATGATCGAACGCCTGATGACCCTGCGTAAAAAACGCTTCGCCCCCGACGGTTTATTGAACGCGGCGTTCAAGGCCTGTGATGAAGGGCAGTCACAGAAGATTCTGCGCTACTGCGCCGACAATCCCAGCCTGCTGGGGGATGCCGTGAAACTGGTCACCGAAAATCCGACCGCACCCTCTGCGGAGCTGAGCGAGGACATTCGGGAGCTGGCGCAAACCGGCATCGAAGTGGAATACGAGAAACTGGGCGGATTAAGTCTGATTGCCTCCATCGCCCCCCTGCTCGGACTTCTGGGAACCATGATCGGGATGATTGAGTCCTTCCAGTTGGTGGCGCTCTTCGGGGACGAGGGAGGCGCCTCTCTGCTCGCCGACTCCATCGCCAAGGCGCTCATCACCACCGCCGTGGGTTTGATGATCGCGGTGCCCGCCCTTTTCCTTCACCATCTGTTTAAACGCAAAATCCAGTCGCTGACCCGGGTGCTGGAATCCGAACTGGGCCGGCTGAACCGCCGCTGGCTGCGCGATGTCATTGTGGAACCGGCCGCGCCCGCCCCCGCGTCATCCGCCGCATCTCCCGCCGCCGCACCCGCCACAAGGGGCTGAGTCATGCGGATCCGCACCCACCGCCCTCAGGAGGAGGCAACGGTCTCACTGACACCGCTCATTGACTGCGTGTTTCTGCTGATCGTGTTTTTTCTGGTCACCAGCATGTTCCGCCGCTGGGAGATGATCGTTCCCTTCAACCTCCCCGACCCCACCTCCAGCCTTTCGGAACGGGCCGAAGAAAACGTGATCCTTCTCGGCATGAGCCGCGGAGGGGAGTTTTCCCTGGGGGAACGGGGACTGCGTGACAATGAGCCGGTGGTTCTGTACCAGGCCATCCCCGATGTATACGCCTTCCTCCGGGAACTCGCCGGAACCCGGGGCCTCGAAACCCCCATTGTCATCGCAACCGACAGAGACACCACCATGGAACGCATCCTCCGCGTGATCGATGAAATCAAACTCATCGGATTCCCCCATGTCTCCGTGCATACCCGGGAGCGGAGCCCGTGAAACTGAAAAAACAACGCGAGGAAGACTTTGAAGTTTCGCTGACCCCCCTGATCGACGCGGTGTTCCTGCTGCTGGTTTTTTTCCTGGTCGCCACCATGATGCGCAAGGAGGACAAAGACGTGGACATCGAACTGCCGGAATCCATTTCAGCAGAGCGCCTCCCGTTTGACGATCATCGCTTTGTCATCGCCATCGACGCGGCCGGCAATCTTTTTATTGAGGGAACCCCCTCAACCCGCAACAACCTTCACACGCAGCTCCGCCGTCTCGCGGAGGAAAGCCCGGGCCGTCAAATCCGGCTGGACATCGACCGCGACACCCCCGCCCACGCGGTGGTGGAAGTGGTGGACGCCTGTCAATTCCGGGGCCTTTACAATGTCGGCATTCGAACCTACGATGAAAGTTATGGACGCTAAACCCGTTTTTTTCCGCATGGGGGCCACATCCCCCGGACTCATTCTGGCGGCTCTGCTGACCGGCGGCGCGTTGTCGGCCGAAGAAAGGCTTGCGGCCTTTGATTTCGGTCCCAGCGCCGTTTATGCGAATCAGCACCGGTTCGAGCGGGATTTCAATGTGCAGACCATCGCCGGAAACCATTGGCGTGTGGGCACGCATTTGCAGGCACCCGGCGGACAGGACACCGGCGCAAGTCACAAAACAGGCATTCCCGGTTTTCAAAATCATGAAATCATCACGATCACCCTCGACAGCCAACTGGGGATCAACTGGCGGACCGGCCCGGATTACCATGTGGCCTTTAGCGCTTCGCTGCGTCCGGAACCGGACGCCGAAGGCCGCCAGGATCCGGGCCTCTACTTCCAAATCGCGTATCTCGTCGAAAGTTTCGGGGAGGAAAGCGAATACACCATTCGCGCGCCCCGCAACACGCCCTACATCTGGCATCCCGCAAGTCTCTTTGTGGATCAGGACGGAAACGGTCCCGGCACCCGCCGCTGGCTGCGCTGGCAGGCGGTCTGGACCGCCGACCCCGTGAAAAAAACCCTGCAGCTCACCCTCACGGTCTTCGATCTGGGCCCCGAAGGCGGGGACGCCCCCCGGCGGGTCACCGCCTTCGTCTTCGACCCCATTCAAGACAAGGCCCTCCTCCAGTCCGAAAAACTCTATTTCGAACTGCGCGGCCGCGCCAGAGGTCATTTCGGGATTTCTGCCGTCAACCGCATCCGTATTGAAGGAAATACACCATGACCCGTCTCTCTTCCGCGCCTTCACGGCGCCCCGGTCCCACTACGATCGCCTGGGGTCTGTCCTTGCTGATTAACCTCAGTCTGATGGCCCTGCTTTGGGCGAACCCCGGGCTGCGGCAACGCACCATGGAGTTTATTCTGCAGGAGGATGACCCCGAGGCCGCCGCCGAATTGGAGCGGAAGCGCGGGGAAGTTGAGGAGCGCATGGAACGCAGACGGGAGCGGACCCCGATAGACGAACGGACCCGGGAACAAATATTGGACCGCCTGGAGCGGGAAAAAACCCACCGCGGCATGGACCGGGTTCGGGAGCTGTATGAGATTCACACGCAATTGGAGGAACGCCGACAGGAGGAATGGGAAAAGCACCACGAGCAATTCAAAACCCAACCCGAACGGGACGCGGCGGAACGCCTGCAGGAGGCGGTGGTCGACCTCCAGCAGCGTCAGACGGCCCTGGCCCTGCGCCTGAACGTCCGCGCGGAAACGCAGGCGGAAGCCCGGGAGCGTCAACGCCAGGCGGAACAGTCGGAAGCCGTGCGGACACTTTCCGAACAAACACGGGAACAGGCCGGAGCCCTGAGCAACCAGGCCCCTCCCCAGAGGGTGATCGACGCGCTGGAATCCATCGGCAGGGAAACCCTGGAACGGGTCGGGCAGGTGAACAACACCGGTCCGGACCGCATCACCGCTTCACGGGCGCAGCAGACCGGGGACGCCGCAAACCGCATGTTGGAGGCGCTCTCGGAAGTTGAGGCCGCCCGGGGGCAGGTGGCTGAAGCCCCGCCTCTCCCGGAGTCCGAACCGCTGAGCGACCTCACCCAGCGCATCGTTCGGGGCGAGCACAGCCCCGGTTTGGAAGAAGCCCACACCGCCGCCACCGAGCTGGAAAAACGCATTGCCGGGGCCTATGACGAAGTCCGGAGCGCCAAATACGCCCAAAGCGCCAATGTGTCGCCCGATGTCGCGCGTGACCGGGTAATGCCCACCGAGGTGCGGGAACGCCCCAATCCTTTCGCGGGACTGGAACATCCCGCGGAGGGCCCCGCCTCCGGACACGAGCAGATCCGGGAACGCACCCGGGCCATGGACGAGGCCGAACGCCAAATCCGGGAAATCGCCGGCACCGCCCGCCACCGCCTCGGCCAGGTCGAGGAGCGCGGCGCACGGACGGAGGAACGCCCCGTGGATGCCAACCGCCTCTTCGCCGAACGCCAACTGAGCCAACAGGCGCAGTCCCGCAGACGGTTCACCGACGTGGCCGGACTCATGCGCCAGGCCATGGGCGACGGCGGACAGGAGGGCGGACAGGCTGCGGCCGAAGGCGAAAGCGCCGTGCGCAGTGCCGACCAACCCGCGGTCCGCCGGGCCAGCGAACTCCCGCCGGAATCCGTGCTCAACGCCCTGCCCGGGCGCCGGTTCAGCGCCGACTCCCCCCGCAAAGGCTGGCTGTACATTGACACCTGGTACGTCATCGGCCCCTGGAACAGCCACGACCTCACCACCTTCCCCGCCCTGCCCCCGGAACAGGAAATCGATTTCGACGCCGTCTATCCCGGTATGGTGTACAACGAAGCCCAGGCTGCCGGTGACCGCCGCCGGGGCATAGACCGCGGCTTTACCGTCGGACAACCCCGCCCGCTCCGCTGGCAGTTCACCCAGAGTGACGGCCCCCGAGTTGTGGTTCCCGATTCCCGGGAAAGCGCCGCCTACTACGCCTTTACCGAAATCTACTTCGAACAGCCCGGGGAAATGATCGTCGCGGTGGCCACCGACGACGCTGGCAAAGTCTGGATCAACGGCTTTCACGTCGCCACCGACACCGGTCTGGCGCCCTGGCGCATCGACGAATCCCTCGTCCGCGTCTGGTTCAAACAGGGCTATAACACCATCCTCGTTCGCGTCGACAACGGCCCGCGGGACTGCGAATTCAGCTTCCTTATTACCCCCCCCGACGCCCTGGAGGGGCATCAGATCCAGCATCGTGTGGCGCAATAACCTTCTTGCGTTTCCAAAAACGCTCTTGCGGGTCACCCTGCTGCTGGCGGGCATGGCTCACCCGGAGATCCCCCCGGAGCCCTTGAACATCACAGACTTCGGAGCCGTTTCCGACGTGAACACCAATCAAACCGAGGCGATTCAAAAAGCGATTGATACCGCCGCAGCGAATGGCGGAGGGCTTGTGACGTTCCCGGACGGCGAATTTGTGGTCTCCAGACTGGTCCTCCGGGACGATGTCTATCTTCACCTCTCCGAAAACACCGTGTTGCGTGGGGCGGAAGACTGGGAGGAGTACCGGGACGAAGGGTGGATCTCCGCCCTCGTGCGCGGCGACGGCATCCAAAACACCGGGATCCTCGGAGAAGGCGTGATCGACGGCCAAAACGTGGGCCGCCCCGGCGGAGAAGAAGGATTCCGGGGCCCGCATATCGTTCACCTTCGCGACAGCCGGAACATCCGCATTGAAGGAATCACCTTCCGGAACTCGGGCAATTACGCCATGTTGTTCCGGGATTGCGAAACCATTTCCATACAGGACGTCACCGTGCTCGGCGGGCATGACGGCGTGCACATTCAGGCATGTCAAAACGTCTCCATTCTCAACGGCGATTTTCGAACCGGCGACGATTGTATAGCGGGAACCGACAACAAACATGTGACCGTCAAAAACTCCCGCTTCAACACCGCATGCAACGCCTTCCGACTTGGAGCGGTACACCTTCACGTGGCCGACTGCCATTTTCAAGGACCCGGCGAGTTTCCGCACCTTGTCACCGTTCGACGGGGAAACCCGCGTTATACCATGGGGGCCGCCTTCGTTCATTTTTCCCCCAGGGACCGGAATCCCCAACTCCCCAGCGACCATTGGCTGATCGAAAACTGCACCATGGATCAAGTCGGAGCTGTGTACGCCTACAATCATGCCCGGGGACTGTGGCAACAAGGTCAACCGGCAAAAAACCTTCGCTTCAAAATCATTAAAGCAACAGAGGTCCGTCAACCGATCCGAATCATCGGCGACGAGGAAAGAAACCTTCACCTCCACTTGGAAAACATGTCCATCAGCCTGAGTCAGGACGGACCCGCACAGCCCGTGATCGACATCCAGCGCTTCGGCACCCTGCGCCTGGAAAACGTCCGTTTGCAGAACCATCACCCCGACACCCCCGCCCTGCGCGTCCGCAACGGGGATTCGCTGACGCTGCACACCGTCTCCCCCGGTCAGGCGGCATGGGAGATCGGGGATGTTAATGAGTTCTCCATGGAGGATTGAAACGCCATGAGATGCCATGCTGGACGGTTGATTTTCCGCATCTCGTAGTCCGGCCCGAACGAAAATGAAGAATGCCCATCGGATGGCTTCGCCGGACAACGGATACGAAGAAATCCGTAAAACCTGTTCAAAAAGCCATGGGAGCTTCCCCCAATGAAAAAATCAAACGCATGCCTTTGTGCCCATGCCTGCGGCTTGATAAACTCTGTGAAGGAGGAGTGCGGAATACGGTGTGTGGAGAGCCCCATTTCCTGATGCGGCGATCCTCCTTCGCGCTCCGCTGCTACGGCGGAAACCGGTTCGACGTTCGGCCCCCTTCGCCCCGCCAATACGGAGATAGGCGTTCTTGTCTCCGTCCGGGTCCGGGCCGACATTCCCCTCTGCCCTGCCCGCCGCCTCCGTGTCCTCCCGTTCCGTTCAAAAAAATAAAAAAATGATTGCTTTTGTAAAACACATTATGACACAGTGTATTTCTGTTATGAATCGAGACTTATTGTACGACCCAACAAGGAGACCCGTCATGAAGAAATACTTATTGAATCATTCCACCCGGAGCGAAATCTCCCGAACCACTTTCGGAACTTTTCCGATGAAAAGGATACCCTTCCTCCAATTCAATCTCCTGGCCGTTTTTTTCGGGGTGTTAACCCTGAATCCCGCCCACGCTCAGGACCGGAACCAGGAAATGAACATCGTCTATCCTCCCGGCGCGTTTCATCAAAACGGCGGTCCGGTCATTGACATTACGAATACCACATTATTCAGCCCCAATGCGGTTGGAGACGGGGTCACCGACGACACTGGAGCGTTTATCGCGATGCTCAACTACCTGCGCAACCGCATCGAACAAATCCGCGGCACCAGCTACGGCGGCGACCACAAGCTGACTGTCTACATCCCCAGTGGGACCTACCTGGTTTCCGACACCCTGGTGCACGAGGGCAGCCTCTACCGCGGATTTTGTTATCTGAGGATAGTCGGACAGAACAGAGAGAACACCGTCATCCGCCTGCAGGACAACAGCCCGGGCTTCGGCCCCGGAGCCAGAAAGGCGGTGTTGCCGTTCACCAAGGTGGGACAAAACCAGGGCAACATCATGTGGGGCAACCAGCTCCGGAATATCACCATCGACACCGGTTCGGGCAACCCGGGCGCGGTCGGAGTCGTCTTCCTTGGAGCCAATGCCTGTTCCCTCGACAATGTGACGATCCGCTCCGGGGATGGACAGGGCAGCGTGGGGCTCGATTTCATCACTTGGTCGGTGCAGGGACATTTCAGCGATATCACGATCGAGGGCTTCGACTACGCGGTCCGTACCGATGATAGCCGCGAGACCAACCCGACCCTCGAATACATCACCATCAGCGGCCAGAATAACGCAGGCATTCATGGCGGACGCGCCGCGCTCAGCATTCGCAAGCTGCACAGCACCAACCAGGTACCCGCCGTGATCATGGACCGCAGGGGCGGTCATGTCGTCGTGCTTGATTCGGTGCTGAACGGAGGCAGCCCGGCTTTTGGCGCGATCGAAATGGGCGATCCGGCCGACCACCAGCTCTTTGTCCGCAATGTCGTCTCCAGTGGCTATGCGGCCACCATCCGGCAGATGATCCCCTCCTCGCAGAACGTCGTCGTGGACAACGCCGATGCCACCGGTGTGGAAATCACCGGCAGCTGGGTCTCAGGGACCTGGTCCGGGGGCGGCGCATTCATCGGCCAGGATTACCTGCATGACAACGACTCCGGCAAGGGAAGCAAGAGCGTCCGCTTCCGCCCCAACCTCCAGGCAGGGATCTACCAGGTGGAAATGAATTATTCAGCCGCCGCAAACCGGGCCGGCAATGTTCCGGTGGATATCGAGCACCAGATGGGGACCGACTACCTGACGATCAGCCAGCAGAGCGGGGGCGGCCAATGGCAGGCACTCGGCAGGTACAATTTTGCAGCCGGCACCGGCGGATCAGTCCGGATCGGCAACGAGGGAACAAACGGCTTCGTCATTGCCGATGCCATCCGCTTTGTCCGCATGACGGTCAACGACGTAACCGGCCCGGTCTCCGAATGGCTTTCCGGCCAGGTCTACCGCATCGACAGCTCCACGCCCGCCCAAAGCCTGAACCTGCCTGTGGAGGAGGTCTCCCTGGTGCCCTGGGAATCCAACCCGGCCAACTGGGCCAGTCCGGAGGACTTTACGGGAACAGCCGAGCAAAGGATCCAAGCCGCGCTCGATTCGGGCAAGCCCGCCATCTACTTCCCCAAAACGTACACCATCACCAACCTCAACCGAGTCTTCACCATTCCCGCCAGCGTGCGCCAGATCGACTTCATGCACCAGTCCAGCCTGTTCACCAGCCGGTTTGATGTCGCCGAGCCCTCGTCCCAGCCGCTGTGGATCGAACACGCCGGGGCGAAAATGCCGCTCTGGATCAGTGCCGCACGAACCGTGCACCTGCGGTTCTCCAGCATCGCCCTTCGCGTCAACACCCCGGAGAATGTGACCATCCATGCGCAGAACATGGGCGTGCTCGCCGGCGGGGACAGTCCCCACTTCTGCCCGCCCAACGCCCGCATTTACGGACGCAGCATCAACGAAGAAACCACCTGGGGAACAAACTATGTGATTGACGGCGGCCTTATTTGGGTGATGGGCTTCAAAACAGAGCGCCCGCGCAGCGCCTTCGAGGTGTACAACGGCGGCTTCCTCGAAGTGTTGGGCGGCTACCAGAATTTTGCCGGCGCCGGCGATGAGGGCCGTCCGGTGGTGCTCAATGATCACTCCAATGTCAGCTATATCGGCACCAACTACATGCAAAATGGCTATCAGCAGGGAATCTGGGAAGTGCGCGACGGCACCACCCACAAGTTCCTCAACCCCGGCTTCCCACGCCGCGTGATCGGCACCGGCACGGGCAACTACTTCGTCCCGCTCTACGTAGGCTACGATCCCGCCGCTCCGCTCCCGGGCTCCGGACACAAACTCTCAACCACCGCCCTCGTTGTCGACAACAGCGATGCCACCGGGTTCTCCTCCACAGGAACGTGGACGACCACGACCTTCAGCCCCGGCTACGTCGGCCCCAACTATATCCACGACGGAAACACCGGCAAAGGCACCAAGACCGCCACCTACACCCCCGTCCTCCAGGACGGACTCCATGCGGTTTACGCCAACTACACGGCCGATATGAACCGGGCATCCAGGATTCCGGTCGAAATCACCCATGCCGCAGGCGTTGATTTGGTTCACATGAACCAGACCATGGGCGGGGGCGGCTGGGTCCTTCTCGGTGTCTTCCCGTTTTCCAGCGGAACCTCCGGCAACGCCCGGATCTTCACCGCCAACACCAACGGATTTGTCGTCGCCGACGCCTTCCGCTTCGTCAAACTTGACGAGGACCAGGCTGCGGAAGTCATCGTGGACAATGCCGATGCCACCGGCGTCCAGATTACCGGCCAGTGGGTTTCCACCACATTCACCCCGGGATACCACGGCCCCGATTACCTGCACGACAACAACACGGACAAAGGTCAGAAATCCGTCCACTTCACCCCGGATCTGGCGGCCTCCGGCACCTACGATGTCTACATCCAGTATCCGGACGGAATCAACCGCGCCTCCAACGTGCCCATCGACATCACCCACGCAACAGGCACGGACCTCATCAGCCTCGACCAGCGCACCGGCGGCGGCCAGTGGGTCCTCCTCGGCACCTACAACTTCAACTCGGGCACCGCAGGCAACATCCTCATCAGCAACTCAGGCACCAACGGCTTCGTCATGGCCGACGCCGTCCGCTTCGTCCCCGCCCAGTCACACTCACCCGCGGATTTGATTGTGGACAACACCGATAACACAGGCGTGGAAATCAACGGTTCATGGACGATCAGCACATGGGCCGGCGGAGGTGGCTTCATCGGCGCGGATTATCTCCATGATGGCAATGCCGACAAGGGTTCCAAGACGGTGCGCTATCGTCCCTCCATCCCGGCCTCCGGCACCTACGAGGTCTTTATCCACTACACCAGCTCCAGCAACCGCGCCTCCAACGTGCCCATCGACATCACCCATGCCGGCGGAACCGATTACATCAGTTTGGACCAGCGCAGCGGCGGCGGACAGTGGGTGTTGCTGGGCACCTACACCTTCAATGCCGGCACCGGCGGCAGTGTACTGGTCAGTAACACGGGCACAAACGGATTTGTCATTGCCGACGCGGTTAGATTCACATCCGTTCCGTAGAAACAACTCCCTCAGTCACCCGTCCTGCCAAACCGGCATGGACGGGTGGCATTAGCCCCCCTGGACCAAACCGCCACAAAAAAAGGCCACACCATGAAACTCACCGCACTGATTACAATTATGGGTTGTTTCTTCTCTTTTTCAGCAGGTGCTGCAACATTTTACGTCAGCCCCCAGGGCAATGACTCAAACAACGGAACGTCCCCCTCAACCGCCTGGCAAACCTTTGGCCGTGTTTGGAGCCAGCAACTGGCCCCCGGTGACAAAGTCCTGTTTCAGGGCGGCGCCGATTTCCACGGAATGCTCTATCTGGAAACCCGCCACGGCGGCACGGCCCAGAACCCGGTCACCTTCGGTTCCTACGGTCAGGGGCGTGCTCGGATTCTTGCAGGTGACAGCCACGGAATTCTGGTGGACAATGCCGGAGGCCTGGTGATTGAAGACTTGGTGATTCAGGGCTCGGGATTCTCCACCAATTCGGGTGACGGACTGATGCTATATGCACACAGTCCGGAATTGCTGCCCAAAGTGATCCTGCGCCGGCTGGACGTGAGCGGATTCGGAGCCGCGGGTGAAAGCAGCGGCGGCAACGGCCTTATTGCATTCGGCTGGAGAACAGACAATATTACGGCGGGTTTCGATGGATTGGAGGTTCTCGACAGCGTTTTCCATAACAACCAGCGCAATGGCATGCTCACCTGGGGGCACCGACCGAACGCCATCCGCAACGTGCACGTGTCCCACAGTATTTTCCACAGCAACACCGGCATTTCCGGCTTATCCGATCCAACAGGCAGTGGAATTGTTCTGGGTTTTGTTCAGAACGGGATCATCGAATACTGCCGCGCCTACAACAACGGCCAGGCCAACACCAACAGCGCCGGACCGGTCGGCATCTGGACATATGACTCGGACAACGTGGTCATCCAGTTCAACATCTCACACGACAACCGTTCCAATGGAGGCGACGGCGGAGGATTTGACATTGATGGCGGAGCCACAAACTGCATCATACAATATAATTACTCCTACAACAACGATGGACCGGGCTACTTGCTCGCGCAATACCCGGGTGCCCCAAGCTTCGGAAACAACATCATACGCTACAATATCAGCCAGAACGACGGACGCCGGAACTACGGGGGAATCATGGTCTGGGCAGCATCAGACGGCAACCGGGTGCGGGACAGCATCATCCACAACAATGTCGTTTTCATGAGCCCCCGCGCCAGCGGCAACAGCTCGGCTTTCCGAATGCTGGGAAACGCTTTCTCCAACATCCGCGTCAGCAACAATCTCTTCATCACCACTGGCAACAACACCCGTCTGGTCGACGGCGATTCCAATACCACAACCGACCGCGTACTGTTCCAGGGCAATGCCTACCATCACATGACAGGCACGGGCGCATACCGGCTCGGAGGCAACTCCTATTCCAGCGCGCTGAACTGGAGCAACGCCACCAACCAGGAAAAACTCAATGGGGCGTTCGCCGCTTTCGAGGGCGACCCGCAACTGCAGGGTCCGCTTCCGGCTCCACAATTGACCGACACGGCACAATTGGCCTCACTGGTGGCCTACCGGTTGTCCGACGACTCTCCGCTGATTGACAGCGGCCTCGACCTTCAGGCTCTTTTCGGCATCGAGATGGGCGGACGCGATTACTTCGGTGGTACAGCACCCCTCGGCAGCCACCCTGATGTCGGCATCCATGAGTGGAATCCTTCCGCGCCCTCCACACCCACCGAGGTGATCATCGACAACAGCGACACCACCGGAGTCACCATCACCGGTTCATGGACCATCAGTACATGGGGGGGCGGGGGGAGCTTTTACGGAGCGGATTACCTGCATGACAACAACAGCGGAAAGGGCGGCAAGAGCGTGCGCTACACACCAACCCTCGCGGCAGGAACCTATGAGGTTTATATCCGGCACACGGAAGGAAGCAACCGGGCCTCCAATGTGCCGATCGACATCACCCATGCCAACGGCACCGATTACATCAGTTTGGACCAGCGAACCGGCGGAGGTCAGTGGGTGCTGCTGGGCACGTACACCTTCAATGCCGGCTCCGACGGCAATGTGCTGATCAGCAATACGGGCACAAACGGATTTGTCATCGCCGACGCGGTGAAATTCACACCCGGTCAAACCACCCCTTCGGAAATCATCGTCGACAACAGTGACAACACCGGTGTGCAAATCACCGGCAGTTGGACCTCCAGCACCTGGGACCCGGGGTACCACGGAAGTGACTACCTGCACGACGGCAATTCCGGAAAAGGAAGCAAAAGCGTTCGGTTCACTCCTGAATTGAATGCCGGGACCTATGACGTTTTCATTCGCTACACCTCAAATTCAAACCGGGCCTCCAACGTGCCCATCGACATCACCCATGCCGGCGGAACCGATTATATCAGTTTGGACCAGCGCAGCGGCGGCGGACAGTGGGTGTTGCTGGGCACCTACACCTTCAATGCCGGCACCGGCGGCAGTGTACTGATCAGCAACGCGGGTACCAGTGGCTTTGTGATTGCCGACGCGGTGCGCTTCACGTCCGTTCCATAATTCAGGACAAAGCCAGGGACAAAGATCTTCCAAATCCTTATACCAAGCTATGTCGGGGGCTTTGCCGTCTTTGCCACAACCCTCCCTGCCTTTGTGCTTCCGTAAGATCCAAACCCCATTGGTGATTTTGGAATGCGGAGTGTCCCCCAGAAGGGTTTCTAATCCCGGAACCGCAACGCAACCACCGACAGCCGGCGGTTGCGCTGCTCTTTCGGAGCGGAAATCTCGATCCCCGAGCCGTTTTGCCACAGCCCGCAGGCACCCCCGTTCAACAGCGTAGCCCCGGTAATCCTGGAATCCAGCGGCGGCAGGCGCAATCCGTCATCAGGCCAGCGGAACAACATGGACATACACCGTGCCCGGACGGCAGGTGCTACCGTACAGCCCGTCCACCGGCGCGAAAGGCCCCGGACGGGTTCCGTAAATGCTTTCACCGTGTAGTTCCAGCCATTTGCCCATTTCCAGGAGACGCTCCGCCTGGGTTTCCGGGATAATCCCGTCCGGGTCCGGACCAACATTCAGCAGCAGGTTGCCGTTGCGGCAGACGCTGTTCACCGGATATTCAAGGAGATCCTCCACCGGGAGGAGGGTTTCCTCGCAGGTATACCCCCACCCCTTGATGTTGATCCGCATCGCCTTTTCCCAAAGGCGTTCCCGATCCCCTCCGGTGACCGGCTTCTCCCCTTCCTCGCAGACAAAGTCCCCCTCCCAGCCGGACCGGGGATTGATCACAACCGTCGGCTGCAAGTCCCGCACCATTTGGTTGAGTTTCAGCGGCTCCCACAGCTAGGCGGGGTCCTTGTCGGTTCCCTGGACATGTGCCACTCCTCCCTGCCCGGAATGGCATAGAGGCCCCAGTGGATAAACATGCCGAACTTCGCGTCCCGCCACCACCGCAGGTCCGCGTCCGAAAGCCGCAGGTCCTCAAAACGCAATCCATGTAAATCATCTTTGGTTGCGGAGCGTTCTTCGTCTGTCAAAGTAATCATATGCACACCAATTTTTCCAGGCGCGGCATGGAATCAATTTGCATGGGTTCCGTCCCGAAGCTGCTGGAAGCGCTCCAAATGCGCCGCAACCGCCGCCGGATCAAAAGAGACAAACAGCGGGATGAAATAATTGCCCCCGTGACCGCTGCGGCGAACCGGGAACACATCGCGCCGCCAGCGGCCCGGGGTGTCTGAGGTGTCATCCCAAACGGCCTCCCGATAGGCTCTGGCCATATAGGTGGTGGCCACCAGGGACACATGTCCGTCCCGGTTATGCAGCAGGGGAATTCCCTGATCCCCGGTGCCCGCGTGGTTCCGGTATCCGCCCAAAACCTCGAGGAGTCCGCCGTTTTTCACCATGAAACTCTCCCGGTGGGCCTCGGTTTTATAGCCCAGCACCCAGAGCAGCCCGCCGTTCACCACATAGTTGGGCCGGTTGCGGTCCTCATCGTTGATGCTGCGGGCGTAGATCCGGACATTGGGCGGACAAAAGGCATCCTCATGCCCGCCGGTGAGCACCGCCAGATTTTGGAAATGAAGGATCACCGGCTCTTCCGTCTCCACCCGCGTCCGGCTGCTGCCGAAGCGCTGGTGCACATCCCGCCGCGCGCGGATCACGATCGGAAGCCGCCGCTGGGAGTGCTCGATCCACAGAGGCTCCTCTGAAGCCTCGTTGACGACAAAAGCGCCCCGGACCTCGTCCAGATGCAGAAAATCGATCTGCCGCACCGTGGCCGGAATGGTGAAACGGCCTCCCTCACGGTAGGATTTCGGGAAATACACCGCAGGTTTGCCTGAATCCAAAGCCGCCTGAATCCGCTCAGCCTCGCTCCCCTCGAAGTGCTCCGGACTCGCCCATTGTTCCGGATTGCTCTCCCAGGGCACAAGCGGAGCGTCCTCTGCGGGCAGGCGCAGGGACCGCGGGGGCGTGGCCCGCCAGGCAATCACCTCGCCGGAAACGTATTCTTCAATGTTCCCCTCCAGAATCTCCCGCTCGCTCTCCAGCAGACTCACCACAAAATTCTCCACCTCAATGTCACGCAGAAAGGTGTGATTGTCCCCGGCATTTTCCACATTGATCGCCTCCAGTCCTTCGCTGACGCCGCGGATCCGGGATTCAATCATCACCAGGTGCGTGCCCTCACCCGTCACATGGACCGCAGGCACATCCCCGGTGAAGTCCAGCTTGCGGATCGACACCGCAGCCGGCGCCTGAACCGCAATGCCGGAAACGCGGGGGTTGCGCAATGTGAGATGCTCCAGCACGGGCTGAATCTCCCGCGAGTCCGTGAAACGGATGCTGTGATCAAAGCCCTCCACGGTAATGTCGGTGAAATGCCCCTGCACCGACCACCAGGGGAAATCCAGTCCGATAAATCCTCTTCCGTCCCCTGAGCGGATGGTGATGTTGTCCAGGGAGCAGGCGTTGGCGCCCATGAAGGTCATGCCGACCGCGCCGGGATTGCCGCTGCCGGTGTCGATGGTGAAATTCCGGGCCTGGTTGCCCCACATGATGTTGCCTTGCGCCGGTAGCTTGGTCCAGGGCAGAACCGCTTTTTCCTGACCCGGACCAAAACCGGGGCTGTTGTCCCGCAGGCGGATGACGGTGTTTTCCCGGTCCTGACCCACCAGCCGCAGAAAGCAAAACCCGTGGCGCAGCTCGCCATCATGCACCAGCGTGTCCGACACCAGATAGGTGCCGCTGGGCAGATACAGCGTCCAGGAATGCCGTCCGGCATAGGGATGGTGGGCCCTGCGGCGGGCCTCGGCCAGTTCGTCCCGCAAAAAATTCAAAGCATCGATAAACGCGCGGGTGTCATCGGTCACCCCGTCTCCTTTCGCGTTGAAGGGTGGCCGGGTGATGTCGATTACCGGGCCGCCGTTCTCCCGGAACGCCCCCTCCGGAAAAACGATTTCCATGCGCTCCGACCGGTCCCCGGCGGCGTGAAGAGACAAAAACGGGGCGGATAACAACAATGCGGCAAGTATGCAAAGTGGATTTTTCATGAGGGTGTGTACTCCGGTGGGGTTAAGGGAAAACGCGAATACGGTTAACGAAAATTTAAGTGAGCGGGCAGATGGTGCCGTCGGGATTGTAGTGAATTTTCTGACAGCACATTTTCCGTCCGCCTCCGGGAATATTCCGCCCGAGATCCATTTTATGGAAAAACAGGTACCAGGCCTCCCGATATTCAACAATCGATCCGTGGTTGGTACCGCACAGGTTTTCCGGGTCGTGCTTCATGATCACCCCCTGGTACCGGAAGGGTCCGTACGGAGAGTCACTCACCGCGTAACATATATGCTCAGCGCCGAAGACTTTGTTCCGGGTGGCGGGATAGGACAAATAATATTTCCCATTGTATTTGTGAACCCACGGCCCCTCAAAGAACATGTACTCATTCGGCTGGTTCAGTATTTCGACTTTTCTGAAGTCCTCCGCGACGGATATCATGTCTCCGGCCAAACGGGCGACCCACAGCTCCGGCTCCTCTGGCTGCGGCAGATGCGGTTTTATATACATATAATACGCATCCCCGTCCTGAAACACGCAGGGTTCCCCGCCATAAACACCCGGCATGGGTTCATGCAAAACCGTGAAGGGCCCGGACGGGCTGTCGGACACCGCAACCCCGGTCCGCCCCCACTTGTTCACTTTGGGGGTGGCGGGAAAATAAAAATAATATTTCCCGTTTTTATGGGCGCAATCCGGCGCCCAGAGATGGGATTTTGCCCATGGAACATCCCGGACATGGAAGATTTCACCATGATCCACCCACTCCACGAGATTCTCCGAGGAAAACACATGGTAATTCTGCATGTGCAGGTCATATTCCAAATTCTCCGACGCGCGCAGTTCGGGATCCAAAAACGCGTCGGAACCGCCATAGACATACAGCCTGTCTTCAAACACATGCACGGAAGGATCCGTGAGGGGGTAGTTAATCAGTGGATGCATAGATAATGGGAGTTTTCAAGGGGTTAAAGGAAGTCCATAAGATTTCCACACAACCTTCCGAAATTCGGAAGCCAAACAACGGCGTTTTCCGAAGTCCGGAAAAGCATTTCGTCGTGATTACCGTATACGGGCAAACTATATTTTTTAGCAGTAATAAGCGTAAATATCATGAAAAAACAGGGCTCCTGTGAAAATCCTCCTGAGGACAGGGACATGGGGGAATATGTACGGCGGCGACACCCGCTGCGCGACAAATGCAACCAACACCTTGAATCAACCAATCAGAAGAAAAAAGACCCGGCAGCCGTGAAATGCGACTTCCGGGCCCCACGGAACGGTACAATCGGTGACAAAAAGCGATTATTTACCGATACGGCGGCGCAATGCCAGCGTCGCCAGTCCGAACATGCCAATCAAGACGAGTGTGGACGGTTCGGGAATGGCACTCACTTCCAGGTTGTCCAAACGGATGGCGTGATTTGTTGAGCCGGTTTTGCTGCCACTGGCGAAAACAAAACGGAAATCCACATTCTCCAGACCGTTAATGGCGCTCAGACTGGAAAAATCCAAAGTCACGGGAACAAAAGTGGTGCCCGTGGCCCAGGAGCTGTTCACCCCGGTTGAGATCCATCCCCCACCATCGACTTGGTACTCAACAGATGCGAAGGTCGTGGGTGGCGTGCCGCCGCCGGCTGTCGCCGAGCGGATGTCAAAGCGCATGTTCAGGTCAGACAATCCGGTCAGGTCCAAATTGGAAAGCGTGAACCCGGAACCGGTAAACAAAGTATTGCCGGTAGCATCCCACGAGATGGAATGACCGGGGAGTGAAGAACCGTTAGACCCTGTCCAGGTCGTGCCTTCAAAATCTATATAGGTCGCCCCGCCGGTACCTCCGCCAATTGTGGCTCCGCCGGTATCTGCGAACTGGGTAATGGTCGGAGATCCAAATGCGCCCGGGGACTGGCTGGTCACATCAAGGGTTTGTGCTCCTCCGGTTCCGGATTCTGTGGTCTGGAAAGACCAGAAAACGTATACTTCTGCAGAAGCGGAGCCGATGGAGGCCAGAAAGGCCGCAGAAACGAGCAGGGCCCGGATCCGTTGATTTATATGCTGTTTGACTGTCTTCATTTGGGTTCTCCTTGGTGGGGATGATTCATTTCTTCTGTTTAATAAAAGAACTGTATCACATTAAATTACTTTGTACTTTTATTAGCAAGCAAAAAATAGGAAATTTTTAAGCAAGGCTCCCGGCCGATGATTGCATGCTTCATAGCGTTTACCGGTTTTCGGGAACGCGGAGCCACCAGATCTTGCGGAAAACACACGGTTTTATGATGTAGGGCTCGAGGGTATCCGGTCCGCAACTGGCGGTGCCCAGTCCGCGCTGGCGGATGTCGAGGTTGAGATGCACCCGGCGGGTTTCCGGCAGTTCCGGCGGATGCAGAGCCGCGTTAAGCTCCGCCGGGCTATAGGGCAGCAGGGAGGCGCTGAAGGGCGAGTCGGCGGTGACCTCGAGTCCGGCGCCGCTCTGCGGGCTCACCCACAGCCGCCTCACTTCCTCATGGTTTCCCGACTCCTGCGGCACCACGTAGGGGAAGAGCTGGTCCTCTACCCGTCCTGTGAATTCACCGACCCAGGTGCCGGCCTTGCGGTCCGGATAGCTTTCCACAGGACCCAGCCCGAACCAGCGCAGGTGACGCAGTTCGGGGGATAGTTCCAGGGTAATGCCAACCCGCGGCAAATCGGGCAAGCCCGCATTGGCCCGGATTTCATGCTCCATGCGCACCCAGCCGTCGGCGTGAAAGCTCCAGCGCTGTTCGTGTGCAAAAGCCTCCGGAAAGGCGGGGGTTGCGTACACACGGCTTAAGCGAATCTGCCCGCCGTCCACCTCCCCTTCGGAACGGACCACTTTCAGTTGGTCAAGCCCGGCACCGGTCCACTGCCCGATTTTGCGGCGGGGATCGGTCCAATGCTCGGACCGGCCCTTCACGCCCTCGTTGTCGATATACCCCCGCAGCACCTGCAGGGTCGGACCACAGAGCATCAAAGGCGCATCCCCCGCGTTCAGGGTGCTCAGCCGACCGCCGTCCAGATCAAACGCCAGCCGCATCTCCCCGTGCTCGAGGACGGTTTCCGATCCTTCGGCGCAAATCTCCGGTCCTTTGCGCAACACGCGGGGTTTGGCATTCGCCCGGCGTCCCAGCGGGAATTGCTCCCAGGCCACTTCCCTGCCCTCCGATTCGGCGTGGAACCGGATGAAGGCTTCGTCGCCCGCGGCCAGCTTGAGTTCGGGCAGGTCTTTGATCACCAGGCTTTGCCGACTTTGGGGTGCCAACGCAATCTTGCCGACACAGGCCTTCGCCAGGGCCTTTCCACTGACCGTGACCGTCCAGTGGAGGGTCAACCAGGAGGCGTCCCGAAAATAGTCTCGGTTGAAAAGGGTGAGGGTACCGGTCTTCGGCTCAAAGCGTTCCAGATGCAGGGGCTGGAAGAGTTTTTTGCACTCGGCCATCGCGGGTTTGGGAACGCGGTCGGGCTGGATGAGGCCGTTGCAGTTGAAGTTCACGTCGTTGGGCACATCGCCGAAGTCCCCGCCGTAGGCCCAGAACTCCCTGCCGTCGGGCGTGGTTTTGCGCAGGCCCTGCTCCACCCAGTCCCAGATGAAGCCGCCCTGCAGGACAGGGTATGTGTAGACGGCGTCCCAATACTCCTTGAGACAGCCGTTGCTGTTGCCCATGGCGTGGGAGTATTCGCAGGCGATGAGGGGGCGTCCGTCGCCGGGCTTTTTCCCGAAGGCGATCCAGGCGCTGACCGGCTCGTACATGGGGGCATGGAAATCGTGGCTGCGCTCGCCGCCGGGGGTGAAACGGTTTCCGAATTGAAACCAGGTCATCCGGTTCGCGGGCTCGTTGTGCACCAGGCGTGAATCGTCCAGAGCCCGCACCGCGTCGGCGGCGAGGTCATGGTTGCGTCCATAGCCGGTTTCGTTGCCCAGGGACCAGGCGAAGACACAGGCGTGGTTGCGGTCGCGCAGCACCATGCGCTCGGAGCGCTCGACAAAGGTGCGTGACCAGCGGGGATGGTGGCCGAGGGTGGGATAGTTGTCGTGCGCCTCCTGATTGGCCTCGTCGATCACATAAATCCCCGCCTCGTCGCAGAGCTCGTACCAGCGCGGATCGTTGGGATAGTGGGAGGTGCGCACCGCGTTGAAATTGTGCTCCTTGAGGAGCCGGATATCCTGGCGCATGCGCTCAATGGGCACGTGTTTGCCGGTGTCGGGATCGTGGTCGTGGCGGTTCACCCCCTTGAATTTCACGGGCTGTCCGTTGAACAGCAGCAGTCCGTTTTCAATGCGAACGGTTTTGAAGCCGATTCGGAGAGAGGTGTGCTCCAGGGCGGCACCGCTTTCGGCGTCGGTCAGGGCCAGATGCAGCGTATAGAGATTGGGGACCTCGGCGGACCAGGGGCGCACCTTGGCCAGGGGTTCGCTGAAGTCCGCCTCGAATCCGTCCTCCCGGTAGCTGGTGCCGTCCACCTTCTGTTTCTTTGGACGGCGCCACACGGCTTTGCCGTTGGGGTCCCGCAATTCGGCGGAGACCTCGCACAGGCGTCCCGGCGCGGCGGTGAAGCCGACCCGGACCTTGAGGTCCAGTTTTCCGCTTCCGTCGGTTTCGTCGTAGGCGGTTTTCGCGAAGACATCCTCGATCCACGCGTGGTCCGTGGACAGCAAATAGACGGAGCGGTGCAGTCCCGCCATCCACCAGTGGTCCTGATCCTCCACATAGGAAAACGCCGAATAACGGATCACCAAAAGCCCAAGCACATGCGTGCCCGGCGTGAGCCACGGGCTCAGATCGAATTCCGCGGGCAGCCGACTGTCGGTGCTCATGCCCACAAAGTGACCGTCCACATACACCAGCACCATGCTTTCGGCGCCGCCGATGCGCAGTACACTGCGCCGTTTGGCCTGGGCCTTGGTGATACGGACGGTCCGGCGGTAGAGCCCGGTCGGGTTGTCGCCTGGTACCAGCGGCGGATTGTTTTCAAACGGCATGGGAATGTTGGTGTAGTGCGGTTTGTCCCAGCCCTGCAGGGTCCAGTTGCCCGGCACCTGAATATTCCCCTCCCCTTCAGGCATCTCACCCGGCAGTCCGGCGGGAACCGCTTCGGGATTGGGAAAGTAATCAAACTGCCAGCGGCCGTCCAGACAGCTCACCCATTTCGACTTCCGCGGATCCCGGGTTTCGGCTTTTTCGGCACTGGGAAACGGAAACAAGTACGCCCGGGCGGGCAGGCGGTTGACAGCGGTGAATTCGGGAGTCTCCCAGATGCGGGGGAAGGCGGTGGGAAGGCTCATACGGAATCTCCTGTCTCAATAAGCTGTTGTTCGTAGCGGAGATCCCCCGCGTTCACGATACGGAAATTTTCCGCAGGATAGATGTCGATCCGCTCTCCCCGGCTGTAAATGCATTCGATGTCCACGTTGGTGATCCGGTGATCCTTGTCGAACCCCTTGATCACAATCGGCAGGGGCGGCCCCTGCATGTGGATGTCGCGGATGCGGATGTTCGAAATATGTCCGCGCCCGGGGGCGAAGGCCAGCCGCTCCGCCTCGTTCATCGGCGGCCACCACTGGATGGCATTGTCTGGAGAAATCATGTCCTGTCGCTCGGGCGGGGTCCAATAACGCTTGCCGTCGTCGGGGAAATGTTCCGGGGGACGGTCGGGACTGTAAATGGACATGCCGATGTAGAGATCGATCAGCTCGTCCCGCGCGTCCTCGACCCGGATGTTTTCGATGAGGATATTCTCCACCCGCGACCGGCCCGCGTTGTGCACGCTGAACACCGCACCGGAGAGAACCCGCAGCACGTCGCAGTCCCGGAACACCACCTTGCGGATCAGGCGGTTGTCGAGTTCGAAACCAAATTCAATGGCGTTGCCCGGCACATGGTTCCAAAAAGTGCAGCCCTCCACGAGGACATCCTCGAGCACCCCGTCGGGATCCGGATCCCATTTTCCGGCCTTGATGGCGACGCAGTCATCGTCGGTGCGGATAAAACAGTCACGAATGTGGACCCGGGAGGAACTCAACACGTCAATGCCGTCGCAATTCGCCCGCCAGCCGAAGATGGCGATGCCGCGGATAGACACCCCGCTGGAGAAACTCAGATGCACACTCCAGTCCAGCGTGTCCAGCAGCAGGATGTCCTCGATTTCAATCCGACGGCTCTTGCGGACGTAGAGGGTGTTGACGCGGTGATCGCGGGCGCGCTGATCCAGGATGCCCGGCCCCCAGATGCGCACATCCTCCGCGTTCTCCATGTGGAACTGACCTCGCACCACTGCGCCGCCCTCCAGGTACACCCGGGCACCCGACATCAGCGAAACACAGCCCGCCTCATGAATTACCCCGGCTTTGAAGAAATGGGTGGTCTCGGCGGGTGATGGCACGGCGCTTTCCGCATCGAGAAACAAAAACAGTCCTCCAAGCACCTCCCCGTTAATTTCTAAAGTTATGCGGGCGGGCGCGTTCAGCGTGAAGCGGACGACGCGGCCCTCCCCCCGGCTTTCCACCCCCAGCGCGAGCGGGCGCACGACACACTCCTGAACCTCCTCCGCGCATTCAATCTCCACCTGGACGGGTCCCGCCCCCTGTGCGCGGACGACATGCGCCCGTTCACTCGGCATCACGAAATGCTCCACGCCGTCCAGACGGACGCGGTAGCGGTCGGAGGAAGTCAGTTCGGAAGCGTAGACGAAGGGGGCGTTGGCGGGCATAGGTGCTCTTTCTGTGAAGGGGGGGGGGCAGAAAAGAATGGATCTCCTCCGTGCGGCGGAGGGGGACAGAACAAAACACCACTTCTACAAAACCCGCCCGCACTGTAAAGCATAAAAAGAACAATATAACAATTGAAAACTGTTTTACGTTTTGATAGGTAAGGCCCTTATGCCCCCCCCAACAACAAGTTTCTTCCTGTTTTCCCTGCTTCTGTCCGGAGTTTCTCCCGGAAATCTGTCCGTGTCCAGGGTGGACGGCCCTCCCGCAAACGATCAGGTGGTGATCTCCCAGACGCGCCGCGACGAGACCGGCCCCACCAGCTTCCGGTTTTACGCTCCCCGTTCCGGCGCACCCACCAAATCGGACGTGCTGGCCTATGATCCCGACCCCTCCAGAAGCGATGAGGAGATCAAGGCCGTCGCGGAGGCTCGGTATTATTTCCGCGACCGGGATCTGGGGCAAACCTTCACCACCGGAGACGAGGGCTTTCGCCTTCAGGCCATCACCGTCCGGCTGCAACCGGTGGATGTGGCCGGAGCCGACCCCGCCAACGCGAAGGTCTCCGTTCAGTTTTTCAAAGTGACCGGCTCCCCGGAAATCAATGACAACGGCACCGCCGCGGGCCTCTATCCCGGCACCAACCGCCACCACAATCCCCGCTGGGACACCTACGCCTTCAAATGGCCCCATGATCCGGACGACCGCAACACCCCGGACCGCCGGCCCTTCAAACACTATTCGGATGACTTCATAGAGGGCCTTCACTTCGAGCACCTCCACCACGCCACCGGAGGGGTTGTGCCCGCCGGATTGACCACCAACGACTACATGCGCTGGGAATTCACCGGAGAGAATCAAATCAATTTCGAGCCGAACACCCGCTACGCGATGCTCTTCATGTTTGACGAGCCCGCCAAACCGGGTGTCAACCGCAACATCCCCCTTTCCAACATCAACGTCCTGCCCGGCGGCACCTTGACGATGCCCATGCCCGGCGAGCACATGATCCGCCGGGACGGAGCCTCCACCGTGTTTGAGGAGGTGTTTATCACGGATCTGAACGACCCGGAGGATGTTGCCGCCAGCCAGGCAGCCGCCTCCTTCCCTGAAAACCTTGCCGAACGTCTGGCCATCCAGCCGGGAACCCTGGGGTATCCCGATGTGGACACCTACCGCACCCTGTATTTTTACATCGAGCGTGTTCCGCCCCCCTCCGACACCCGGCCTTGAAACCCATTCATTCCTCAAAACCCGTTTCAATGAACAAGCCCCTGATCTATACCCTCATGACCCTCGCTCTCCCCGCCGCCTCCATCCGCGCGGAGCGGGATCCCGCCTTGCCAACCCCGTTCAAACAGGACTCCAACATGACAGCCGTGCTGGAAATTCTCCCCGAATCCGAAAACCCGGTTCCCCGCAACCTCTTCGGCCAGTTTCTGGAGCGCCCAAGCTGGGGGGATGAAACCGGTCCGGAAGCCTTTTACGACCCCGAGGGTCCAGGCTTCCTCCGCCCGGATGTGTTCGACAAAATCGCGGCCATGGACATCCCGCTGCTGCGCTTCCCCGGAGGCACTGACATCGATTTCATGGACTGGACGGATATGATCGACAATGCACCCGGCCGCGAAAACCCCGCGCGGCCCGAATCCAGGGGCCACCTGGGTCAAATGATCTCGAACCAGTTCGGCTATCACGAATACTTCGCTCTCCGGGACCGGCTTGCCTGTGAAACCCTGCTGGTGGTGAATCTGCGCGACGCCCTGATTGGAAACATGTCTCCGGACGAGGCGGCCGCCCACCACGCGGCCGGGCTCCTCGCCTACGCCAACGCCCCCCTGGGCGCGGAACTGCCCGCGGGCATGCCCGACTGGCCCGCCATCCGGGCGCGAAACGGCCATCCTGAACCCTTCGGCGCGGAATATGTGCAAATCGGCAACGAGTGGATCATGGGCCATACCCGCAACCCCGCAGCCGAAGCGGCGGGATCGGACGATGCGGAAAAAATTCTGGAATGGTATCTGAACATCCTCCACAGTTACGTGCGCGCCATTCGGGAAATCGACCCGAAGATCAAAATCATTCTCGACAACCAGATGGATGACCGGGTCAGGGACGGCGTGTTGCGGGATCCGTATCTGCAAGAGGAAGTGTGGGCGGTGACACTGCACTCCTACGCCCCCTGGGCCGTGAGCCGCCTGTTCCGGGGCTCGGAGGAGGTCTCTCCGGACACCCTCTCGCCCGCGGAGTGGTGGAACACCTTCGTCGCCATGCCCGGCGAATACCGCGACGGCGTGGCGCAGGCCGTGTACGGCCACGGGGACTGGCGTTTCGTCGAAGACATGCCCTACCGCATCGTGGTGACCGAATGGAACTGGAACGGATGGACCTCCCTGCCCGGCGGCCAGAGACCGCCCATCGACCTCTCCCACCCCGCCGGCATCGGCGCGGCGGGCTTCCTCAACGGCCTCATGCGGCATGGAGACCGCGTGAAGCTTGCCACCCAATCCATGCTGGTCGGCACCTCCTGGAACATCACCGCCGTCCGGGCCGGCCCGGAACAAGCCGCTTTTTACAGGCCCCAGGGGCTGGTGTCCCGCCTCTACAGCAATCACCACGGTCCGCTGCGGCTCAAAACCCGGCTGACAGGCTCCTCCCCCATTCCCCGCGAGTTCAGGCCCCATCCACAGGAGGATGAGCCCGATGAAGTGGACGCGCTGGACATCGTGGTGACCGCGCACGGCACCGCGCCGGGAATGCTGTGGATACACGCCGTCAACCGCAGCTACGATCAATCCGCCGATCTGGCGGTCCGCCTCCCGCCCGCCCTGCACGGAAGCCTCCGCGTGGAGTCCCGCAGCATCGTTTTCCCGGCCACGGGCGACTGGGTCCCGGGAATGGACGAAATCGAACTGAAAATTCGTGAAACCGAGGCCGCCGACGGCCAGGTGGATCTTGAACTGCCCCCGCGCTCGGTCACCGTGTTCACCGTGCTCAAAGATTGATCCCCTTCCCCGAAATAAATATGATAACCATCGACCCCCAATCCTCCTCCGCCACCTCCCGCATCCAGTCCGCCATCGAACGCGCCCACCAAGCGGGCGGCGGCATGGTGCGGCTGGAACCCGGAGAACATCTCTCCGGAACCCTGCGCCTTCTGAGCGGCGTCCATCTCCACCTCGCGCCCGGCGCGGTGCTGCTTGGCAGCGAGGATCCCAATGACTACACCGACGCGCCGGGTTCCTTCGTGGACGCGGTGGGCTCCGACCGGGGCCGCAGTCTCATCCTCGCCCACGACGCCGAGGATGTGGGCATCTCGGGACCGGGCACCATCAATGGCCGGGGAGGTTGCTTCAGCGGCCACCGGCCCATGCTGCTCCGCTTCATCCACTGCCGCCGGGTCACCGTGCGGGATGTCCGTCTGCGGGACAGCGCCGCCTGGGTGCAGCACTACCTCACCTGCGAGGACGTCCACGTCACCGGCGTGCGGGTGGACAGCCACGCCAACGGAAACAACGACGGCATCAACCTCGACGGCTGCGCCCGGGTGCGGGTGTCGGATTGCCACTTCGACTGCGGCGACGACGCCTTCACCCTCAAATGCACCACCGAAACCCCCTGCCGGGACGTGGTGGTCACCAACTGCCTCTTCAGCAGCGAGTGCAACGGCATCAAATTCGGCACCGAGTCCATCGGCGGCTTCGAAAACGTGCACATTTCCAACTGCGTGGTGATGGACACCGCCCTCTGCGGCATCACCGTGGCCTCGGTGGACGGGGCCTTTCTGCGGGATGTGACCCTGAGCCAGATTTCCATGCGGAACGTGGGCTGCGCCCTCTTCATGCGCCTCGGCGCCCGCGGCTACCATCTGCCCCCGGAACACTCGCCGCGCCCCCTCGGCAGCCTGGAGCGGGTCACCCTGCGCGACATCAGCGCCGAGGTCCGCGGACCGGAGGGCAGCGCCGTGCTGGGACATCCCGACCGCCCCATCCGGGATCTGTTGATCGAAAACTTCCACGCGCGTCATCCCGGCGGGGCGGACGCGGCCGACGCGGCCCGGGAGGTGCCCGAACTGTCCGGCGAATATCCGCAATACGACAAATGGGGCATGCTCCCCGCGCACACCCTCTACTGCCGACACGTCGACGGCCTCACGCTCCGCAACGTGCGGGGCGAGCCGCGTGAACCCGACGCCCGCCCCGACATTCTGCTGCACAACACAAGCCTGAAAATAGATTGACGACGGAGCAGGATGTGGCTATGTTGTACAGATGAAAACGTCCAACATCTCGTATTTGCGAAACCATCTGAGTGAAATGCTGTCCTGCGTGCGGGAAGGTGAAACCGTAATGGTGTTGGACCGTGACAAACCGATTGCGCGATTGGTCCCCTACTCCGCGGGTGAACGTGTCATGACAGAACGGATGAAGGAACTTCAACAACTGGGACTCCTGACGCTTTGCTCCTCAGAGGATCCCCCTCCCCTCCCTCCCCTTCTAAAACCGAAGCGCCCCGTGGATGTGGCTCACTACATCCTTGAGGAGAGGGAGAGCACGTGACGTATTGGGACTCTTCAGCTTTGGTCACGCTTTTTGTGGAGCAGGCTGTTTCCCTCAAGTATCGGAAAATTCACGCCAGGAATCCGCAAGTGGTGACCGCCTGGCACGCCGTTCCCGAATGCGCATCCGCCTTTTGCCGGCTTCGCAGGGAAGGCTTTTTGACGGAAACCCAGCTTTCCGAAGTCCTGATCCGATTGCAGTCGCAGAGTGCCCACTGGCTGATTCTGGCTTCAGGAACGCGTCTGGAGCAAGTGACCCTCCGCGTCTTGCGGCTGCATCCCCTCCGGGCCATGGACGCCATCCATCTCGCCGCGGCCTGCCTGATCCGGGGAGAGACTGTTTCCACGATGAATTTTCTTTCGGAAGACAACCGCCTGTTGGAGGCGGCTGCCAAAGAAGGGTTTTTCACCGGCTGAAAACTCCGCTTACGATATACCCGTAACACCGGGGGGCTTCCCCATCCGCACCTCCACCCGGTGCGTGCCGCCGGAATTGCGGAAAAGTTGCGGATGAAATCTACGTCATGCGCCCAGCATCTCTTTGATCCGCTTTCCGTATTCCAGATAGGTTTCCATTCGGGTGGCGTGATCCGGGTGAATGCCTATGTGAGGTTCGATGGATAGAAAACCATCGTAGCGCATCTCCCGGAGCCGTCCGAAAACTTCAGAAAGACAGCACACGCCCTCCCCCGGCCAGAGATGCCGCGCATCCACACCCTGGGATCGTCCGGTATGATCTTTGATATGCACGTGAACCAAACAGGGCCGGGCGGCCTCGAACCATTCGAGAACACGGGGAGCACCCGGATGATGTGAAGCGGGGTTGCCGGTGTCGAACACCGCGCGGACAGAGGGACTGTCAACTTCCGCCAGAAACTCGCCAAACCGCTCCGGGGTGGATGCCGCCCAGCCCGAGCAATTCTCCAGCATCAACACCATTCCGGCGCCGTCAGCCATTTTCCCGAGCTCTTTTACCCTGTGCAGAGCCTTCCGGTGCCACTCGCGGTCGTCCAATCCGTCATTGGGATAACTCATGATCCGGATCAGGCGGGTGTCCAGTCGAGCCGCATTCCGGATCGTCTGGTTCATCATTTCCACCGATTTCACAAAAGGATCAGTGATCCGAGACGCAAAGTTGCCAATCGGCGAACCAATACCTGCCACCCGCATCCCTTTCGACTGTAGTTGTTCGGAAACCCCGGCGCATTCCTCATCCGTGAGAAGTGAAACCTGTCGGTCTTCGATCTTGCGAAGTTCCAAGTGGTCCCACCCCAGAACCTGGTGGGCATGAATTTGTTCGGCCAGAGTGGCTCCGGCTTCGTCGGATATGCCAGTTAATTTCATGTCAGGAATACTCCAATCGGAATCGGTTAAAAAAATCAGGACACCGCTTCAACAATCTCATGATCCTTCCATGGCTTTGGCAGGCTGAATGGGTACTGTAGACCATGGCATATCGTTCGATCATCGTGGCGAAATAACATCTTATAGCATATATCAAAGTAAATGTAACATTTAAAGTGTTTTTTTATTGATTTATATTAGATCTTCGCGCAGGATAGAACATCCCGGCATACTACACAACGAATTCCCTTGGAAACTAAACTCAGACACGTTTATGACACCTCACACCTTCCCGACCCGTCTCTTTCTGCTGATCTCCGACTCTACTCTGGATCGAATGGATGCCGGGCAAAGACATTTTTCCCCGGGAACGGAAGGCGCCGGCGCGGAGACGTCCTCGCGATGAACTCCGCCGACTCGCTTCGTTCCGAAGCGCCGCCGATTGTTCAACCCACTCCCCCAAAAAAAAACTGCTGCTGTATGGCTAAATTGAGGTGTTTTATGAATATACGATGTTTACATTCCCTGCACATGAATCCAAGCCCATTAAAAAACGATCAAAAATCCGGAAGTGCGCTTTTGGTCACACTCCTGGTCACCTCTCTATTGCTTGTCATTGTGCTGACCTTCACCCTCGTCGTGAGGTTGGAGCTTCGCAACGTCATCGTCTATCAGGAAAACGTTCAGGCTCGGGCGAATGCACGCTTGTCACTTGAGCTGGCGGTGGCGAGGCTCCAGGAAACTGCGGGTGCCGACCAACGGGTAACAGGGACCGCGGCATTGATGGGACACACAACTCACCCCCACTGGATGGGCGTTTGGTCACCCGGAGTCAGTGACGCCGTCTGGCTGGTGAGTGGCGCCAACAGTGCCAGTCCGGACACAAACCTGACAGAAGGAAATTTCACGGTTTTAGTGCCTTCAGATCCGGAGGAGGAAACCTCCACCGCCGTAAAAGTACCCTTGGTACCCTTGACCGGCACAGAAGGATACGTTGGCTGGTGGGTCGGCGACGAGGGAGTGAAGGCCCGGGTGGATGTGGCGTCTGCGGGAACACCCCAACCAGAGACGCCGCTAAGACAAAGGCTTCTACAGGCTCAAGCCCCCGGTCAACCGGACATGCTTTCGCTTGGGGCTCCCTGGAACGAAGGGGAAAATGCGGCCTTGTTCGCGCGGAATGACCACGAAATCCGTAACCGGCTGGTCAGCAGGGGCACTTTGGGACTTGCCGTACAAGACGTGCAATCCCCCGCTCTCTTTCATGACCTCACCGTGCACGGTTACGGCTTGCCCGTGAATGTGCGTGACGGAGGCCTCAAGGCCGACTGGTCCGTGGTCACGGACCATTCCATGCAGAACTCTGCCCTGCTGGAATACTATTTGGGAGCCCGACCCACGCAAACGCCAGCGGGAGAAGATGCGTTTCAGCCCCCGCGCTCCATCTATGCCGCAGACCTGTTCGCGTTCCCTCCACATCAGTTTTCCAATTCAGACCGCTTTTTCCTGAGTTCCCGCATCGGGGCCGATGTGCCGACCCCGGCTCAGCGCGCAGGGCCAAACAAGGGGATCCTTTGGCATTACAGTCGCTTGTGGGGGGAACGTGACGATCAGAACCGATTCTCCATGGTGGGGCTGCATCCGCGCGTGGCCACGAATCTTCGGATGGAGGACTGGTTGCCGTATTCGTTCGTCGGTACCTCAACCGGAACAACATTCGCACGTGACCGCCAACATACCAACAGCGGGATCATGCCTGTGATATCCCATGTTCAGCTCGGAATTCGATTACGGGCGATACCAATTGAAAGCGATCCTGAAAATGAACAGCCGCCCCGCTACCGTCTCCGTCTGGAACTGAAACCTGTGATCGGGTTGTGGAATCCCTACAATGTGCCGATCCGTTCGCGGAATTATCTGGTGGAAACCATTTTCCCTCCCATGATACAGTTGGGGATTCGAGAACCCGACGGGACGGAACGGGAGACCTTCAGTTGGTTGCGCTTGATCTGGGGGCAACATGGAGCATACGGAGAGGAGGGGCATCAAGAAAGATGGTGGGGATTGAGAATGAGCAATGTGGATTTCGAGGCGGGCGAGGTTCGTATGTTCTCCTTGGCAACGAGCGTCACTGCATCAAACAGCGCACAGGTTATCGACTTGGTCCCGTCTTGGAATGAAACAGCTGTGTTGACGTGTAATTTGCAGGAGGGCACCTCAATCCATGACTCACAAAGGACACCCATCGATGTGCCGGCCGGCTCCAGCATCTGGTTTAAAGACGCCTATTTACAAGACTCACACCACCCCGAAGCCCAGTCACAGTTAATGGGGCCCACCGGCCATTTCCGCTTCTTTACCCCGGAGCACGCCATGTCCTGGCTCACACTGAAAACCCAAGACCAAGTATTCTTAAACCGTTACACGGGCATGTGGAATTCCGGCACGATGCGGCAGTCCGCAGGCCCCAGCGATGTGACCGTTCCCGCCAGAGTAATCGGATCCAACTGGAACCGGGCGGATGTTTCAGTTGAGAATCTTGTGAACGAGGGCCACCACATCGCCACGTGGGCATGGCGAATGCGCACCACGGATCAACTTCAGGACCCCGATCAGCGGAACCGCGGTTGGGTTGATGCCAATCCACGTGCCCCGGTGAATCTCTCCCGTTGGGATGGTTCCCGCAGCGCTCCGGGACCAGAACAGGAGGGCTGGGGATATGTGGGGCACATGATGGGGGAAGCTTTTCAGGTGGCCCCCAGCCAGTACTCGCTGGGAGATGGACACGGAGGAAACCGCGGACTGATGGCCGTGGGCGCCTTTGGAGAACAGGCCCCCAATCTGGAGCCGGGTCCGCGGCTGAGAGGGTATCTGGGCGCCACAAACACCGCCTTCGGCGGCGAAACTCATGTCCCGGTCTTTGATATCCCCACCGCCCCACTGGTTTCCGTGGGCCAGTTTCAACACGCCCAATTGGGACGTTACAGCTTTGAGCCCGGCTTCGTCGCGGGAAATTCCTATGCCAATGTCCGAATCCCTCTGAATCAAACTGTGGCCCAAAACTATAACGACCAACCCGGTTTCAGTCTGTTCGATATCAGCTACGACGTGAACCAACGCATCTGGGACCGCATGTTTTTTTCCACATTGGCCCCGGACTATGTCGGCGGCGGAAACAGCTTCGACACCGCTTTCGCGGAGCGCCTTGACCGCCTCCCCAACCCGCGCATGAAATATGTTCCCAATCAAGGCCCGGAATCCATCGACGCTCTCCTCGCCTCCGCCGGTCAAAACGGCAGACGCGGCGCGGAGGCGCTGTCCTCCCGTATCCGTATCCTTGGCGCCTTTAACCTCAATTCCACCTCAAAAACCGCCTGGAAAGCCGTGTTATCCTCTATGGTCAACAACGAACTTCCCGTCCTCGATCCCGACACCCGGGAGATGTCCTGGGAATCTCCGGAAGCGATCCGCTTCTCCCGCTTCGGCCACGTGTTGACAAACCAACCTTACAAGACTGGCGACGAAAACCACCCGGGATTCTGGCAGGGATGGCGGAAAATCTCCCCGGAGGAGCTGGATGCACTCGCCGAAGCGATTGTGGAGGAAGTCCGGGCTCGGGGTCCCTTCCGTTCCATGGCGGACTTTGTGAACCGAAACCCCGAAAGCGACAACATCGATCACCGTCGGAAAGGCGCCCTGCAGGCCGCGCTTGACCGCACCGTGAACAGGGTGGGTGTCGGGGGAATCTCAAACGAACTGGGCGACAGCGTCGACTCGCCCGTCGGAACCATGTTCCAAAATGACGTGTACGATGGAGAGAGCACCACCGCCGGATTCGCAGGCTATGTGCTTCAGGGGGACATCCTGCAAAGTCTGGCACCCGTGCTATCCGCCAGGTCCGACACCTTCATAATCCGGGCCTACGGAAGCACCGGGGGTGAGGGAGCCGCCCGCGCCTGGGCTGAGGCGGTCGTGCAACGGACCTCACTCTATGTGGATGAGGAGGACGAACCCTGGCGAAACCCCGGGGACGACACGCTGAGTCCAATAAACCATCTGTTTGGACGGCGTTTTGAAATTGTGTCTTTCCGTTGGCTGGATCAAAATGAAACAGGAGCAAACTGATGAAAACATTCCTCTGCCTTATCTTTACAATTGCCTTATTCCCGCTCCAAGCGATTGCGGATGAGATTCGCACGGAATTTCTCGCCCTTTCCATACATGAGCCCGTGGACGGCCTCTATTACTGGCACGACGATGAAGCCCGGCCTCTAGCCGGAAGCCTTGCGGGGCTGGGACAGCCCTACCCCTACCACGGACCCTCGCGTCTGATTCTTCACCGCGATCCCCATGCTTTTCTGGAAGAGCCCCCTGTCACCCCGCCCGCCGCCGTGATCAATCTTCCGGATGCCGACCGGGTGCTGTTGCTGCTGTTTAAACGCAGAGATTCCCCTCTTAAAATTGAGCCCATTCCCGTGGACACCGACGGCCTTCGTCCGGGCGATTACCGGGTTTTTAATTTTTCCACCATTCCGTTGGTTATCGGGCTGGATGAGGAGTTTCTCACACTGGAACCCGGGGCAAACGGCCAGCTCACCCATTCAAACTGGCGTCAGGAGACCTCTGACATGTCCGTGCGCGTGGGCGTTTCCATCGGGGACCGCCCCCGGCTGGTGTACTCCAGCGTCTGGGGTCATTACCCCGGAAGGCGCAATTTTGTGTTTTTATTCGACGGCCAGCAGCGCTCCAATCCCATCGTTTTCCGCCGCATGCACGACTGGCCCGCTCCTCCCCCCAGACCTGAAGCACCCTGACGCAGTCATCCCCGCCAAACCGTAAAGAAACCATACCTTCAATCTCTCAGACCCAATCAGATGCGCTTGAAAGGGTTGCTGACATGAAAAGCCACCCGAAAAACATCTGAAATTTATTTAGGGACGATATCCGCCAGCGTCAGCACCTGCCGCGCTTCGCGGAGCAAAGGAAGCAGTTTGGCGTAGGGGACATCCTGCAGGGGCGCGTTGTCTGCGGCTGCCAGGGAAATGGCGAGGGTGGCGCTTTCCGCCAGCACCATGAACACCGGCTCCATCCGCACGGAACCGAAGGCGATATGGGAAGCGCTGATACAGACAGGCACGGCCAGGTTTTCGCATTCAGACTTGCGGGGGACAAGGGAACGGTAGCTGATCGCGTAAGGACCGGCGGGTTGCAACTGCACATCCCCCTCATTTCGCACCTCCCCGTCCCGCACAAAGCGCTGGCAGTTGTGACTGTCCATCTGATACGACCCCATGCCCACCGAATCTTCGGGATGGCGGCGATGTTGGGTATCCTGCTCGCTGAGCACATAGTCACTGACCATGCGCCGGGCCTCGCGCACATACAGCTGATGCGGCCAGTGACCCGTCTCCACAAACTCATCGCCCGCCAAACCAAAGCGCCGGTGTGCCCGGCGCAGGTTTTCGGGCACGGACGGATCATTGGCCATAAACCAATACAGCCCCTTCTGATAGGTGACATGTTCTTGGAAAATCTTCTCGCGGGTCGCGTAATCCGCCTGCGGCCATGCCCAGTTCCGCCCAATGAAATCACTGGAAAACGGACCGTGGTTGTTCGTGTCGGTTTTGCGGAACCCCGCGTCTGTTTTGGCGGTCAACAGGTCGAATTTCGTGGGAGGAACCACATCGCCGTCCCGCTCGAAATGCAGCAGCGCATTGTATCCCTGCTGGGGATGACGGAACCAGCGCCGGGCCAGTTCAAACTCCGCATCGTCGTAACCGTCGGGTTTTTCCCAGGCAATCCGGAGATCGGGATCATCGGTCATGCACATGCGGAAGTTATAGGCCTGAATCATCTGATCGCCACTGCCGTCCGGCGCAGCCTCCTCCTGCCTTACTCCGGGCAGCGTGCCGCTGCCGGGATCTCCCTCAACCACATAGGGATCCACCGGGAACGTGAACTGATGGTGAGCGCGCACCTGCACGCCGTTTATCGTTTCGCCATGCACCGCGTTCGATTCTCTCCCCACGTGAAAGCCTACCCCGGCCTTGGCCAAAAGATCCCCCTCATAGGTGGCATCCATAAAATACCGGGCCCGAACGCTCAGTCCCCCCAGCATGCGGATACGCGTGATCCGCGCCCCTTCTTTCTCCACCCGGTCCAAAAACTGACACGTCTGAACCTTCACACCGGCTTCCCGCAAATAGCGTTCAAAAACGGCGGAGGCGGCCTTGGGCTCAAACATCCATTCCTCCTCCTTCAAACCGTACCAAGCCCCCAAATCCCGGTAAAATTGACGCGCAGCCCCGCCGATGACATGCTCCTTACCGAAATCGGTGCAACCCAGCCCCCCGCTGCTCATCCCTCCGACAAAAAGTCCGGGCTGTAAAAGCACCACCCGCAGGCCGCGACCGACCGCGGTTTTCGCGGCGATCACACCGGCGGATGTCGCGCCGTAGATGCAAAGATCCGTCTCAAGAGTTTCTAAAGATGGTTTTATCCAAGTCGGAAGAAAATAGTGGGGTTTATTCATAGGTCTGGAAACATACCAGACCGACGATAAATTACAACATTAAACCACTGTATTTTATTGTGTTTATTTAATAACGCGGCGGCGAAACACCAGGGTCAACAGACCGATCAAGCCGACCAACAGCAGCGTGGACGGTTCGGGAATGGCACTGACCTCCAAATTGTCAAAACGGATGGAGTGATTTGTTGATCCGGTTTTACTGCCACTGTCAAAAATAAAACGAAAATCCACATTCTCCTGACCGTTGATGGCGCTCAGACTGGAAAAATCCAAGAGTGCATTGCATTCGTTGGAAGTGATGGAGCCGGGAATTTTGCATGATGCTGTTACCCTGTAGACTCCGGTGACGGCCTGGAAAGGCCTGTATCGCCGTCCGTTTTCCTATCCCTCCCCGCTCAGCCCAGGATCACATCCACCCGGTAGATCCCGCAGGGAGGCTGTTCCGGAACCAGGGTGTCGGGGAGCGGGGTTCCGTCCAGTTGGACTTCGCGCACGCCGTTCTGCACACCGTTCGGATTGCGGAAATGGATGTCGTACACCGCGCCGCGATATTCGCGCCGCATGGAGAACTCTTTCCACTCCGGAGGAACGGCGGGATCGATCCGCAGGCCCTTCGCTTCCGTGCGCACACCGAGGATGTGGTCGGTCATGGCGCGCAGCATCCAGGCGGAGGTGCCGGTGAGCCAGTGGAACGCGCCCTGGCCATGATTTTCAGGATCGCCGAGTCCCGCGACGAACTGGGAGAAGATGTAGGGCTCCATTTTGTAGAGATCCGACTCTTTTCCGTCGGGCAGCAGGCGTTTGAAGAGATCCACCGCGTCCGCCCCGCGTCCCAGCCGGGCCCGGGCCACGATGTTGAAGGCGCTGGCGTGCGAGAACACCCCGCCGTTCTCTTTCCAGCCGGGCCGGAAGCGGGTGATAATCCCGATGCTTTCGTCGATGCGGGTGTAGGCCGGACCGAGATTCATGAGGCCGTGCGCGGTGCCGAGATGGCGCTCCACGGAATCCATGCAGGCGTCCAGCCGTTCCCGCGGCGCACAGTTGGAGAGCACCGCCCATGTCTGGGAGTTGATCCAGATGAACCCCTCTTTCTGCCCCCTCACGCCCACGGGCGTGCCGTCATCCTTGAAGGCGCGGGTGAACCATTCCCCGTCCCAGCAGGATGTGTTGATGATGTCCTTCAGCTCGGCGGAGCGGTTGCGGAGTTTCTCCGACTCTTCTGTCAGCCCCCTCCCCTTCAGCAGCGGGGCCAGCTCGCCAATGACAAAAATCAAAAACTGCGCCAGCCAAACACTCTCACCGCGGCCGCCGGCCCCGATCGCATTGGCCGCATCATTCCAGTCACCCTTTCCGATGAGCGGCAGCCCATGGGGACCGCGTTGATCCAACATGCGGGCAACCCCGGCCCGCATTTTGTCGAGGATGGTGGACGCCCCGCCGTCCAGAAGCGGCAGCGTTTCGTCGAGAATTGCGGTGTCCCCGGTCTCCCGCAGGTAATCGGCCACGGTCAGAATAATCCAGAGCGGCAGATCGGACTTGTCAGCGGGATGTTCGGGAAGGCCTATGAGGTTACAGCCCCCCGCGCAGCGGCCGTCGGCAAAGAAAAACGCGGCAATGCGAAGGATATTCTCCCGGGCCCGCTGCGGATCCAGCACCGTGAACCCGTAGGTGTCCTGACAGGCGTCGCGCATCCCCCGATATTGCCCCTTGTGATAATACGAGGGACCCCGCCCGTGGGAAAAGGTGACGAAAGTCTGAAGTTTAATCCAGTGATTGGTCATGCGGTTGATGGACGCGTCGGGGGTGCGCACCTCCACCCGGTCAAACAGCTTCCGCCACGCATCCTGCGTGGATGAAAACAGCTCTTCACACTCACCCGGCGATTGCAGCCGCAGCACGCCGGGATCGGCGGACGCGTCGGCTTCGCGGGGAATCAGGGTGATGGACAAATCCGTTTCCCAGCTTTGCTCCGGGGCCAGATCGATCCGCCACTGCATCACCCCCGCCAGCGGCTGCCCGGTGAACGCGCCTTCCGGCAGCCGGTCGCCCTGCAGTCCGAGGGGATTGGCATGGTTCCGAAAGGGTCCGATAAAGGCCTCCCGGTCCGTGCAGGCTGAATCAAAGGGCACGGTGGAACTGAAGACCGCGCGGTGTTTCCAGGTGCCGTTTTCCTCCGACCAGCCAAAGTGCGGATGCCACCAGTTTTTCACAAACTCCAGATGCTGTTCGCCAACCTTGGAGTCATTGAAAAGCGACATAAAAGCCGCCTCGTGGTCCTCCAGGGACATGTTGCCGAGCACGAATTCGGCCAGGGCGGTGACCGCCAGCCGCCGGGGACGTCCCGACGTGTTTTTCACCCGCACCCGCCAGACCTCCGCGTCCATCTCCCAGGGCACAAAAAACAACAACTCGCTCTCCACGCCGCTGCAGGCGGATTTCAGGCGGGTGTAGCCCGCCCCGTGCTGTGCCTGGAAGCGGTCGCAACGGTTCAACGGGGAAACGTTGGCGGTCCACAGTTCCCCGGAGTCCAGATCCCGGATGTAGAGCAGGCGGCCCGGGGAATCCTCGTAATGGATTTGGGGACCCCGGCGGAGGATCGCATGACAGCGGTGGTCCAAATGAAAACTGAACCCGCCTCCCCGGTGCGAGCACAGGGCCCCGTAGCGGCCGTTGGTCAGAAAATTCACCCAGGGACGGGGGGTGTCGGGGTTGGTGATTTCAAAAACCGCACCGTCGTCAATAAATGATCCGTATTTCATAAGAATTCGTCCGCCTTTCCGGGTTAAACAAAAGATTCGTTCACCCTGTAGCACAGAATAAATAACATTTAAATTGTTTTTTTATTGATATATTTTATTTCACGGTTCAGAATAAGTTCCTCGCAATAGGATTCGTAAACCGATTCCATCTAAACCACACTCAGGTATGCTTATGAACACCCGCAGATTCCCCCCCTGTCTCGCTCTGCTGATCACCTCCACCCTCCTCTGGACCGCCCCGGCCTCCGGCGCGGAAGTTCTTCCCTGGCCGGAAGGGACCCGGGTGGAGACCTCTTTCAAAACTCAACCGGGCCGGGAGGCCGGAAATCTAATCGATGGAAACCGCAACACCTCCATGATCGGGGCCGAGGGCAGCGTCGCCACCGAAACCACGCCAACCTCCATCTATTTCCATTTCCCAGAACCCGTTCGGGGACTGGGCGGGGTGGAAACGGGCGACTCCGATCCCCACCACAATTATTTTCCCATCGAAATGGAGTTCTGGGCGGACTCCAACGGTGACGGAAAATTCGAAACCAAGCTTGGGGAAGTCGACGGTCTCGGACCCGCCGACCAAAGCGCCGGACGTCACCTGTTCAGAAGCCGTCTGGAGCAAACCCATGGTCTGGAACTCCGGGTCACCCGACAAAGCGCCCGCGCGGTTCGACGCGCCTTCCAATTGAACCACGCCGCCCTGCTACGTTCCGATGCGCCGCCGATTGTTCAACCGGCGCCCCCCGAAAAACAACAGCTGTATTTCACCCGCCCGATTCCCGAAGATTCCAAAATCCGCGCGGATTTTGAAACTGAGCAAAACCGGGGCCCGGAACTGTTGTTGGACGGCGACCGGGACACGTTTATGACGCCGGCCGGAGGCACGGTTCGTCGCACCAACTCTGTGTTTCTGGATTTCCCCGCCCCGGTCCATGATCTCGCGGGTGTGACCCTTGGCCGCGGCGACATCTATCGCAATTACATCTGGGAAACCCTGGAAATCCATGTCGACACCACCGGTGACGGAGTCTATGACCGGCTCGCGGCCACGCTGGAAGGCGGCGGCCAGGGGGAATTCCGCTTTCCTGAAACCGTCGACATCGTCCATGGCATCGAATTCCGCGCCACCCGGCAGCGGACCGCCGGAGCCGGACGCGCCTTTATTCTCAGCACAATTGGCGACCTCATTTTCGCGGATGATCCCGGCGACTCCAGCATGATCTTCATCATCGAGGATTTCGAGGATTTCGGAAGCTGGCGGACCTGGGGCATCAACACCGCACACCCGGAAGATGAAAGAATGTACGGAAAAAATCTCTGGCTCTCCGGGGTGCATGATCCCGACCGCGCCTACCGGGGCGAGGGCGTCGGCGAATTCCGCTATTGGTTCGGGGACGCGACCCCGCGGCGGCTCTGGGCCAAACGGGCGGTAGTCTCCGCCGAAGAGGCCCTGGTGGAGGAAATCCGCTTCATGGCCAACCCGCTGGGATACTCCGCCCGCATCTGGTTTGAGCTGACAGACCGTGAAAACCGGAAATTCCAAACACCGGCGGTCACCGTCGAGGGCCGGGACTGGCAGCAATACCGCATCCCCGTCAACGCGGACTCTATCCGGCAGTTTCGAAATCTCAATCCGCCTTTCAAACTCGAAATGATTTTCATGGAGGGCGCCACTGCCGGTAAAGGCGACGTGCTGCTCGACGATATCGCCTTCGTGGGCTCCGTGGACCGGTCCCGCCGGGTGCAGATCAAACGGGTGTACGAGGGCATGACCTATGACCCGGAGCAAAGCGTGGCCCCGGCCTATCAGGTGCGGAACGTCCAGGGACGCGATGTCACCATCCCCCTCCGCGCGGAACTGTACTCAAGCTTTGATCCCCGCTTAACTCAACCGCTCGCCGATCAGGTTCTGGAACTCACCCTCGCCCCCTATGAATCCAGGGACGTGCGCATCGACTTCGGGCATCTGGAGGTCGGCCATTATTTGGCTCGGCTGACGGTCAACGCCCCCGGCATCGAAGTTTCGCATCTGGACCTTATCCCCGTCGCCGTTCTCAACGGCGAACGCGTCAACGAGTCGCCCATGTGGTTCGGCTCCATGCACCCGATGGATTGGCTGGCGACCCCGGAGAACGAGTTTGTCCAGCGGAACGTGATTCGGAAACTGGGCATGGACGCCTACCGAACCTCCGCGCCGCCCGAATGGATGCGGGAATACAACATGCTCGCCGCCGCCGGCTTCGGGTGGATCCCGCCCCATCTGCGCAAACCGGGCGACGACCACCGCGGCGAACCGTCCGATTACGAGGGCTACTACGAGTGGGTGCGCCAACAGGCCGAGGAAAAATACCTCCCCCACAAAGACATGATTTTGTCGGTGGAGTTTTACAATGAACCCGATCTTCCCGGATTCGAGTATTTCCCCGGAATCGACACCTACCTGAAGATGCACGAGACCTTCCGGCGGGCGTTCCGGGACGTGATCCCGGACGTCCGGATCGGCACCGGCGGCAACACCGTGTTCCACGGCCGCGAAAAGCCCGATTTCAACCGCAGAATGTACACCGAACTCGCGCAGGAGGCGGAGGTGGCCATCTTCCACGCCCACGGTTCCCTGGAAAACTACATCACCCGCCACCGCCAGGTGGAGACCTGGTTGAAAGAGGGCGGAGTCCAGCCGGTGGACGCGCTCATCGGCAACAGCGAGGCCGGCTTCACCAGCGGGTCGGAACCCACGGGCTGGTTGAACCAGGCCGACAATCTGGTCCGCAAAATCGGCTGGGCCTCCGCCCAGGGGAATTCCCTCTTCTACATCTGGTTCACCACCACCGACACCTACGACCCCCAGGGCGGATACCTCTACGAGGAGAACTGGGGTCTGGTGAACTTTCGGCAGCGTCTAAAGCCCTCCGGTCAAGCCTACAACGAACTGATCCGCCAACTGGCCAACACCGAACCCTACGGGGACGTGGAACTGGACGCGCAACTGCACACCGTGCATTTCCGGCGGAAAACCGACGGCGCGGGCATCTGGCTGACCTGGCCGCACCAACGCGGAGCCCGCTTTGTCACCCCGATCCTGGCCGAAGGTCCCGTCACCGTAACCGACATATTCGGCCATTCTCAAATTTTGGAGCCCGAAGGCGGGCGCATCCGGCTCCGGATTGAGGGATACCCCTTGTATCTCACCGCCGCCGAAGGTGTGCAACTGGAACCGGACACCGGATCCGAATGGGTGGACCTGCCCTCCGCCGTGGGCGGGCTCCCGGGTTCAACCCCCGCCCTCACCGTCAACCTGCGCACTCCACCGGAGACCTCCGGCAGCGCGATCCTGCGGATCCTGGACACCGAAAACAACCTCGTCGCCTCGAAAGAAGTGCATTTGCAGGCCGGGTCGGCTCAGGAACCAAGCCTTAAAATCCCCATCGACCCCTCCATGGACTGGGGCGCGCACGGATATTCCCTGCAAATCGACAGTGACATCGAAGCGATGAACGGCCTGTTCCTGCCCTTCACTGTCGCCGTTTCCATTCCCGTGCCCGCGGCCGGGCCCTTTGAGATCGACGGCATCCCGGCGGAGCTGGACCGGGCCCACACCATCGTCCTGGACGACGAGGATGCGGTCCACGACTTTGCCTACGATCCCTCCACCCCCTACTGGGCCGGACCAGAGGATCTCTCCGTGCGCGCGGAATTCGCCCATGACCGTCAGGGCCTCTACGCCTCTTTCGTGGTAACCGACGATGTCCACATTCCCGGCGCTCCCGGCGGCACCCTCTGGAACGGCGACAGCATTCAACTCGGCGTGGCCGCGCGCGGCACCCAGACCCAAATCGGACTCACCGAGGCGGGCGGCGGCAGCGGCTGGTGCTGGGAAAACACCGCCGGCGACATGGCTGCGAAAGAGCTGAAAACACCTCTGGCTGTGAAACGGGTCGGGAATCAAACCGTCTACGAAGTCTATCTTCCTTTCAGTGACCTCGGCTTCGACTACGAACCCCGCCTGCAAATCCGCCTGAGCTTTCTCGTGAACGAGGCCGACCAGCCCGGCGGCCGCGTCCGGGTCATGCGCTGGTTCGACGGCATCGTGGCCGGTCAGGGATCGGAACGCTACGGCTATATGATCCTGGAGTAGCCAATTCCGTCACCCGAGGGCGTTGGCCGCGAACAGCGCCAGCGTCCGGCGGGTGTCCCGGGTGTAGGCTTCAAGTATCTCCGTTCCCTCCCCATCGCCGCAGCGGTGCAGGGCCCGGGCAATCCTCACTTCCAGAAATGCTTTTCGCTCTTCAAACCAGTCCGCCTGATAAGGCGCCCGGGAGGTCTTGTTCCGCCACAGGGGCTGCTCCAGCAGCCGCTTCAACGAAGGGACACGCTCCAGAGAGGCGTGGACCTCCGAAAGCCTGCAAAGCACATCCACATAGTCGAAAAGGCCCGCCGTGGTGGACGTGAAGCCTTCATCCGTGGCCCGGACCCGGTTTGCAAATGCGGCAATCATCGGGACCGCGGCCGGATCCCCGCTGTGCGCAAGCGCGTGCAGCAGACACACACATTCCGGGAAATTCCCCTGATCGGGGGGCGAATGGGCGTAACGCGCCTGCCGCTCCCGGGGTGGAAGTCCGGCATCGTTTTGCAGGGATGCATTCAGTTCCTCCAGCAGGACCGGCGTGGATTCCCGGCGTTTGTGCCAGGCCAGCACCATTGCGACCAACAGCCGCCCGGGGGCGTCCGCCCTGGCCAACGCCTCCAGCAGCAGGGGAATCACCTCCTCGCCGGCACAACACAGCTCCACAAACGGAATGCTGTCCGTTTGCGCCGCCGCCATCGGCATGTCCTGATAGTGCGACACCCCCTTTTGCGCCACCAGCGACATGATCAGGACCTCCAAATCGCCTTGGACTGATTTTTCAGGTGACTGCGCGGGGGGCAGAACCCTGCGGGCCCGGGCCTCGGCCTGCACCGCCGCCGCATCCAAATCCCGGGGCTGAATCCCCTTTTCCGCGCACAGGGCCGCGGAAAGACCGCAGGCGTACCCGAGATTTTCGAAATCCGCCTGCATACGGATGGCCGGAAGTGCGTCCGCCGTCCCGGAGACAGCCTTGCTGGTCACCAAAAGGCCGTCCACTTTCACGGGCACCATGCACCGATAAGGAATTTCCACATTCAGATTCGGCGGAATAAGCCCAAAGCGGAGCCAGTCGCTCTCGGTGTAGCCTTTGACATCATGATTGCTGAACGCAACGGCCACCGTGTCGGGAAAGGTCCGGTGGCGGAGCTGGTCCGTGAGCGTGAGTTGGATTTCGCCCTGGATGTGCCGGGATTCCCGGGTGCAAAGGTACGCGCAGTGATCCCAGGGCTCGGAGGCCCCCGGTTTGTTTTCCCGGCGGTGTCCGGCCAGTATCGCGCGGGTAAGGTCCAGCGGACAGCGCACATCCACCCAACTGGTGAACTGGCTGCTGGAATGGCCGGGCTTGTGTATCGGCACCAGCGCGTACCACATGGTCGCCCCGGTGTCGGGGGCACCATACACATAAGGGACCCCGGCTGCGTCCGCCACATCCCCGTCCCCGGTCGCGTCCACGGTCACCTTCGCATCCACAAGCAACAGTTCCGCCGGGGAGGCCAGCCAGGCGCCGGTCATCCGGGTGTCCATTTCCAGAACAGGGGCGACAAACTGCGTCAGGGGCATCAGCTTCACCCGGACCGCTTCCGCCATCCCGCAAAGCAATTCGCTTTTCGCGGCGGCGTTCCAGGCGCGAATATCCTCCTCATTGACGGGCACGCGGGCATCATAGCCTTCCCTCCGGGACAATTCCCGGCTCAACCGCGCGCTTTGCCCCTGATGCCGTCCGAACCAATAGCGGTCAATCCCGCCCAGAGTCCCGGTCCCCCCCAGCCCCCCGCTCATGTCCGCAAGCAGCACCGATGCGCCCTGCTCCCCCGCCGCGATGGCCGCGCTCGCCCCGGCGGTCCCTCCGCCGACCACTAACACGTCACAGGCAAGTTTCCGCACCGGCAGCGACCCGGATTGCTTTTTCGGAAACACCTCATTGGGTTCAATTTGAGCACCGACCCGGAAACCGCTTTCCATGTCCTCGACCCGCCAGACACCCGGCAGGAGTTCCGAATCCCCGCCCTCCCCCCGAAAGTCAAGCGGAGGGGGCCCGACATCCATCGTGGCGACGCCCGCCACCTTCGCCTTGGCGAAAGCGGAATGGTGGACGGTCAAGCCCTCGCGCGCGGCCCGGAGATCCGCGCGGGCGGCGGCCTCCGCCGCGAAAAAATGCTCCGGACGTCCATCCCAGGGATCGGAAAGCGGCACGCTCACCAGCAGGTGGTTCGCGGAATAAGGACCGGGACAACAGGGATACGCCCGGCCGTCCGGGGTCACCAGGGGTTCCTCCCCCCGCGGCAGGCGGTCCTCATTCACCCCGATCCACTCCAGCCGGCGATACACCGGGGCACGGCTCCGGGGCGTTCCCGGCATAAAGGCCGACAAAAAAAGACCCTGCGGGGTGGCATCCACAAACGCGGCGCAGCGCAGGCACCAGCACCCGCTTTTTCCCGAAACCGCCAACTCCAGTCCGCCATGCTCCTCCACAGACCGCCAGGCCAGCGGACGCAACAGATACACCAGCCGAACGCCCGTCTCCAAAAGACGGTCCTCCACCGCCTGTTTGGCCCGGCAGGGATGGAATCCCCGCGGGTTTTCGGGGCGGAATGCACCCGGACGCAACCCCAGGGCCTGCTCCATTTCACGGCGGCGGACCGCCGGAACATTCAAATCCAGCCCCGCGAAAAATTCCGGCATCGGAAACGTGTGCTCCTCCAAAAGCCAAACCTTCATCCCCCGCTCCGCTGCGGCCAGCGCCGCCGCCACCCCCGCCAGCGTCGCGCCGGATATCACCAGATCGGCGGATTCCGTCCCCGCCAGATCCGACAGGTTTCGTTCCGCCAACCCATCGAAAATGGATGCGTGAGCAAAGGATAATTGCATGATAATCTCCTGGAGGGAAAAAAATTGCTGGAAGCGTTCAGACCACCTGCTTTGAATATTGCCGACCCAAACAGCACGTCTATTCATAAAGAGAAACAGATAATTTAGCCACAAAATAACATTATATATTTTTGATCCTTAAAAGAATTGATTGATGCGTGTGATTACGCCATGATACAGCACACCAGTGGATGCCGGATTTCTTCGCCGTCGAATCCCAACTCAATTCCGACTCTGGTGCCCAGACTATGACGCAATCTCTACCCAATATTCTCGTGTTTCTCACCGACGACCACGGCCAGTGGGCTTCAAGCGCCAATGGCAACCGGGAGCTTCACACCCCGGTGATGCAATGGATGGCCGACACCGGAGTTTGTGTGGAAAAGGCGTTCTGCCTGAATCCGGTCTGTTCCCCCGCCCGGGCGTCTTTCTGGACCGGACAGATACCGAGCCGGCACGGACTGCACGATTATCTGGGGGAGCCGAATGAATCCCCGGATCACCGCGGAATCGCCGGACAACCCACCCTGGGTCTTTACTTGAAACAGGCCGGTTACCGCACCGGCATGGTCGGAAAATGGCACGCCGGGGATTATTGGACGCCCATGCCGGGATTCGACACCTGGTTTACGAGCCTTCAGGGAACAAACGCGCGGTTTCAGGAGCAGGAATTCGTGGACGGAACGGACCGGATCAAAGCCTTCGGTCATCAGGAGGTTTTTTACACGGAGCGGGCGATTCAATTTCTGAGGGAACCGCGCGGGGAACGGGAACCGTTCTTTCTGTATGTGGGGTACACCAACACGCATTCCCCCCACACCTCCGAACCGGCGCCGCTCCGCCATCATTACCGCAACTGCGCGTTTCAGGATATTCCCCGGGAGGAGCATGTTCCGGCGCATGGCCATGCGCGTGTCGCCATCTTCGATCCTGACGAACCCGCCCGCCGTGCGCACCTGGCGGATTATTACGCGGCGGTGGAGAACATCGACCAGCAAATGCTCCACATCATCACCGAGCTGGAAAACCGGGGCGAACTGGAGAACACCCTGATCGTGTACACCTCCGATCACGGACACATGAACGGCCACCACGGGCTTCACACCAAAGCCAACGCCACCCTGCCCGCCAATTTCCTCGAGGAAAGCATCCGGGTGCCCCTGCTCCTCCGCGGCCCAGGAATCCCCGCCGCCCAAACGACGGTGCGGGCGGATCACTGCGATCTCTTCGCGACCCTGCTGGACGCCGCCGGATGTCCCGTGCGGGAGCACCTCGACCGGCAGCGGAGTCCGGGCGAAAGCCTCCTGCCCGCGCTTCGCAATCCGGCGTCAACAAGAAGAGCCCTGCAGTTTTCCGAAAGCGGGCCCAACCGGATGGTTCGCTCAGACACTGACAAGCTTATTCTACGATACCCGCATCCGTCCGGACTGCCTGTGCATCACGAATACTACGACCTGGCCGCCGATCCCCGCGAAACCGTGAATCGGTATGAGGAGGCTCAATTCAAGGAGCGTATCCGTTTTCTGCGCCTGGAACTGGAGACCTTTTTCGGGAGATATGCGGAATCATCCGCGGACGGGCTCGGGGAGGGTCTAAAGCGGAAACACAACGCCCAAAGCCTTTGGAACATCCTCCCCGGAGAAACCGACCATCGTCAGGGAGATTGACACCCGCTAAAGGGTAATTCGGAGAAAATCATCCGTACAAGTTCGCCTCCCTTCAAACCGTTTGAAAAGTGTGTCCGAGCAAATAGGCGGGCAGCCCGTCAATAAAAAGGAACCCGCACACTTGGCCCCTCATCCTTATCCATTCCCATCAGCCCCTCCAGCATCCGCACCTGCTGCAGGACCATGTGCCGCAGCATATTTTGTTGCATGCGCCCCAGACCGCTGCGCTCCAGATTCCCCTGAAACGCGGGAAGCCATACCGTTTTTTCGGGGCGGAATCCCAGTTCGGTCTCCAGGCGGGACTCCAGCTCATGCATGTGCGCCGCGCCGTAGAACACCGCCAGATCCGCGGGGGCATCCGCCGGGGCAAGCACCCGCGCGATATCCCGCATCACCACCGCGTTCCGCTCCCGCAACAGCACCCGCAGCATGTCCTCCACGTCCCGCGGCAGTCCCTGAACCGAAGCCAGATCGCCCCGCACCGTCCCCAGGATCTCCACCAGTGCCCAGCGCACCCCCAGCGCGAAGGGCGGATGCCGCTCGATCATACCCAAAAACATCCGCATCATCCCCGCGTTTAAGCCGTCCCCCTGCATCGAAGCCAGCGTCTGCTCCAGCCGCGCCAGCCCCTCCGCCGTGAAATCCTCCGGATTTTCGCCGGAAAACAGGGCCAGCAGCTCGCCCGGAGTCAGATCGCTGTTCACAAAATGCGGACGCAAATAGTCCATCGCATGCAACTGGAACCGCAGCCCCACCGCCCGGGCCAGCGCCGGCTGCAGTTCATCAGCATCCTCCGCCGGATCCCGCCGCAGAAATTCATCCCGGTCCCCGCCCACCCCCTCGAACAGCACCAGATCCATCTCCTCCAGCTTCGCCTGCAACGCGTCGTAATACCCCTGCGATCCGATATGCGACACCGCGACCAGATGAATCCGGCGCGGGGAACCGTCCTCCGCCCGCAGGGTCCGCACCGCGATTTCCAGAATCCGCGACCCGTCCGCGCCGTCCGTCACCCGCAGATAGGGCTCCGCCGTCCATGCGCAGACACCCCACATCATCATCGCAAACAGAATGAATTTCATCCTCATTTCATCCCCTCAATTCCGGGCCCTGTCAACCTTTAACCCCTTCGCCTGTTGAAAAGGGAATCGCAAAAACCGATACAGCTCAATTGACACAAGGAATACTTCTGTTAGCATTCACCCCGCAATAAACCAATTTACCCCTTAAACCGATTTCCACAGGAGTTCAGCAAACATGAGCGTCATATCCATTACCGAAAAAGCCCACGCCGAATTGAGCAAGCTTGATCTCACCCCGCCCGCCTTCCTCCGGATCAACGTCGTCCCCGGCGGATGCTCCGGCATGACCTACTCCGCCGCTGTCGACAGCGACTTCACCGACGAGGATATCGCGGTGTACGAAAAAGACGGTTTCCGGATTGTCACCGATCAGGGTAGCGCCATTTTTCTCGAAGGGCTCCATATCGACTACAGCAACGACCTCATCCGCTCCGGTTTCCGGTTCACCAACCCCAATGCCAGCGGCTCCTGCGGCTGCGGCGCCAGCTTCGGAGGATAATCCCATGGTCATGAAACCCATCGATCTCACCGGCGGTAAATCCGTTTACTGCTTCAATCAGCAACAGCTCGACGGCGCCTTCGCGCTCTATAAAGAAGCCTCCCCCTCCGGCGACCGCATCCGCGCCGAGGTCGCCCGCCTCGAAGCCGAATGCTCCCGCAACGAGCAGGCCGCCATCGCCTTCGTCCTCATCGACCACCTCAACAAAACCTCCGAGTTCTAAATCTTACTCATGAAAATCCTCCCGCTCCTGCTCGCCCTCCTCCAGGTTCCGGCTCTAAGCCAGGAGCTTCTCACCTCGGTTCCCGAAGACACGCTCGCGGTCTTTGTGATTCATGATCTTCCGGCATTAACCGCCAAGCGCGAAGAATCCCCCCTGCGCCACCTCCCCCGGCTGGACTCCGTCAAGGTCTCCAACCCCGAACACCAAGCCACGCTCACCCTCCTGAATGACTTCCAAAAGCAAATCGACGGCGAATTCCTGATCCGCATCAACAACCCCGGCGGCGCGATTGAGGAACTTCTGGCAAATCAGCAATCCCGCGGCGACCTTTGGACCCAGGTGGATCTCAGCGAGGAGGAGGGACCGGGACTCGACGCGATCATCGCCAAAGAAGAAGAGATGCGCACCCGCAATCAGGAAATCCTCCGCGCGATGCTGCTGGTCCAGGCCCGCGTACGTGACCCCGAAGCCGTTGAAGTCATTCTAACCGAACTCCGCGCCGCCCTCCCCGGACTTCACTGGGGACTTCAGGATCATTTCGTCACCGTCAGTTTCTCCGAGACCGGGGTGGCCGACGCCAAAGCACGGTTAAACAACAGCGAAGCCGCCCCCCTGGCCTCCACCCCGGATTTTCTCCAGGCCATGGAGGTTTTAGGCCCCCGGGACACGTTACTGTATATGAATCTGCCTCATTTCGTGAACGCCTTCACCCGGGTGCTCCACTCCATTCAGGGCGACACGCCCGCAGTGGATCTCTCCCGTTTCACCGCGTGGCTTGAACCGCAAACCCTCCTGCCAATGGCGTTCGGCACCTTCCTCGACCTCTCCGAACAGGACCTGCGCATCCGCAGCCATTACGGTTTCCGCAACGAAACCGGCCTCTCCAGACTGCTCCTGACCGACACGGACAAACCCGCGCCCATGCCCGCGTTTGTTCATAAAGACGCGGATCAGGTCATGACCCTGCATTGGAACCCGGCCCAAACCCTGCAAAACCTGCAACAGGATCTCAGCCGTATCGCGCCGGAAATGGGCATCGCCTTCGGATTCTTCAAAATGTCCTTCAACGTCAACATCGGACTCGATATCGAAACCCAGTTCCTGCAGACCCTCGGCACCGGACTGACCCTCGTCTCGGAAACGGATCAGGCCGTGGTCGATCAACTGGCTCAGCTCCAGGATCTCGAAGATCCCGCCGCTCTGCTTGCGCTCAGTCAGCAGCATCCCACCGGCGGCATTCATTATCTCATCGGTTTCGAACTCGAGGACCGGGAAACGTTTCAGTCCAGCCTCGAAACCCTCGTCACCAACCTCACCCGGGAACCCCTGCCCGCCCCCATTCAGGACGGGGACATCGAAAAGACCTTTCTCTTCAGCCATCTCACCACCTTTCCCGCCGAACTCCGAACGCAAATTGCCGGCGCCTTTATCGGGAATCACTGGCTGCTCGCCATCGGCGACACCGGTCTCCTGAACCGGGCCCATACCGCCCACACCCGCGAAACCGAGCGCCTCTGGACCCAACCCGAGTTCATCCAAAGCCTCGAAACCACGGGAGCGCGGATCTCCGCATCCGCCGAGCGGCCGGCGACAGCCGACCGCCAAACCCCGCCCGCCCGGGTCCTCAGCTACACCGGCGGCCGCGAACTGCAAAACACCCTCCGGCAACTCCAAACCGGCGCCCGCTGGCTCTCGATCCTCAGCGGCGGCGCGGTCACCTTCACCGAAACGTTGCCAGAACATCCTTTGTTCATCAACAGTATCGGCACCAGCGTGCGCCAAGACCAGCGGCTGATCAACGAAACCCGCCTCCGTTTCGCCCCCCCTCCCGCCGACTAACCCTTCCCGGTCATTCGTCACTCCCCACTCGTCACTCGTCATTCGTCACTCCCCACTCGTCATTCGTCACTCCCCACTCGTCACTCGTCATTCGTCACTCGTCACTCCCCACTCGTCACTCGTCACTCGTCATTCGTCACTCGTCACTCGTCATTCGTCACTCGTCACTCCCCACTCGTCACTCGTCATTCGTCACTCGTCACTCCCCCCATTCGTCACTCTCATCATGCTTCAGAACCTCCACGCACTGACCGCCGCCTACATGACCGGCATCATCTGGTTCGTGCAGATCATCCACTACCCCGCCCTCGCGCCGCCCGCCCGGGGCAGCTTCGTTGAGCATCATCAGAACTATACCCGCCGCATGGGCCTCCTCGTCGGCCCCGTCATGATCCTGGAACTGATCCTGCAGACCCACTGGCTCCTCCGGGCCCCCGGCCCCGCGGCCTACACCGGCACCGCGCTGCTGCTTCTCATTTGGATCAGCACCTTCGCTCTTCAGGTCCCCGCCCACACCAAACTCACCCAGGGCTACGATCCCGCCCTCGTCCGCACCCTCGTCCGCACCAACTGGCTCCGCACCGCCGCATGGACCGCACGCAGTCTTCTGCTGGTGTTCATTTGACCCGCCAGGCGCTGCCCAGCGCCACCGTGAACTCCGCTTTGCGCTCGTGTTCCCGCAGCACAAACGGAAAATCACGAACCTCCAGCAAATCGCACCACGGCTCCAGCAGCGCTCTCAGCGCCGGCAGAGTCGGAACCAGCTGCTTCGCCTTCGGCGTGTACGCCGCGTCCCAACTGCACGGGGTCATCAGCACCAGCACCGAACCGGAGCGGACATGTTTGCGCAATCCCTCCAGACAGCCGCCGGGATCGGGCAGACGGCAGAGCAGATTCGCCATCAGCACCGCGTCGAACACCCCCAGTTCCTCCGGCAAAGCGCAGGCGTCCCCCACCCGGAAGTCCGGAACCGTTTTCCGAACATCGGAAAACACCCCCCACTCCTTTTCCGATGTTCGGAAAACGCCGGTGTCCGCCAGGGTTCGGGCCGCGGCGATGAATGATGCCGAATAATCGACCCCGATCACCTCGGAAAAGTTCCGGGCGAGCACAAAGGACGATCCGCCCACCGCACAGCCCAAATCCAGCGCCCGGCCGTGACGCAACGCGTGCCGCGCGGTCCAGTCCGCGCACCGGCGGGGATACCCCAGAACACCGGGCGGGAGCGGATGGTGCGGCAGATACTGTGTGGATTCGCCCTGAAAATGAAAATCGAGGTACTGGCGAAGCAGCACCCCGGTCTCATATTTATCAGTCATCCAGCAACCCGAGCATGAACGCGGAGGGCCGGTAGTTCTCGATCAACACTTCCTCACGGTCCCCCTGATACCAGCGGACCTGCGCGACGCCGATACCCGGGGTCTTTTTGGGATGGAACAGAATGTCGTCATGCGAGGCGTTTTGCGCCTCCGCGAACATTTCCGGAACCAGATGGCCTCCGAGGTGATCACTGCGCCCCGTGGCCACGTGCACCGTGCCCAGCGTTTTCTCGTCTTGAATGTCCGCGCCGCAAAACGGCAGCACCTGCGTCCCCAGTCCCAGCTCGCCGATCTCGCCGGTGACCGGATCCGAGACCAGTTTGGCCTTGTGGGCTTCAACCGTGGCCGGATTTCCGGACACAAACTCGACATCCACAATCCGGCCACCCTTCACATGTTGAATCGCAATCGTTTCATCCGATTCATACTGCATCGGGAACTGACCGTCGGCTCCTACCGGCACAAAATAAACCTCGCCCGCCGGCAGATTCGCGATATCCGGGGCCCGGCCGTGGCACAAACCGTGACTCTTCTGCGCCTCCTGCCCGTTGAGATGCAGGGTCAGCGTGTGGACCGTGCCGCCCACGTCGAAATCAATCTCCACCCGGTCCGCTTTGGTCAGCCCCGAGCGGAGCTTTTCGGCATCCCGGCTGCACTCCCGGTATTCCACCGACAAACCGCTGTGGACAATGATGTCATTCAACCCGTGCATGGTCGAACCGCGGAACTTGTATTTCTTCGCGTGCGCGGTCAACGGAGCGGTGGCGGAATAATCCGTGATACACAGAATTAAATCATACGGTTTATAAACCTCCTCCGCAAGATTCACCTTGCGCCCGTCCGTGCTGAACCCTGTGTCCGGCAAATCGAGGTTGCTGCCGCCGGTGGTCTGATAGGCGAACAGTTCGCCGCCGGTCAACCCCAGTTTGGCCATCGCTCCGCTGTGCAGTTCTTCATAAAACACCTCGTACGCTTTTTTCTGAACCGGACAGCCCTCTTCCTGCAAAAATGCGAAATCTTTGACCTTTTCCGGATCATCCAGGTCGATCAATAAGGCAACCCGGCACCCGTCGATGGGGTCGAAAACCGTGGTCAACAGTTTGCACAGGTCAAACGGCGGAAAGGTGCGGTCTCCAGAGAGGGTTTCAAACGTGCGGGGCTGAGGTGCGGTAAGCGGTATCATGTCGTGTCCTTTGAAAGGTTGAGGGTTAGGATTATGAAACGAAACCAAACCAAAGACCTTACTGTCAATCTCATTAAGAGGCGGGGTGATTCAGCTCATCCATTTTCTTGACAAAACACACTTTTTTTGTAAGGTTTTCCTTCTTTTTACCTGACTGAACAAACGAACACACCGCCGTTTCACCCGAACGGTCCGATCTCCCCAACCGGAAACACTTTACGTATGTCATCCAAATCCAAAGCCTCCGCTTCCAAGACATCTTCCTCCAAGGCAACTTCCGCGACATCTTCCGCGACAAAATCCGCCGCCAAGCCCGCCGGGAAGCCCACGTCCAAAGCTTCAGCCTCCCGGAAAAAACCCGTGAAAAAAGCCGCGGCCGCCAAGAAAGCCGCCGCCAAAAGCGCGCCCAAAGCCGCCAAACCCTCCGCAGAAAAGACGGCGGTTGAGAAAGCCGCGCCGAAAAAAGCACCGGTGAAAAAAGCGGAAACGAAAAAAGCACCCGCTAAAAAGAAATCCGCATCAAAAGGTGCCCCGGCGAAGAACGACGAAATCAAAGACGCCGTCCAAAATCCGCCCGCCGACCGTGAAACCGAGACCCGCGAAGACGCCGCCGAAAAACTGCACGCGGTTCGACAGGCGGTTAAACGGAAAGCCAGTGCCCGGAGCAAATCCCGGGATGAAGACGACGATTCGGATGACAATGAGGAAGACGGCGGCGAAAACGAAACCCCGACGCTTCCCCGGGCCGAAAAAGCCAGCCGCCGGGATGCGCTGATTCAAAAAGGCGCGGAGGAGGGCTATCTTCTGCTTGAAGACATCGTCACCCAATTGCCCAGCACCGCCAAAGACCCCGATCAGCTCGACAGTGTGCTCTACATGCTCAAAGGCATGGACATTGAAGTGCTCGAACCCGGCGAAGTCGAGGCTTTCAAAGCCCGCAAACAGCACGTCGCCAAAGAGAAAACCGCCGAAAAGATGGACGTGCTCGACGATCCCGTCCGCATGTACCTCAAGCAGATGGGCCAGACCCCCCTGCTCTCCCGCGAACAGGAAGTCGAAATCTCCAAGCGGATCGAAGAGGCGGAAATCCACACCTGCGAAATTTTCAACCGCATGGGCTGCTCCACCGAGGCCCATCTGGAACTCCTCTCCCGCCTCGAGAATCAAACCGAGCGCTTTGACCGCATTATCAACGACAAACACGTCGAAAGCCGCGAGAAATATTTCAAACTGCTGCCCAAAATCATCGCAAACATCGAAAAATGCTCCGAAACCGTGCTTGAGAAATACCGGGCCCGCGAAAAAGCCAAGCCTGAGAACAAGGAAAAATGCGACAAAGCCCTGAAACTGTCCCGCGACAAGCTGGCCGACAGCTATGAGAAACTCTACCTGAAGCAAAAGGCCATCGAGGATCTCGTCGAAGTTGTGAACCGCTACCACGCGGAATACATGGAACTCGACCGGAAAACGCGCCGCATGACCAACAAGCGCACCAAGCTCTATGTGGAAAGCCAGCAACGCATGAGCGAAATTGAGGAAATCATGCGCATGGAGGGCGATGAATTCCGCCTCGCCTACGAGCAGCTCCGTTTCTGGATGCGCAAAGCCCTCCGCGCCAAAACCGAAATGGTCGAGTCCAACCTGCGTCTGGTCATCAGCATCTCCAAAAAATACACCAACCGCGGCCTGTCCTTCCTCGATCTCATTCAGGAAGGCAACATGGGCCTCATGAAAGCGGTGGAGAAATTTGAATACCGCCGGGGCTATAAATTCAGCACCTACGCCACCTGGTGGATCCGGCAGGCCATCACCCGCTCCATTGCCGACCAGGCCCGCACCATCCGCATTCCCGTGCACATGATCGAGACCATCAACAAGCTCATGCGCATGCAGAAACAGCTCGTGCAGGAACTGGGACGCGAACCCACCCCGGAGGAACTCTCCGAGGAAATGACCATGCCCATCGACCGTGTCCGCGCCATTCTCAAAATCGCCCAGCAGCCCATCTCCCTCCAGTCCCCCGTGGGCGACAGCGAAGACACCAGCTTCGGCGATTTCATCGAGGACAAAGCGGCCGACAGTCCCGCGGACATGACCGCCCACAGCCTGCTCAAAGAGCGCCTCGGCGATGTCCTCGAATCCCTCACCATCCGCGAACAGGAAGTCCTCACCCTCCGCTTCGGCCTCCAGGACGGCTACAGCCGCACCCTTGAGGAGGTCGGACGCAAATTCAACGTCACCCGCGAACGCATCCGCCAAATCGAAGCCAAAGCCCTCCGCAAAATGCGCCACCCCACCCGCCTGCGCAAACTCGAAGGCTTCCTCGAATCGAATGCCTGACAAAGAGAAAATCCTTGTCGCCATGTCCGGCGGAGTCGACAGTTCCGCCGCCGCCGCCCTGCTGGTGGAGCAGGGATACGATGTCACCGGCGCGTACATGAAAAACTGGATCAACGAGGCCAATATCCTCGGCGACTGCCCCTGGCAGCAGGACGTCAAAGACGCCCGCGCGGTGGCCGACACCCTCGGCATCCCCTTTGAGATCGTCAACCTCATGGACGACTATAAGTCGCGCATCGTTGAATACCTGCTCAAAGGCTACGACGAGGGAATCACCCCCAATCCCGACGTGATGTGCAACCGCGAAATCAAATTCGGTGTGTTCCGCGACTGGGCCAAAGCGAACGGCTTCCCCGCCGTCGCCACCGGCCATTACGCCCGCTCCCGCCTGAACTCCGACGGCACCCGCGATATTCTCACCGGCCTGGACCCCAACAAGGACCAGACCTATTTTCTCGCCATGATGAAGCCGGAACAGGTTCAGGACGCCCGCTTCCCGATCGGCGAACTCCTCAAATCCGACGTCCGCGAAACCGCCCGCCGTTTCAATCTCCCCAACGCCGAAAAAAAAGACAGCCAGGGCATCTGCTTCATCGGTGAAGTCAAAATGTCCGACTTCCTCAAAGCCTATCTGCCCGACGAGCCCGGCGACATCGTCGACCTCGACGGCAAAAAACTCGGCACCCACGCCGGACTGCACTACTACACCCTCGGTCAGCGCAAGGGCATCGGCGTGGCCTCCAATCTCTACAAAAAAAATTACGTGGTCGTGGAAAAACGCAAAGCCGCCCGCGAACTCGTCATCGCCATTGAGCAGGAGGACACCCCCCGCCTCTTCAGTTCCGCCTGCATTCTCACCGAACTGAGCTTCACCGGAGCGCCTCTCCGCGAACCCCACCCAATGCTGGCCCGCGCCCGCTACCGCGCCCCCTCCGAACCGGTCACCTTCATCCCGCTTCCCGACGGTCGCGCCCGCGTCGAATGGGCCAATCCTCAGCGCGCCCTCGCCTGCGGCCAAATCTGCGCCCTCTACGACGGCGAAACCCTCCGCGGCGGCGGCATTTACGCCGAAATTCTATACGCTTGATCCGGGTGAATCACCCGGACAGATCAGTTCCACTGCTGGAATCAAAAGATATGAAGACACGCTATTCCTATTTCGAAATTGCCCTTCCTTTTATGTTGGGTTAGAGTCACCGCTATGATTTCAAACGAACACAAGCGTTTTCTCACGGTTCTGGGCATTCTGGCCCTGATCGGATTGGTCCTGTCCCTCTTCAAGCCTCCTGTGGAATCGGTCCTGGCCACCTCGTTCGATGGCCGCACCATGGGAACCTACTATATCGTCACCATCGCCGGCGTGGAGCTGCCCGATGCGGAGACCGACCGCCTTCACCGTCTGGTGGAAGCCGAACTCCGCGACATCAATCAGGCCATGTCCACCTACATTCCCGACAGCGAAATTTCCCGCTTTAACGCCGCGCCCGCCGCCGAACCCTTCGCGATCAGCCCCTCGTTCCGTCAGGTCATGGAACGCGCCTTCGATCTCCACGAAAAACTCAACGGCTATTTTGACCCCACCCTCAGTCCGCTGATCAATCTCTGGGGCTTCGGACACACCGGCGCGCCGGAACACGCCCCCGGAGAAGAGGAAATCGCCAGATTACTGGACCGGGTGGGCCTCCACCGGATTCAACTCACCGATGACGGCCTGGTGAAAGAATCTCCCGAACTGGAACTGAACCTTTCCGCCATCGCCAAAGGCTTCGCCGCCGATCAGCTCGCGGACCTTCTCTTCAACGAGGGCTATGTGAATGTCTTCATCGAAATCGGCGGCGATCTGGCGGTCCGCGGGAAAAATCCCGCCGGTGGCCCCTGGCGGATCGGCATTCAGGTCCCGGAACGGGACGGACCCGAGGACATCCTCAAAATTATCGGCATGGAGAGCGGGGGCATGGCCACCTCGGGCGATTACCGGATCTACCGCGAAAACCCCGACGGCTTTTCCCATCACATCCTCCATCCCCACACCGGACGCCCCGTTCTCAGCACCCTCACCTCCGTCACCGTTATCGCCAAAGACTGCATGACCGCCGATGCGATTTCCACCGGGCTCTTTGTCATGGGCACCGAGGCCGGACTGAACTGGGTGAACAGCCAGCCCGGCGTCGAGGCTCTCTTCATCGACCGGGACAACGGCGGCTTCACCCGCACCGCGTCCGAAGGCTTCAACCGCCACGTTCTCGAGTCTTTATAACCTCAACCCCCTCGGCTCCAGCGTATACAGCGCCGTTGTGATCGCGAACGCCTCATCAATCGGCATGCGCTTCAACTCGTGACCGCGGCCCCAGGAATCCGAAAACAGAACCTCCCGCGTCTGCGGGTTATATCCGATGATCAGCCGCAAATGACCGCCCGCGGTTTGCGGAATCCCCGGTTCCGGCACAATTCCCAGCATCACCCCCCAAATCAGCGGAGCCCCCGCATCCACATACCGGCGAACCCGCTCCTCAAAGCGGTTGAGTTCGGTCCGGCGGCCCACCCGGCTCTCCACCAGCGTTTCCCGGTCAAACGCGTTGTACACCTGGTCCACAAACACCGTGCCGCTCCTCGGCAAATGGATTTCCCGGCGGTTCCGCTGACGCGCAGTGCGGTTGTACTGATCCACCATCCGCTGAAATCCCCGGAAATCCCAGCCGATATGGGTGTTCAAGGAATAGCGGTACTGCCGCGCGATCGCCTCCAGTGCCCGCTTGAAATCATCGGTGCTGGTCCCGCCCTCCGCGCTGGAATTCGCCAGCTGCGCAATCTGATGCTGATCCACATCCTGACCGAAATACCGCATCACCCGCTCCGCCGTCGCGGTCGCGCAGTAGCCCTTGGGCCCCTGATCCACCATCGGCACATTCGCGATCCACACATCCCCGGCCTCATTGCGCTGAATGTTCTGAAGAATATCAAACACGTTCACAAACGTCTGGGAATGCGCGGGAAGATCCGTGGGACGGAATTTCTGCACCGACAACCGCACATATTCCGCCGTGAACGGAAGCGACCGTCCATCCTCCCGGCGGGGCGGCGAATAGGAGAACGACAGCTCAAACCGGTGCTCCGGCAGTTGCCACATCAGCACATCATCCCGCACCCGAACGCTGCGCGAACGGTTCTCACCCGGAAGCGCCTGACGCCGCAGCCGCTCGCTGATCGTCCCGCTCAACTCCCGCACCAGCGTCTGAAACGCCTCCTCGCTCATCGCCACCTGCGAATCCCCCCGGTTGAAATAGTAGGCAATCAGACTGTGCGGCGTTCCGTTCTGAAACCGAATCACCGATTCATACGCCCGAACTCCGAAAAACGTTCCCCGCGGCGGAGCCGCCCGCGCCGAAACCCCCTCCTCCATCCAGCGGAAATCCGCCCGGCGCATGTGCTGCTCGAACTCCTCCGCACCCCAGTGCCAAAACGCCGAATTCGGCGCCAGCAAATTCTCCAGCGGCAACAGCTCCCCGTCCGATTCCTGCCCCCGCGCCGCCGACAGGCACAAAAGGAGCCCAAGCCCCGCAACCACAGGACTCCAACCGATTTTACGCTTTCTTTTCAGGGTCATCATATTATACCTACCACCATGAGTTTGAAAAAGTACAACATATGGACCATCGGATGTCAAATGAATGAAGCCGACTCCCGTCATTTGGGCAGTCAGCTGGAAAGTCTCGGATATGCGATGACCGAAACCGCGGAGGAGGCCGACCTGGTCGTGCTCAACACCTGCGTCGTCCGCCAGCAGGCCGAGGACCGCGCTGTCGGCCGCCTCCAGTACGTCTCCGAACTCAAAAAGCGCAATCCCGACCTCAAAATCGGCCTCATGGGCTGCATGGTCGGCATGCGCGAGGAGCCCCGCCTCCGCAAACAGTTTCCCTTCGTGGATGTGTTCATGCCCCCCTCCGATCCCGCCCCGCTCATGGAATACCTCCACGGCATGCGCGACGAGGACAGCGAGGCCCGCATGGACGAAATCCGCGCCAAATCCGTGCAGAGCGCCATTCAGGACGAGGAGTATATCCTCCCCGCCCTCCGCCGCAACAACACCGTGCTCGCCAATGTGCCTGTCGTCCTCGGCTGCTCCCACGCCTGCACTTTCTGCATCATCCCCTACCGCCGCGGCCCCGAACGCTCCCGCAAACCGCGGGACATCCTCGACGAAATTCAAAAACTCACCGACCAGGGCGTCCGTGAAATCATGCTGCTCGGCCAGATTGTCGACCGCTACGGCACCGATTTCGAAGAGGACTACGGCCTCGCCGAACTCCTCCGCGATGTCGCGCAAAACGAGGACCTCCTCCGCATCCGCTACCTCACCGGACACCCCAACTACATGACCGACCGCATCATCGAGGTCACCCGCGACGAACCCAAGGTCATGCCCCATTTCGAACTCCCCGTCCAGGCCGGCAACGACAAAGTCCTCGAGGACATGAAACGCGGCTACACCAACGCCGACTACCGCCGCCTCATCGAACGCGTCCGCCGCATCTGCCCCGACAACACCATCAACACCGACATCATCGTCGGCTTTCCCGGCGAAACCGAAGCCGAGTTCATGGACACCTACACCCTGCTCAAGGACCTCGAACTCGACAAAATCCACCTCGCCAAATACTCCGTGCGCCCCAAAACCATCGCCGCCCGGAAAATGGAGGACGATGTCACCGAGGACGAGAAAGAACGCCGCCGGCTCATCATCGACCAGCTCTCCGAGGAGATTCTCGCCCGCAAAAATCAGCGCTGGCTCGACCAGGAGGTCGAAGTCCTCGTCGAATCCCGCCACAAGGGCAAATGGCGCGGCCGCACGCCCCACAACCGCCTCGTCTTTTTCGACGCCGACCGCGAACTCACCGGCGCCCTCGTTGACGTGAAGATCACCGCCGCCAGCCCCTACAGCATGCAGGGCGATCTCACCCGGGTCATCGTGCCCCCCGTTCCCCGCACGCCCGATCTCAGCCGGATCCCCATGTTTCACCGTCCGCTGAAGGTCAACGTCTCCCTGGCCGCCCCCCAAACCGCAAGCGTGGGCTGATGAACGCGTTGCCCCGCCTGCTCGACATCGCCTTCCCCCGGCGGTGCTGCGGATGCGGCGGCGGGATTCACCACGAAACCGACAACGGCCTCTGCTGGGACTGCCGCAGCGCCACCCACGCCATCACCCCGCCCTGGTGCGAACAATGCGGCATGGCCGTGGCCGGACGCGTCGACCACGCCTTCCGCTGTTCGCGCTGCGGGGAAACCAACCCCGTTTACACCCGGGCCCGCAGCCTCTTCCGCTATGAAGGCGGCATCCGCGACGCCGTCCACGCCCTGAAATATCACCGCGATTTTTCTGTCATCCCCGATCTCGCCCGCCTCCTCGCCGCCGGCATCCACACCCACCTCCCCGATCCCGCCGGTCTCCATGTCGTCCCCGTCCCCCTCCATCCCCGTAAACTCCGAAAGCGCGGCTTCAATCAAAGTCACGAACTCGCCAAAGTGCTCCGGAGCCACCTCCCCGCCCTCACCCTCTGGCCGCACCTCGCCCGCGTGAAAGACACCGAAACCCAAACCCACCTCAGCGCCTCCGCCCGCCGCCGGAATGTGCAGGGCGCCTTCAAGGTCCATCACCCCCCCGCGCCCGAAACCGTACTGATCCTCGACGACGTCATGACCACCGGCTCCACCGTCGACGCCTGCGCCCGCGCCCTCCACCGCGCCGGCTCCCGAGACATCACCGTCCTCACCCTCGCAAGAGGCTGACCGGAAGGTCGGAGGTCAGCAACGCCACCAATGAACACTGGAATTTACGGGTATGAGACTTCGATTCGAAAGCGTAATCGTAATCGGGATCGGGATCGATTAGGATTACGATTAAGATTAGGATTAAGATTAGGATTAAGCGTGGTCATCGAGCAGGTCTCACATAAGAAATTCAACGCTTAACCGCCCCGACCGGTTCGATTTCAAAATTTCTTCCTTTCCTTCCCTTCTGTTCAAAACTTTCCCTGCCCCACAGCCGCTTCCCCCAAAGATCAGTGAAAATCAGTGTCATCAGTGGTTCACCTCCCCCTGCCTCACCGCATCCGTGTCCATCCGTGTTCATCCGTGGTTTGATTCCCGCCCCCCCGCCTCATAAAAACCGATACACCGTCTTCTGACGGTACACATCCCCCGGACGCAGGATGATTGATCCCACCGGAGAGTCGTTTACACCCGCCGGATACCCCTGACACTCCAAACAGAACGCCGAAAGGGGCTTATACGCCTTCCCGCTTTTGCCGATATCTTCTCCGGTCAAATTCACCCCGGTATAGAACTGCACAACCGGCGCGTCCGAACGCACCTCCAGCACCCGCCCGCTTTTCGGCTCCTCCACCCGCGCCACCGGCTTCAACCCCGGACCCTCCGCCAGCAGATAGTTGTCCCCGTGCTTCCCGTACAGACCCTCCAGCGCGTCCCCCAGCCGCCGCGGCTCCCGGAAGTCATTTGACCCCACCGCTTCAATCCGGTCCGACAGCGTGAAATCCTCATCCACCGGCACATAGCGGTCCGCGTGAATCTGAAAAACATGATCGGTGATGCTTCCGTCCGACTCCCCGGCGAGATTGAAATACGCGTGATTCGTCATGCTGAACGGGGTCGCCTTGTCCGTCACTGCCTCGTACGCCAGCACCCACTCGTTTTCATCCGTCAGCGTGTACACCACCGAAATGTCCACATTCCCGGGATACCCCTCCTCCCCGTCCGGACTGCGATAAGTCAGCTTCAGCGACGATTCACCTACCACCGCCGCGGACCACACCTTCTTGTCCAAGGCGTGCACGCCGCCGTGCAGATGATTCGGCGGCTGGTTGCAGGTCAACGGATAGTGCTTTCCGTCAATCGTGAATTTTCCGTGCGTCAACCGGCCCGCCACCCGGCCGACCAGGCTCCCGAAGTAGGGATGCCCCTGCAGGTACGCCTCCAGCGTCGGCAGTCCCAGGCAAATATCCGCGAATTTTCCGTTGCGGTCCGGCACCTCCAGATGGGTCACAATCCCGCCCAGCGTCAACACCCGCATCCGCAAGCCGTTGCGGTTCTCAAGGGTGTACGCGTCCACCTGTTTTCCACTGATCGTTTTTCCGGCCGCCGTTTTGCTGATCATCATTTGTCTCCTGAATGGTTTATGCCTTTGCAAGTTCAATCACGGCCTGCTCGCCGTTCAAATCGTGGGTTTCGCCCGACAGATCGGCGACCGACTCCAGTTCCAGCGCCAGCACCTCCTCCATCACCGTTTTCCGATGTTCGGAAACCGACAGGGTCACCGTTTCCGAACCCCGGAAACGAACCGCGATCCGGTCCGAGACCTCCAGTCCCGCCAGTTTGCGCAGGTTCTGCACCCGGCTCACAAACTCGCGCGCAAGCCCCTCGCGCTCCAGCTCCGGCGTCAGTTCCGTCTCCAGCGCCACCACAATCGCCCCCTCGCTGGCCACCGCCAGTCCCTCGCGCGGCACCCGGGTGATCAGCAGATCCTCCGCCCCCAGCGTCATCGATTCGCCGCCCAGATCCACGTCCACGCCGCCGCCCTGCAGCACCCGGCTGATCTCCGCCGTGTCCAGCTTCGCCACCGCGCCCGCGCAGACCTTGATCTTCGCGCCGAGTTTCGGTCCCATCGTCTTGAAGTTCGGCTTGGCGCTGTAGGTCGCCAGGGCGGTCTCCTCTTCACCGAAACAGACCTCCTTCACGTTCAGTTCATCCATCACCAAATGCTTCAGCTCGTCGATGTTCTGCTTCAGGCTCATGTCGCGGGTGGCCACGTGAATCCCCTTGAGCGGCATGCGCACTTTCAGATCGTATTCGCTCCGCAGACTGCGGCCCAGCCGCACGACCGTCTGCACCACCGCCATCTGACCGTCCAGCGCCGCGTCGCGGTGCTCGCCCGCGAACTGCGGGTAGTCGCACAGATGCACCGACTCCGGCATATCCTCCGTCCGCAGATTGCGGTAAATCGATTCGGTGATGAACGGCACGAACGGTGCCCCGATTTTGCACAGCGTGATCAGCACGTCATACAGCGTCCGATACGCCTGCGCCTTGTCGGCGTCGTCCTCCGATTTCCAGAACCGCCGACGGCTGCGGCGGATGTACCAGTTGCACAAATCCTCGATGAAATGCACAAACGGACGCACGCCCGACTGCAAATCGTAGCGGTCCAGCGCCGCCGTGACCTCGCCGCTGAGGTTTTCCATCGAACTCAGAATCCAGCGGTCCAGCAGGTTGTCGCTCTCCCCCTCCGCCCGCGCGGCCGGATCCCAGCCGTCGGTGTTCGCATAGGTCACAAAGAAACTGTAGGCGTTCCACATGGGGATGAGCAGATCCCGGAGAATCTGCTTCACGCCGTCCTCGCTGAAGGCCAGATTCTCGGCCCGCACCACCGGCGAATAAATCATGTACAGCCGCACCGCGTCCGCGCCGCAGCGGTCCACCACCTCCACCGGATCGGGATAGTTCTTCAGCCGCTTGGACATTTTCTGACCGTTCTCCGCCAGCACCAGCCCGTTCACCACCACATTGCGAAAGGCCGGCTTGTCGAACAGCGCTGTCGACAGCACCATCAGCGTGTAAAACCAGCCGCGGGTCTGGTCCAGCCCCTCGGCGATGAAATCCGCCGGAAACCGGTCCATGAACCCCTCGGCGTTCTCAAAGGGATAATGCTGCTGCGCGTAGGGCATCGCCCCCGACTCAAACCAGCAGTCCAGCACCTCCGGCGTGCGGCGGTACGTCTTTCCGTCCTTCTCAAACGTGATCCCGTCCACAATGTGCTTGTGCAGATCCGTCACCGTTTGACCCGACAGCGCCTCGAGTTCCGCGATGGACCCCACGCAAATTGAATCCTCCCCGTCCTCCGACACCCACACCGGGATGCACGACCCCCAGAAACGGTTCCGGGAAATATTCCAGTCTTTCGCGTCCGCCAGCCAGTTGCCGAAGCGTTTCGAGCCCACATACTCCGGCATCCAATGGACCCCGTTGTTGTTGGCGGTCATGCGGTCCTTCAAATCCTCCACCTTCACATACCAGGCGTCAATCGCCCGGTAAATCAGCGGCGTGTCGCTCCGGTCGCAGAAGGGATAGCTGTGCTGGATGGTGGACTGATGCACCAGCTTGCCCATGTCCTTGAGGGCGCGGATAATCCCCTTGTCCGCCTCCTTGCAGTTTTGACCCTCGAACGGCGGGACCGCCGCCGTGAAATTCGCCTCCGCGTCCAGCGGATCCACCAGCTCAATGCCCGCCGCGCGGCCCACCCGGTAGTCGTCCTCCCCGTAGGCCGGGGCGATGTGCACAATGCCGGTGCCGTCTTCGGTGGTCACATACCCGTCCGACAACACCACGAAACTGTTCGCGTGATCCGCAAAGAAATCAAACAGCGGCACATAGCCCAGGCCCGTGAGGTCCGCACCCTTGCAGCGCGCCACTACCTCGTAGTCGGATTCCTTCTTGTAGTACGCGCCCAGGCGCGCCTCGGCGAGCACATACACGGAACCCTCCGCGGTGTCGCGCACCGCCACATACTCGATCTCCGGCCCCACGCAGAGCGCCAGATTCGACGGCAGCGTCCAGGGCGTGGTCGTCCAGGCCAGGAAATACGCCTCCGGCCCGAAACGCGCCGGATCGGTCAGTTTAAACCGGCAGGTGATCGCCGGATCCTGCACATCCTGATAATTGCGGTTCGCCTCGAAATTCGACAGCGGCGTGGTCAGTTTCCACGTGTACGGCATGATCCGGTGGGCCTTGTAGATGCGGCCCTGATCCCACAACTGTTTGAACACCCACCAGATGGTCTCCATGAACGCCGGGTCCATGGTTTTGTAGTCATTATCAAAATCGACCCAGCGCCCCATGCGGGTCACGGTTTTGCGCCACTCATTCACATAGGTCATCACCATCGAGCGGCACTGTTCATTGAACACATCCACGCCCGCCTCCAGAATCGCGGTGCTCCCCTCCAGACCCAGCGCCTTCTGCGCCAGCTCCTCGATCGGCAATCCGTGACAATCCCACCCGAAGCGGCGCTCCACATAATGCCCGCGCATCGTCTGATACCGCGGCACAATATCCTTGATTGTGCCCGCCAGCAAATGACCATAATGCGGCAGACCGGTGGCGAACGGCGGTCCGTCATAAAACACGAACTCCCTGCCGCCTTTGCGCTGGTCCACACTCTTCTGAAAGATCCCCTGCGCCTCCCAGAAGGCCAGCACATCCTCTTCAGTTTTCGGAAAATCGACTTTATTTGAAACCGGTTGAAACTTCATGCGACCCGATTACCCGCCCCCCTGCGGAAATCAAGGAATGTTTTGAGTGACGAGTGGGGATTACGATTAAGATTACGATTAAGATTAAGATTACGATTAAGATTAAGATTAAGATTAAGATTAGGAGAAAGGCATCGATACATTATTCATGTCCCCGCCTCCGGCGGGCAAGCATTGAACGTCGAACGATAAACGATGCACCCTCCAGACCTCAATTAGAAGATGGATTTTCTCGAAACGGATCGCAGATTCAAATGCATGTCTGATTCGGATTTCTGAGGTTCCA
>JAFIGD010000109.1 GCA_020831625.1 Verrucomicrobiota bacterium | reverse complement strand
CGGACTTGAGCACGGCGGTGTTCAGTTGGCCGTCGCCCTGATAGTCGATCTCCCAGAAATCACCGCCCGCGAGGCCAATCCGCTCGATGCGTCCGTCATCGCCGTAGGTCAGGTCCGACACAAAGGCGGCGGAAGCCCCCGTGGTGTCGGTGCTGAGTTTGTCGAGGCGGTTGTGCGCGTCCCATTCACGGTTCACGGTCAAACGGGTGTTTCCCCCGGTTTTAAAGGTGGTCGTGTCTAAAAGCTTGGACCCCGGAACCCGGTCAAAATCGATCACGCTGTTGCCGTAGGTGACCGTATCCAGGTCCGGCGTATCGCCCGCGTACCCGTAATTCACGCTGTAGATCACCTGCGCCCCCTGTCGAACCGTCACCCCGTTCATGCGAAAACGGGCATCATATGTTCGCTCCACCTCGAACCCGTTCAACTCTAGGACACGTTGGAAACCGTTCGAGATTTCTTGCGAGTGACCGGGGTTCTTTTCCCACACGCGACCCGGCGGTGAGGGTTGGGGATTTAGGTTTTCCGATAGTCGGAAAAATACGGAGCCTGAATTCCGACCGTCGGAAAATCGTGGTGATAACGCATACAGCCTTGCATGAGATGCGGAAGGAAATAACACAACCACCAAAAAATATTTCAAAAAATAAAATGGTTTTTTCAAAAGAATTATTGCCCAAAGAGTTTATAGTTTTTTGAAATGCTTTTCATAACTTTCCTCTGGAGCCGGGTCTGCATCCCAAATATGCCAATATAGTTTGTCACCTGTGCGTACATTGTGAAAATAACACCTGGTAACCTCAGATTTAGGATCATATTTCATTTCTTTGAAAATCAATACATCATTTTTATTTATTTGATGATTAAGATAAGAAATTTTCACTAGTGCCAAATAATTTTGATCTTTTTCAAAAGGGCATTTTCTCCAATTCATAAAATATTCATCCTACATCAGATTAAAAACGGCATCTTTGCCACTTAGTTTACCTTTTGATTTTTTAGCTCATTTGCAACTTGATCTACTTGGTAAAATAAATCAGCAGCATCCATATCAATAGCTTCAATTTCACGAGCAGTCTGAACCCCTATAATTATATCATCAAGTCTTTTAGGGTCTACACGCTTCCCGTCTATAAAATCGTTCAAATACTGAATCTGGGAAGAAATTGAATCAACTACAGGAAGTTTAGGATACAACCTTTTAAGGGTGGAACATTTCAGAGATGCTCCCTCAATTATTCTTTTATATTCGCTCATTGTAATGGAACCATTAATTGATTGTTTGGAATAAAAAATTGAATACCGCCACCGGTAGCTTCAAATGGTTGTGAGGGTACGGACCATGTGTCTAAGACAGATGCTGCTGTTGATCTCAGTGCTGAAGTATTGATTCTTGGCGAATATTGAACAGGCACCCTACCAGCAGGGTTAATCCCAAGTGTATTTACAGGTGTGCCTATTTCTGCAAAATAATTCCCTAAACCGCCGGCCGTGTGATTTACATATATTTCCCCTGGTCGTATAGTTGCTACCGAAACAGGTCTTGTAAAATCGATTCCTCGAATATGGCTGTTTATTCGTTGATTCGACCACCCAGTATTTTCATAAAATGAACGAGCGGTCCATTGACGCGATGCCTCTGCAAATCCACTTGAGGCCCTGGCGCGTTGGCTTTCTGCAATGTTAGCAAGCACCCGTTGGCGAATAGGATTCTCAGGGACATTATTAGGAATACCATGCATTCTTCTAACATTCGTCCTAGGTGTCATCATGTTCCTTGACGCCAAGGTTCCACCCACACTGTACCCGACAGCTTGCAACGATGATCCGCCAATTTGCACCCAATTTGCAAACCGTTCATCGTCTGTCAGTTCCACGGCTGAATTATGAGCCCGGATTCCTGTTCCGGTTC
>JAFIGD010000001.1 GCA_020831625.1 Verrucomicrobiota bacterium | reverse complement strand
CGAATCGCCGAACCTGTACGCGTTTTGCATGAACGATCCGGTGAATTTTGTGGACGTTCTCGGATTACAATGGGTCTCCGCTGTCCAACCTGATGGCTCTTTGGTGATGGCATACAACAGCGGGTGGTTCTGGCCGAAATATGAAGGGAATATTTCGCTTGGAAATGTGGTGACGGGTCCTGCCCAAACGTATTTCAGCAGCAATGGATCCGTGGGGCAGAGTCAGCCTCGATACTTGGATTTCTCCTATGACGGAAAGAACTACAGAGCACAGTATTCGGCAGTTGTTTCCGCGATGGCGAATATTCCCAAAGACCTCTCCAGACAAATGAGGGAGGGAAGTCCGTCTCTACGGAAAGATTTGTTTTTCCATTTTCTGCTGACTCCGGTTGAAGCGAGTGGAGGCGGAAAGGCAACTGTGGCAGGAATCTTGGATACGACGATTTCCTCTGTTGCGGTCGCAACCTCTTTCGGAAATCCCATGATGAACACCCATGGCAGCGGTGGCGGTTTCCAGCATTTGATGGGTGTGGACTCAAGAGATCCTTCATATTTGGGAATCACCGAATGGATCGAACCCATCGGAAATACGGGTGCTGCGGCACTTCTGGTAGGTGGGAGCAGAATCGTAAGTGACCAAGTCGGGCAAAGAATTACTTATGATTTTTCCGTTCCCCTTGTCGTTCAGGCACCATATTCTTTACCGCAAAATAGTCAGTCACCTTCCCACTTACGGGCAGGACAAATACACGAGAGTCAGCAACTTGCACAACTTGGATTGCTGAAAAACACCAGTGTTTGGCGGCCTTCTCAAGTGGACATGGAGAGTGCCGCATTTAAAATTATTGTTGGGCCTCCAAAGTTTACACAAGGCGGCCTTCCTAGGGGAATTATATTTGACAGTGTCCAAGGTGGTTTTTTAGAAATTAAAGGTGGATCAAGTCCCTTACACTCTTCTTACCAGCTACGTCTGCAGATGTACCATGCACTGAAGTCAGGCCAGGGTATCACAATTCAAACAACACGACCTGTAAACCCGACATTTGCTGATTGGTTTTTACGTTGGGGAGGAACTACGACATCACCATGAATACATTTGATTTCAAGCAGACGAAACACCAGGTTGCTCGAGGTGCAAAACCAGATGCAGAAAGCTACGATAAATTTTATCTGATAAAAAATGTCAGCGAGTTACGAGCAACATATCAGATACGATTACTTGTCTATAGGGCAGGTGTTGAAGGAAAAAAACTTGTGCTCCGTATACCAAAACAAACCAAAATACATTCGAGTTTACGTGCTCTTCGACGTGAGCACGGCTCATTGATTAAAATTGAAAGGAGTTAAGGCATGGGACTTTATCTGTCAATTTTTGATGAGGACGAAGAGCTGGATGGCGTCGAAGTTGGAAGTTATGCTGACTTTAATTACTTTCGCGATCAAATTGTAAATAATTTGGAGCATGGAAAGGCAGGGGGCAGATTTCCTGTTTTAGTATTACATTCAGATTGTGATGGCGAATGGTCAATAGAAGAGAGTAGCCTCCTTGAGAAAGAGTTGAAAATCATACAAGACGAGATGAAAAAAATTCCAGCGGTAGCTTTTAACAGTGAATGGCAAATTGAGGTGTCTAATTCATTTGGAATAAATCCTGAAAATATGGATGAATGTTTTTTTGACATCGATGGGGAACCGCTCACTGAACGTCTCATTGGATTAACGCAGCTTTCACAACAAAGTTGCAAGCCAATTCTTTTCCAATAGCACTATTTTTTAACAATGTCTCTAAACCTAAAACTCTTAGCCCACATGCGCCAGGCCAATTGTTCCTCACTGTCCTGTTGAAGATGCCTTCTCAGCACTACTCGAAAGTATTGAAAAATATATTAACATATTATTTTTTCTGGCTAACAGCCATCGTTCTGCCTTGTTTCGCCCACACAACAAGGCAAGAATCCTTTTCGCCTCAACTTTCCGACGGTCGGAATTCAGACTTCGCATTTTTCCGACTATCGGAAAACCCAAATTCCCACCCCTCACCGCCGGGCCGCGTGTGGGAAAAGAACCCGGGTCACTTCAATGAAACCTCCGGGAGTTTTCTACTCGTCCGTAACGCGGATTCGCGCGGGCGGGCGTCGCTTTTGGAGATCAAGCAGGAGGGAATCCCCCGCTACAGCGCTGTTCCAACTTACCGCCACGAAAGCGAAAGCCTGCGGAAACTGACGGTCAGCGCTCCCGGCTTGCCTACCGTGGAAATCAACTATTCCGGTGACGGCGGGGTGGCCGACACGGTCGAGTACCGTGTCGACAACCAACCCACTTTCACCTGGTCCCGCCAGCGCGGGAATGGCGGACGATTCGAGGGCATCAGCACCGGCAAGTCCGAGTTTGACCAGAGCTGGACTCCCGACGCGTTCGGGCGTGTACATGTTCTGACCCGTCAAGGCATCGACACCACCTACACCTACGCGGACAACGGTTCCCTGGCCCGTGCCCAGCGGACCGGGGAAGATCGCGAGTACGTCTTCACCGACCGGGGCGAACTGACCCAGGAGAAACTCAACGGGGAGGTGCTCGCCGCCAACTTCGACCCCAATAAATCCGGAGCCTCCACCTTCCGCGAAAACCTCCGGCAGTTCACCATACAGGGCACCGCACATCCCGAAGCCACGGTGCAAATTTTCGCCAATACAAATCTGGTCACGACCGTCACCAGTCCGTTTGCGGTTACCCTCGACGAAAATCATTTTCCCGACATGGCCCAAAGCAACGGACCTTTTCCGTGGAAAGTCACCGGCGAGCGACCCGGCATTGACTACATCGGAGAAATGGCCATCGCCGATCTGGAGGGCGAAGCCTGGCTGCCCGATGCCGAGGAAAGCCTGCTCATCAGTTTCGGCCGCCGCTCAGGCCGCTGAAGCTAAGGACAACTGGGACTGGTCAACAGCCGGAAAGAACCCGCCACCCTCCATCTGCCCTTCGGCGGGGAGGATCTGCTGAACGGAGGACACTGCGAGGGCGAAGTGACCCTGGAGCCTCTGCAAGTTCGGCTGATTCGGTTTTTTTAACACGCACGATTTTGGTTGTCTCATTCCTGAATCCGTGAGATCTTTGCGTTGAATCTGCACAATCTCATGAGCTGCAAGAAATTGTCGGAAACGCTCTACAGACCGCAAGGGTATGCCTCGGTTTCCGACAAATCCTTTCGCTTCATGATCTTGCACACCTTCTTAGCAAATATCTCACGGATTCAGGTCATTCCCTAAATCACCACGTGATCCGTTTTAATCCTTTAATTTTATCAAAATGTGCATCACGGCTGAGGATCGGGAGTTTATGCTGCCGACAGATTGCGGCAATCCATACATCATTCGCGGGAATCGGTGTGCCTGCGGTTTTTAGTTCATGGCGAATTTGACTGTAAAACGGCAGGGTTTTCAGGTCCGGAGTCAGCACCTTTGCGCGTCGGGTCAAGGCGTCCAGCCATGCGGAAAGTTCGTCCCGGTGCCGGGATCCGTCTATGCCGTACCGGTATTCTCCCAGAGAGATGAGGTTAAGCATCAGGTCAACCTGACTGCATAGCTTGGCGATGAGCTTTTTATCGTTTCCCTGTAACGCGGAGATGGCGTTGGTATCCAGGATCATAACCACATTTCCGGTTCAATGTCGTCAAATCCCCCGGACTGAATCTGTTTTTCGACTTCATTCCGGGCGGAGGCCGGCGTGTCGGGGAGTAAGTGAAGCCAGTCGCCAACGCATTGAGGATCGGGTTCCTGTAAACTTTTTTTGAGACAAGCTTCCATATACCGGCTCAAGGAGCATCCCTGCAAGGCGGCTTTCGATTTCGCTTTTCGAACCAAGGTATCGTCTAAAATCAGCGTTGTTTTCATTTTACCTTATATACGGTATTTCCGTAAAAAAGGCAATGAACAATTCAATTTCCTGAATCTCTGTCGGCTTGGCGTTGACGGAATGCGCTGGAGGCGTATGTATGCGGGCATCGTCTATGCAATCGGATCATATCACTCTTCTTTTGTTGATTGTCCTGGGGTTGACCACCCATCAGGGGCTGACCCGCTATGGGGTTATGGCCAAGTACCGCTTCAGCAGCGAGGCGATCCGCCTGCGGCGTCAGTGGGTGCGGCTGGTGAGTCCGGCCTTTCTGCACGCGAACTGGGGGCATTTCGCGAGCAATGCGGTCACGCTGTTCTTTTTCGGGCGGGGCCTGGAGCGGGCGTTCGGTCCGGATATGCTGCTGGGGGTATTTTTTCTGTCGGTGATCGGAGGGTCAGGGCTGTGTCTGCTGCTGCACCGGAAGGAGGAGTATCAGGCGCTGGGCGCGTCGGGCGGGGCGCTGGGGGTCTTGTTCGCCTGTGTGTTTCTGATGCCGGGGATGTCGATCATGCTGTTTCCGCTGCCGATTCCGATTCCGGCCTGGTTTTATGCGATGGGCTTTCTACTGTATACCCTTAAAGGGGTACACAGTCCTTCCGGGGGGATCAGCCACGAGGGGCATTTGGGCGGGCTGATTTCGGGCGTGATGGTGTCGTGGATGAGCCGGCCGGCGCTGGTGCAGAGTCAGCCGGTTCTGCTGGTGACGGTTCTGGGGCTTTCGGCGGCGGGGGTGTGGTATTTTCACGCGAATCCCGGCCGGGTGCCCGGCTTTTTGCGCTGGCATGTGAAGGAGAAAGTGAACGCGTACAAGCGGAAGCGCTCGCAGGATCAGGCGCTGCACGTTGACGCGCTGCTCGACAAGGTGGCGGAGCAGGGGCTGCACAGTTTGACGGACCGGGAACGGAAGGCGCTGGAGGAGGCGTCGAAACAGCGGAGGGCCGGTCGATGAGTGAGCGGCAGGGCTCCTTTTGGCCGCTGGCCCGGCTGACGGTGGTGGAGATCCCGCGTCAGCCGGCGCTGCTGCTGCTGGTGACTACGCTGATTTTGTTTATCGGGAGCCTGCCTTTTTTGATTACGCACAATCTGGGGGAACCGGGAAAGCTGGTGCGGGACAGCGCGATGGCGGTGATGTTTCTGGGGGCGCTGCTGTTGTCGGCCACGGCGGCCTGCGGGGCGGTGAGCCGGGAGATCCGCCGGGGCACGGCGGGGGCGATTTTGAGCAAGCCGATCAGCCGGACGCGCTTTCTGGCGGCGAAATACGCGGGGGTGTCGGTGATCATGCTGGTGTTCGCGGGGATGTGCACGCTGGCGATACTGCTGGCGGACCGCGCGGCGGCGCGGCAGTTTCAGGTGGGCTGGGAATTTCTGGTGCCGCTGTTTTTGGCGGTGCTGTCGGCCTACGCGCTGGCGGGGGTGATCAATTACTTTACCCGCCGTCCGTTCGCCTCCACGGCGTTCTGGTGCATGGCGGTGATGCTGTTGCTGGCGTTTTTGTGGACGCTGTCGCTGGACGGCGGCTCCGGCGCGGGAGTGATTGATCACGGCGATCATACGCATGTGGATCCGATGGCGGGAGAGGCGGTGCCGGTGCGCTGGGCGCTGCTGCCGGCCTGTTTGCTGCTTACGTTCGCGGCGCTGATGCTGCAGGCGCTGGCCCTGTTCTGCGCCCTGCGGCTGGCGGTGGTGCCGACGCTGTCGATTTGCGGCGGGGCGTTTTTGCTGGGGCTGATGTCCGATTATCTGCTGGCGGGACGGGCGGCATCGGCGCTGTGGGCGCGGGGCTTGTATATTCTTTTGCCGAACTGGCAGCATTTCTGGATGGCCGACGCCCTGACCGGCGGCGGTCAGGTGCCCTGGCATTATGTGGGTCACGCGGCGGTGTACGCCGGGGCGTGGTCGCTGGGCATTCTGCTGCTGGCACTGGGATCTTTTGAACGCATGGAGGTACGCTGATGACATCCGAAGAGCCTGTAATTCACATTGACGGACTGACCAAAATCTTCCGGGATTTCTGGCGGCGTCCCCGGGCGCGGGCGGTGGACGGCATTTCCCTGGACGTGCGGCCGGGGGAGGTTTTCGGGCTGCTGGGGCCGAACGGCTCCGGGAAAAGCACCACCATCAAGGTGCTGTTGGGTCTGTTGCACGCCGATGCGGGCGAGGTGAAGGTGCTGGGGCGTCCGCCGCGGGATGTGGATGTGAAAAAGCGGGTGGGCTATCTGCCGGAGGAGTCGTATTTGTATCCGTATCTGGATGCGCGGGAAACGCTCCGCTTTTATGCGGCCCTGTTCGGGCTGGCGGGGGCGGAGCGGGAGCGGCGGATCGACGAACTGCTGGACATGGTGGGGCTGTCCCATACGGGCCGCCGCCGGGTGGGGGAGTTTTCCAAAGGCATGGCGCGGCGGATCGGTCTGGCCCAGGCGCTGATCAATGATCCGGATCTGGTGATTCTCGACGAACCGACTTCGGGGCTGGACCCTCTGGGCACGCGGCAGGTGAAGGATATTGTGACCGCACTGGCGGAACGCGGGAAAACGGTGCTGCTCTCCTCGCATCTGCTCGCGGATGTGGAGGATGTCTGCGACCGGGTGTCGATTTTGTATGGCGGCAAAGTCCGCGCTGCGGGTCCGATCCGTGAACTGCTGCAGGTGGCGGGTCATTTGCAGATCCGGCTGGGGGAGTTGGACGACAGCAAGCGCGTCGAACTGCTGGACGCGCTGGAGGGCATTCTGGGTCAGCGACCCGATTTGGAACCGACCCGCCGCGATTTGGAGACGTTCTTTTTGGAAGTGGTCGCCCAGGCCCGCCGCGAAAGCGGGGAGGGGAGCGGCACCCGCGCCGAGGGCCGTCTGGCCGCGTTTCTCACCGCAAAGGACGAAGACGCCGCATGAGACAACTGTTCGCGATTGCTCAACTGACCCTGCGCGCGGCGCTGCGCGAGCGCGTGGCGTGGTCGATGCTGGTGTTGGTGGCCGGCACGCTGCTGCTTCTGCCGCTGGGGCTGCGGGCCGACGGCACCCTGGCCGGCGAACTGCGGATGCATGTGCGCTACAGCACTGGAATTTCGGTGGCGCTGCTGGCGGCGATGACACTGTGGGTGTCCTGCGCGGCGGTGGCCGGGGATTTGAGCAGCAAGCGGCTGCAGATGGTGCTGACCAAACCGGTGTCGCGGGCGGTGCTGTGGTGGGGCAAGTGGCTGGCGGTCAGCGCGTTGTCGGTTTCGTTGTTGATGATTTGCGGCGGGGTGACGTATTGGCGGGTGATGCAGCGGGCGCGGGATCCGGGCGTGAGCGCGGAGGAGCGGGCGCGGATTGAAGCCACACTGCTGACCGCGCGCCGTCCGGAGCGTCCCAAGGAGGAGGATATGACGGTGCGGGCGCTGGCCCTGTATGATGAGCAGATCCGCCTGGGCCGGATTCACCCGGAAGCGCCGAAAGAAGATGTGCTGCGCGAGTTGCAGAACCTTGCGCTGACCTTTCGCTACGCCGCGCAGCAGGATGAGGAGGTTCACTGGGACTTTCCGCTCAGCCGTCCGCTCACGGAAACGGACCGGCTGCAATTGTCGTTCACGTTTGACGGGGCCTCGATGGGGGTGAGCCGCATTCCGGGCGAGTGGCGTATCCGTGTCGGCGACGGGGAGATGGCGGTGTTCACGGCGCGGATTGACCAGACCCCCAGCGGCGAAACGGTGCTGGATGTGCCGGTGACCGAGGCCCTTCTCGGCGCGGACCGGCTCCGGGTTTCGTTTCACAATTTGAGTGAAGAGTCGCAGACGGTGTTTTTCCGCACCCGCGACGGGGTGCTGCTGTACCGGGCCGCGGGGGGATTTGGCCCCAATCTATTCCGGGCTTTGGCGCTGCTGGCCGGGCTGTTGGCGCTGCTGGCGGCGCTGGGCGTGAGTGCGGGAAGTCTGTTTTCCCTGCCGGTGGCCTGTTATGCGACCGCGATGATTCTGGTGCTGCAGGCGTTCTCGGGCACCCTGGAGCGGGTGTTGGAGGAGGGTACGACGCTGAATCCGAACCGGGAGTACGGGGCGGTGATGCAGAGTGTGGACCGGGCCTCGATGGTAGCTTATCGCGGGATGCACGCCTTGATTCGTCCGCTGGATGTGGACCGTCCTTTGGACCGGGTGTCGCGCGGGGTGCTGGTTTCCGCCGGTGAAGTGGGGCGCACGGCCGGCTTCCGCATGTTGCCGGGACTGGCGGTGATTTCGCTGATCGGGATCGGTCTGTTTTCCAGACGCGAAACGGGGGTGGCGGAATGAATCCGAAGACAAAGGCGCGGCTGTTCGGGGTGGCGGGCGCGGTGCTGCTGTTGCTGGCGGGCGGGCGGCACGCGGATTTGGTGGCCCGCCGGGGCGCGGATAATCTTCAGTTTGTCGCGCCGGAGGACACCACCCCGCTGGTGGCGATGACGACGGTGGCGTTCGGCGCATTCCGGGGCCTGGTCGCGGATGTGCTCTGGGTCCGCGCGGCGGAACTGCAGGAGAACGGCCAGTATTTTGAACTGGTGCAACTGGCCACCTGGATCTCGCAATTGGAGCCGACGATTCCGGAGGTCTGGGAATTTCAGGCCTGGAACCTGGCCTATAACATCAGCGTGCTGTTTTCGGAGCCGGAGGACCGCTGGCGCTGGGTCTCGCACGGACTGGATCTGCTGCGCAACGACGGTCTGCGCAACAATCCGGTCTCGCCGGTGCTGCACTGGAACATCGGCTGGATGTTTCAGCACAAAATCGGCATGGATTTTGATCAGGCCCATCTTTTTTACAAAGCGGAGCTGGCGCGCAAGGCGGAGGCGGCGTTTTCGCATCCCGACGGTCTGCGGGAAGTGGAGCGGGTGTTCCGCATGCGGCCGGAGTCGATGGGTGCGCTGGAGGAAACCTTCGGCCCGCTGGACTGGCGGATTCCCGCCACGCATTCGCTTTATTGGGCGGACCGCGGCCTGGGAGTTGTGCGCGGCAACCGGTTTCAGGCCCGGAACCTGCAGCGGATGCGGCTGCACAGTCTGGCCCAGCTTCTGATGCAGGGCGAGCTGTTGACCGACAGCGACGGCAAGCCGCTGCTGGCGCTGCCGCGGTTTGAGCTGACCGACCGTCTCCTGGCCGAACTGGAGCGGCTGGATGCGGACCCGCTTTTCGGGGATTTGACCCGCCGCTCGATGGAGATGGTGCTGATGGAGTCCATTCTGCTGCACGCGGAATATGGCCGAAGCGTTGAGGCGCTGGCACTGTATGGCCGGTTAACCCGTTTGAATGTGGAACTGCTTCCGGGACCGGAGGGGTTGCTGAACCTGCTGGCGCAAAGCCGTCTGGAGGACGATCCCGCCCACTTGAGCCGGGATCAGGCGATGATCCGGCTCACGGCCCTGCTCGTGCAGGCCCGTGAGTGGGACGGACGGGACGCGGAACGCGCCAGGGGCTACCGGAGCATGGCGCGTCAGTTCCACCGCCGCTATCAGGCGGTCCGCACCTCCCCCGAACACGCGGAGCGCACCGGATTGCCGTCCTTTGACGCGATGGACCGGGCGGTTCAGGCTCGTCTTCCCGCTGGAGCCGCGATTTAAATCATGGAGAACCGATGAAAAAGAAGACCAGGCTTTCGCCCGACGATCCCCGCCCTGTCGCCTACTGGCTTTGGCTGGTGTGTACGCTGATTGTGATTATGGTGGCGGTGGGCGGGATCACGCGGCTGACCGGCTCCGGGTTGTCGATTGCGGACTGGAATCCGATCATGGGCGCGGTTCCCCCGCGCAACGAGAGCGAATGGCAGAAGGCGTTTGATCTCTACAAGCAGAACGCCACCGCCCAGTACGAGCAGTTCAGCCGCAATCTCGGGGAGATGACGCTTCCGGATTTCCAGGAGATCTATTTTTGGGAATATATTCACCGGCTGCTGGGTCGGTTTATCGGTTTGGCCTACGCGCTGCCGATGGTCTGGTTCTGGGTGCGGGGGCGGGTGAAAGGCTCTCTGCGGTGGAAACTTTTGCTGGGACTGATTCTGGGGGGCGGACAGGGATTTCTCGGCTGGTTTATGGTGCGCAGCGGTTTCGCGGAACTCCCGCGGGTGAGTCATTTCCGGCTGGCCGCGCATTTGTCCATGGCGCTGGCGCTCTTCAGTTATCTGTTGTGGATTGTGCTGGATTTGAACCCGTTCTGGACACACCGGAAAACCAATTATCATTCCGTGGTCCGGCTGCGGAAATACAGCATGATTTTCCTGGGCCTGTTGGCGCTCCAGATTGTGTACGGCGCGTTTACCGCCGGCCTGCAGGCGGGTCACATGTACAATACGTACCCGCTGATGGGCGGACGGTTTTTTCCGGAGACGCGGTGGAATATTTTCACCGATCCTGCGGCGGTGCAGTTCGTGCACCGTCACTTGGGCTTGGCGGTCGTGGCGGCGCTGATCGCGCTCTGGCTGTTCGCGCAGTCGCACCGCCTGATGGAGCGTCAAAAGCTTGGGTTTAATCTGTTGTTTCTGTGCGGCATCCTGCAGTTTGTTCTGGGGATGTACACTCTGGTTTCGGGCGTTCAGCTTCACGTTGCCGTCGCCCATCAGGTCATGGCCTGTCTGCTCCTCGGCAGCGCGGTGCTGACGGTTCACGAATTGATTGAGCCGCGCGAAACCGTCCGGCATTCCAAGGCCTAACACTGTAGGCCTGTGATAAGAGGGTTGGTTTAACCACGGATGGACACAGATGGACACGGATGCCTTTCCGCCGTGCCTGGGCGGAGGGGTAGGGTATGGAGAGGAGAAACCACTGATAACACTGATGGACACTGATACTTTTCCGCCGTGCTTGGGTGGCGGAGAAGTTCGGATGGGAGTTGATCTTATGTATGGAATGTATGAAATGAACTCTCAAATTTTTGCGGCGTGCTGGATCAGTGAAAATCAGTGGAATCAGTGGTTCAATTCCGGTGGAGAGGAGCCGCTGATGAACACTGATACCTGTCCGCTGTGCCTGGGCGGAGGGGACTTAGGGTACGGTGAAAAGAAACCACTGATAACACTGATGCCTTTCCGCCGTGCTTGGGTGAAAGCGATTTAGGGTGCGGGGAAGAGAAACCACTGATAACACTGATGGACACTGATACTTTTCCGCCGTGCTTGGGTGGTCGAGAGTACCTGCGGATGGACGTTGATATTGTGTATGGCGTTTATGAAATGAATTCCCGATTTTTTCCGTCGTGCTGGATCAGTGAAAATCAGTGGAATCAGTGGTTGAATTCCGGTGGAGAGGAACCACGGATGAAAACGGATGCCTTTCCGCCGTGCCTGGGTGGAGAGGATGTAGAGTACGGAGAGGAAAAACCTCTGATAACACTTATGGACACTGATACCTATCCGCCGTGCCTGGGCGTTAGAATTCGGCCAGCCGCGCGTCCGCTTCGTCCCAGATCAGGCGGATTTCTCCGTCTTCTGTTTGCAGGCGGCGGATGTGATTGGGGGGAACTTGGCGGATGGGTGCGGCGAGGGCTGTTTCGGCGGCGCGGGTTTGGGCGCGGGCGAGGGGGAGCGTACAGACCGGGCCGGCATCGGGACTGTTCCGGAGAACCTCGCGGATATTTCGGAAGATGGCCGATCTCAGGGCCTCTGTGGAGAGACAGTCTTTACAGACGATCTGGCCGTTTCCGCCGAGGATTCGGGCCTCCTTATGCGACCAGATGAATTCCCCTTTTTCGCCGATCACGCGGATGCGGGGCTCCCGGGGTGTTTCGCCGACGTGGGTGAAGGCGAGATGCACCGGGGCCCCGTCGGTTTCAAGGTGCAGAAAGGCGGTGTCGCAGCTTTCAATGTCGTTCACGCGGTGGAGTTCGGCTTCGACGCGCAGGGGGTCGGCGGCGCGGCCACATTCCGGCGAGGCGAACCAGAGAGCGGTTAACACATCGTGCGCGAAGGCGTTGTTAAAGGGCGCGTCATTCACGGGCGCGCCGTTGTGCCGGAGTTTGCCGGCCCAGGCGTTGCGTTGGTAATAGGAAAGCGCCCGGGGCCAGGAGCCCGACCCCCGCACTTCGAGGATTCGGCCAAGTTCGCCGGAATGCAGGCGCTGCTGCAGCTCACGGGTCAGGGGATCATAGCGGTGCTGAAATCCGACAAACACGCGGCGGCCGGCGTTTGCCTCTGCTTCGATCATGGCGTCGACATCGGCCACGGTGGGAGCGGCCGGTTTTTCGACGAAAACATGCGCGCCGGCGGCCAGGGCCATCTCTGTGAAGGGACGGTGGGTGGCGATGCCGGTGGGGATGAGCACCAGGTCCAGGCGTCCGGTTTCCGCCGCGAAAAGTGAGGACACATCATCATAGATGCGACAGCCCAGGGATCGGAGGCGCGCCACTTTTTCCAGAACCTCTTCGGGATTGATGATGCAGGCGGCGGCCGCCGTTGCGTTTCCCTGTTCCACTTCGCGGAGCAGGTCATCATAATGCCGCGCTCCAAATCCGCTGACGCCGATAATGCCGATATTCATGGCGATTGATTTATGCAGGAAATCAGGACAGTCAAGCGTTGCCGGGCCGGGACTTTCCCCTGTTTTTACAGAAGGTAAGGAAGGAAACGAAGGCTTTGGGGAAGCTTGTCACGCAGAATGCGTGGGGGAATGTGGAGAAGGCACTTGGTGTTTCTTTGCGTCCTTGTGTTCAAAACACCCTTGCATCACTGCCGGCGGCTAAACATCCGTGGTCTCACCCTAAGCCTGCCCAACAGCCCTCGAAACCCACGGCTACGGTGAATTGCCCGTTCCGGGCTGATTCTATTTTTTTTCGCGAATTATAATTGGTGGTTGAGGGGGAAAAGATGCACAATGCCCTCATCGACCCAATCTATGGAAGGAAGAAACGATGGACTCACATGAAATTATCAAACAAACGGTTGCCAAAGCCGGCGTGAAATCGGTGGCGGCCGATATGGCCCTGTCGCCTTCGCTGATTTACAAATGGTGCGAGGCGAAGGGGAGGGACGCGAGCGGGGCGGACAATCCGCTGGACCGCATTCTCAACCTCTGCCAGATCACCGGCGACCACGGTCCGATTATTTGGCTGTGCGAGCAGGTGAACGGATTTTTTATCGAAAACATCGCTCCGGACATGATGGAGACGGAACTGCGGGTGCTGAACATGACCCAGAGGATCCTGAAAGAATTTTCGGAAATGCTGGACATGGTGTCCAAAAGCATGGCGCATGAAAACGGAATCGACAAGGATGAGGCCAAGAGCATCCGGGTCGAATGGGAGGATTTGAAACGCGTTGGCGAACAGTTTGTTTTGGGTTGTGAAATGGGCGCGTTTGCGCCTGAGCTTGACGAAACCGATTCACCTCAACATAAGGAGAACCAAAAATGAGTATCATGAGCAGAATGAAAAGAGTCACGACCGGAAAACTTGAGGTTTTTCTGTCGAACACCGAAAATCCGGAAGTGGTTTTCCCGCAATTGGTTCGCGAAATGGAGGATCAGATCCGCGCCGCGACCGGGGCGGAGGCCAAAGCGATGGCGAATGCCAAATCCGCCGCCAAGGCTCTGGAAAGCGCCCGCGAAAAATTGGAAAAAATGACCCGCGGCGCGGAATCCGCCCTGGAGCACGGGGAGGAGTCCACCGCCCGCGAGGCGCTGGAGGTGCAAATGAAGCTGGAATCGGATCTGTTGCGGCTGGAGGCAGGAAAAGATGTTGCCGACGCGTCGCTGGCGGCCGCCAAAGCCGCCCGTGAGGAAACGCAGAATCAGCTCCGCGAAATTCGCGCCAAAAAGGACGAGCTGCTCACCCGCGCCCGGGTGGTGGCCTCGCAGGAGAAAATTCAGCGCACGGTTTCGGGTCCGGTGACGTCGTCGGGCAGCATTCTCGACGCGGTGGCCGCGATTGAATCCAGAGTGGAGGAGAAAGAATCCGCGCTGGAGGTGCGCAAGGACCTCGCCGGGGTTGGCGGCGGCGGCGGACGCACCGCTTCGCTGGAACGCCGGATTGATGAACTGAACAGCAAAGCGGAGCTGGACCGCCGCATGGCGGCGCTGAAAGCCAAAATCAGTGACAAAACCTCCGCCGCCTCAACCGCAGCCGCTTCAAGCACGAAAGGAGTCTGACATGGCCATTCTTGAACGCATTCGACGCATCGCCAAAGGGAACATCACCCAGTGGCTGAATCAGGTGGAAACGCCCGAGGCGGAGGTTCTCGCCAAAATCACCGAACTGGAGAACGCCTCCACCGAAGCCAAAAACGCACTGGCCGGCTTCGCGGTGACCTACAAGCGTCTGGAGAAAAATCTGGACAGTCTGCGGGCGTCGCGCGACGACCTGGCGGCCCGGGCGGAGGCCTCTCTCACCGCCGGGGACGAGACCACCGCCCGCCGCGCCCTGGCGGAGAAGGTGAAAACCGAGGAGCGCATTCAGAATTTGGAGCCGGTGCTGACCAGTCGGCGGGAAACCTACGACGAGTTGAAGGAGAATCTGGTGGAAATCCAGGATCAGCTCAACCAGGCCCGTTCGTATATGATGGATCTGCGCGCCCGGAAACGGGCGGCGGATGCGGAGAAATCGATGGGCCGTCAGCTCGACAACCTGCGTTCGCCGGGAGAGCTTGGCTTCGAGCGTCTGGAGGATGCGGTGCTTGAACTTGAATCGCAGGTCGAGATTGACCGGGAAATGCGGGGCGAATTCCGTCCGCATGACAGCACCGCCGAGCGCCGGGATCTCAAAGTGGACGCGGAAATGGCGGCGCTGAAAGCGAAACTCTCGGGCGGAGGCGCGAAAAGCGAATGAGTTCCCTGATTGAATTCTATCACGCCGCGTTTCACGTGGTGAACCTGCCGGCGACGCTCTTGCTGCTGCTGGTGGTGATTTACTGGCTGACGGTGATTTTCGGCGTGATGGATTTGTCGTCTCTTGATCTCGATCTGCCCGAGATCGAATTCGAGGGCGATGCGGGCCCTGAGGCCGCGCACACCGCCTTCGACGCTTTTTTTGAGTATTTCAACATCAAGTATGTGCCCATTTCCATTTTCGTGAGCTTTTTCGCGCTCAGTTTCTGGGTGACGGGCATGATCGCCAATGAAATGCTGGGGAGCCGGGCGGTCCCCCTGATCGGCCTGGCCGTGTTCGGGGTCAACCTGGTTTTCAGCGCGCACGCGGCCAAGGTGATCACCTTGCCAATGGTGCCCCTTTTCAAACAAATGCAGAAGGACGTGTCCGCCAGAAGGGATCTGATCGGGTCCCGGGTGGTGGTGACCTCCTCCAAAGCCGACGCCGTCTTCGGGCAGGCGGAGATTGTGGACGAGGGCGCGCCCATTACCTTGAACGTCCGCACCGAAGGGGAGGAAATTTCCAAAGGGAGCGAGGCGGTTATTTTACAGCATCAGACAGAACGAGACATCTACATTATCACCCCCATGGAGTATTAAGACATGATTGCACAAATTATCACGGCTGCGTTTATGGTGCTGGGCATCATCCTCGCGGGCCTGTTTTTCCTCTATTCCGCCTGCTACAAGAAGGTGGAGCAAAGTACCGCCATTATCCGGAACGGCATCGGCGGCACCAAAGTGAGCTTCATCGGCATGCTCATCATTCCCGTGCTGCAGCGCATGGAGCTGATGGACATTTCGGTAAAGCGTATCGAAATCAACCGCGACGGCAGCGACGGACTGATCTGCAAAGACAATCTGCGCGCGGACGTGAAGGTGGCCTTCTTCGTGCGGGTGAACAAGACCCCGCAGGACGTGCTCAAGGTTGCCCAGTCTCTGGGCTGCAAACGCGGATCGGATCCGCGCGAGCTGGTGGCGTTCTTTGACGCGAAGTTCTCCGAGGCGCTGAAAACGGTCGGCAAGCAGTTCAACTTTGTGGATCTGTACACCAACCGGGAGCAGTTCAAGGAGGAGATCCTCAAAGTCATCGGTACCGACCTGAACGGGTATGTGCTCGACGACGCGGCGATCGACTATCTGGAGCAGACCAAGCTCGCGGAGCTGGATCCCAACAACATTCTTGATTCCGAGGGGATTAAGAAGATTGTGGAGCTGACCGCGAATCAGGCGATTCTGGCCAACCACATCAACCGCAACAAAGAAAAGACGATCAAGAAGCAGGACGTGGAGGCCCGCGAGGCCATCCTGGAACTGGAGCGTCAGCAGGCGGACGCGGAGCAGAAGCAGCTCCGGGAGATCGCCGAGATCACCGCCCGCGAGGAGGCGCAGTCCAAAGTGGTGCAGGAGGAGGAGCGGCTCCGCTCCGAGCGGGTGCGCATTCAGACTGCCGAGGAGGTCGCGGTGGCGGAAGAGAACCGCATGCGGCAGATCATCGTGGCGCAAAAGAACAAAGAGCGCACCGAAGCGGTGGAAACCGAGCGGGTGGAGAAAGACCGCGGCCTGGAGCGCGTGGAGCGCGAACGGGTGGTTGAACTGCAGGAAATCGAAAAAGAGAAGGCCCTGGAGGTTGAAAAGAAAAACATCCAGGAGGTCATTCGCGAGCGGGTCGCGGTGGAGCGCACCGTGGTCGAAGAGCAGGAAAAGATCAAGGACACTCAGGAATTCGCGACCGCCGAGCGTGCGCGTCAGGTGGCGGAAACCAACGCCCGCGAGTCGGGCGAGGCCGAAAAGATCCGCAAGGTGCTCGCGGCCGAAGCGCTGCGCGACGCCGCCAAACATGCGGCGGAAGAGCGGGTGATCGAGGCGCAGGCGGCGCGCGATGCGTCCGAACGCGAAGCGGACGCCCGCAAGATCCTGGCCGACGCCAAGGCGCAGGAGGAGGCGGTCATCGGCATGGGCGAGGCCCGGGTGCTGGAGGCCAAGGCCGAAGCGAGCGAGAAATTCGGCCGCGCCGAAGCGAAGGTGGTTCAGGAAAAGGCCTTTGCCGAAGCCCAGGGCATCGAGAAGAAAGCCGAAGCGATGAAGCTCTTCGACGGAGTGGGACGCGAGCACGAGGAGTTCAAACTCCGGCTCAACAAAGACCTCGAGCTGCAGCTTGCGGCCGTCAACGTCAGCCGCGATATCGCCCGCGAGCAGTCCGCCCTGGTGGGCGAGGCGCTCAAGAGCGCCAACATCGACATTGTCGGCGGCGAATCGACCTTCTTCGAGAAGATCGTCAATTCGGTCAGCAACGGCAAATCGCTGGACAGCCTGATGGACAACAGCCGTCTGCTCACCGACGTGAGCAACACGCTGTTCAGCGGCGATCCCGAGGCCTTCACCAGCCAGTTGCGGACCTTCGCCGGCCGTTTCGGGATGAGCAGCGAGGATCTGAAGAACATCAGCGTCTCCGCCCTGCTCGCCCGCATGTCGGCGATGACCGACGACGAGAAGACCCTCTCGACGCTCGACCGCCTCAGCGACGTGGCCGGGAAGCTCAACCTCGGCGGCAGGGACGTGTCCGAACTGCTGGGAAAAGTCAAAGCCGCGAAGGCCTGAACTGATCCGTTCCGACGCTCGGAAAATGGAGGCACATCCTTTCCGAGCGTCGGAAACACTTTTAAGAAACGAATTGCTGATTTATGATTACGTGAACGCTTATTTTTTTGGAATAATGTGCATTCTTGTTCTTTAGGAAAATCCTTCACCCAAGTACCTCAAATGTCCCTGTCCATACCAGAACTTTTAAAGGATCCTGAGAGTAAAACGCTTGAGTTCAAGCGTGACCTTTCTTCACCTAAACCCCTGATGAAAACACTGGTGGCTTTTGCTAATTCTGCCGGGGGGCGGGTGATCGTCGGTCTGGATGATCACGGTAATGTGGTGGGCGTTCAAGATCCACTGGGAGAAGTGGAGCGAATCAGCAATTTAATTTCAGATTGTATAGCCCCTCACCTGGTGCCAAATATCGAATTAACCACTGTAAACGGGAAAACGCTTTTATTGCTTGAGGTTTTTCCCAGCAACACGCGACCGCATTACTTAAAAAGTGAAGGGATGGAAAAAGGGGTTTATGTCAGGTTAGGCGCCACGAACCGCCAGGCGGACACCCGGCTGATCTCAGAACTGGAAAGAGGTTCGGCAGGTGTAAGCTTTGATGCGTTACCGATGCCTCAATTCGGAGTTGAGGATTTGGATCTGGAAAGAATCCGGGAGGATTTTTCAACCGTAATCATTGATGAACTGAAAATGCAAAGTCTTAAAATCCTTGTGCTTCATCAGGGGAAATTGGTTCCCAGCCATGGCGGGTTTTTGCTGTACGGACTCAACCGCCGCCGTTATTTTGACGACGCATGGATACAGTGCGGCCGTTTTATGGGGCAGGACAAAGCTGTGATTTTTGATCACATTGAAATCAATGACCCCATGCCCAAATCTGTGGCGGAAATCATGTTGTTTTTAAAGAAACACGCTATGCGCGGGGCTGATTTCTCGGATGTTCGCAGGAAAGATCTTTGGAGTATTCCCATAAACATTCTTCGTGAGGTTGTGATCAATGCTTTGGTTCATGCGGATTATTCCCATACAGGCACACCCGTTCGTGTTGCGTTTTATGATGATCGGATTGAAGTTGAGAATCCCGGACTTTTATTGCCGGGTCTGCGACCGGAGGATTTGAAACTTGGTGTTTCTCAGATCAGGAATCCGGTGATTGCACGTGTGTTTAAGGAACTCGATTTTATTGAGCAATGGGGCAGCGGCATTCCCGGTATATTCCGCGAGGCGGAAAATCTGGGGCTGAAGGACCCTGAAATAAGAGAACTGGCTAATCGGGTTCGGGTTACCGTCTTCTTAAAAAATGCTTTAACCCTGATGCCGGAACAGAGTCGCCTGTCGCAAAAAGAAGGATCGAAAACAAATCAGGAAACGAATGTGTCTGATCGAAACCGTAAAAAGAATACGCAAGCTGGTGAGCAAGCTGGTGAGCAAGCTGGTGAGCAAGTGAGTAAGCAGGGGTACAAGTTGCTTCGTGAAATGAAATCAGGAGCGAAAAACAAAGCTGAATTGTTTCACTCTATAGGGATGGCCAATGCTTATTTAAACTATAAACGGCATTTGATCCCGTTGCTTGAATGCGGCTTGGTGGAAATGACGCTTCCGGAAAAACCGAAAAGTCCTTTACAAAAATATCGCCTTACGTCCCAGGGACTCGAATTTATCGAATCCTGAATAAAATAACCTAAATACCTTTTAATCTCATGACTGATTCCAAATCCAACGTTACTGACGAACAAAAAGCGGGCGCGGAGGCTCCGGTGTTTGAGGGGGGCGCGTATGAGATCATCCGCCGCCGTCTGCGGGGGCATGGCGAGGCGCTGCAGGAGCGGGTGGACAAGCTGAATGCGGCCCGCCGTGATGTGTTCGGCTCCGTGGAACCAAAACTGGTGGGCACGGAGCGGGTGCTGACGGCCAACAACTGCGTGCCGCGCGACATGGTGGCGGTGGGCTCGAAAATGCTCTTCGGCTATAATGTGCAACTGGGCCTCCGCAGGGAGATGACCCCGGAGGATGTGTTCGCGGTCTATCGCTTTGAGGATCACAAACTGACCGAAGACACGCTGGATCTGCTAAACGATCCGGGGTTTGCCCGCGATTTTTCGGAGCTGTACAAATACTACAAGAATACGCGTTTCTCCAAGTTCATGCGGGTGGGGCCTCATATTTTCATGGTGTTCCGTGTGGGCAAGGACGTGAAGGATGTGAAGTGTTTTAAGTGGCTGCGCGGGGATGACGGGTCGTTCACGTATGTGGACAACCGCAGCGATCATGAATACCGGTTTCCGTCCCAGCACGAGTTCGAGTGGGTGCGGGCCACCCGCGACATGCAGCGCAGCGGCGAATTCCCCCACATTTCGTTCCAGGACCGGGTGTTCGTGGAAACCATGGGCGGCAATTTGACCATCAAGATCGAGGACAACACGACCAGCGGCGAGGGGATTTATACCGAGGCGGTGGAGGATCCGGATCAAACCCTGGACGACGCGGAATTTCATTTCGCCTCCGTGGGCAATTTGATTTTGATGAAAATCAAACCCTACCGCGAAAGCAAATTCCGCTATTTCGTGTACAGCGAAAAGGTCCGCGAGGCGCGGCGCATGGACGCCATCGCCGGAGCCTGCGTGCTGCTGCCCGAGGACCACGGGATTATTTTCCCCAACGGCTATTATCTCCAGACCGGTGAATACAAACAGTTCGACAGCGCCAACAGCGATATGCTTTTCGAGCGGCGCGTGGCCTCGCCGAACGGTGAGGACACCCTGTTTATTTTCTACAACCGTGAAAACGGGACCTATGGACTGCTCTCCTACAATTTGATCAGCCAGACCGTGGAGACCCCCATCGACTGCCACGGCTACAGTCTCTTTAAAGACGGGGAGCTGATGTATTTCAAGGCCCAGGAAGAGCACACCAAATCGCATGTGGTGCAGGTCTGGCAAACCCCGTATTCGGCCACGGCGGAGGCGGTGACCGAACACAAGGATTCGATGCTCTTTAAAATCGGCAACCGCGATATTGTCCGCTGTATGGCGGGCTGTCAGACACTGCTGGGTCTGCTCAACCGCGAGGACAATTACGCGAATCTGTATGTGGATGTTTCACGTCAATCCACCGATTTGCTGGACAGTTTTTTCTGGATCCGCGAGTCTGCTGCGTTTGATCCGGGCGAGCCGCTGGAGAAAATCAAAGAGGCCGCCGCCGCCGCCATTGACGAGTACGAGAAGGTGGTGCAGTTGCAAAACGCGGCCGCGTCGCGGCTCAAGGAGGCGGAAAAAGAAACCCGGGATCTTCTGAACGAAATCCGTCTGCGGCGTCACGACGACATCAACGGCCACGTGGACACCCTCTCCGGCCTGCGGGCTTTGCGGGGCAAGGTGATTTCCCTGCGCGAGCTGCGCTATATGGACGGGGCGAGGGTGGATGAGCTGGAAAAAACGGTGCGCGAGCATACGGAGCGTCAGGCCCGGCGATGCGTGGATTTCCTGCTGCGCGACGATGCCATGACCCCGTACGCGAAGAAGATTGAAGGCCTGGAACCGCGCATCGCCAAACTCGACAAGGTGAAGGACGGGGAGGAACTCAAGGAGGAAATCGAGGCGGTCAGCGGCGAACTGGAAATGCTCATCGAAATCGTCAGCAATCTGAAAATCGACGACGCCACCCAGCGCACCCGGATCATTGACGGAATTTCGGCGCTGTTTTCCGGGATCAATCAGGCCCGGGCGGCGCTGACCAACAAGATCCGGGATTTGGCCCAGGTGGAGGGCTCAGCCGAGTTCGCCTCGCAAATGAAGCTGCTGTCCCAGGCGGTGATTAATTATCTGGATGTCTGTGATTCCCCGGAAAAATGCGAGAGCTATTTGGGACGGGTGATGATTCAGTTGGAGGAACTGGAGGGGAAATTCTCCGATTTCGACGACTATGTGGCCAAGCTCTCCGAAAAGCGGGAGGAAGTGTACAACGCCTTCGAAACCCGCCGTCTGTCGCTGGTGGAGGCGCGCAACAAACGGGCCGACACGCTGCAGCGCAGCGCGGAACGCATTCTCAACAGCGTCAAGGGTCGCGTGGACGCGATGAAAACCGTGGAGGAGATCAACGGCTACTTCGCCTCCGATTTGATGATTGAGAAGCTGCGCGGGATTGTGGATCAGCTCAAGGAACTGGATGATCCGGTGAAAGCCGGGGACATTGAGACCAAGCTCAAGAGCGCCCGCGAGGAGGGGGTGCGGCAGTTGCATGACCGATCCGAGTTGTTCGTGGGCGGGGAAAACATCATCAAATTCGGGCGGCATCAGTTCTCGGTGAACACCCAGGCGCTGGACCTCACCATCGTGCCGCGCGGCGATCAGATGATGATGCACCTGACCGGCACCAATTTTTTCGAAGCCATCACCGATTCCGCGTTTCTCGAAACCCGCTCCGTGTGGTCCCAGGATCTGATTTCAGAGGATGCGGAGGTCTATCGGGCCGAATATCTGGCATATCGCCTCTTGGCGGATGCCCGACCCGAGGACGCGGAGCTGGAGGAGCCCGCGCTGATTCAGAAGGTGCAGACCTTTATGGCGCCCCGCTATGCCGAGGGCTATCAAAAGGGGGTGCATGACGAGGATGCCGGGAAAATCCTCAAGGCGCTTTTGGAAATGCATTTTTCGCTGGGTCTGCTGCGGGCGCACACCTCCGCCCGGGCGCTGGCGCTGGTGTTCTGGACCGGGTTCAAACAGGACGAGGCCTTTGAGATCATGCAGGCCCGTTTGCAGGGCATGGCCGCCTCCAACAAAGTCTTCCGTCAGCAGCGGCGTCAGGACGACGCGCTGAGCGAATTGCGGGACCGCATCGCCGCGTTCGCGGAATCCGTCCCCTGGTTTGATCCCCGGCTGGCGGAGACTGCTGCGACGTATCTGTTCGACGTGGAAACCGGGGAGGGCGAGCATCCCATCAGCCCCGAAGCCGGGGCGCTGATCAAGGCGTTTCAGGCGCATCTCAAGAAGCTCGCGGGTCAAAAAGCGTTCGACGAGGCGCGGGAAAAGGTCCGAAGCCGTCCGGTGGCGGAATATGGCCTGATCCGTGAATGGATGCGCGGTTATCTGGAAAGCAAGCCCAACGGGGAATGGGCCGAAGGACTGGACGAGGCGGCGGCGCTGGTGTTCGCCGAGGCCTATGCGCCCGCCCGCGTTTCCGAACTGGGGACCCGCCGGGAGATCGGGGGACTGCGCGGGGCGCACCGCCGATTGCAGGAGGGTCGGTTGGAACTGCGGTACAACGAATTCGTGTTGCGGCTGGACCGCTTTGTGCGCGAATCCGTGCCCCGTTTCGAGGCCTTCGGCCGCATGAAAAAGGAATTTCTGGAGCGGACCCGCAAGGAAATGCGTCTGGACGAATTCAAGCCCAGGGTGATGACCTCCTTTGTGCGCAACCGGCTCATCGACCGCGTGTACCTGCCGCTGATCGGCGACAACCTCGCCAAGCAGATCGGGGTGGCGGGTCACAACACCCGTACTGACCGCAGCGGCATGTTGATGCTCATTTCCCCGCCCGGGTACGGGAAAACCACGCTGATGGAATACGTCGCCAACCGATTGGGCGTGGTGTTTATGAAAATCAACGGACCCGCCATCGGGCATCACGTCACATCGCTCGATCCGAGTGAAGCGCCCAACGCCGCCGCCCGCGAGGAGCTGCACAAGCTGGGGCTGGCGTTGGAAATGGGCGACAACGTGATGATTTATCTCGATGACATCCAGCACTGCAATCCCGAGTTTCTGCAGAAATTCATTTCGCTGTGCGATGCGCAGCGCAAAATCGAGGGTGTGTACAAAGGGAACACGAAAACCTACGACCTGCGCGGCAAAAAAGTGTCTGTGGTCATGGCCGGGAACCCCTACACCGAAAGCGGGGAGAAATTCCGTATCCCCGACATGCTCGCCAACCGCGCCGACACCTATAACCTCGGGGACATTCTCGGGGACAACGGCGACGTGTTCAAGCTCAGCTTCCTCGAAAACGCGCTCACCTCGAATCCGGCCCTGAACCGGCTGTCCTCCGGCAGCAAGAAAGACATTTATTCGGTCATCCGCATCGCCGAAACCGGGTCCCGCGAAGGGGTGGAGCTGGAAGGCAACTATTCCGCGGGCGAGCTGCAGGAAATTATTTCGGTGATGGAAAAGATGATTCGCATCCGGGACGTGGTCCTGCGCGTGAACGAGGAATACATCCGCAGCGCCGGGCAGGCGGACGAGTTCCGCACCGAACCGGCTTTCAAGCTGCAGGGGTCCTACCGCAACATGAACCGTCTCGCCGAGAAGGTGGAGGCGGTGATGAACGAGCGGGAACTGGAAACCACGATTTATTCCGAATACACCAACGAAGCCCAGACGCTCACGACCGGCGCGGAGGCCAACCTGCTGAAATTCAGGTTGATCCTCGACTTGGCCACCGAAGAAGAACAGGCCCGGTGGGCGGAAATCAAACGCTCCTACGCCCGCAATCAGTTGTTGCGCGGCGCCGGAGAGGACGACCGGGTGGGGCAGGCGGTGGCCCAGCTTTCCGGACTGGGCGAGGGTCTGCACGAAATTCGCGACGTGCTGAAGCAGGGCGTGGGCGGCAAAGCGCCCGCGGGTCCGGTGGAAACGGTTCTCGGCGCGGACACCCTGGACCGGCTGGAGGATATTCTCGCCAGAGCGCGGCCCCCGGAAGTGGCGGCGAAAGCGGAAAAACCGGCGGGGGCCTCCAAGCTGTCGCTGTTGCTGGAGCAGCAGTTCGAGCGCCTGCAGGAGAGTCTGCATCACGAAGGGGAAAGCGATCCCGAGCACTTGCAGGAACGTCTGCGGCGGGCCCGGGGGGCGTACCGCGTTTTGATCGACGAACTCGGACAGGGGGGCGGTCATGTCCAAGGCGAATAAAGTGGCGAATAAACCCAAAACCAGCAGCCATGCCTTGGACACGGCCACGGAAATTCTGGGGGAACTCAACCGGGAACTCGACGCGCGCTCCGCCGGCCTCGATCCCGAGATCCGCACCCTGCTCGCGCAGAAAGGGGCGGTGACGCAATTCATTTTGCGGGAAATCATGCGTCTGCTGGACGAAACCGCCGCGAGGGCGCTGGCGCACGACGCCCTGGTTGCGAAATGCAAGCAATGGCGGGACGGATTTTTCGTGCCGCTTCGGGATCAAAGCGACGGCAAGCCCATGGCCGAGGCGATCTATTTGAGCGACCTCGTGAAGATGATCGAGGAGCTGGAGCGGGTGATCGCGGAGAATGCGGGAGGATGAGGGAACCCGGGGCACGGAAGAATAGAACCACGGATGGACACGGATGGACACGGATATCTACCTGTCCGCCGTGCTTGGGTGGAGGGGCAAGGTGCGGTGGAGAAAAACCACTGATGACACTGATGAACACTGATACCTATCCTCTGTGCCTGGGCGGAAGGGATTTAGGTATGGTGAGGGAAAACCACTGATGACACTGACCCGCCTGCAACGCTGCGCGTAGCACTGCGGGAAGGTGGACACTGATGCTTTTCCGCTTTGCCTCCGAGCCTTGAAATGGTCCAGTCCAACGTTCCGACGTTCGGAAAATCATGCCGGTCCTTTTTCGAGCGTCGGAACGACTCATTTTTCCCGGAGTGATCAGGAAATGGGGTTGGACTCCTTAAATCGGTAACAATTGTTACCAAGGAGCAACATTTTTCCCGGTGTCGTTAGAAAATGAGGTTGGACCGGGGGCGGGGGCGTGGCAGGGAGTGGGGGATGAGAGATGTGATGCGTTTTTGCTGTGATGGTGGATTGGGCCTGGTTTTCCGGGGGGCTTACTGATGCCGACGCTGGATTGGCAAAGATGCGGTGATTCGGCATTATCAGCAGGTTCTGTTTTGGTTTTCATCATATGTTTTCTATCCCTGCAAGTACATTGCCCAGACAAGCCCGTGCAACAGGGAAGGTCGGGAAGCGGGACGAAGCCATCAGTCCATGAACCAAGTGACAACGCCCACTACTCTTCACCTGTTCCTCGAGATATGTGCGAATGCGGTTTCTGGTGTCCGGGTGCATTTCCGTGGCCATGTCCCGTCCCAACAGTCGCGCAGTGGCGGCATCCAGATCATTGCCGCAAGCTGCCATCAAATCCGCATTCGGTCCCTCCAATAAACGCAAACCGTTGCCCGCGTTGAGGTAGTTTTCAAGAATGAAGGCAATATCGGTACCGTCTTTTTTATGGCGGGCGTGTTCCCTGTCCATCACGGCCACAATTTTCAGGACGACCAACATGGGCAGGGAAACTATTTTCTCAATCGGATGTTGCCAGAGGCCGAAGGTATTTTTCATAAATCCGTTTTGCGGTTTCCAGGTTGCGGTCGATTTCGGAGGCCATGAGATCGCTATATACGAGCAGAGGATGGACACAGGCCTCTGCTGGATCCGTCAGGTCCATTGGTGTAAAGGGCCTCAGAATCTCCACCCGCCCCGCCGGGTCTTTGCGCAGGTCATTTTTCACAATAAAGTTGGCCGGCAAATTTTCCGTGTAAAGGGTGACGGTTTCCGGCACCAGATGTCCGGTGAGTCTGGACCCGGCCACCTCGCCTCCCCACTTGCCAGGGCCATCCGTATGCACCAGCTCACTTGCCCAGCCGGGATGCGGGAGCCGGTAGTGTTCCACCACCAGTTTGGGCCGAAGTTTGCGGGTGTAGTCCTCCACCCAGCGTTCGAACAATTTTTCCCGTTGGGCCAGTCGCCGCACTCCCGGCTCCCGTTCTTCGAGAAAATTTTGCGCCTTCAGGCTGTCCATGGTGTTGCTGATGGATCCGGTGGAAATACCCGTGACGGCATTTAATTGTCGGACGGTATGATTCACCCGCGCGCCGACACCCTTATTCGTATCGGTAAGAAAGAGATAGATCAGCTTGAGTGCGCTGGGGGAAAAATCCTTACCCGCTTTTCTTTGACTGTTCCCGGGGCGCAAGTTCTTTGGCACGTCCCGCGAGATAAACAAATAATACCCCGGCCACTCAAGATAGGCATTCCCGGTTTCATCCACAAAAAAGACCCCGTTACGCTGAAGCCGCTCCGCGAAGGTGGGAGAGATGTAAGGTGAGAACAGCAGCAAGGGTTTTTTGCTCTTATGCTTCAGCAAACCCTCCACAAATGGGGTGCTTAGCTTTTCCCCAAACCGCCATTCAACTTCCTTGCCCGAGGGATAGGTGAAAATAGAATGATTCTCGTCAATCGAGATCGGTTCCCCCGGAAGTTCGATGAGGGCATTTCGCAGGGCAATCCACTGGTGTTCAGGTTTCATTGTTCATGAATCATACATTGTTCAAAATAATTGAACAAGAAAAATAATTGAACAAGTTAAGCGGCCTTTCACCTGATGAACCTGCAAATCTCATCATTTTTACAGAAGAGGATAAAGAGAACAAAGAGAGCGAAGGGAGCAAAGCCTGTCCTGCGCATTTTTGACGGGATTACCGGGATCGACCGGATCGACTGGGGAAAACCACTGATGACCCGCCTGCAACGCTGTGCGCAGCACTGCGGGCAGGTGGACCCTGATACCTTTCCGGCGTGTTTTAGATTCTGTTCAGGTGCCTCCCTGCTTGACTTCAGCAGGGGGATGATTCAGTTTTGTCAAAACACCCGCGAATAAAAATGAGTTTACACTCTTCCACCAGCCCTCATGAGTACATTATCGGAAAAAATATGCCTCTATAATATGCCTTCTGAGCCATCGTGGTTCGTTTTCTCGCCTTGGAATGACGGAAAAGACGGTACAATGCTTCGCAGTTCCCGTTTGATCATGGTTTCCAAGTTGAGCGGCCGGGTTTTGTATGACGGAAGTGCGGAGGATGAGGGGTGACAATGAAGTCAGGCTCATTTTTCCCGGAGTGATCTGAAAATGGGGTTGGACCGGTGGCGGGGGGCGTGGTAGGAAGTGGGGAATGAGTGATCTGATGCGTTTTTGGTGTGATGTTGTGGTGGTTCCTGTTTGCCGGGGGGCTTGCTGATGCCGACGCTGGACTGGATTGGGAAGGATGCGGTGATTCGGCATCACAAGGAGGTGCCGTTTCGGCTGCTGGAGCCGGATGCGGGGCTGTCGGCGGGCGGGGGGCGTGACGGGAACCTGATTGTGCAGGGGGACAATCTGCACGCGCTGAAGGCGCTGCTGCCGAAGTACGCGGGCCGGGTGAAGTGCATCTACATCGATCCGCCCTACAACACCGGGAATGAGGGATGGGTGTACAACGACAACTCGAACGCGCCGGAAATCAAAAAGTGGCTGGGGGAAGCCGTCGGCAAGGAGGCCGAGGATCTTTGCCGTCATGACAAGTGGCTTTGCATGATGTATCCGCGACTGGTGCTGCTGAAGCAGTTTTTGCGGCCGGATGGATCTATTTGGATCTCAATGGATGATTCCGAGATCCATAACTTGCGCTCGTTAATGGATGAAATCTTTGGGCTATCCTCATTCGTTGCATGTAATACATGGCAAAAGCGTTATTCTAGAGAAAATCGGGGTTCCATCGGCGATGCACATGAATACTTGCTTGTGTACGCTCCAAACCCCAAAAAATTCCAAGAATCAAGGAATCTCGTTCCTTTAACCGAGAAACAGGCCAAGGTTTACAAAAATCCAAATAATGATCCAAAAGGCCGATGGCGTGGGATTCCCATGACAGCACAGGGTTATAGGCCTAATCAAATGTACGAGATCACAACGCCTTCTGGTAAAAAAATCATTCCGCCAGAAGGACGTTGTTGGTCAACCATCGAAAGTGAATTTCTAAAATTACTGACAGAGGGTAGAATTTATTTCGGAAAGAAGGGCGACTCACAACCAAGCATTATTCGCTTTTTGTCAGAAGTTGAGGGTTTTGTACCTTGGACTTGGTGGCCGCATGACGAAGTAGGTCATACAGATGAGGCAAAGAAAGAGATTAGAGCGATTTTCGGTACACAAACAGCTTTTGACACCCCCAAACCAACTAGATTGCTTCAACGCATTATTCAAATTGCGACTGACAAAGGTGATATGATTTTGGATAGTTTTGCCGGCAGCGGGACGACGGGGCACGCGGTGTTGAAGCAGAATGCGGAGGACGGGGGGACGCGGAAATTCATTCTGGTGGAGATGGAGGAGAACATTGCCCGGGACATCACGGCGGAGCGGGTGCGGCGGGTGTCGGCGGGGTATGCGGACGCGAAGGGCAAGGTGGTGGCGGGGCTGGGCGGGGGATTTCAGTTTTGCCGTCTGAGCGGGGAGCCGCTGTTCAACGAGTTCGGGGATATCCGGGAGGATGTGACCTTTGCGCAGTTGGCGGATTTTGTCTGGTTTTCGGAGACGGGTCTGGGGTACACGGGCGACGGGACGAGTCCGTTGCTGGGGGTGCATGAGGGAAGGGGGATTTATCTGCTGTTCAACGGGATTCTGGGTGACCGGCGTCCGCAGGGCGGCAATATTCTCACGCGTCCGGTGCTGGACGGGCTGCCGGTTCATGAAGGGCCGAAGGTGATATATGCGGCCGCCAGCCGCCTGGGGGCCTCCGCCCTGCAGCGGGAGCAAATCGTGTTCAAGCAAACCCCTTATGCGATTGAGGTGTAGTCTGATGCCGAAGCCTACTCATTTTAATCCAATGGACCTTCTCAGTCGCCTTGATTGGACGGAATGTGAAGATTTGGAATTCAAGGCTGCCAAAGGCGGTGTGCCTAAAAGTTTATGGGAGAGTTACAGTGCGTTGGCAAACTCCAATGGTGGAGTGGTTCTGTTGGGTGTTGAAGATAATGGAAATGTATGTGGGGTTGAGAATACTTCCAAACTTAAGAAATCTTTTTGGGACACGATAAATAACCGGTCCAAAGTCAGCCTGAATCTGCTTACGGACGTGGATGTTGAGGAAGTTCGGATTGAGGATAAGAATATTCTTGCGATTCGGATTCCCAGGGCCTCCCGACAGCAACGTCCGGTGTATTTGGATCAAAACCCGCTCACAGGAACCTACCGTAGGAATTACGAAGGCGACTATCACTGTACGGAACAGGAAGTGGGGCGAATGCTTTCAGACCGGGCGGAGGCACCTGCAGACAGTCGAATTCTGGAAGGATTCGGTCTCAAGGATCTTGACCGGGAAAGTTTACAGCAGTTCCGGCAGCGATTTGGTTCACATAAGCCAACGCATCCCTGGTTGAGTGAAGATGATATAGGGCTGTTATCAAAGTTGGGCGGTTGGCGTCAGGATCGAAAAACAGAGAAGGAAGGACTGACGATCGCCGGGCTTCTTATGTTTGGGCGCGAGGAGACGATAACGGAGGCTCTTCCTGATTATCATGTTGATTACCGCGAAAAATTCTCCGATGACCCTGATGTCCGTTACACGGACAGGCTGATGATGGACGGGACATGGCCTCCGAACCTTTTTCAGTTTTACTTGCGGGTGGTTCAGCGGCTTTCGGATGACATTAAATTGCCTTTTCAACTGGATGCGAATCTTTTTCGCAAAGGGGAGAGCGTTGTCCATGAGGCAATTCGTGAAGCTTTGGTCAATGCCTTGATTCATGCCGATTATCAGGGACAGGGCGGCATTGTTATAGAGAAATACCGGGATCGTTTTGTTTTCTCCAATCCTGGCATGTTGCTTATTTCATTGGATCAATTACTGCGTGGAAATGTCAGTGAGTGCCGTAATAAGTCCTTGCAGAAAATGTTTACCCAGTTGGGTCTGGCGGAACGGGCAGGATCCGGTGTTGATAAAATCCGCCGTGGTTGGGAATCACAACACTGGCGCTCGCCAACTGTACGGGAGACTGTACAGCCTGATCGGGTGGAGTGGGTATTGCCGATGGTCAGTCTCATACCGGAGGAATCCTTATCCCGCCTGCAAAAGCAATTTGGCAAACGCTTTGACGGTTGCACGAAACAAGAAGTCGAAGTTTTGGTGACTGCGGATATAGAAGGGGGGGTAGATAACGCCCGCATGCGGCAAATTACCCGGCTGCATGCATCTGATGTGACCCAGCTCCTACAAAAGCTTACAGGTGAGGGGTTTCTGCAACAGCAAGGACAGGGAAGATGGACGAGGTATAAACTGACGCCTGTTACTGACTTCTCACACAAGGATATTCACTCCGTACATAAGGGCGATCACTCCGTACGTAAGGGCGATCACTCCGTACGTAAGGGCGATCACTCCGTAGGTAAGGATGATCACTCCGTACGTATACAAGAGGAGGTCATAAACAAACTTGCCACTGTTTTTCCAGACTTGGACGGAGGCACACTGGAGCAACTCTATAATTTAGCGGAGGTTTCCAGATCCTGCAAGCGACTGGAAACAAAGGAGATGGAAGGGATTATTTTAAGTATTTGCAGTGAACACTGGTTGACCAGATCCCAAATTGCTGCCCTGTTAAACCGAAATCCGGATGGTTTGCGGCAACGTTTCTTAACATCAATGGTTCGGCATGGGCTGTTGCTCCTGAAATATCCGGACAAGCCTAATCGGGTGGATCAAGCCTACAGGGCTGCAATAAAGCCCAAACTGAACATAAGAAAAAACACCCTGTCTGTAAGGAAAAAGTAAAAATATTACATAAGTTGTTATTTTAAAGAGGTTAATGCCGTTTAAGTGTGATGTTTCAGAGTGCTAAGAACAAAAGAGGTCATTTTAAGGTAAAAGGGATAAAGTGTTGCAATTTGCTTGTAATGAATGATTTACAGTATCTAAGGGGAAAGATGACCTTTGCTAAGGGAAAAGCATTTCATTTTAAGACAAAACCACAATTCTAGAAAAAACATGCCCACCTTCACGCCAAAAGAATATCAAGCGAGTGCGCTCAGCAGCATTGAGCTGTATTTCCGGACCTGCCAGCGGATGGGGAACGCGGATTATGCGTTTCAGGAAACCACGAAGGCGCTTTGGGGGCAGAAGTCGGCGTTCACGCCGCTGCGCGGGTTTGAAGAGGATATGCCGTATTTTTGTCTGCGGGTGCCGACGGGGGGCGGGAAGACGTTTTTGGCGGCGAAGAGTGTGGCGCTGGTGAATCAGCGGCTGCTGCATACGGAGCACAGTGTGATTTTGTGGCTGGTGCCGTCGAAGGCGATTCGGGAGCAGACGCTGGCTGGCTTGTGCGGTGTGGATCATCCGTATCACGCGGCGCTGCGGGAGGCGGGTCCGGTGACGGTGATCGATTTGGATGACGCGAAGGCGTTGAACCGCTCCATGCTGGAGACGGGGACGGTGGTGATTGTGGGGACGCGGCAGGCGTTCCAGGTGGAGAATGAGGAGATCCGCAAGGTGTATGAGAGCAACGGGGCTCTGCAGCATTTGTTTGACGGGCTGACGGACTCGCAGCGGGCGGGGTTGCTGAGAGACGCGGATGGGGGCACGGTTCCGTATTCGCTGGCGAATGTGCTGCGGCTCCGGCGTCCGTTTGTGATTGTGGACGAGGCGCACAACAGCCGCACGGAACTGGCCTTTGACACGCTGGCGAAGTTTAAGCCGTTGGGGATCATGGAGCTGACGGCGACGCCGGACATGGAGAGGACGCCGAGCAATGTGCTGCATTCGGTTTCGGCGGTGGAGTTGAAGCGGGAGGAGATGATCAAGCTGCCGATTCAGTTGGAGACGGTGCCGGAGGATAAGCGTTGTCTGGCGCTGGCCTTGGATCAGCGGGATCAATTGAATGTGCTGGCGGAGCGGGAGCATCGGGAGGGGGCTCCGTATCTGCGTCCGCTGGTGCTGATTCAGTCGGAGCCGAAGTCGAAAAACAAAGAGACGCGGGATTACGAGTGGGTGAAGCGGGAGCTGATGGAGAATCACAATGTGCCGGAGGCGGAGATCGCGGTGGCCACGGGCAGTGAGCGGGAGCTGGAGGCGCTGGAGTCGGCGTATCCGGGCGGAATTTTTTCGGAGCGGTGTCCGGTGAAGTATGTGATCACGCAGAAGGCGCTGGCGGAGGGGTGGGATTGTTCGTTCGCGTATGTGCTGGTGAGCATGGCGGGGGTGAAGAGCGCGACGGCGGTGGAGCAGTTGCTGGGGCGGATTCTGCGTCAGCCGCAGGCGGTGAAGCGGAAACATGAGGCGTTGAACCGGTCGTACGCGTATGTGGTGTCGCGGGATTTCGGGGAGACGGCGGAGATGTTGCGGGAATGTCTGGTGCAGAGTTCGGGGTTCAACCGGCAGGAGGCGTCGGAGTTTGTTTCGGCGCGGTCCCCGGAGCAGGCGAAACTGGATTTCAAGCGGGGCGAAGGCCGCATCCGCATCACGCCGGTGGAGGTGAAGCTGGGCGAGGAGCTGGATGTGTCGGGGCTGTCCGCGCAGACGAAACGGAAGGTGGTGTGGAACAAAAAAGAAAAGGTGCTGGTGCTGAATGCGCCGCTGACGGAGGCGGAGACGGAGGAGGTTTCGCGGGGGGCGGTGATGGATGCGACCCGGGAGGCGATCAGCCGGGCCGGCGTGGCCAGCCGCACGGAGGCGGTGCAGATTTTCCACACGCCTTCGGAGCGGGGGAAGGCGTTTTTTGTTCCTCAGATGGAGGTGTTGATCGACGGGGAGTTGCGGCTGTTTGATGAGCCGGAGGCGGTGGATTATCCGTGGGAGCTGCCTTTGGCGGAGGCGTATGTGACCGAAGCGCAGCTTTCGGCGCTGGCGTTGACCTCCAGGGTGAAGGAGGCGGGGCTGATTGATGTGGATGAGGATGCGGGGCGGGTGAAGACTTCGTTCAGCCGGGAATTGAGCCGGGATCTGGGGCTTGCATACACGCCGGAAAACTGGACGGATGCCAGGCTGGCGGCCTGGTTCTGCAAGCAGGTGCATGATCCGGGCATCACGCACGCCAGCAAGCGGGCCTTTGTGGCGGCCTGGCTGGGGGATCTGTTGTCTCAGGACGGATATGATTTGGCGAAGGCGAACCGGCAGAAGTTTCAGTTGCGGAATCTGCTGGAGGCGAGGGTCCACGCTCTGCGCGCGGCGGCGGCGCAGAACGCCTGCGGGGAGTTTTTGTTCGGGGAGGGGCGGGATGAGCGGGTCCGGGTGGGCTCGGAGTACCGCTTTGAGTTTCATCCGGACGCCTATGCGCCCACACGGGACGACCGGGGGGAATGGGGGGATTATTGTTTCGACAAGCATTACTATCCGCGCATCGGCGCGTTTGATTCCAAAGAGGAATACCAATGCGCCTGTTGGCTGGATCGTCAGGACGGGGTTGAATTCTGGGTGCGCAATCTGGTCGGCAGGCCGGGGTGCTCCTTTTTTCTTCAGAAGGGCAACGGCCGCTTTTTTCCCGATTTTGTCTGCAAGTTGAGGGACGGGCGGATTCTGGTGGTGGAATACAAGGGCGGCGACCGCATGGCCTCGGCGGAGGATGACCGCATGATCGGCGGGCTTTGGGCGGAGCTGAGCGGGGGAACCTGCGGGTTTGTGATGGTGACGAACAAGGAGTGGGAGGTTTTGGAGCGGGAGATTGGGGGATAATCCATGTCGTCATCCCGTCCGTTTACACCGCTTGAATGGTCTTATCAGAGCAGCAGCCCGCTGCGCACGCTGTGGCGGTGGACGGATTGTTCGCCGCTGCGGGCGCTTTGGATGCTGACGGTGTTTGTGATCAAGCAGTCCCCGGCCTGGGGAATGCCGCTGGTGACGGCGATGGTGATCGACTGGCTGAGCGGGGAGAGCGGGGTGACGGTCCGGGGGATGGGGTTCGCGGTGGCGGCGCAGATGCTGCTGCTGTGCGGAAATGTGCCGTTTCATACCTATTATGTTTCACAGCTCAGCGGTTTGACCCGGCGGCTGGAGGGTCGGCTGCGGCAGGCGCTGGTGACGCGGCTGCAGCAGTTGTCGATTCCGTATCACGACACGGTGGAGTCGGGCCGTTTGCAGGCGAAGGTGCTGCGGGACGTGGAGCAGGTGCAGACGGTGGCGAACCAGTTCGGAGAAACGGGGGTGATGGCGTTGAGCACCCTGGCGGCAATGGTGGTGATCACGCTGGCGCGTCAGCCCTGGATGTTGCTGGTGTATATGATTATGGTGCCGATGGTGCTGGGGTTGACGCATGTGTTTAAAAACCGGATCCGCAGGGAAAACCAGGATTTCCGGCAAAGCCTGGAGATGATGAATTCCGAGGTGAGTCAGATGATTGATATGATCCCGGTGAGCCGCGCGCACGGGATTGAGGAGAAGGCGACGGTGCGGGTGGAGAGTCAGATTGACCGGGTGCATTCTTCGGGCCGCCGTCTGGATAAAATCAACGCGCTGTTTCAGTCGTCGAGCTGGGCGACGTTCCAGTTCGCAAGTCTGGGGATGCTGTTCGCGGGCGTTTTTTTTGCGCGGAGGGGGTGGATCACGACCGGCGAGGTGGTGTTGTTTATGGCGCTGTTTCATCAGATGATGATGAACTTCACGATGATGTTGAACCTGTATCCGCAGATGGCCAAGGGCATGGAGTCGGTGCGGTCCATCGGCGAGGTGCTGGAGTGTCCGGATTTGGAGTTGAACCAGGGCAAGGACGGAGTGGACGGGGTGCGGGGCGACATTGAATACCGGCAGGTGACGTATCGCTACAGTCCCGCGGACGACCCGGCGCTGGATGCGGTGAATTTTGCGATCCGGGCGGGGGAATGTGTGGCGGTGGTGGGGCCGAGCGGGGGCGGGAAATCGACCTTGCTGCGGTTGACGATCGGCTTCAGGCGGCCGACATCCGGCAGCGTTTTGTTGGACGGCCGGGACATGGAGTCGATCGACATGCGGAGCTGGCGGCGCTTTATTTCGGTGGTGCCGCAGGAGAGTGTGCTGTTTGAGGGGACGATCCGGGAGAATATTCTGTTCGGGATGGAGGATGTGGATGAGGCCCGGTTTGAGGAGATTCTGGTGGCGGCGAATGTGCTGGAGTTTGTGGAGCGGCTGCCGGAGGGGTTGAACACGCGGGTGGGGGAGGGCGGGGCGCGGCTTTCGGGCGGCCAGCGGCAGCGGCTGGCGATCGCGCGGGCGCTGGTGCGGGATCCGCGGGTGATTGTGCTGGATGAACCGACCTCGGCGCTGGATGTGATGTCGGAAAAACTGGTGCAGGAGGCGATTGAGCGTCTGGTGCGGGGCCGGACCACGCTGATTGTGGCGCACCGGTTGTCGACCATCCGCAACGCGGACCGGGTGGTGGTGATGGAAAAGGGGCGGATTGTGGAAAGCGGAACGTATGATGAACTTGCCGCCCGCGCCGACAGCGCGTTCCGGCAGATGAAAGACCTTCAAAGCTGAGGAGAAACGATGGACAACACGTATTTGCCCCGAAAAAATTATGGCGCGTATTTGGAACCGGAAGACCGGGTGCTGCACGGCGCCGGTCAGTCGACGGAGGCCTTTGAACACTATGTGAACGCGCTGGGCGGGAATTCGCATCCGGCGCTGTTTATGCATTATTGCGGGTTGCGGAATATGCCGGGGGGACGGATGGCCGCGCTGGACGGGTATCATGAGGCGTATCCGGATGCGGTGATGATTCCGCAGATCGGGCTGAGCATGACCAAGGACGGGAGTCCGGAGCAGCATTATGAGCAGGAGGTGGCGGCGGGGCTGCATGATGAGGCGGTCGCGAATCTGATTGAGCGGCTGCGGACGTACGGCCGGCCGGTGTTTTTGCGGATCGGATACGAGTTCAACGGACAGTGGAACGGGTATGAGCCGGAGACGTTTGTGGCCGCATGGCGGCGGATTGTGGACGCGATGCGGGCGGCGGACCTGCGGAACGTGGCCACGGTGTGGTGTTATGCGGAGGACGGGGTGGATAAGGAATTTCCAACCTATTATCCGGGGGATGACTACGTGGACTGGTGGGGGATCGATGTGTTTGACGCGGAGCATATGTCCGCGCCTGGAACGCTGGCGCTGTTGAAGGCGGCGGAAGCGCACGGCAAACCGGTGATGATCGGCGAGTCGACCTCGCGCCGGGTCGGGGTGCATGACGGAGCGGAAAGCTGGGCGGCGTGGTATGCGCCGTATTTCGGGTTGATCCGAAGTCAGCCCGGCATCAAAGCGTTTTGTTACATCAACTGGAACTGGGCGGCCTATCCGATGTGGCATGACTGGGGCGACTGCCGGATCGAGGCCAATGCCGAGGTGCTGGCGCGGTACCGGGGTGAGATGGGTTGTGGCTTGTATCAGCACGGCTGAGCCACTTTTTTTAAATTCTCTCTTGATCTCCCTGCTTAAAAAGTGTCATTTGTTTATGCCTTTTTAACGTTGTATTTCATTGGAGATCTATGAGCGCCAAACTGTTTACCCGCTGTTCCGCCTTTCTTTTCCCCTTTATGTCTTTGCTGTATGCGGAGGATTTTCCGGTTTTAATTGTGAATGCGCCGGATAATTCGGCGGGGTTCGCGGTGTTTGAGCGTGCGGGGCTGCTGCCGGTTCCGGAAGGCGCTCAACCGGCCCGGCACATCTTCAGTGCGGAGCGTTCGTCGAGAATGCACAGCATTTCGTATTCCGGCGGTCAGTCGTATGCGGGCTGGTTCTGGGAGGAGGACGGGGAGATCAAGCTTCTTCGGGGAAACCGGATGTGGGACGGTCCGGTTCGGGCTTCGAGCGGGATGCGGATGCGGAGTTCCCCGGCTGAAGACGCGGTCACCGTGATGTCCGCAGATCTGATGCGTGATCTGCGGCGGCAGTTTGATCAGTGGAACCGGAACCGCGAGCAGGGCCGGACCTTGCGGATCGGTCCGCGGGAACTCGGGAATTATATGATCATGGCGGTGCGCCTGCATCAAGTCGGCCACCCGGATATCGCGAATCAATTGGCCGCGTTTCTGTTTGAAACCGCCGGACGGCGGGAAACGCTGGTGGCGGGACTGAGCGCGCTGCACGATTTGAATTATCATGACCGGTTTCAGGACTATCTGCTGGACGGGGAACTGGAGGCGCTGGCTGAGGCGCTGGACGCCATGTTGACGCAGCACCGCGCCACCTGGCTTTCCGCCGCAATCGCCGATGAGGTGTTGGAAACCTGGCGCACGGCCCTGGGGGATCCGGCTCCTGAACTTCCCGCGGCGTTCAGCGACGCGCAGCGTGAATTGTATGAATTGTTTGTCTCGGACCGGGACCCCGCGTTTTATTCGATGCTTTCGGGGGAAGAGAACTGGCTGTTGCGTCCGAAGCGGCTGATGATCCGCGAAGCCCGGGATCACGGGTTTCTGAATGATGAGACCCGCGCTTTTTTTGAGACGCTTTGGGATCTGGGCGCGGACGCGATTCCGGTGTTTATCGCCCTGGTTGAGGATGTCCGTGTGCTTCCGCTCTCCGCGCAGGAGGTGAGCGGGAACCGTCACAATCCTTTCTCCGGGGGTCGGGAGGACTGGGAGTTAAGGGAGTTGCGGCGGTCCTTTCCCCGGCCGGTTCAATTGTCCGAACTTGCCGAACAATGGCTTCGCGCGGTGCATCCGGATGAGCTGGACACGCTTTCCGGAGGGGAATTGACGGCGGCCGCGGAGGAGGTTCACGCGGCGTTCCGGGGAAAAACCCGTTTGGAGATCGCCAAGTTTCTGTATGAGCGGGGTGAGTCGTTCGATGAATTGGGGCCGGATGTGGTGTTCACGTTGCTGGCCTCGGGGGACTCGGAGATCATCGGTGAGATCCGGGAAAAGGTTTCCGCCCGGGTTCAGACGGCGCATTTGTATGAATTGGGGGACGTGGCCTCCTGGACCCCTCTGTTTGAAGGGGAGGAGGGGGCCGCCTTCCGGCGTGAAGTCGCGGATATTATTTCGGAGCGTTTCGGGGAGAAGCTCGAGGAGGAGGATTCTTGGGAGAAAGAGATGATCGAACAATTGCTGGCGAGTCTGCAGCCGCCGGAGGCGGCGGAGGCCGCCGACGGTGAAGACGCCGTTCCGGCCGGGTTGACCTTGGACGGGTTGGCGGATCTTGTTCTGAAGGGGGAAAGCCCGCGGCCCAACGACTTTCTACAGCTCCGGGCGCTTACGCGCGACACGGAAGCCGTGCAGCGGGTGCTGCTTGCCCGGCTGGACGCCGCCGAAGAGTCCGGTCAGAAAGTGCAGTTGATTCAGTTGACCCTGGGGCTGCTGCAAATGTCGGGAATGGATGAATCGGACTTCGGCATGCACAGTGATTCATCGGATATGCTTTTGTACTATCTCGATCCGGAGGGAGACGGTCCGGACGTTGCCGACACGGAGGAGCCGGATGTTGTCGGCACCGAAGGAGCGGAGGGTGGCGAAACCGAAATTCATTTGATTCCCGAACTCTGGCTGCCCCTGTTGGAGGGAGACGACCCCGCGATCCTTTCCGCGGCCGCCTTCGGCATCCTGATGCTGCAGCTGGATGACATGGACAAGCTTGTCGGTATCCATCAGGCGATGGCCTCCGCCGGTCCCGGGGATGGCGCGGGTGTGGCTGAGCTGCTCTTGCCCGCCGCCCGCACGGTTCTTGAGGGCGGGGAGGTGGACTGGTCCGCGGTGCTGCCCGACAGCGGCAATGTGTCTGAGGAACGGGCCGAAGAAATGAGCGCCGTTCTCCGCGGGTCGGATGTTGAGGCCCTGTTGAACCTGCTGAACTCTGCGGATATGAATGAAGCGCTCTGGATTCTGGAACAACTGGACCGTCCTTCGATTCAAAACAACAAAGATCTCTGGTCCGCGATGACCGGTCCCCGCCGGAAGGTGATTCATTTGGCGGACGATCTGCCTGAATGGCTGGAGGACCTGCCGGCGGTGGGCGGGGCGTTGACGAAGGATCACTTGCTTGCGCTTTTGCAACAGGTGCAGGACGCCGCCCGTCAGGGGGAATCCGGCATGATGTATATCCGGGAAACCGGCATTAAACCCGGGGTCTCGATCCTGTTCAGTACTGACCGGATGATGCGCGGGCAAACGACAGACGGTGTGCATGTGATGTTGCACGGTCCGAATTTTTACGGGATGCGGTCCTTCGGCCTGGAGGATGAGGTCCGGCTGACGAAGCTGTCGGAAGACGAAATGACCGAAGAAATGATGATGATGGGCATGTACGGCGGTGAGGATTTCCACAAAACGGTGGATGCCTGGCTGACGCCCGCCGACATTCCCTATGGCGCGCAAACCATATTTATGATCCAATTCAAAGGCCCCGAACCCGAGGAAACCCCCGAACCATGAGCACATCCGACCCCGCAAACCCCGTCACCCCGGACTGGGATGATGTCCGCGCCACCCTGCAAAATATCCGCTTGGAAATCGGCCGGGTCATCATCGGTCAGGATGATGTGGTGGAGGAACTGCTGACCTGTCTGCTCTGCAAGGGGCACGCCCTGTTGATCGGGGTGCCCGGTCTGGCGAAAACTCTTTTGATCAACACGCTGGGTCAGGTGTTGGGTCTGAGTTTTCACCGGATTCAGTTCACGCCCGACCTGATGCCCACGGATATTCTGGGCAGTGAGATCCTGCAAACCCACGCCGACGGGATGCGGCGGGAATTCGAGTTTGTACACGGTCCGGTGTTCGCCAATCTGATTTTGGCGGACGAGATCAACCGCACACCGCCGAAAACGCAGTCCGCCCTGTTGGAGGCCATGCAGGAAAAGCAGGTGACCGTGGCCGGAAAGACACTCAGCCTTCCGTCTCCGTTTATTGTGTTCGCCACGCAGAATCCGATTGAGCAGGAGGGGACCTATCCGCTTCCGGAAGCGCAGTTGGACCGTTTTCTGTACAGCCTGAATGTGGGCTATCCGACCCGTGAAGAGGAAAAACGGATTGTTCAGGCGACGATTGGCGAGCACCAGCCGGAGGCGAGGAGTCTGTTGAAGGAGGGCGAACTGGAGACGCTTCAGGCGGCGGCCACGCGGGCCCCGCTGCCGGATCCGGTGCTGGACATGATCATCAATCTGGTGCATGCCACCCGGCCGGGCTCGGAAACCGCCGACGAGTATGTGAAGCACTATGTCGCCTGGGGCGCCGGACCGCGTGCCTCGCAGAATCTGGCGCGCGCGGCGCGGGCGCTGGCGCTCATCCGGGGCAAAGCCGCCGCCACCGCTGAAGAGCTGCATGCGGTCGCGGCTCCGGTGCTGCGTCACCGCGTGGTGCCCAACTACAATGCGGTGGGCGAAGGGGTCAGCGTCGAGGAAATCATCGCCACGCTGCTTAAACGTCTGGATTAAACCGGTCCGTATCCATGTCCGCCTCCCGTTTACTCACCCCGGCGCTGCTGCGCGAGCTGGAGAAGGTGCGCTTCGCTCCCCGGACCCGGGTGGAGGGCCGTCACGCCGGCCGCCACATGTCCCCGGCGCGAGGCTCCTCCACGGAGTTCCGGGATTACCGCGCGTATGCGCCCGGTGACGATCCCGGCCGGGTGGACTGGCGGGTGTTTGCGCGGAGTGACCGGCATGTCTTGCGCACCTATGAGCAGGAATCCCAGACCGGCTGCGTGATCCTGCTGGATGCGAGCGCGTCCATGGCCTTCGGCGAATCGCCCGCCAAACACCGTTTCGCCTCCCAGGCCGCCGCCTGTCTGGCGCATGTGGTGCATCACAGTCAGGATCAGGTGGGGCTTTTACTTGCGCGGGACGGAAAACAGGAGTGGCATCCGCCCGGCGGCAGCGCGCGGCATGTGAATCATCTCCTGCACACCCTGGATCAGAGCGGGGCCGCGGGCGTGACGGATCTGCCTGCTGATCTCCGTCATTTGAACACGCTGCTGAACCGCCGGTGCACGCTGGTGGTGTTTTCCGATTTCTACTGCGATCCCGCGGAGTGTTTCACGGCGTTGAATCCCTTTGTGCATCAGGGGGTTGATCTTCACCTGGTGCATGTGCTGGATCCCCGGGAGCGGGACCTGCCCGAGGGCGAGCTGATCGCCTTCCGGGATTTGGAGACCTCTGAAAAACTTAACGCCGATCCCCGGGAGTTGCGCGCCGCCTACCGGAAGGTGCTGGACGACCATCACCGCGCCTTCCGGGAACTGGCCATGCGGCGGGGAATCGCCTATCGGGTCGTCGGCACCGATCAACCCGTGCTGCGCTGTCTGGAGGGGCTGACTCCGTGAGCATTGGTCTCGACAATCCCGGACTGCTTCCGTTGGTTCCCCTCGTGGCGGGGCCGCTGCTGCTGCATTTGATGGCCCGCCCGCGTCCGCGGCTGCTGGCGTACCCCTCGCTGATGCTTCTGGAGCGGGCGCACCGGAACAATGCCCGGATCAAGCGTCCGCATCACTGGCTCTTGTTGATTCTCCGCACTCTCTGGGTCGCCTGCATGGTTGGCGTTTTTTTGCAGCCCCGGTATTTCACGGAGCGGCCGCTGGCGGGGTTGGAGGAACATGGGCGGAATGTGGTGGTAGTCCTGGACGCCACCGCGAGCATGCGCGCGGGGGAAGGGGCGCAATCCCGATACGCCCGCGCCGGCGCCGAGGCCGCGGATATCCTCCGGCACCTTTCCGCCCGCGACCGCGCAAATGTGATCCGCGCGCGTGCACTCCCTGAAAGTCTTTACGCCGAACCCGGGGTGAACAAGAGCCATTTGATCGATGAAATCCGCCGCCTGCCCGCCACTCTGGAGGGCGGATCGCTGCACGAGGCGTATCTGCTGGCGGTCAGTCAGTTACGTGATCTTCCGGGTCCCCGCGAAATTGTGATTCTCTCGGATTTTCAGCCGGGCGGATGGGACCCGGCCGATTTCCAGGTGCCCGAAGGGGTCACTGTGCGTCTGTTGCCGGTCGCGACCGAAAGCGTGCCCAATCAGGCGGTCACCGGCCTGCGGGTGTACCCGCCCGCGCCGGTGGCGGGGCAGCCGTTCACAGTGGAGGTGGATGTGCGGAATTTTTCCGCCGCGCCGGTGCGCCGCTCGCTGGTGGTGCGTGTGGGCGAGCGGCGGGAACAGCGGTCCGCGGATCTGCCTGCCGGCGGCAGTGCGTTGATCACGGTGCCGATGGAGATTGAGGATTCCGGCACCTTTCCGGTGGCGGCGGAACTGGAGGCGGACGCGTTTCCGGCCGACAATATCCGGCGCGGGACGGTGAGTCTTCAGGCGTCGCTGCGCGCGGCGGTGTATGGCAGTGATGACACCGCCCGTGTCTGGCTGCGCGGACTGGATGCGCTGCCGGGGGTGACGGGAACCCATCTGACCCGTCTGCAGGATCTTGCCGACACCCACGATGTGCTGCTGATCAGCGGCTGGGACGGTGCCGGGCTTGAGTTGGTCACTGCTTTTGTGGAGCGGGGCGGATTGCTGATGGTCCGTCCGGGCAATGCCACCGCCGCCGCGAATGCGTGGCTGGGGCTGCGCGCCTCTCCCGGCGCGTCCGCCCGGCTTGAGCCCGCCCGGTCCCTGCGGGTGCCCGAGCCCTGGCCCGATCTCCTGAGCCTGTTTGCAGACGGACGGTACGGGTCCCCGGCGCGGGGGTTGGTGTCGCGGTTCGCAGCCCTGTCGCCCGAACCCGATGCGCACGAGCCTCTGCTGCTGCTGGAGAGCGGAGAGCCGGTCTGGCTGCGGCATCGGGAACGGCCCTCGGTCTTTTTATGGGCGGCGTCCCTGAGTCCGGAAGACAGCACGCTGTCGGCGCAGGTTGAATGGGTTTCCCTGTTCGGGGAGTGGCTGTTTCGGGCGCGTCCCTCCCGGGTGCCGGCGCCGGCGGATTCCGGAGATGTGCTGCTCACGCCCCGGGGGCAACTGCCCGCGGCCCGGCCCGAACTTGTCGACCCACAGGGGGAGACCCTTCCCCTGCGGGTGGATGAAAACACGGTCCGCGCCGCCGGGCCGCTTCCGCCCGGATTTTACCGCTACCGCAACGCGGACAGCGGCGGAACCCTGCAGGTCCGCGCGGTGAATCTCCCCGCCGCGGAATCCGACCTGACCACCCGCGGCCCGGAGGAACTGGAAGGCGGCGGGCTGTCTCTGCTCTCCCGCGCGACGGACCTGAACACGCTCCGCGAGGGACGTCCGCTCTGGCCGTTGCTGGCGGCGCTGGCGTTTCTGTTCGCCCTGTTTGAACAGATCGCGACGATCCGAAGCGCATCTTCCCGGGCGGTGCGGACATGAATCCGCTTCTGCCTCTTGAAACGCTGATACCGCTGATGGTGGCCCTTGCCGCCGGGGTTTTGCTCACCGCCAAAAAGACCTCCGGCGCGCTGCCCGCCCCCTGGCGGTCTCTTTCGCCGTTGCTTCGCCTCTGCACGCTGCTTTGCATGGGGGTGTTGCTGTTCAATCCCGGTGAGTTCCGCGCGCTGGACGCCGATCTGTCCGGTAACGCATGGGTGCTTCTGGACCGCAGCGGCTCCATGGATGTGGCCGGGCGGTCCGATGAAAGCACCCGGTTTGAAACGGCCAAACGTCTGATCGCCGCCCTGCCGGATGAGCCGCGCGCCCGGGTCCGGGTTCTGCCGTTCGCCGACGCGCTGGAGCCGGAACAGTCTGCCGCGGATCTCGACAGCCTTTCTCCCGACGGAACCGGCACCGATTTTGTCCGGGCGGTTCGCGGCGCGCTGGACCGGGCGCAAAGTCATCCGCATCCCGCCAGAGGGCTGTTGATTCTGACGGACGGTATTCCCACGACGCCGGTTGACCGCGAACCCGGAGGCGAACTCGAGGCCCTGGCGCTGCGCGCCCGCGCCAACCGTATCCCCGTCTCCGCCGTGCGCATCGGGTCTCCGGTGGAACGCCCGGACCTTGATCTGCGGCCGCATCAGGATCTGCTGACCGTGACCGCCGGTTCCGAACGCGCCGTGCGCGGCACGGTGAGATCGCGCCATCTTCCGCCGCTCCGCAAGCGGCTGGTGCTCCGGGATGAGAGCGGCCGCGCGGTGGCGGAAACCCGGCTGGACCTGCCCGAAAACAGCGACACGCCCTTTACGCTCCACACCCCGGAATTGGAGGAGGGTCTGCACAGCTTCCGGCTGGAGCTGGAGGCCGATCCTTCGGAAGCCCGTGTCGATAACAATGTCCGCGACCTCCGGGTTCACGCCGTGGAGATTAACCTGAACGTGCTCCTGCTGGAGGGGATTCCCCACTGGGACAGCAAATTCCTGGCGCAATGGTTCCGCGGCCGCCAGGGGGTCCGGCTCACGACCCTTCACCGCCTGGCGGACAACCGGTTTTTCCGGGTGGAGCCGGACAGCCCCGCCCCCCGCTCGGAGGACAGTGCCCGTCTGCCCGGAGAGGCGTTGGACTTCCGCGAATTTGATTTGATTCTGCTGGGACGCGGAATGGATTATCTGTTCACGCATGAAAGCACCGCCGCGCTCCACCGCTTTGTCCGCGATCACGGCGGGGCGGTGATTTTCACCCGGGGACGTCCGGTCACGGTTTCGCGTCCCGCGCTCGAATCGCTGCTGCCGGTGGAGTGGCGCGAGGACCGCTCCGATCTTCGGCTGGCCCGTCCCACGCGCTCCGGCGCGAACGCGGGCCTGTTCGGCGACCTGCTGCCGGGGATGGATTCGGAGGTTTGGCAGCAGCTGCCGCCCCTGCGCGGGTTGCGGAATCTCCGGCTCACCGACGGAATGGCCGCGGTGCTGCTGGAGGCGGCGGAGCCGGGCGAGGACAGCGCCTGGCCGGTCATGATCCGCCGGCCCTACGGCAACGGTCAATTGCTCCTGCTCAACGGGGAGGGAATGTGGCACTGGGATTTTCAGGCGGACGCCCTGGCGGAAGACCGGTGGTATGGTGATTTTTGGACGCAGGTGCTGCTGTGGACCACTCAGGCGGCGCGCTTTCAGCCCGGCCGCACCTGGAGTCTGGACTGGGAAGCCGATGCGTTGACCGCCGGGACGGAAATCCGCCTGCACGCCGAGCGCCGCCTTCCGCGCGATGAGCCGGCCACCCGCCCGCCCAGGGTGATCATTCGGGATGAGGCGGGAGGCAGCCGGGAGGCGGTTCTTTATCCTTCGGGACGCGGGGGGGCGCTGACCGGTCAGTGGACACCCGACGCGCCGGGGCTGTATTGGCTGACGGTGATCGAGGAGGGCGATGAGGAGGCCTCCGACAGTCCGCGTCCGCTGCGGGTGCCACCTCCTCCGGGGGAACTCGATCAACTTGATCCTCAGGATGAACCCCTCCGAACGTTCGTGGAGCGCAGCGGCGGCCTCTGGCTGGAGGATGAAGATCCCGCACGGGCCTTTACCCTTGAAACCACCGATGTCCTCACCCCCACCGGCGAGGCCGTCTGGCATCCCCGCTGGGCCCGGGGCGGCATTCTGTTCATCATGATGCTTTTTCCGTTGTTGGAATGGGGCCTTCGCCGTAGAATGGGGTTGATCTGATGCGTTCCTCTCCGTCCACATTGTTGCTGAAACTCCGCCTCTGGTGGCTGCTTCAATCCGGGAGCACTCTGTTGCTGCTCGGGTTGCGGATCGCGGCGCTGGGCCTTCCGCTCCTGGGGCTCTACATGTATGCGGACGCGGTGTTCTCTCTGCCGGAAGCCACCCGCCGCACCTGGAATCTGCTGTTGCCCGGACTTTGTCTGGGCGTGGGGCTCATCGGACTCCGCGCGCCCGGCAGCCTGGCGGATCTGGCGCTGCGGCTGGACCGCTTCCGCAAGGACCGCCGCCGCACGATTTCCTGCGCGCTGGATCTTTCGGGGCCTGCCGCCGACAAGGGCTCTCTTCATCTCGCCATGCGCGCGCGGGCGGTGCAGGACGGGTTGGACGCCCTGCGCGCCACGCCGTTCCGCGCGGCGGTTCCCTTTTCACAGCTTCTGTTTTTCGCGGGGACCTGTCTGCTGCTGGGCGCCGGCGCCGCGTATCTGGCCCGCGTACATGCGGAGATTGTTCAGGTGGTCGGCGCCCGTCTCGCCAACCCCGGCGCGGATCTGCCGCCGTGGACCCCCTTGCGGTTTGAGTTCCTGCCCGACGCCCCGGAGGTGGTCTACGGCGGGGATGTGCAGGTGGGGGTCCGCATCACCGGCGGCACCCCGGCGCACCCGGTCATGCTGCGCACGCGCATCGACGGGGTGGAGCGTGACGCCGGCTGTTTCCGCGAACAGGACAATCAGTTTTCGCAGCGGCTGGAGTCCGTCACCCGCCCGGTGGCGTATTGCTTTATGATCGGGCGGGTCCGCAGTCCCTGGCGGACGGTGGAGGTGCACACGCTGCCTCAGGTGACCTCCGCGCGGGTTCAGGTTCTGCCTCCCGAATACACCGGACGTTCCCCGCAGACCTTTGCCTTCGGCGCGCGCGGCATCGAGGCCTTCGCCGGATCCCAGGTGCGGCTGACCCTGGAGAGCAACCGGCCGCTTTCCGGCGGGGAGCTCACGCTGCGCCATGCCGGGGGCTCCACGCAGGTTCGGGCGGTGCTCCTGCCGGACGGCCGGGCGGAATTCCGCTGGATGCTGGAGCGGAGCGCGGAAATCGAGGTGCGGGTCCGCGACCTGCAGGGACAGGGAACTGTCTCGCCGCTGGAGGGATCCCAGCGCGCGCTTCCGGATCAGCGTCCGTTGGCGGTGATTACCGAGCCGTCCCGTTTCACATTGGCCACGCCCGACACCCGGCTGCGGGTCGAGGGGTACGGAAGCGATGACATCGGCGTCACCCGCCTCACCCTCGTGCGGGGCATGAGCGGGTTTATTGACCGCCCCGACGTGCTGTGGGAGGGCGAACCTCAGCGCCGGCAGGGCTTTGAGACGGAGATGGATTTGCAGGCTCTGGGGGTCGAGCCCGGCCAGGTGCTGGAACTCTATTTGGAGGCCCGCGACCACCGGCCGGAGCGGCCGGAAACCGGGGTGTCAGACATGGTGCGGGTTCAGGTGATCACCACGGAGGAATACGCCGAGCAGTTGCGGAACCGGGAGTTGCTCGAAGGCTTCCGGCATCGGTTCGCCCTGCGGTCGAATGTGTTGAACGAGGTGGCGGAGGCTTACCGCACGCTGCATGAGATTTTAGAGGGCGACCCGGACCGGGAGGCGGTGGACGCCGCGCTTGCGGAGGCGGCGGCGGTTTTGCGGCGGGCAGAGGAGGCTTTTGCGGCCCTGGAGGAGGATTTTCCGATTTTTGATGTTGAGCAGGGCGGTGTGGAGTCGATCCGGGCGCTGCGCGGTCATTTCGCGCAGCAGGCGGAGACGCTGGAGTCGCTTTCCCACCGGGATCCGCATTTGGATCTTCAGGTTCAGGAGATGGGGGCGGCCTTTCTGGATCTGCGCGGGGCGATGAGCGGTCAGGAACAGGATGAGGCCGCCTTTTTGGCCTTCGGGGCGCTGATGGAGCATGCGGTCGAATTCCAGCGCCTGATCCAGCGTCAGGAAATTCTGGAGCGCGAATTCGCCCGTTACGCCTACAGTCTTCCGCCCGGAGAGCGGGACCGTCTGCGCCGGCTGCAGGAGCATCAGCGCGCTCTGGAGGAGGATTTGCGGAACTGGGTCACGGGCGCCCGGGAACGGGCCGAAGCGTTGCCGGACGATTTTGAGGAATGGCGGGAGCATGTGGAGAACATGGTGCGGGGGCTGGAGGCTTCCGGGGCCGGGGACTATATGCGCGACGCGGCGGATTCCGCCCTGAATGAGGCCCACCGTCAGGCCTGGCAGTTCTCCAGAGCGGCGCTGGACGCGCTGCGCGCGCCGCGTCCGGAAGAGGAGGGGGGCGAAGGCGGCGGAGAAGAGGGCAATCCGTTTGGGCAAATGTGCCGGGGCGGATCGCCGGGCATGCCGTCCGGACAGTGTGAGGGAGGGGGACTGGCCACCTCGCTGAATCAGTTGCTGCGCGCGCTCCGACACGGCATCGGGCGGGGCACGGGCGGCAGTCCCGGCGGTTCCGGCGGCGGACCGGGCGGATTTTCAGACGACGGCTATGCGGTTCAGGGCTCCTCGTCGCTGGCCATTCCCCTTTTGGGGCCCAACCGGCTGAATCTGCAACTGCCCCGGGGGCAGGCGGTGGAGGGCTATACCCTCGGCCGGGGACGCGGCGGCGACCGCCGGGTGGAGGAGCGCACCGCCGAAAGCCCTGAGGCCGGAGACGAAGGGCTTTCCGCGGAGGAGATCCGTATTCACCAGGCCCCGCAGCGCTATCGGGAGGCCATCCGCCACTTTTTTGAGTTTTAACCCGTACATGGAAGTCATGGTTATGAAAACATCCACACACAGTTCACACCCGACGGCGTTGCGCCTCCTGCTTTGTCTGCTTCTGATGCCGTTCGCGCGGGCGCAGGAGGAAAAAGAGGGGGTGATTCAGGCCGCCAACCTGATCTTCGCGGGCACGCACACGTCCCGTTGTTTCAGCGACGAGTTTTTAAGCGTGGCGCAACGGGAAACCGGCATCCCGGTGGCCCGCCGTTTCACCAGTGTGAAACTCGATTCCCCCGAGCTGTTTCAGTATCCCTTTGTGATGATGACCGGGGAAAAAGACTTCATGTTTTCGCCCGCCGAGCGGGAGAATCTGCGGCGGTATCTTGACCGCGGCGGTTTTCTTCTGGCCTCCTCCGGCTGCAGCAGCCAGGAGTGGACCGAGGCGTTCCGGCGTGAAATCAACCGGTTGTTTGATGACAGCCGTCTCACGCACATCGACCGGGAGCACCCGCTTTGGAACACCGTGTACGACATCGAGCAGGTGGAGTTGACCAATCCCGGACCGGAGGTGAAGATTTCCGGGCTGGAGCGGAACGGAAAGCTGGTGGTCGTGTTTTCACCGGAAGGTTTGAACGACAGCGCCAAGGTTGAGGGCTGTTGCTGCTGTGGCGGCAATGAAATCCGCAACGCCGCTGAAATCGTTGTCAATATTCTCGTTTACGCCCTGTTGTACTGACATGACCCGCATCTATATTCTCCTTCTTTGCTGCGCGCTGCTCCCTTCGGGGGCGGCTCCGCCCCGCTTTGATCCGGGCGGAGACGCGGCGTCGCCGGGGCCCGGCATGTTAAGGGAACTTGACCGGCTGTCGTTGCCGGATCCGGGGCCGGATCATTTGCGCTGGCTGGAGAATATGGATGTCGCCCAGATGAGCGCCAAGTCGCAGGGGCAAATGATGATGGTGCTGTTCAGCAGTCCCGGCTGCTCCTGGTGCCGCCGTCTGAAACAGGAGGTGCTGGCCGATCCGGATCTCCGTCCGGCCCTCCGCCGGTTCACTCTGGTGGAAATCGATGTGGACCGCAACCCCTCACAGGCCATGCGGCGCGGAGTCCGCAATGTGCCCACGGTCGTTTGGATGGATTCCGACGGACGGGAACTTTTCCGGATTGCGGGCTTCCTGCCCTCGGAGGATTTCAGCGCGGTGCTGGATCAGATCCTTTCCCCCGGACAGATTCCCGGCGCGACACGACATGCGGGTCTGCTCCGACGCCTCGCGGAGGCGCCGCCCACCCCTGATCTTTTGATTGAAGCCCTGACGCTGCTGCCGGCGGCGGATCCGGGCGGAAACGTGCGCGAGGCCCTGCGGACGATGTCTCCGCCGCCCGTGGCGATGTGGGTGGATCTGCTGGAGCATCCCCGGTTGGTCGTGCGTTTGGGGGCACTGGAACTGCTTGAGGAACTGGCCGGAACCTCCCGGGGCTTCGACCCATGGTCCCCGCCCGCGTCCGAAGCGGCCCGCGAGGCGCGGACCGCCTGGCGCGCCTGGGTGGAGGACGCCCCGGACGTCGAACAGGCCCGTCCCCGGTTTGCCCGTCTCACCCGTGAACAGGTCGAGGATGCCGTCCGCGAACTCGGTTCCGATGTTCCCGAACGCGAACAACGCGCCATGCGCACCCTGGCGCTTGCCGGACCCGCGGTTCAGCCCTATCTTCAGGAGCTGCTGGAGCAGGAGGCGGTGACCGAACCCCTGCGGAGCCGGCTGAAGGACGTGATCCTGACCCTCGACCTCCAGCGGATCGGCTGGCCGGATCCCGGTGCCGCCGCCCATCGGCTCCGCCGCGCCCCGCTGGACACCCGTCTGCACCTGTTGCGCGCGGTCCGCGAGCGCGGCCGCGAGGCGGTTCCGGTGCTGTCCGCCTTTCTGAACGATTCGGATATTCTCATTCGTGAGGCGGTGGTGGAAGGCTTGCTGCTGCGCGGGGGACCGGAGGCGCTTCCGCAGGTGCTGACCCATCTTGAAACCGAAGAGAGCATCGATGTGGCGGTCACCGCCATGCGAAATCTGAAAAGCGCGACCGCTCCGGACGGGGAGTCTCCGGATGTGTTTGGCATAGCCTCCTCCACGCAGACCCCTGAGGAAGCGGCGGCCGTCTCGGACTGGCTGCGCACCCAGCTCGACTCCGGGAACGAGGAGCGCATCCTCGCCGCGCTCAATGCCGTCCGCGAAGGCCGTTATCCCTCGCTGATTCCGCGGGTCACTGAACTCCTGGAGGACGAACGGTGGCGGGTGCGCGCCGAGGCGGCCCGGACTCTGGGGGGGACCCGCTCCCGGGACCGTCTGCCGGACCTAATGAAACACGCCCGGGATCCCGACCCCTTCGCCCGCAACATGATCCTGGAAACCGCGCTCGGTCTGGCTGAAAACACTGAACAGCGCGGGCGCATGATCGAGACCTGGTGGGCGGAATTTCCAGAGGACCGCCTTTCCCTGCTCCGGATCGCCTGCGGATCGCGGGTGACGCTTCCGGAAGCGTTTTTTGAAACCCTGGCCGACCGGGAGCACGAGGAGTTGGTGACGGTGCTCGGCATCCTGGACGGATGCGCCTCCTCCCGCGTCCGCGCCGGCCTGAAACTTGCGGAGCATTCGGACGCGGATGTCAGCGCGGCGGCGCTCCGGCTGCTGGCCCGCCACGGACTGTCCGCCTCCGGGCGCGAACGCCGGGAAGCCGAGGCGCAGCTTGTCCGCGCGCTCCGGCAGGGTCCCGATGCGTTCCGTCTGGCGGTTGCGGACGCGATCCGTCTTCCCCGCTCCACCTCCGGGCCTGATCCGATCTCATCCCTCCTGCGCGGCCTGACCGGCGCACAGGCCACCGCCGACGGCGCGGGCGATCCGCTCCTGGATGACCTCCTTGGGGCGTTTGCCGAGCCCTCCGCCCCCGCCCCCGCTCCCGAACCCGATGCCGCCGGTCTCGACGATCTGCTCGCGGCGTTCGAGGAGCCCGCCGCTCCCGCCACCGTTGACGGCGGCGCGTCCCTTGAGGAAACGCTGCTTGACCTCTTTCAAACCACAGAGGACGAGGCCCTGCGGCTGGTGAGTGCCCGGGTGCTGGTGGAAATGGGCAATGCCGCCGCGCTGCCGCATCTGATCGAACATGCCGCAACGCTTCCCGAAGAGGATCTGACCCGGCTGCTGAACCGGCCCGGCAATGATGACATGATGCTGCGGGCCGCCCGCGATCTGCTTGACGATCCGCGAAGCTCCGTCCGCACCGCCGCAACCCTTGAGCTGGCCGGGCGTGATTTCGCCGGAACCTTTCTGCCGTTGTTTTTTGAGGATCCTCCCGCGATTTCTCCTGAGAGCGTTCCGTGGAACCGTCATCAACTTCAGGAGCAACTCCGCGAAAGCGCGCTGCGGGAGGTGCGTCCGTATATCGAAAAAGGGTTGAGCATCGACACCCCGGACACGCCGCCCGCCTTCGCCCGGCTTTCGCTGGCGCTTGCCCTGGCGGCGTATCACCGCAACGAGGCGTTTACGGTCGGCGTACAGCCGCACACACGGAACCTGGTGGATCCGCATCTCCGCGCCCAGGCCTGGGTGGCGCGACTGAACCAATCCGCGCCGCTGACAGCGGATGAACTCGACCGGCTGACCCGCGATCCGGCGACCCCGGTGCGGCGGGTGCTGCCCTGGTGGTTCCTGCGGACGGAATCCAAGCGGATGTCCTGGCAGATCCTGCCGGAGATGGCGGTCTCGCTCAGCCGCCGCGCCGCGCCCGCCCGCGTTTCGCCGGATGCGGAACAACGGTTGAATCACCTGCTTACCGACGCCATGCCCGAGGTTCGTGTTCTGGCCGGCGCGGCGCTCATCAGTCAAGCCCGCGCGCCGGAGGCGGCCGACTGGCTGGAGGCGCTGCCGCAGTTGCCGGACGCCTCCGCGATCGCGGAAGCCATCTGGGATCCGGTTCAGTCCCAGCTTCTCCGGCTCGGACCCGAATACCGGCCGTTTGTCGACTGGCTTGCGAGTCGGGATGTCTGGCGGGTTCGGGAACGCACCGCACCCTGGTACAGCCGTCACTCCCGGGCAACTCCCGAAACCGCGGACAGCGAACCCGGGGACGAAATCCGGACGGCCTTTCTTCGCGCGGATACGGATCCTGACTCTGCTGACGAGAACCCGGACGGGATGCGGCCTGAGGAGGGGGCAACCACGCTCACACTGCTGTACTTTTACAGTGAAGGCTGCCCGGACTGTATTGTGGTCCGGGAAATGTTGAACACGTATGAGTCCACGTTTCCGGATTTGACCGTCCGCGAAATCGACATCACGGAACCGGGTGCTCTGGATTTGTATTATGAAATTTATCTCGCCTACGGCCTGCCGTTGAGCCAGGTCGGCCTCACCCCGATGGTTGCCGGCGCGGGCGGAGCGGACTGCGGAGCCGAGGCCCTGGAGTTCGACCGCATTGGCGACATCATCGCCCGGTCGCTGGATTCGCCGGGCACCGGCTGGATTCCCGTTCCCCGGCCCGCCGCTCCGGAGACGGACGCCGCGGATTGGGCGGAGCCCGAAGAAGAGCCCGGAGAGCTTCCCGAAGTAACCCGTCGGGAGGCGCGGCCGGAGGCGGCTCCGGCCTCCGCCACGCCGCGTGTCCGGATCCGTCCCACGCCGCAGCTCGGATTGCTTCTGTTGCTGAGTCTGCCGGTACTTGCGCTTTTTTCGCCGATCCCCCCCGCGAAGGCACTGCCTGCCGCCCTTGCGGCGCTGTTCATCGGCGCGCTGCTTCCTGTTTCGCTGCCCGCGAACGTTATGCTCGCGGTTGTGGTGATGCTGGTGCTCAGCCAGGGCGGAAATCTGGCGGTTCAACTGCGGCGGTCAAACCGAAACAGTCTTTCCGGGCCCCTGCTCACCAAACAAACCCCGCCGTGGATTCCGACACTGGTGGTCGCGGGCATCCTTTTCCTCATCGGACTCAGCGCGCCTCTTTCCGTGTGGCCCGGCGCGGCCGCGCAGCTTCCGCCCGCGCTCTGGGGCGCGGCGTTCTGTTTTTCGCTGTTGATCACCTATGCGCGGTGGAAAAAGCCCGCCTGAATCCTGTCTGTCCTCTCCTGAAATTGAAAGGCTGTTTCATGAACAAAAGAATCTTATGTCAATGGATATTGGCCGCGTTTTTGCCGGTCATTCCCGCGAACGCAATGCATCAACACTGGTTTTTGGGGCCACGATCCGTGCCGCAGGGGGAGGAGCGCCCAATGCTGTCGATTCATACACATGAGCACACCGATGAGTTTCACCACCGTCACTTTTTGCGTTTTGTTTACGGGTACACGGTGCGGCGGGTCACCGAATTCCAGCCGGACGGGGTCACGCCGGCGGAAATTAAAATCACCTATCGGGACAATGTGTATCTCCGTCCGGAATTTTTGGAGGGTTCAGATACCTACGTGGGCCGGCCCGCACGCGGCGGCCGCGATGTCACCGTGCGGATGCTGGATGATGCGCGGCAGCCCACCGCCGTGAATCCCGCCTACTTTGAACTGACCCTTCATGACGGTGAAAAAATTCTGATGATTGCCCGGGGCGGAAAAAACCGTCCCTTCGGCGCGGTGGTGATGCGGCAATCGCCCGAAGGTGATCCCGTCACGCTCGCGGATCTGGGGATTCAGATTTTTACCGACGGGGACGGCGTGATCGAACAGGTGCTCACCCCCACGCACTTCGCTGTCGTCGAAGACACCGACAGCGGTTCCTATACGGTGATTATTTACGATGAGATTGAGAAAAATCCTCCGGTGCTCCATGAAGGCCGATATATCGCACCAGAAGGGTTGGATCCCTTTCTTCAGGCATGGGTGGAAAATCCCGGTCCCTATGAAAAGAGTGATCTGCGGATATACACGCGGCGCAGCCGGGGAGAGCCCACGTATTATCAGTGGACCGTCAATCCTCTGGGCGATTACGACCTCGACCGCTGCGACGAGAACTGGGAGGTGACGCATCCCTGGCGCCGCCGGTGGTATTCCGATGACGGGAAATATTTTTTTCGTCAGCGGGGAACCGTCCTGTGCGGCGGCACGATACGCGTTACAACGGAGCGCAGTGAACGGATTGCGGGCAATTGGCATGTAATGGAGCGTCACCGGAAAATCGGCGACCGGGAAACCGCCGACATCCACTATGCCGAGCCCGCCTCCCACCGCGGGAAAATCAAGCATCGTCTGGAAAGCGACGGGAACTGGGTGGCCTACGATTACAATGAGCGGGGCTTCAGAACGCTGGAGATCCGCCCTGTCGCCACCCACCGCACCGTGATCGAATATGTGCCCGATCCGTCCGCCGCCATCGAAGAGACCGACGACCTGCTCGGCGGTCTGCTCGACTCGTTTTCAGACGGAGCCCCTCCCGGAAAGCGGCGGATGACCCGGCATGTGACCGACTATGACCCTCCCGCGCCCCCCGAAGTCCCCGCAGAGGCCACACACCTCGGCGAAGTGCGGATTCACGGGTTCGAACATCCCGATCCGGATGCCCAACGCCCGTCCAGCCCAAGCCGTCCGGCCGTCACCACTTTTTACCGCAACGGTAAATTTGAAAAACGGGTTTGGTATACTCCTGAGACGGACCCGGAGGGCCGCAACATTGTCCGGGAACAAACCGCCACCTGTCCCGACGCCGCCTACGGAGACCCGGGGAACCGAATCACCGTTGGGCGTTAGCCCGCATCCACTCACAAAATATCCGCGATGGAGTCCTCCACCCGGGCTTCGGCGGGGAGGGTGTCTTCAAGTCTGCGGAGTTGGTGGAGCTGGTAGGTGGCGTTTTGGACGGGGGTGTGGCTTTGGGATTCGATCCGGCGGCGCCATTCGGGGGTGGTGAGGGCGCGTTCGGCGGGGCCGATGAGAATCCAGCGGATGTTGTGGGTGTTGAGGAGGGTTCCCGGATCGGCGGAGAAAAGGGGCAGGATGTCAGGGTGTGGAGCGCCGGGACGCCATTGGGCCTGGTGTCCGGTCCATCCGAGGAGGGTATGGCCGGCGGTCCAGGTGCCGAGGAGGCTGGTATGGGGGTCGTAGGCGGTGCCGGGGGCTTCGAGGATGCGGTCGCCGGGCTGGATGAGGCGGTCGGCGATGTCGATGAGTTCGCGCTGATCGGCGGGGAGGACGGCGGCGGCGTGGAGGGTGCGGGGGGCGCGGTTCCAGGCGGGGAGGGCGAGGCGGAGGGGATAGAGCAAACCGAGGAGAATGACGAGTGACGAGTGACGAATGACGAATGACGAATGACGAGTGACGAGTGACGAATGACGAGTGACGAGTGACGAATGACGAGTGACGAATGACGAGTGACGAATGACGAGTGACGAGTGACGTGTGAGGTGTGTGAGGCCGGCGGCGGCGAGGAGGGCGAGGAGGAGCCAGACCTGGTAGTAGACTTTGAAGACGGTGTTCATGCGGGTGCCGAAGGCGTCGCGGGCGTAGACGATTTCGGGGGTGAGGAGCATGGCGAGGGCCAGGAGGAGGATGGCGAAGAGGAGGGGGTGTTTGCGGGGGCGGAGGAGGAGTCCGGGGAGGAAGAAGCCGAAGTGTTTGAGGAGATCGAGGGGCGGGCGGAGTCCGAAGGTGTTGAGGGCGATGCCCTGGAAGGGGGTGCTTTCGGTGAGAGGGGAAATGAGGAGAAGGGGGGTGAGGAGTCCGGCGAGCACGGCGCGGTTGGGCGGGGTGCGGGAGGGATGAAGGAGGAGGGCGAGCAGGGGGAGGGCGAGGGCGGTGGGGGCCTGCCAGGGGTTGACGCATAGACTCCAGATGAGGGCGAGCCCGGCGGGGAGGGCGGTGAAAAATCCGTCCGCGAATCCGGCGGGGCGCTTTTGGTAAAGCTGCAGGGCGGCGATGAAGGAGAGGAGGAGGACGGGGAGGCCGATGAGGTGGGCGTGGTTGTCGCCAAGCCAGAAACTGAAGAAGGGGAATTCGGTGATGAGTTCAGTGTCGCCGTCGCGCAGGATGCGGGTGCTGTTCCACCACCAGGCGTGGGGGAGGTCGCGCCCGAGGGCGTGGAGGGCTCCAGCGGGGTTGGAGATGAAGAGAAGGGACACGGCGAGGATTCCGGTGCGGGCGGGTCGGGGATCGTCGGGGAGGAGGTGGGTTCCGGCGGCGTAGGCGAGGGTGCAGGTGAGGGCGAAGAGGGTGACCTGACCGAGGTTGTAGGCGAGGCCGGCGGGGGTGCCGAAGAGGTGGGCGAGGAAGGCGAGCATTTGGTGGCCTTCGGCGTAGTAGGTGGCGGGGGCGCCGCCGAACCAGGCGTCGGGAATGGGCGGGGTGTGGGCGGTCATGGCCGCGCGCATCCACATGAGGTTCATGGGCTGTTCGGTGTGGTGGATGCCGGGGGCGGCGGCGCGGACGCCGGCCCAGAAGAAGAAGGCGAGGGTGAAGACGAGGAGGGCGGGACGGAGTGCTTTGCGGTCGGGAAGAAGCGGCGCGGGCGGGAAGCGGGTCCAGCCGAGGGTGCCGAGAGCGAGGACGAGGAGGCCCATCCAGGCGGGGTGGAGGGTGAGCAGGCGGGTGCGCCAGAGGAGCTGGGCGGCGAGGAGGTAGACGAAGACGCCGCCGGGGAGGGCGAGGCTTGCGCCGCGGTCGGGAAGTCCGGCGAAGAGGCGGGCGGTGCAGGGCCAGAGGGCGAGGGCGAGGAGGAGGAGCCCGGCGCACCAAAGCAGGGCGGGGAAGAGCCAGAAGGTCTCCGGGGTGTTCACGGCTGGCGGAGGTGTCGGGCGACGCGGCCGGCGAAGGCGGGAAGTTCGGGGTCGCGGGCGCCCATGACGAGGAGGGTTTGGCCGGGGCGGAGGTCGAGGGTTTCGGGATAGTCCGCGAGGGCGCGGGCGTTGGTGCCGCGCTGTTGAATGGCGTCGGCGAGGTCGGCACCTTCGATACCTTTGGGGGCGAGGCCGCCGGCGTAGAAGACGGGGAGGATCCAGGCTTCATCCTGAGCGCGGAGGGTGTCGGCAAAGGCGGCGGCGAGGGCGTCGAAGTTTTGACGGAGGGGGGCGAAGCCGTGGGGACGCCAGAGGACGATGAGGGATTCGCCGGGTTCCTGGAGGGCGCGGATGGCGGCGGCGATTTTTTCGGGATTGTGGGCGTAGTCGTCGAACACGCGGGGGCGGGCGCCGGGCGGGGTGCGGGATTCGAGGCGGCGTTCGACCCCCTGAAAAGCATCAAGGGCGCTGCGGGCGGCGGCGGGGTCGATTCCGCGGCATTCGGCGAGGCGGGCGACGATGGCGGCGTTGACGCGGTTGTGTTCGCCGGGGTGACGGACGGGAAGAGGCGGGCCGATGTCGTGGAGTTCGGCGGTGAGGCCGGGGGTGTTTTCGAGGTGGGGGCGCACGCCGGGGCCGCAGACGAGGTGGTGTTTCACCTGTTGCGCGAACTGCCGGAAGAGGGCGACGGTGTCGGCGAGGGAATGGTGATCGGCGGTGATGCTGGTGATGACGGCGGTGTCGGGGTGGAAGCGGAGGAGGCTTTTGTCGCTTTCGTCGACTTCGATGACCCATTCGTTGCCGGGGGCTCCGAGGCGGACGTTGCCGGGGGCGGCGGGGGATTTCCAGTTGAGGATGCCGCCGCCGTTGACGACGTTGGGGTTGCGGCCGCAGTGTTCGAGGACGACGCCGAGCCAGCCGGTGCAGGTGGTTTTGCCGCTGGTGCCGGCGATGGCGATCTGGGGGCCGCGGCGGGCGAAGTCGGCGAGGATCGCGGCGCGGTGGTGTTCGGGTATGCCGAGTTCGCGGGCGCGGCGGCGTTCGGGGTTGGTGTCTTCGACGGCGGTGCTGATGACGAGGGCGGCGGTGTCGGCGGTGAGGGCGGAGCCGTCCTGGGGGACGAGGGTGACGCCCTGCGCTTCGAGGGCGTCGAAGACGGGGAGGCGGGTGCCCTGATCGAGGAAGCGGTCGGAGCCGGTGACGCGGCAGCCGTCGGCGGCGAGGAGCTGGGCGATGGCGTTCATGCCGACACCGCCGACCCCGCTGATGTGGACGTGAGCGCCGGGCGGGATCATGGTTTGGGCGGAGGGGTGAGGGATTTGCGGAGGGGGCGGCTGGGGGATTTGGGTTGCGGCGGCTGCGGGGGCGGGGCGTGTTCGGGGTTAATGTCGAGCGAGGCGCGGAGGCCGCCGCCCTCGTGGACGGTCAGGCCGGCGGCGCGGACCTGACCGGAGAAGTCGCCGGGGGGATGAATCGTGAGGGTGCCGGTGAGGCGGAGGTTGCCGCAGAAGGCTCCGTGGAGTTCGATGTTGCGGGCGTCGAGGGGTTTGCCGGGGGTGATGTTGAGGCCGGGGCCGATTTCCAGATCGCGGAAGTTGGCGCGGACCCAGTCGATAACTGCGCCTTTATGGACGCGGATGCGGCGGCTGGCGCGGAGTTCGGCGCCTTCCATTTTCCCGTGCAGATGGATATCATTGGCGGTGATTTTTCCGCCTTTGAGGATGGTTCCGGCGGGAACGGTGACATCGCCGCCGGTTTCAATCTCTGCGGACCAGTCGCCCTCGGGGAGGGTGACATCGTCGAGTTTCATCCGGTGTCGGCAGCCCTGACAGACGAAGAGCTGGAGTTTGCCGGTGACTTCGGAGACGTAGCCGCATTGGGGGCAGATGATTTCCCGCTTGGAGGGGAGCACGGATTTGCCGATGCGGGCGCGGGTTGGGGGGGGGGGGGGGGGGGGGGGGGGGGCGGGTTTTTGGGGGGCAGCGGGGCGCATTGGGGCTCCAGGCCCAGGCGGGGCGGCCTCCTGGGCCGCGCGGATGGCCGTGAATCCATCCACGACTTTGGTTTTTTTGGACGCCATCGGCGTATACGCCGATTACTTGCGGTTGCCGCCCTGTCCGCCCTGTTGTCCGCCGGACTGTCCGCCCTGCTGGCCGCCGGACTGTCCGCCCTGATCCGCCTGGGACGCTTCGGGCTGTTTGGCCGGAGTGTCGTCGAATTTGATCGGCTGACCGGTGGGGTTGACTTCGGATTTACCGACGAAGGTGACGCCGTCTTCGACCGCGAGGCGCTTGGCCTTGATATCGCCCATGAGGCGGGCGGTGGATTTGAGTTCGATGCGGTCCTTGGCGATGATGTTGCCCTGGATGGTGCCGGCGACGCTGATGGAATTGACGTTCAGGTTGCCTTTGACGGAACCGGATTTTCCGAGGAAGACATCGCCCTGGGAGATGACTTCGCCTTCGACGCGGCCGTCGATCTGGACGGAGCCGGAGGTTTTGATGGTGCCGATGACTTCAAGTTCGGCGGAGAGGATGGATTTGGGCGGGGTTTGTTCGCTCATGGATGATTTCCTTATGGATGGAGGTTAGAATAAAACGAAGGAGGAATTCCCTAGCGACTCCAGCCAAAAAGGAAAGCGGTTTTCTCAACCGGGTCGGTCATTGACTGAACCGGCCCTTTATTTCGATCATGGATCGTGTTCCTAATCGGTGGAGTCCCGGAAACGGTGGAAATCAGCACGATGCATACCAACAAAGTGATTCCGATCACGGGCAGGGTTGTGATTCCGAGCCGGGCGGGTGTCCGATGGAAAATCCGTGGATACTTTGGGGTACGGGTTTTCCGTAAAGCTGAAGGCGAAGGTGTTTTAGGGTTCGCGCGCTTGACCTGAAGGGATTCTGTCGGTAGCGGAAGGCCCTATGAATACACCGGATACGGATCATATTGATGTGCGGTATGTGGCGAAGCTGGCCCGGATCGACCTGGACGAGGCGGAGGTGACGGCGCTGCAGTCGCAGTTGGACGAGGTGCTGGCGTTTGTGCATCAGCTCGATGAGCTGGATTTCGAGGGCGTGGAGCCGTTGTCGCATCCGCATCCGTTGGAGAATGTGTTCCGGGAGGATGTGGTGGAGGCTTCGCTGGAGCATGAGGAGATGATCCGGAATGCGCCGGGGGCGGTCCAGCAGTTGGTTCGGGTTCCGCAAATGATTGAATAGGAAATGGATATGTCAGAACTTGTCAAAAAATCGGTCGGGGAATTGCAGGGATTGATGGTGTCGGGGGCCTGTTCGTCGCGCGATGTGGTGTCGGCGTTGGCGGCGCGGATTGAAGCGGTGGATCCACTGGTGAAAGCGTATGTGGAGGTGAATGTGGAGGATGCGCTGGCGCAGGCGGACGCGGCGGACCGGCGGCGGGCGGCGGGGGAGAAGGGGGCTCTGCTGGGGATTCCGGTGGCGATCAAGGATTTGCTGAATGTGAAGGGGCAGTCGTGCCGGTGCGCGTCGAAACTGCTGGAGGGGTATGTGTCTCCCTATGACGCGACCTGTGTGGCGAAGCTGCGGGAGGCGGGGGCGGTGCTGTTCGGCCGGGTGAACATGGATGAGTTCGCGATGGGGGCGTCGACGGAGAATTCGGCGCTGGCGGTGACGCGGAATCCGTGGGATTTGGACCGGGTGCCGGGCGGGTCGAGCGGGGGAAGCGCGGCGGCGGTGGCGGCGGATTCGGCGGTGGTTTCGCTGGGGAGTGACACGGGGGGCAGTGTGCGGCAGCCGGCGGCGTTTTGCGGTTGTGTGGGGCTGAAGCCGGGCTACGGGCGGGTGAGCCGGTTCGGGCTGACGGCGTTCGCGAGTTCGCTGGATCAGGTGGGCGTGTTGAGTAAATCGGTGGCGGACGCGGCCTCGACGCTGCAGGTGATTGCGGGGCATGACGCGCGGGACACGACCTCGGCGCGGGTGGCGGTTCCGGATTTCGGGGCGGCGCTGACGGGGGAGGTGAAGGGTATGCGGATCGGGTTGGCGGAGGAGTTTTTCGGGGTGGGGGTGGATCCGGAGGTGGAGGCGGCGGTGCGGGCGGCAGTAGATCATTTGGTGTCGCTGGGGGCGGAGGTGGTTCCGGTCTCGTTTCCGCATTTGAAGTATGCGGTGCCGGCGTATTATATCATCGCGCCGGCGGAGGCGTCGGCCAATCTGGCGCGGTTTGACGGGGTGCGGTACGGGGCGCGGCGGGACGCGGAGGATCCGGTGGAGCTGATGCGGCGCACGCGGGAGGCGGGGTTCGGACCGGAGGTGAAACGGCGGATTCTGCTGGGGACGTATGTGCTGAGTTCGGGCTATTACGACGCGTATTATGTGAAGGCGTTGAAGGCGCGGGCACTGATTCAGCGGGATTTTGGGACGGTGTTCGCGCAGTGCGATGTGCTGGCGACCCCGGTGGCGCCGACGGCGGCGTTCCGGATCGGGGAGGAAGTGGATGATCCGCTGACGATGTATAAGGGGGATATCTGCACGATTCCGACGAATCTGGCGGGCGGGTCGGGGCTTTCGGTGCCCTGTGGCTTCACGTCGGGCGGGCTGCCGGTCGGATTGCAGCTGCTGGCGCCGGCGTTTGATGAGGTTTCGCTGCTCCGGGCGGGGCACGCGTTTGAGTCCACCACGGAGTGGCACACCCGTAAACCTGTGATTGAGGGGGCGCGCGCATGAGTATTTCGGCATCGAAACTGGTTCCGACCATCGGGTTGGAGACGCATGTTCAGTTGAATACGAACACGAAAATCTGGTGCGGCTGCGCGGTGCGGTCGGACGCGCCGCCGAACACACTGGTGTGTCCGGTGTGTCTGGGATATCCGGGCTCGCTGCCGGTGTTGAACCGGGAGGCGGTGCGGAAAACGGTGATGACAGGGCTGCTGCTGGGCTGTGAAATCGCCCAAGTGAGCAAACATGACCGGAAGAGTTATTTTTATCCGGACATGCCGAAGAATTATCAGATCACGCAGTATGATCAGCCGCTGTGTCTGGGCGGGGGCATTGAGATCGAGGTGAACGGGGTGAAGCGCTTTATCCGCATCAACCGGATTCATCTGGAAGAGGATGTGGGCAAGTCGACGCATTTGCGGGGGGCGAGCGGGATTGATTACAACCGGGCGGGCACGCCGCTGATGGAGATTGTAACCGAGCCGGATCTGCACAACGAGGATGAGGCGTTCGCGTATTTGACGGCGCTGAAACGGATTCTGCAGTACGGGGGGGTGAGCGATTGCAATCTGGAGGAGGGCAATATCCGCTGCGACATCAATGTGAGTGTGGCGGAGGCGGGTGCGGATGTGCTGGGGGTGAAAGCGGAAATCAAGAATATGAACACGTTCCGGGGAGTTCACCGGGCGCTGGCGTATGAGGTGCGGCGTCAGATCAAGGCGGTGGGTGCCGGGGAGCGGCTGGTGCAGGAGACGCGGCGGTGGGATGACGAGCAGGGGGTGACCCGCTCCATGCGGACGAAGGAGGATGCGCATGATTACCGCTATTTCCCCGATCCGGATCTGGCGCGGATTCGGCTGACGGAGGCGGAGATCGAGGGCTGGCGGGCGGAATTGCCGGAATTGCCGGCGAAGCGGCAGGCGCGGTTTGTCGAGGAATACGGTCTGTCGGATTACGACGCGGGCGTGCTGGTGGCGGACAAGGGAATTGCGGATTATTTCGAGGCGGCGGCCGGGAAAAATCCCAAGGCGGCGGCCAACTGGGTGATGACGGAGGTGATGCGGGTGCTGTCGGAGTCGGATCTGGAGATCGGGGATTTCCCGGTGCCGACTGCCGGATTGAGCGCGCTGATCGCCCTGGTGGACAAGGGGACCCTGAACAGCACCAAGGCCAAGGAGGTGTTCGCGGTGATGTTGAAGGAGGGCGGGGATCCCGCGAAAATTGTCGAGGCCCGGGGCATGGCGCAGGTGAGCGACACGGGGGCGATCGAGGGGTTTGTGAACGAGGTGATTGACGAAAACGGGAAAGTGGTGGATGATTACAGGAGCGGCAAAGAATCTGCTTTACAATTCCTGATGGGACAGGTGATGAAGAAGAGCCGCGGCAAGGCGAATCCGCCCATGGTGTTGGATCTTTTAAAACAAAAGCTTGCGAAACCGTGAACGATTGGTCTAGGCTGTGTTCCACCCGTCGATTGACGGCCCGCTTTTAATGTTCGACAATCTTTTTAATCCAAGGAACCGTTTTGACACCGAATGATGAATATACGCTGGAGACCCTGCTTAGAGCGGGGATGATTGATCAGGCGATCGCGGATAAAACCGCCTATCTGGTCAAGGAAAAGAACTCGACGGTCACGGAGGTATTGGAGGAATCGGGGATGGTGACCGCCCAGGAAATTCTGCAGGTGATGGCCGAGCAGTATGGAATGGAGACGGTTTCGCTGCGTGAAATCGATGTGGATCAGGAAGTGATCGACTGTATTCCGGCGGAGCTGGCCCGGCGCTACATGGTGATACCGGTGTGGAAGCGGGGGAATGAGCTGACGGTGGCGATCGCGGATCCGCAGGATTTGGACACGATTGACAGCCTGCGGTATTCGCTGCCCTATGATGTGGTGCCGGTGGTGGCCGCCAAGAAGGAGATCAAGTCGGCGATTAATCTGTTTTATGCGGGCGGGGGCGGCCGGATCGGTTCGGCGCTGCAGGAATTGACCGAAGCGACGATTTCCGGGATTGCGACCGATGAAACCCGGGAACTGTTCGGGGATTCCGAGGAGACGACCGAGGAGGATGCGCCGATCATCAAACTGGTGAGTTTGATTATTATCGAGGCATTCCGCAAGCGGGCTTCGGACATTCACATTGAGCCGATGGAGAAAAAACTGCGGGTCCGCTACCGGATTGACGGGGTCTTGCAGGAGGTGGACAGTCCGCCGAAGCGGCTGCAGTCGGCGATTATTCAGCGTTTGAAGATCATGGCGAATATGCGGATCGCCGAAAAGCGGGTGTGTCAGGACGGGCGCATTCAAATTAATGTGATGGGGCGTGAGCTGGATTTGCGTGTGTCCGCGGTGCCGTCGAACCACGGCGAATCGATCGTTATGCGTATTCTGGACAAGGACAGCCTTAAGCTGGGGCTGCCGGAACTGGGCTTTTTCACGGACGACCAGCAGACCTTCCGCTCGCTGATCAGTCTGGCGGACGGAATTGTGCTGGTAACGGGCCCGACGGGTTCGGGCAAAACCACAACGCTTTACTCGTGTTTGAATGAGATTAATACTCCGGACCGCAAGATCATCACGGTTGAAGATCCGGTGGAATATCAGTTGAGCGGGATTAACCAGGTGCATGTGCGGGCGGACATCGGTCTGACGTTCGCGGCGGCGCTGCGTTCGATTCTGCGTCAGGCGCCGAACATCATTATGATCGGGGAGATTCGCGATATTGAGACGGCGGAAATCGCGGTGAACGCGTCGCTGACGGGTCACTTGGTGTTCAGCACCCTGCACACGAACGACGCGCCGAGCGCGGTGACACGACTGATTGACATCGGGGTGAAACCGTTCCTGGTGGCTTCCTCCGTGCGCGGGATTATGGCGCAGCGCCTGGTTCGGAAGATTTGTTCGAAGTGCTCGAAGCCTTATAAACCCTCTGACCGCGAGCTGCGTCTGCTCGGCGGACTGGCGGGACAGGTGGAACATCTGGAGCTGCACCGGGGAGAGGGGTGCCCCTCCTGCATGTTCTCCGGGTATTCCGGCCGTATCGGTCTGTTTGAAATTTTCACCGTGACTGAAGAGGTTCAGCACTTGATTTATGGAGGGGTGGAGTCAGGAGAACTGCGGAAAAAAGCCCGTGAACTTGGAATGCGCACACTCCGGGAAGACGGGTTGCGCAAAGTGATTGCCGGTCAAACCACCCTGGATGAAGTCTTCAGGGTCACCATGGGAGATGCGAACTGATGATACCCTCGCGTGATGTCAATATGGATGATTTGCTGGAACTCTCGATAGAAGAGGGGGCTTCGGATTTGCACATCGAAGTGGGCAGCTCACCGGTTTTACGGATTAACGGCCATTTGAACGCTTTGGAGACGGAACATTTACTTCCGGAGGACACGGAAAGGCTCATGCGGTCGATCACCAACGAGGATTGCATTCGGCAGCTGATGGAGGACGGGGGCGCGGATTTCGGGTTCGGATACAAGGATCTGGCCCGGTTTCGTGTCAGTATTTTCCGTCAACGGGGCGGGGTGGGGATGGTGCTTCGGCAGATCCCGAACACGCTGTTGACGCTTGAGCAGATCGGGTTGCCGCCGCAGACCAAGGAGCTGTTGTACAAGCCGAAAGGGTTGATTCTGGTGACCGGTCCGACCGGTTCCGGTAAATCGACGACCCTGGCGAGTATGATCAATATCATTAACGAAGAGCGGGATTGTCATATCATCACGGTTGAGGATCCGATTGAATTTTATCATGAGCACAAGACCAGTCTGGTGATTCAGCGCGAGGTCGGTGTGGATGTCCCCTCGTTCCGGGAGGCGCTGGTGCGGGCATTGCGTCAGGATCCGGATGTGATTCTGGTGGGGGAAATGCGGGATTTGGAGACGATGGAGGCCGCGATTTCCGCTGCGGAAACGGGGCACTTGGTGTTCGCCACCCTGCACACCACCGGCGCGGCGCGCACGGTGGACCGGATTGTGGACGCGTTTCCGACCAATCAACAGGAGCAGATCCGCACCCAGCTTTCCTCGACGCTTCAGGCGGTGATATCGCAGGTGCTGCTGCCGAGAAACGACCAGCCGGGCCGGGTGGCGGCCTTTGAAATCATGATCAGCACCCCGGGGATTCAGGCCCTGATTCGTGATAACAAAACCTTCCGGATCACTTCGGATATTCAAACCGGCGCCCGGCACGGGATGGTGACGCTGGACACCTCTCTTCTCACCTTGTACCGAAAAGGGGTTATCAGTTTTGAGAATATGATTCTAAAAGCGAATGATCCCGAATCGCTTGCGCAAAAAGTTCAAGCGGGCTAATGTTCACGACCCACCCCTAACTTATCATGTCCGACACAACACATTCCGATCAACTTTTGCAGCATCTCCTGGACCATGGGTATGTGAGTCCCACCCAGGCCGAGGATGTAATGGATGAGCACACCCGCACCGGGCGGTCCATCCGCACCATTCTTTTAGACATGGAGATGATCTCCGAGGAATCCCTCATGGAGCAGCAGGCTTTGCTGATGGGGGTCCGGGTATTGGACCTGGAGCATTACGCGGTGGAGAGCGATGTGGTGCGGCAGCTGCCCGGCTCGTTGGCGCGGATGTACAATTTGATTCCGGTGAATGCGGATCCGATGAGCCTTGAATTGGCGACCTGTGAGTTTATCACTCCCGAGATCATGGACGAGCTGAGGTTTGTCCTTGGGAAAGACGTGACCTTTGTGGTCGCGAAGGAGCGGGAGATCAAGGACCATATGCTGAAGTATTTCGGCGACGACAGTTCCGACTCGGTCGGAAGCATGCTTACGGAGCTGGAGCACGAACTGGAGGACGCGGGGGATATCGGTTCGGGAACGAATCTCACCGAGGAGGATTTAGCCAGCAGCGCGAACGCGGCGCCGGTGATCCGCTTTGTGAACCTGGTGTTGTATCAGGCGGTGCAGGACCGGGCCTCGGACATTCACTTCGAGCCGTTTGAGCACGAGTTTAAGATTCGTTACCGGGTAGACGGGGCGCTGTATGAGATGGCACCGCCGCCCAAGCATTTGGCGTTGCCGGTAATCTCGCGCATTAAAGTGATTTCCGGATTGGATATCTCCGAGCGGCGTTTGCCGCAGGACGGTCGCATCCAGTTGAATATTGCCGGTCGGCCGGTGGATTTCCGTGTGTCCACGCTGCCCACTCAGTTCGGCGAGAGCGTGGTGCTTCGCGTGCTGGACCAGAGCGCGGTGGGGCTTGAGCTTGAACGTCTGGGTATGCCGGATGATGTCTACGAGAACTTCACGGAAGATATTATGATGCCCAACGGAATCATTCTGGTGACGGGGCCAACGGGTTCCGGTAAAACCACCACGCTGTATGCGGCGCTGGGACGGAGGAATGAGGTGGGGGTTAAGATTCTCACCGCTGAAGAGCCGGTGGAGTATGACATTGACGGGATTGTTCAGGTGAATGCCAATCATCGAATCGGATTGACCTTTGCGAGTATTCTTCGGGCGTATTTGCGTCAGGACCCGGATGTGATTCTGGTGGGGGAAATCCGGGATATGGAGACCGCGCAGATTTCGATTCAGGCCTCGCTGACCGGACACTTGGTGTTCAGTACCCTCCACACCAACGACAGCGCCGGCGCGATCACCCGACTGATTGATATGGATGTGGAGCCGTTTTTGGTGGCCTCCACCTTGCAGTCCGTGATGGGTACCCGACTGGTGCGAACCATTTGTAAAGACTGTAAAACGCCGTTTGTCCCGGACGAGTTGCAATTGAAGTCACTGGCGCTGACGCGGGAATCGGTCGGGGATCGGCCCTTTTATGTCGGAGCCGGCTGTGATGAATGCAACAAGACCGGTTACCATGGCCGGCGAGGAATTTATGAATACCTCAAGGTTACGGATCCGATCCGCAATCTGATTACGGAGCGTCGGCCGACGGTGGTCATCCGTGACCGCGCCCGTGAGTTGGGAATGCGCACCCTGCGTGAAGACGGAATCCGGTGCATACTCGACGGGGTGACCACGATGGAGGAAGTGATCAAGTACACATAAATTTTTATGAATCCGGTACTCTTCCTGCTTGCACTTTCGTCCGATTCATGTGTAAACTTTAAAAAGTTAACCCTCAGGAGCTCTTTATGCCAAAATTTAGATTCGAAGCCGTAGACCAAAAAGGCAAATCCTATTCAGGAAATGTTGAAGCCGCCGATGAGGCCGCTGTTTTTTCCATGATTCGTGAAAAGGGTTTGATTCCCACCACGGTGACGTCTTCGGACGGTAAAACCACCAAAGCCAAAGCGAAAGGCAAGAAAGCCGGCGGAAAAGACGAGGGCATGCAAAAGGAAATCAAGATGCCCGTGCTGTTCCAGAAAGTGGGGCCGAAAGATTTGATGGCGTTCACGCGTCAGCTTGCGACGCTGGTGAACGCGGGGCTTCCGTTGGTAAGGGGACTGAAGGTCCTGGGGAAACAGGAGAAGAATCCGATGCTGAAAAAGGCGATTTCGGACATGGAGGAGGCGATCGAGAGCGGAAGCAATTTTGCGGAGGCGCTGGTGCAGCACCCCAAAATTTTCGACAAACTCTACGTGAACATGGTGAAGGCCGGTGAGGTGGGCGGGGTGCTGGACAAGGTTCTGGTCAGTCTTGCGGAGTTCATGGAAAAAATCCAGAAGATCAAAAACAAAGTCAAGGGCGCGATGATGTATCCGGTGGTGGTGCTGTCGCTGGCGGTGATTATTCTCGCGTTTCTGATGATCTTTATCATCCCGAAATTCGAAGCGATTTTCGCGGATGTGATGCAGGGGCAGCCTTTGCCTCCGCTGACCAACATGGTGGTGAGCCTCTCGAAAAATTTTGTCACGATCGGTCCCATTATCGCCGTGGTGGTTTTCTTGATGGTCATGGGCGCGAAATTCGCACGCAAAACACCGAAAGGGGCGTACACGCTGGATTACGCCAAGCTCCATATGCCTTTGTTCGGACATATGTTTTTGAAGAGTTCAATCGCCCGGTTCACCCGCACGCTCGGTGAGCTGATGGACTCGGGGGTGCCGGTGCTGCAGGCGCTGACCATTGTGGGGGAAACCTCCGGAAACGCGGTCGTGGAGTCTGCGGTTCATGTGGTGCATGACGCGGTGAAAGAAGGTGAAAACATCGCGCCCACGCTTGCGTCAACCGGCATTTTCCCGCCGATGGTGGTCTCCATGGTCGAAGTGGGTGAGGAAACCGGTGAATTGCCACAGATGCTCCGGCGGATCGCCGACAATTTTGATGATGAAGTGGACAACGCGGTGGCCGGACTCACGTCCGTGATTGAACCGCTCCTGATTGTTTTCCTCGCGGTCATTGTCGGAACGATTGTTATCGCATTGTTTCTGCCCTTGATCAGCATCATTGATTCGCTGAACGCCTGATGGGGCGGTGACGCGGAGGCACGATGCAGAAAAAAGCAAATCATCACGAAAACTGCTTGCATTCCTGTTTTGGAAAGGGCTTGATTGACCCTTACGTTTTCGGGCGGTTTCTGATTCACTGCGGAACCCCACCCGGCATAACGTATCGAATAAACAACGGAGACACACCATGAACCTTACACGGTATTGCTTACTCGGCCTGATAACATTGTCGATCCAATGCGGGATCTTCGCCCAGGAGGCGCCTGCCCGCGATCCGTCCACGTTTATCTCGGTTCGCAGCGTGCGTTTTGACGCGGTTTCCACACCGGATTTTCAATACAATGTCCGGGGTGTTTCCACCCGCCGGGACGGTCGGCGCGATTGGTTGCAGTTGACAACCGAATTCGACCAGGATCTGCCCTGGCTGGACGAAATGACGATCACGTTCTATGTGGTGTTGACCGCCGACGAGAGCAATTTCCCCCAGGGCGCGCCCCTCACAAACATGTTCACGGGTTCCGTCACGTACCAAAATATCAAACGCGGCCGTCATCGCAGCGCGATGTTTCTGGATCCGAACACGTTTGAACGCTTCGGACGTCCGTCGGCCGTGGCGGTGGTGTACAATGTGCAGGGACGTCCGGCGGGCGGCGATGTCCAGCCGCAGTCCACAGCCGCCTCCCGCTGGTGGACGACACAGACCCCGCACAGCATTCCTTTGCTGAACCGTGCGGAATCGCCCTGGGCCCTGGTGGAAATCGAACAGTTCCAAACCATCAAGCCTTGAACCTTTTGTAAAGTCTCCTTACATGTCAAAACGAATTCTTACTCTCGACGTTGGCGCAAGCACAATCAAGCTTGCTGAATTCCAGATATCCAAGGACCATCAGCTCACGTTGATGAATTACGGCACCCGGGCAATCGGGTTGGACCCTCAGGACGAGGCGAACCGCATGGTTTACACCGGTTCCGCCGTCGATGAGCTGTTCAAGGAAATGAGGATTAAGCCCGGACATGTTCTTTTGTCTCTGTCGGGCCAGCATGTATTTTCACGTTACGTTAAACTGCCTCCGGTATCCGGGGATAAGGTTTCACAGATTGTTGAATACGAGGCCAAGCAAAACATCCCGCATTTGGACGAGGTGGTGTGGGACCGTCAAATTCTCCCAGGGTCCGAGGGGGATATGGATGTGTTGCTGGCGGCGGTCAAGCAGGACATTGTTGAGAATCTTGCTGAAGCGGTTCGCGCTTGCGGTCTGGAAACCGAGATGGTCGATATTTCCATTGCGGCCCTCTACAATGCTTACCGTCACACGTATCCCGAAACGGATGGCTGCACAATGATCCTGGATATGGGTGCGAAAACCACCAGCGTGATTTTTGCCGAAGAGGAGCGCGTGTGGAGCCGCAGTTTCCCGGTGTCAGGTCACACCATTACCCAGAATATCGCGAATGATTTTAAAATCAGTTTCGGTGAGGCCGAGGCCCTCAAGGAGCAGGTCTCAATGGTTGCACTGGGTGGCGCCTACGAGCCGCTTGAGGATCCTCAGGCGGATCAGGTCAGTAAATGCATCCGCAGTTCGATGACCCGGCTCCATGCTGAAATCGTCCGCTCCATCAATACTTACCGCAGTCAGCAAAACGGCCAAGCGCCACAGCGGATTCTTCTGACCGGCGGAAGCAGTGTGATGACGTATCTTGATGTGTTTCTTCAAGAGAAGTTGAACATAGAGGTGGAGTATTTTAACCCCTTGCAGGCGATTCAGATCGCACCCGGTGTCGACGGGGAACGCATGGCGTCGGATTGGCATCTTCTTGCGGAGGTTGTCGGTCTGGGGTTGAGAAAAGCGGGTTCGACACCCATCGAGCTCAACCTGTTGCCGCCTTCGATTGTTCGTGAGAGCCTTTTCCGCAGGAAGCAGGGCCTTTTGGCCGCAAGCTCATTTCTTTTGGTGGTGATTTTGGCGCTCCTGTTTGTGCATACCTACAAAGACGCGGCTAATCAGCGCGAAATTCGGGATTATTTACAGTCTCAAGTGGATGAGTTGAATAACTGGTCCCGCCAGATGGAGGGCGTCCAGCGTGAAATCGATCAGGTCGAAACCGATCTTGAGGTATTTGCAACGCTCGTGCGTGAGCGTGCGCAGTGGGCCAGGGTGCTGGAGGATATTCGCGTGCATCTTCCCGAAGGAGTCTGGATCACTCAGTTGCGTCCTGATGAAAATGAGCCCTCCCGCCGTCTGGTTTTAATCGGTTCTTTTTTTAAGGATATTGTTTACGACGATTTAAGCCGTCCTGACAACGCCCCGATTCTCCAGTTTCTTGAGGACCTGAAAACAGCGGATTCTTTTTCGGCGGACACGCAGTTCACGTTGAGTGTCACCGATCTGGTCGCGGGCGGTGGAGCCGATATGCGTCGGAGCATTGCCACGTTCCGAATTGAAATTCATTTGAGTGAGGCTTTGTCGTTATGAATTGGAAACGGTATAAATTTTTAATTGTCAGTGGCGCGGTTTCACTGGTGGCGGTGATCGTCCTGGTGGTGATGATTCTTCGCACTGGCGCGCAGACTGCCGAACTTCGAAGCGATGTGCTCCGTTTGAAGGGAAGTCAGTCCCAATTGGCCGCGATGCGTCCGTTTCCCTCAGAGGCCAGCCATGCCTTTTTGCGGGACAAAAACGAGGCACTTACCGAGCGGCGGGCCCAGATCAAAGAGATTATACTGGAAGGGCAGATCACCCCGGTGCAAATGAGCCGCTCTCTTTTTGGGGACTTTGTGAGAACGCAATTTGTTCCGCCCCTGATTGCGGGTGCCGCCGTCGCGACCCGGGGAGGGGATGACGGCGTGATTCTCCGGGATCCCTCCTTCGGCCTGCAGGAATATCTTGATGGAGCCTTGCCGGAACCCCAGGAAATTCCACAATTGATGATCCGGCTCGAAACCATGCGTCATATGGCGTTGGTCTTGTTTGGTACTGGAATCAGTGAACTGGTGAGGATTGAGCCCCGAAGAGCGGAAGAGGGTACTACCCGACCCGGGACCCGTCCGCGTGCTGCCGCGCCGGCGACCGGTGGTCTGTTTGCGGGTCAGCAGGCGACCCAACCCCGGGCGGATGTTCCGGCTTCAACGCCGGATCAGACAGTGACCAGCCGCAGGCGTGAACTGTTTGAAGAGGTTTCTTTCACGGTGAGTGTCAAAATTTATGAAGACAAGCTTTGGGGGTTGCTGAACGCCCTGGCTGCCGATGACAATCAGGTTGTTGTACGAAACCTGACGATCACTAACGGCAACCAACAGCTTTGGCCCGCTTATCTCCGGCCGGATACCCGTATGGGGGCCGCAGCGGCGCGGACTCAGGCCGCGGCCCGTGCAGAGCGCCGTCCCGCAAATCCGCTTCTGGCCGCACTGATGAATCAGGCTGACACACCGGCCGGTGGGGACGTCGCTCCGGCTGCCCGCCCGGGTCTGCGCGAACGCAGAGACCGGACCGTCGGCGGAGAGTTGCTTGATGTCAGCTTTGATGTCACCTTTTATCGTCTTAAACCCGTTGCCCAAGGTTCCTGACATGGGATTTCTTAAAAATCACATCGAAAAAATTCTTTTTGGAGTTCTGTTGCTCGGACTGGGCCTGACTCTAATGACGTTAATGAACCTTCGCAACAACCGGGACACCACGGACAGCGTGCGGCTTGTTGTGCCCCCACAGGATTTATCTGTCGACTTTTCCGAACTGGACGAATTGAGGGGGACATTGACGGACAATCCTCCCCGTGTTGAAGTGTCTATGTCTTCGTTCACACCGGAGGAACGGGTCGTCTGCATCAACCCGGAGGACCGCTCCTTGATTCCCGCCGATGCCACACACTGTCCTTTTTGCGGTATGGAGCAGGTGGAAGGGGCCCGGGATTCTTCCGGGGACGGTATCCCGGATCATTTGAAGATCAGCTGGGGTCTGGATCCGCATGACCCCACTGACGTCCATCAAAGCATCGATGGCACCGGATTTACCGTTTTGTTCCAGTATGAGAGAGGGCATGACCCCACGGATCCTTCAGATTATCCTGCTCATATTGAATTTTTGCGGGTGATGGATGTTCAGGAGGAGACCATACGGTTTGAATTCAGGGGGTTCACTCAGATTGCCGAGAATGTGTTTATGGTGCAGATGCGGATTCGATATCCGGATCAGAATGACTGGCAAACGGTACGGGTGCGTGCCGGAGAGGATCCCACGGGTCAGAACCGAAACCGCTTTGGCCGTAACAATGAGTTCTCGGCGGACCGATTTGTGCAGACCGGCGAGATGGTGGACGGAAGGTTTGTGGACCAGTCATATGTTATGATTTCCGGAGCAAGGACTCCTTTCCGTCTGTATCGGGATGGTGACCGTTCCCGGCACAGTGTTGTCAACCGCACCGCGAGGCTTCACCTCTACATGGGGCCGGAATGGAGTAAAACCGTTCGACCAGATGAAAGCTTCGACTTGGATAACAAAACGTACAAGGTCGTTGACATCCATGCGGAAACTGTCGTAATAGCGGAACGTGATTCTGATTCTCAGCTCACCATCCGCTCCGCCACCTCCGCGGAATTGGAGGAGGCCGCTCCTCCAGAGGAAGAGCCGGTGGATGGATTTGAAGACGGGGATTCGTTTCTTGTTGACCCCGGTATGTTTTTTTAAGAATGAACCTGCAGTGATTAGAACAGGATTTAATAATGAAATTTAACTCAACCCGAATGAATCGATTGAAGGAGACCTCCCGTATGCAAGCTATGTCTATCCGGCTTTTCCTGGCCACTTTGCTCCTGTCCGGCTGGACAGGAATAACCTGGGCGCAGGATGATATGAACTTTGACGATTTATTCGGAGAGGCCAATGGCTCAGCGGGTGTTGTCGAGGACCAGGACATTCCCGAAGTGGATGCTGAAGAATTTATTGAGGAAGATGCCGGGGAACCTGCTGAAGATGCCGCTGCGGATGTTGATACGGTCGATCCTGAATTAAGAACCGAGGCCGCAAGAGCCTTACAAGCTCAGGAAGAGCTTCGTTTGCAGCGGAATCATCGCCTTGGACTTCGTAACTTTGAAGATGGTAAAGAAGCCTTTCGGAATGAGCGGTGGACTGTTTCGATCAACTTGTTTGATCAGGCGCTTGATACCATTCAGGAAGTGCCCGAACATGCCACGCTTCGTCGGCAGATCAGCAATTTTAAATCTGAAGCCTTTTTTCAGAGGGCACGGAATGTATATGACCGCCGCCGCGAAGGTGCGGATTTGGCTGAAGCGGAAGAACTTCTTCGCCGTGCGGAAGACGCAAATCCGAATAATGCGCGGATTGCACAGCTCCGCAGAGATATAAATGTTTACCGTGAACGGGTGCGCACCGGCCGTGAGGTCCGTCCGATTGAAGAAGAGGAGCAGTACCGCACTTCCCGTGAGAACGCCGAACGTCTTCTGGCCCGCGGGCGTCGAGAATTGGACGTTGGTGATTTCGATGCCGCCGAGCGTTCCTTTGAAGAGGTGTTACGGTATGAGCGCTACAATACGGACGCATTGCGTTTTATTAAGCGCGTTTCGGAAGAGCGGGTCAAAGCGATACGTATTGAGCGGGACGCATCCATTCAACGGCAAATGGAGGATGTGGAGCGCGGCTGGTTGCGTCCCCGTCGGACAGATCAGCGGGGCGCGGTCAATATGACCGGGGGTGAACGCGCGATTGTCGATCCCAGCGTTGAGGCCCTTGAGGCCCGTCTCGCTGAAATCATGATTCCGAATATTAATTTTCAGTCCGCCCGCATTCAGGATGTGATAGAAACGTTGGTTCTGGCCAGCCGTGAAAACGATCCGGCCGGCCACGGAGTGAATATCATATTCATGGATCCGGATCTTGCCGATGGCGGGGGACCTGGTGCCGCCGCGCCCGCGGCCTCACCCCAGACGGATATTTTCGGACTCCCGGCTCCTGCACCGTCGGGCGATCGTGGAGGGTCGGCTCCGGCCGGACGTATTCGTCCAATCACCTTGAGTGTCCGCAACATTTCATTGCTTGACGCGCTTCAACTGGTTACCGAAATTGCCGGGCTCTACTATCGTATTGAACGGAATATTGTGATCATTGACCGTATCGGAAGCGGTCGCTTTGTCACCCGTTTTTATCCGGTTGATCCGGCGCGGTTCACGACAGTGACCGGGACAATGGGTGGCGGCGGACGACGCTTAGGCGGCGGCGGTGGCGGTGATCCGTTTGGCGGTGGCGGCGATCCTTTCGCACCCTCACCCCCTGCCGGTGGCGGCGGTGGCGGAGATGATGGTCCCGATGTCCGGGCGCTCTTCGAGCGGTACGGTGTTCGTTTCCCTGAAGGCGCCGAAGTCGCCTACGAGCCCATGATTGCTCAGCTTGTGGTTACCTTGACTCCAGATCAATTCCCCCAGTTTGAAGAGGTTCTGGCGAAGATTAACGTCAGTCCCCGTCAGGTGGAGATTGAAGCCCGGTTTGTTGAGGTCTTGCAGCGCGACCTGGATCAGATCGGTGTGGAATGGATCCTTGGTGACGACGCACAGCTTCTGGTTCAGCGTGGTCCGGGCCCGGTTTCAAGCCGTCCGAGAATTCAGGCGGATGCAAATTCCGCCGGGGTGACCGGAGCCATGCGTTTCTTTGATTTTGACGCTGAAGCGAATTCCACACTTCCCAGATCCCGGGGGGTGCAAGGCAGCGGGTTCAACCCGATCGGTGATATTTTGTCTATGCGCGGGGTTTTGACCAATCCTGAATTGCAGATGATCATTCACGCCATTGATCAAAAAGGCAGTTCGGATTTGCTGTCCGCTCCCCGTGTGACGACTGTGAACGGCACACCGGCTTCAATTGAAGTTGTTACGGAAATTATTTACCCGACGGAATTCACGGTGGAAACCATCGAAATCTCCGGCGGTGTCGGAGGCAGCACCGCTGAAGGGAATGTCACGATTAATATTCCGCCGCCCACCGTGACCCCCGGCGCGTTTGAAACCCGTTCGACCGGTGTGATCTTAAATGTCACCCCCACCGTTGCCGCTGATAATTACACGATCAATCTTGCGCTTCGGCCTGAAATTGCCGAATTGGTGGATTGGTTGCAGTATGGTTCCAACTATCCGGTTGGGGATGGAACTGAGTTCTTCACCATTAATATGCCGCAGCCGGTGTTTGCTTCGCGGAATGTCTCCACCTCCATGATTGTGTGGGACGGTCATACGGTGGTCATGGGCGGACTGATTCGCGAGGATGTTGTCCGTTTTAATGATAAAATTCCGCTTTTAGGAGATCTGCCGATTATCGGACGACTCTTCCGCAGTGAAGGATCCCGTTCGGAAAAACGGAATCTGCTGATCTTCGTGACGGCCCGACTGGTGGATCCCGCCGGGAACTCCGTCAATCCGTCCCGTCCGGACCTGGTCAGCGGCGGTGCGGGTCGATAAGTCCTGCAGGTTGCCCGGCTTTTTTTGAGTTGGGTTTTAAAAGCAGCCAACGATGAACGTTGCGCTGCTTTTTAATGTCCATAAATTACTTCCCCCCCGTCACGAGCTTTTGTGAACCGCACGCTACGTTTTCTTTTTCTGTTTTTACTTGGAGCCGGACTATGGGCCGGTTCGATTGCGGTCCGGCGTGCGGTGCTTGCGCAGCAGACGAGAACGGCGGGTGACGAAGAGGCTCCTTTCATTCTTGAAGCCGCGCTTCAGTACCGGATGACCCGGGAGGTTTATGAATCCGGCCGTCTCGAGGCGTTTGATCCCAGGGTTCAATATCCTGAGGGCGTGAACCGCTGGCGCACTTATTCAATCGGCGCTGAATTTCTTTATGCCCCGCTGGCCAGGCTCCTTCCTTCGGAGTGGTCCCTCGTTTCTCGTTTTCGTTGGGTTTCCACCGTGTTATTTAGCCTGGCGGTTCCTTTGGCGGCACTTTGGGCCGGGTTGGGTTGGAAATCCTGGTGGGCGGGCATCGGCTGTGGATTGATCTTAATGGTGAGCCCAGCCTTTGCGGTGCGTTCCTCCGGGTTGGCGCTGTCACGGGAGAATCTTGCATTTCCCGTAATGATGTTGTTTTTAGTGACGGATCAGCTTCTTAGGAGAAACATCTCCTCCAGGATGCGGTGGGCTCTGTTGCTTTTAGCGGGGCTTTCGGCCGGTTTTTCACAGGTTTTTTGGGATTTCAGTCAGTATCTTTTTGGACTCTGGGCGCTGGGTGAGATCCTGACGGCCTGGAAAAGGCCCGAATACCGTGATGCCAGACGATTGGATTGGATTTCTGTGACGGCCGGACTGATGCTCGCCTCGCTTGCCCATCCATATTTGAGGGGACAGGGTTTTTTATTTTCCCCGGTGATGATTTTGTGCATGGTTCTCTGCTTGCTTGGACATAAGAGGTTGACCGCATTGAGGCTTCCGGCATTATCGGCTGTGTTCATCCTGTTTGCAGTCTGCTGGACGCTTATTGGAAGGGTGTTTGTCACCAATTACAGTCATTTTGGAGAGTTGTTTTGGGCTAAACTTGTTCACCTCAACCAAAAGCCGTATGACCCGTCTGTTCTGAGTTACGCCCAGCGGATCATGTGGACGCCCGCCTTGAATTCATCAACTTGGTTGTTGACAAAATCGTATTTCCCGGTCATTCTCTGGGCATTGCTTACAGGGGTGGTTTTTTTGTTCAGGGCTGTAAAGCGATCCACTGACGTGTTTCCCAGGCATGTTCTGCTGTTCACGTTGGTGACGTTGACGATGTACGTGCTTTTTTTCAGAATGCATGTGTACTTGATCCTTTTTGCAGCGGCATCCATTGGCGGTATGCTTGGTGCACTGGCAAGGTTATCCAATATCCCCCGACTTGGTAAACTGATTGCCGGATTACTTCTTTTAATCCTTCCGGGCGTTGAATTGCACCGGATGTTGTTCTTTGAACCCACAAATGCAAGAATGGAAACGGCTGACCAGGCCATGATGCGCCGCGCGCTTGAAGAGATGGGGCTTTCGCAGCCCCGTGTGTTCAACCGCTGGGGGCATCCGGGTCAGTCTTATGACGCGCTGCGGAGTTTAACCAGCGCTTTAAATGCGCTGGAAGTGCCGTCCGCGCCTGTTTTAGCCGGTTTTGGAGTCAGTGGCTCCATCCTGGCGGATACCGGCATGCCGATTTTGCTGCACCCCAAGTTTGAATCGCCGGGTATTCGGGAGAAAGTTCGTGCTTTCTACGAACACCTTTATCTGCAAACGGAGCGCGAGTTTCGCGACTGGGCTGTCTCACACGGCGCGCGGATTTATGTGCATGCTTTCGGAAGCCTGGGGGCGGAAAATGATCCCAGAGAAACGCCCCGATACATGGTGGATGCTGTTAATCCTCCCGCTCACGCGGCGGTGCATGTCCTCGAGCGGGCTTCCCGTGAAGCGGTCTGGTTTCAACCCCTCTGGGCAAATGAGCGATATCAGATTTTCAGAGTGATAACCGATGAGGATCTTGAATTCGCCGACACCCTGACGGAGCTCGCGTTCTCTGCCGCCCGGAGAGGTGATCCGGATCAGGCCAGACGCCTGGCCTGGCGTGTTTTGTCCGAGTATCATTGGAAGCACGAAGGCGCGATGGAACTGATTGGAATTCTCGGGATTCCCCGTGAACGTGAACGATGATGGATGTAAAACCGTATGCTTTGGGATTAACCGGCGGCATTGCCGCCGGAAAAAGTGAAGCCCAGCGTATCTTGCTGGAGCAGCATGTGCCGGTATTGGATACGGATTGTGTTGCACATGATGTGATTCAGCCCGGCGAAGAGGCTTATCTCCGGATTGTGGATCATTTCGGGCGGGAAATCCTTCAGGGAGACGGACAGATTTCCCGCAGGCGCCTGGGGGAGATTGTTTTTTCCGATGATGAGCAGCGGCTGGCGCTCAATGCGATGGTTCACCCTGAAGTCGGCCGCCGCTGGCGTGAATGGTTGTCCGGCCAATCCGCGCCTCTGGCCGTTATATCGATTCCGCTCTTGTTTGAATGTGGGTTGCAAAACCATTTTGACGGAACCCTTTGTGTCTGGGCTCCTGAACCGCTTATGATAAAACGCCTGTTGACCCGTGGACTGACCGAGTCTCAGGCAAAACAACGAATTCAGTCACAATGGCCTGTGGACCGCAAACGTGCGGCATCCACATGGTCGATCACCAATGATGGCAGTTTAGAGGATCTGAAACAACAGGTTTTATGTTGGCTGCATCAATTTCTTACAAAACCGAGGTAACGTATGTCTGATGAACCCACTTCTCAATCCGCTGACGCATCCGCAGCGGAGTCGCAGTCCAAGCCCGTCCGCAAACCCCGCGCAAGAGCGCCGAGGAAAACGAAAAAAGAGGCGGAGGACACTTCCCCGGCCGGAGGCGGAGATCAAAAACCGCAAGAGCCCGGCCCCAATCCCATTCCGGAATCCGTGGTGAAATCGGTCCGCCAGCCCCGTGAGCGGGTTGCGGCTTCCGCCAGTGAGTCTGATACGTCTTCCGACCGTAACAAACAAGAGGGTCAGGAACGGGACGCCCGCGGGGATGAGCGGAATTCGGGACGGAATGAGCGGAACGATGCAGACTCCCGCGGTCAAGAACGCAATGCAGACCGGAGTGAGCGGAGCGATTCCAATGATCGCGGTCAGGAACGGAATCCGGACCGGAGCCGCCGGAATTCGGAGCGAAACGACCGAAGCGACCGCGGCGATGATGGCGGCCGTTTTTCCGCCCAGGACCGTGAGTCCAAACTGGCCCGGCGCCGCCGCAGACGTGGCCGCAACACCCCGGGAGCGCCCAATGCAGGCCCACCGTCCCGTCAAGGTCCTCAAGGCCCTCAGGGTCCCCGGCGGGGCGGGAATTCCCGGTACGGCATGGAGGATGTCCTTGCGGATGAAGGGCCCAAAGACGGCCCCGAACTGAAGCTATATGAGCTGCAGAAACTGTCGGTTCCGGATCTGGTCCTTAAAGCGGAACAGATGGAGATCCCCGATCCCGCCGGGCTTCGGAAGAGCGAGCTGATCACAGAGATTGTCCGGGCCAACGCTCAGCTGAATGGCGCGGTTTTCGCCCGCGGGGTGTTGGAAATCATGCAGGACGGCTGCGGATTTCTCCGTTCACCGCTGTACAATTATCTGGCGACGCCGGAGGATGTGTTTGTCTCGGCGTCTCAGATACGGCATTATGGAATGCGCGCCGGAGACTTTGTGGAAGGGGAACTGCGGACGCCGCGTCCGAAGGAACGTTTCTTCGGACTGGGGCGTGTGGATAAAACCAACGGCCAGGAACCCAAAAAAGGTCGCCGCACCACGATTCCTTTCGAACATTTAACCCCGCTGTTTCCGGACCAGCGTTTGGTGATGGAGCGCACCAAAGAGAATCCCACGGTTTCGATGCGGGTGATTGATCTGGTGGCTCCCATCGGCAAAGGGCAGCGCGGGTTGATTGTGGCGCCGCCCCGGACCGGTAAAACCGTGCTGCTTCAGGATATCGCGAACTCGATTTCGACGAATCATCCCGAAGTGGAATTATTCATTCTGCTGATTGATGAGCGGCCCGAAGAAGTGACGGATATGCAGCGCAACACCAAGGCTGAAGTGTTGAGTTCCACCTTTGACGAGCCCCCGGACCGGCACGTGCAGGTCGCCGAGATGGTGATTGAAATGGCCAAGCGCAAAGTGGAGCATGGCGCGGACGTGGTGATTCTTCTGGACAGCATCACCCGTCTGGCCCGGGCCTATAATACGGTCCAGCCGCACAGTGGAAAGATTCTGTCCGGCGGGGTGGACGCGAACGCCCTGCAGAAACCGAAGCGCTTTTTCGGCGCGGCCCGCAACATTGAAAACGGCGGGAGTCTGACTATCATTGCCACCGCGCTCGTGGATACGGGTTCGCGGATGGACGAAGTTATTTTCGAGGAGTTCAAAGGCACCGGCAACATGGAACTGGCGCTGGACCGGGCACTGGTGGAGAAACGGGTGTATCCCGCGATCAACATCTCTCAGTCCGGCACCCGGAAAGAGGATCTTCTGATGCATCCCGACGAGTTGCAGCGCACCTGGATTCTTCGCAAGGCGGTGAACAGTGTTCCGCCGGTTGAAGCCATGGAGGTGCTGATCAGCCGTCTGAAGAAGACCAAGTCCAACGCCGAGTTCCTGCTTGCGCTGCAGAACGCTTAACGGCGGTGGCGCAAGGGGTCAGTGTGTAAGGACAGTTTCCCGGTTTTCCGGGCTGAGGTCGAAGGTGTGCAGGCTGGTTTTACCCGCTTCGTCGGTGATTCGGACCTGATAGGGTCCGAAAAACCCCCGGAAGCTGATATACCCGTCGGCATCCGGCGCCAGCGTTTCCCGTGTTTTCCATTCGTTTTCAAGCAGGTTGAGCAGGGCTTCACCGGCGGGGAGCGGATTAAACGCCTCGTCAAAAAGCGCCGCCGGCCGCCCCAGCCAATGCGCCCGCTGCCAGAAGCCCCAGAGCATAATGGCCTCCACGGCGGGATGAGCGAACGCGACCCGGAAGAATTTATCGACGGCCTCGGCGCGTTTTTCGTCATCCTCCGCCCGGAAGCTGATTTCGGTCAGGTGTATCGGCAAATTGAATTCCGCAAGACGGTCCAGCCGGGTCCACATGCCGTGAGGGGTGAGCTTGAATTGGGAAAGGCGCTCCATTTGGTCGCCTTCGGGGGCGACATCGGCAATGCGTTCGGCCGCGTGCTCCTGAATGCCAATGCCGCCGACGGGCACGCCCCCGTTGATAAACTCCCGCAACAGTTTGATGTAGGCGTCCGAGCCGGTGTCGTTGCAGAGAATTGAATATTCGTTGGTGTACAGCGGGGTGCCCGGATCGATCTCATGGGCCAGGCGATAAATATGGGGGCGGATATGGCCGCCGATCCGCTCCTCAAAAAAGTTCGCGGTGATCATTTCATTGATGCCGTCCCAGGCGATCAGTCGACCCTGATAGCGGGGCAGGATCTGGCGGAGGTGATTTTCCATGGCTTCCTGAAGTTCTTCGCCCCGCAGTTCTTTGACCCAATCCGCCTTATACCTGATTTTGGTCCAGAAAAGCGTGTGTCCCCGGACCGCGAGGTTGTTCTCTCCGGCAAAATCCAGGAGTTGATCCGCCCAGGTGAAATCATGGGTGCCGCGCTCGCGTTCGGTATAGGCCCACTTCATCGAGCTTTCGCCGACAACGGTGTTGAAATGGCGGGCGATAAATTCCCGGTATTGCCGCGCGGGCGGGGTGTCCCGTTCAAGCCAAGTGTGGCTGACGCAGGTGCCGAAGTGAAAGGCGTGACCGGTTTGTTCGATGCGGACTTCAGCCTGTGTGACCGGCTGACCGTCCCGGTCCAGCAGCTGGAGGGTATGGGAGCCTTTGCGGTGGAGTTCGATGCGCCGGTCGGCTTCCGCGCGCCAGTCGGCCATGGCTGTGACTTGAATCATACAGAGGCTAATCCTGAAAATGTGAGAACGAAACATGGTGCGATTCCGGTTTAATAAACTAAACCCTGATCGAAACCTGTCAGACAAGCAAGTTCAAGATCTTTTTTGCGGCATCGTGTTTCGGAATCCGGCCCCAGGAGGTGAATTCCTCCTGTCCGTTGATCAGGCAACTGAACGTACCGCTTTCGGAGCCCATGGAATCGGGCGCGTTAAGAATAATGGCGTCGATATGTTTGGCTTCCAGTTTTTTCCGCGCGCAGGTTTCGCCGTCATGAGACTGGAGTGCAAAGCCGACGGCCTTGAAGGGGTGGGCGCGGTCGCGGCACAGTGTGGCGGCGATATCGGGATTGGGGGACAGGTCAATTCGCAGACCGGCCTCGGATTTTGCGCGTTTCTCCGGGCTGTAGCTTGAAGCCCGGTAGTCGGCCACCGCGGCGGCGAAAATAACGGCGTCGCTTCCCGGAAGCGCCTCGCGGGCGGCGCTGAGCATTTCCTCGGCGGAGGTGACGCGTTTGAGATCAACGCCGCCCGGAAGGTTTTCGCTGGATACGGGTCCGCTGACAAACCGGACTGCTGCCCCCCGGCGTAGAGCCTCCTCCGCCAGGGCTTTGCCCATTCGTCCGCTGCTGGCGTTGCCGATGTAGCGGACAGGGTCGAGATATTCGCGGGTGGGGCCGGAGAGAATCAGCACCGTCTTGCCGGAGAGGGGTTTGGTGTCACGGAGCAGGGGGGCGAGATTGTTGAGGATGTCTGCGGGTTCGCGCAGGCGTCCGGGGCCGGTCATGCCGCAGGCGAGGTGTCCGTCTTCGGGCCCGAGCCGGAGCCAGCCGCGGGATTCGAGGATGCGGACGTTGTCTTGAACGGCGGGATTCCGCCACATTTCCACGTTCATGGCGGGGCAAAAGACTTTTTCGCAGCTCGCGGGCAGGGAAAGGCAGGCGGTGCTGAGGAGATCATCGCCGATACCGTGCGCGATTTTCGCGAGACTGTTGGCGGTGGCGGGGAGAACGATGCAGAGGTCGGCGCGGGTGGAGGGGTAGAGGTGCGGATATTTGTCTTCGCCGTCTCCCTCCTGCCAGAGGGTGGTGAGGACGGGCGCGCCGCTCGCGGCGGCAAAGGCGGCGGGCTCCACAAAATGCCGGGCGGCTTCGGTCATGATCACCCGTACGTTGTGACCTTGTTTCGCCAGTCCGGAGACGACATCGAGAGCTTTATAAGCGGCGACCCCGCCGCAGATGCCCGCCAGAATGGTTTTTTTCGGTTTCATGAGACGTTTTATTCCCGGACGTCTTCGGTCACCACCGAGGCGGGGTAACCGATGCGGGAAATCCGCTCCGCAATTTCGACGCCGTTCACTTTGGAGGGATCGAACTGAATTTCGGCGGATTCGGTCTCCAGATTGATCGTCGCAGCGGCAAATCCCGGAACACGTTCCAACGTGGAGAGAATGCCCTGGACGCAGTTTTCGCAGGTCATGCCCCGGATGGAAACATGCGCGGTTTCAGATTCCGGGGCGGCGGGTGCGCGCCCGCAGGCGTTGAGGAGCAGGGCGGTTAAGCAGAGCAGCAGGAATTTCATGATGCGGGGCCTTCGTATTCGGCGGTGACGTGGATGGCAATGCCGCCGCGGGGGCGGAAGTTGCCGATGACTTTGGCGCGGCGCGGGGCGCAGGCGGCGACGATATCGTCGAGGATGCGGTTGGTGACCTCCTCGTGAAAGCTTCCGTGGTTGCGGAAACTGAAAAGATAAATCTTTAAAGCTTTGCTCTCAATGCAACGGGCGTCGGCCACGTATTCAATGGTAATGTGACCAAAATCCGGCTGACCGGTGAGCGGGCAGAGGGCGGTGAATTCCGGACAGTCGAAGCGGATCACATAGTCCCGGCCGGGATGGGTGTTGGCGAAGGTTTCGAGGGTCGCCTCGTCCGGCGAGTCGGGAACGGGGGTGCGGCTTGCGCCGAGAAGGGTTAATTCATCCATAATCATTTACTTCTAAGTTTCTTCTTCAAAAAGGCAAGGTGATCTTGCCGGAACTCAAAATATGGCTGTGTTGTCCATATGAAAACGTCCAATATATCCTGTTTGATTTAAAAGAGGGGTTTCGGGTGGATCTTCACTGAATTTGTTTCCGGTACCAGGTGCCGAGGGCGGTGAAAGAGAAGACGGCCACAATACACCAGAGGGCGAGCATTTGGAGCGGGCGCCTGAGCCCGGCGGTTTTTTGAAGGCCTTCGAGGCTTCGGTGTCCGGTGAACCGGACCAGAATATAGGTCTCGGGATCGGGGGGCGGACGCGGGGGCTCGGTTAGGAAGGGTTCGGGAATGTTTCCGTACAAAAACCGGAGGGGTCTTTCGGCGGGGGCGTCGAACACCAAAAGGTCACTCGCTTCGGTATTGATGCGGGAAAAGGGCCAGGTGTGCCCCTGTTCATCCATGAGAACCCAGTTGTGCTCCCGTTTCGCAGGGGGGACGGGCACTTTGAGCCGGTTCATTCCCGTCCGTGCCGGGGCGAGGGTATAGTAGCCCTCGGCAACAAAATAGACGTCCGGGAGCTGCTGCGCGAAACTCCGGACGCCGAGCGGCATCCAGAGAAGTATAATGCAGGCTGGCAGGCGCATGTGCCGCGGCCCCCGGTCGGGTTTAGCCCCGTTGATCCATGGGAACAAAGGGGCGTTGCGGGGCGCCGGTGTAAATTTGGCGGGGGCGGCTGATGCGGCGGTCCTCGTCGTTCCGGAATTCGATGAGATGGGCGAGCCATCCGGCCATGCGCCCCATGGCGAAGAGCACGGTGAACATTTCCTTGGGAATGCCCATGGCCTTGTATGCGGTGCCGGTGTAAAAATCGACGTTGGGATACAGATTGCGGGAGACAAAGTATTCGTCGTGAATGGCGACCTGCTCCAGTTGCATGGCGATGTCCACCAGGGGCTCCTCCACTCCGAGTTTTTCGAGTAGATCGTCAACCACCGCCTTGGCGATGTGAGCGCGCGGATCGTAGGTTTTGTAGACGCGGTGACCGAAGCCCATGAGGCGGAATTCGTCGTCTTTGTCTTTGGCGCGCTTGATGACGGCATCGATATTGCCGCCGGTCATGTTGATGTATTCAAGCATGTTGATTACCGCCTCATTGGCTCCGCCGTGGAGCGGGCCCCAGAGCGCGCCGATGCCGCCGCCGATGGCGGCGTAGACGTTTGCGTTGGAGCTGCTGATCATGCGGACGGTGGAGGTGGAGCAGTTTTGCTCGTGGTCGGCGTGGATGATCAGAAGCTTTTCCATGGCGTCGGCCATGATTTTACGGCGCTCCGGATCGAGCGAGCGGCCGAACATGCAGTAGAGAAAGTTTTCCGCGTATCCGAGGGTGTTGTCGGGGATAATATATTTCATGCCGCGTTTGCGCCGGTAGTTGTGGGCGGCGATCAGCGGGGTCTTGACCAGCAGGCGCACCGCGTCCATATCCAGTTCATAGAATTTTTCTTTGCCCAGGTCCGCGTAAAATCCGGTCAGGGAGAGGACCACGGAGGCGAGAACAGCCATGGGGTGGGAATTGCTGGGATAGTGGTTGAGCAGCTCCTGCAGGCTGGGTCCAAGGAAATTGTTTTCTTTGACTTTTTCCATGAACTGGCGGTGCTGATGCGGGGTGGGCAGCTCGCCGAGAATCAACAGATAGGCCACTTCCAGAAAGGTGCAGTTGTCGGCGAGTTCTTTCAGTTCATACCCCCGGTGGCGGATCAGTCCCTTTTCGCCGTCAAGAAAGGTGATGGCGCTTTTGCAACTGCCGGTGTTGCCGAAACCCGGGTCCAGGCCGATAATCCCGGTGTTTTTCCGCAGAGCCTGCAGGTCAAGGGCCACCTCGTTTTCCGTGCCGGTCAGAACATCGGTTGTGAACGTTTTATCCTTGATGGTGACAGTGGCCATGTCTTTTTCAATATCCAGACTCATTGAGCGATCCTTGGTTGCGGGTTGTTGCTGTTTTAAAAGGGTTGCGGGTCACGTGAAATCCCGGTTTTCAAAAATGCACGAGGTTTTCCGCTTTGCAAGCCTTTGCTAAATGGTTAGAGAGCGCCTTTCAATCTAATTTTTACATTTATAGAGGTTAACAGATGAAGATTCTTGTTCTCCCCGGTGACGGGATTGGTCCTGAAGTGTGCAATGAGGCGGTGAAAACGCTGGAGGTTCTGGCCGCGAAAAAAGGTGTGTCGATCTCGTTTGAAGAGGATCACGCCGGCGGTTCGGCAATTGACACGTACGGGGATCCCATGCCCGATGCGGTGATTGCCAAGGCCAAAGCTTCCGACGGGGTTCTGCTGGGCGCGGTGGGCGGGCCGAAGTGGGACCATCACACCGGGGCGATGCGTCCGGAGTCCGGTCTGCTGAAAATCCGCAAGGAACTGGGGGTGTTCGCCAACCTGCGTCCGGTGTCGGTCAGCGCCGCCCTTGCCGACGCCTCGCCGCTGCGGCCGGAGGCGATCGCCGGAACCGACATGCTGGTGGTGCGTGAACTGACCGGGGGGATTTACTTCGGCGAACCCCGCGGGCGTTCCGGGGAGCCGGGCGCGGAGGACGCGTTCAACACCATGCGCTACACAACCCCGGAAATTGAGCGGGTTGCGCGGGTGGCCTTCACCTGGGCCCGCCGCAGAGGCGGGCGGGTCTGTTCCGTGGACAAAGCGAATGTCCTGGTGGTCTCGCAGCTCTGGCGCGATGTGGTCACGCAACTGCACAAAGATGAATTTTCCGATGTGGAGCTGACCCACATGTATGTCGACAACGCCGCCATGCAACTGGTGGTGCGTCCCTCGCAGTTTGATGTGATTCTGACCGGAAACCTGTTCGGCGATATTTTGTCGGACGCGGCCGCCACCCTGGGCGGATCGCTGGGGCTGCTGCCCTCCGCCAGTGTGGGCGGAAATGTGGGCCTTTTCGAGCCGGTGCACGGCAGTGCCCCGGACATTGCCGGACAGGGCATCGCCAATCCGGTCGCGATGCTGCTGAGCACGGCGATGATGATGGACGAGCTTGAGCAGGGGGACATCGCCAACGCCATCCGCGCAGGAGTGGATGCCGCTCTGAATGAAGGGCTGCGGACTGCGGATCTGCACCGCGAAGGCAAAACGAAGCGGGTGAGCACGGCGGAAATGGCCGGGCGCGTTCGCGAAGCGGCGCTGGCCGCGCTTGTATGATGAAGCACCGGCCTTTAATGATCGTGTTTCACTGCGGCGTGTATTTCGCGGTGTACACGATCTTTTTGAACAGCATCGGGCGGTCGGATGTGGAGGAGGCCTTTGCCAACATTCACCCGGACTATATCCGGAACATGCTGATCCTGCTTTCGCTGGGCTTTGTGGGCTACATCGGTCTGTGGCGGATGCGCCGCTGGAGCATAATCTACCTGATCATCACGGGTGTGGTGCTGATCGGGTACGGCGTCTTCGTCAAAAGTCTCGGATTGCCCAATTTTCTTCCGCTTCTGGCGGGCCTCTTCAGCCTTCCACTTTGGCCGATGTTGAAGTAGATGATTAAAAAGGAACATTATATGAAAACCACCCCCGCTCCCGCACCGTATATCGACCGTTTTGAATCCCTGGCTTACGGCCTGTTTGTCCACTGGGGCCTGTACAGCCAGGTCGGACAGGGCGAATGGTATAAAAAATGGCACGGCGTTCCGATGGACACCTATCGGGAACTGATAAAAGGGTTTACGGCGGAGGCCTTCAACGCGGGGGAACTGGCCCGGTTCGCAAAACGGTGCGGGATGAAGTATATCTGTCTGACCACGCGGCATCATGACGGATTTTCGCTCTATGACACGCGGGGATTGAACACCTACGATGCGCCGCACAGTCCGGCCGGCCGGGATCTGATCTCCGAATTTGTGGTGGCCTGCCGCGGTGAGGGCATCGTGCCGTTTTTTTATCATACCACCCTCGACTGGTCCCGTGACACGGAAACATGTGATGACAAGGCGTTTGCGGAGTATATCGATTATCTGATCGCGTCCGTCGAAATCCTCTGCACGCAATACGGGGATATCGGAGGCCTTTGGTTCGACGGCAACTGGTCCCGGCCCGGTGCGGACTGGCAGGAGGACCGCCTCTACAGCATGATCCGCCGTCACCAGCCGGAGGCGATTATCGTCAACAATTCCAGCATCAACGCCCTCGGAGCCAAAGGACATCCGATGCTGGATGTGGTGACCTATGAGCAGGGACGTCCCGAGCCGATGGACCGCGGCGGGATGGCGAAATATGTGGCCGCCGAGATGTGTCAGACAATGAATCTGCACTGGGGGATCGGCTCGCGCGATTTCATGTACAAATCACCGGCCGAGGTCATTACCGATTTAGCCGCCTGCCGCCGGGCCGGAGCGAATTATTTGTTGAATATCGGCCCCACGGCGGGCGGGCGCGTGCCGCCCTATGAAGCGGCCTGTCTGGAGCGGGTGGGGGATTGGGCGAATCTGATGGCTCCGGCCCTGTACGAGACCCGGCCCGTGGCCTGCGGCTCTGAAGGTCGGGATTTTGTGCTGCGTCACAAAGAAACCGGCAAGCGCTACTATTTCGCGCACGATCTGCCAATCACCAATAACGATCACAAAACCAAAGAGGCCGGCGCACATGAAGGACCGCGACGGATTACGGGACTGGAGGTTCCGTCCTCCGCGCGCTGGCTGGACACCGGCGAGGAGCTTGACATTATTCCCGAGGGCGACGGGTTTCAGCTCTACTGCAAAGGCTATCCCTACGGCAGCAATCTGGTGGTGCGGGTGGCCGAGATCTCCTGAAAACGGGCTGTATCAAACGTTAAGCGATCAGGTTTTGCTTGATGTTGAGCACATGACTCCGGTCGGCGGCCGCGGCGGCGCGGGCCGTTCGGATCCGGTCGTGGTAGAGTCCGAAGTCGAGACCGGCGGTGCCGCCGAGATGGGTCTTGCGGGCGATGGCCTCGTCGGGATCGGCGGAATCCAGTTCGGCCAGGTGCTCTTTCACGTAGTGGTAGGCATCGCGGAAGGGCATGCCTTCGGCGACTTTGGCGAGCGCGACATCGGTGGCGAACACCCCGCCGTCGAAGGCGGCGCGCAATCGGTCGGGGTTGACCTCCAGGCCCTCCACACAGCGCGCGAGGATGCGGACGGAGGCGCGGGTGACCGCCAGGCCCTCAAGGAACGGCTCTTTGGTGTCCTGGAGATCCCGGTTGTATCCGCCGGGGGCGGCATGAAGGATCATGCTGATGCTCTGACCGTATCCCAGCACCAGTGCCGCTTTTGAGCGCAGGAGTTCAAGCACGTCGGGGTTGTTTTTGTTGGGCATGATGCTGCTGCCGGTGCCGAAGGCTTTGGGAATGCGGAAGTATCCGAATTCCGGCAGGGTGTAGAGCATCAGGTCCTGGGCAATGCGGGACACGGTGACCATGAGCTGTCCCAGCGCCTGCAAAATCTGCATTTCAAGTTTTCCGCGTGCGTTGATGGCGTGGGACACGTTGTGGATCGGCCGGGAAAATCCGAGCAGGTCGCTGGTGAGCTGCCGGTCGATGGGCAGGGGCACACCGTATCCGGCGGCCGCGCCCAGCGGACACTGATCGTTGAGGGTGTACACATGCCGCAGACTGCTCAAATCCTCGAGAACCGCCTCGGCGAAAGAGGTGCCCCATACGCCGACACTGGAGGGCATGGCGGGCTGCATGTGGGTGCGGCCGACCATGGGGACTTTTTGATGGGTTTCGCCAAACGCGGTCAGCGCCTCGGCCAGGTGCGCGGTGTCCCCGATCAAATCCAGAAGGCGGTCCCGGGCGAAGAGGCGAAGATCCACGGCCACCTGATCGTTGCGGCTGCGCCCGGTGTGAATTTTTTTTCCCAGGTCGCCCAGGGTTTCGGTCAATTGACGTTCGACTGCGAGATGGACATCCTGGTCCTCGGTTTGGATCTCGAACGCGCCTTGACGCACCTGTTGCAGAATCGTTCCGAGGCCGGCGCGGACCTGATCCGCCTCGGCGGGCGTGAGCACGGGTGGAGTGACCGGCATGCGGGAAAGCATGGTGACATGGGCGGCGCTCCCGTAGCAGTCGGCCTCCGCGAGCTGGAGGTCCAATACCAGATCTTTTCCGGCGGTAAACGCCAGGATTTCGTCATCGATGGTGCCTACGGTGGTCTTTTTGTTGGGATCGCTTGCGTTCATACATGCGATTTACCGATTCCCCGACAAAACGCCAAACCTTTTCGGGGTGAAAAAGTATTATATATTAACAGGTAATTTAAAGAATCGTTGGTTAAATTCCGGTTGGGGTGGACAGAGTCCGGTTTGATGATTATGGACGGGGTTGCATCGTTTGAACCTTAATGCTTAGGAATTTTTTTATGAAAAACCGCGAAAATCATCAGGATATCCGTATCGGAACGCTTGTGCCCGGATCTCCGAAAAGCGCCGACTATATCCGTCAGATTCTGCCGCACGGCTTTGAGTCGTTCAGTATCACGTTCTGGGAAACGCTGGGGGAGACCCGGCTGGATGCCCTGGCGGCTTCGGTGCTTCCACTCGTCGAGGAGAGCGGGGCGGTGGTTTCCAGTCTGGGCGTGTTCGGCAATCCACTGGAGCATGACGAAAAAGCGGAGGTGACCCGCAAAGCGTTCCGGGAGGCAATTCTGAATGCGAAGGCCTTCGGGTGCGACATTGTCGCGGGATTTGCGGGGCGGTTGCGGGATCAGCCCATTCATGCGAGCATGGACCGCTTCCGGGAGGTGTTTCTGCCGTTAACCGAACTTGCGGGGGAGCACGGGGTCCGCATCGCGTTTGAGAACTGCGACATGGGCGGCACCTGGCAACAGGGCGACTGGAATATCGCTCACAATCCCGCCGCCTGGGAACTGATGTTTGACGCGGTGCCGCTTCCGAATATTGGTCTGGAATGGGAGCCCTGCCATCAGCTGGTCAGCCTGATAGATCCCATGCCTCAGCTGGACGACTGGATCGACCGGATTTTTCATGTGCACGGCAAAGATGCCACGGTGTTCTGGGACCGGATTCGGAAATACGGCATTCACAGTTCGGTGCATGACGACATTGCCCGTCCCTCCGTGGCTCAGGCGGTGCAGCCCTTTGTGTTTCATCGGACTCCCGGGTTCGGCGACAGCGACTGGACCGCGATCATTTCCAAACTGCGTCAGGGCGGCTTCCGGGGGTGCATTGATATCGAAGGCTGGCACGACCCCGTTTATAAGGGTGATCTGGAAATGACCGGTCAGGTGCATGCGCTCAATTATCTAAAACGCTGTCGGGGCGGAAACTATGTCCCGAATCCGACATGAACTGATGAAAGAATCCGATATTCGAGGCTTACTCTGGCTGGCGGCGATGTTCGTCGGCCTGTTGCTGATGGTCCCGCTGGTGTGGATCTACACATCATAGCGGCGGCAGCAGGGCTTCGATTTCGGCGCGGCGGCCTTCGAGTGGCGGGGGAAGTTTGAGGGCCCGCCCCAGACTTTCCAGCGGTTCATCCACGGTGAACCCGGGTTCATCGGTGGCGACTTCGAAGAGGATGCCTCCGGGCTCGCGGAAATAGATGGATCGGAAATAGCTCCGGTCCATCACCGGAGAGGGCATGAGGCGGCGCGATTCCGCCAGGGTGTGAAACGCGGCCTGGTGGGTGTCGTCGGCGGCGCGGAAGGCGATGTGGTGGACCGCGCCGAGACCCTGTCGGGCGCCGGGGGCCTCCGGGTCGGCCCACAGATCGATATACTGCCCCCATGCGGCGGGGTTTCCGGCGATCAAGCGTTCGCGGTCCGCGTCCGTTTTGTAGGGCTTGTAGCCCATGGCGAAGAGCAGATCCTGGGTCGGGGCCGCGGCGCGGAGGCGCAGTTCGGCTCCGTCAAATCCAATGATGTCTTCTCCTTCGCCCAGCGGGCGTTCGACCAACGCGAGCGCGAGTCCGTCGGGATCGGAAAACCGAAGGATGTCCTCGTCAAACCGGCGTTCGCGGGTGTGATCGATCCGGTGCCCGGTCAGGCGGGATTCCCAGTGCGACAGAGAGCCCTGGGGGATTGCCAGCCGGGTCAGGGATGTGACGCCCGCCCCGGGCCGGGCCGGGGATAAATCGGGCCACAGGAAAAACGTGAGGGCGGTGCCCGGGTCTCCGGCCTTATTGCCGTAGTAGAGATGGTAGGAGCCGGGCACATCGAAATTGACGGTCTTTTTGACCAGCCGCATTCCGAGGATGTCTTGATAGAAATGAAGGTTTTTGGGGCCGTCGGACGCGATGGCGGTGATGTGGTGCAGGCCGGTTGTGGGGTGGTTCATGGTGGATCTCTCTGATGGTTTATATCTTGACGTCAAGGTAATCGGTTTTTTCAGGGTTGCAAGCGAAAGAACGGCGGAATGTTATCTCTGTGTTTTCCAGAGTGGAAAAAGGTTGAACGCCGATGGATTACGGTTAGGATCATATGAAAATCAAATACCCTTTTATCCACGGACCCTTATGCAATTAAACGGAAACGGTTTGCCCGATGCCAGCGCGCTGGCTTATTTGGAATCTTTACAGGAAGAGTTCATTAAAGACCCTGGTTCGGTGTCGGCCGAATGGCGGGAGGTGTTTGAAGAGGAGGCTGGCGGTCCGGGGTTTGTGAATCACCGTTCTTTGCAGGAGGAAATTTCCAGGCAGGTGCGGACGCGTTCGGCCTGCTCGTTGGTTTTGGCGCCGGCGCACATTGAGCCGGCGATGGATCAGGGGTGGATGGCAAAGCAGGCGGCGGTATTGCGGCTGATTCAGGCGTACCGGATTCTCGGGCATGTGGCGGCGAAGACGGATCCGATTCGGCTCCGGGTGCAGCCGAACGTGCCGGATTTGGACCCGTATGCACTGGGCCTGACCGAGCAGGACATGGACGTTGAATTCAACACCGGCAATCTGGTGGCGCCGGATTACATGAAGCTTCGGGATATCGTGGACATGTTGCGGGAGACGTATACGGGATCGATCGGGATTGAATACATGTTCATTTCGGACGCGGATCAGAAAAACTGGCTGATGAAACGGATTGAGAGCACGCGGGCGAAGGAAAACCTTTCGACGGAGGAGAGGCTGAACCTGCTGTCGCATTTGACGGCGAGTGAGGGGATGGAAAAGTATTTGCATGTGAAGTTCTCGGGAAAGAAGCGGTTTTCGCTGGAGGGCGGGGAGTCGTTTATTCCGCTGGTGCATGAGGCGATTCAGCGGGCGGGGGCGCAGGGGGTGGATGAGGTGGTGATCGGGATGGCCCACCGCGGGCGGCTGAATGTTTTGACCAATGTGATGGGCAAGGCGCCGAGCGCGCTTTTCCGGGAGTTCGGGGATCATGTACAGGGGCTGGACGACAAAATGACCGGGGATGTGAAGTATCATCAGGGGTTCAGTTCGGATGTGAAAACGCCCGGAGGCATTGTTCACCTGGCGCTGGCGTTTAATCCGTCACATCTTGAGATTATCAATCCGGTGATTTGCGGGAGTTCCCGGGCGCGGATGGACCGCGCCGGGGATGCGACGCTCACGAAGGTGTTGCCGGTACTGGTGCACGGGGACGCGGCGCTGGCCGGTCAGGGGGTGGTGTATGAGACGGCGCAGCTTGCGCAGACCCGGGGGTACAGCACCGGCGGGGCGCTGCATGTGGTGATCAACAATCAGATCGGATTCACGACAAGCCATCCCCTGGATTCGCGGTCTTCTCTCTATTGCACGGATGTGGGAAAAGTGAACAACTGTCCGATTTTCCATGTGAACGGGGATGATCCCGAGGCGGTGATTTGGGCGGTGCGGACCGCGGTGGATTTCCGGATGAAATTTAAAAAGGATGTCTACATTGATTTGATGTGTTTCCGGCGGCACGGACACAACGAGGGGGATGAACCTTCTGTGACCCAGCCGATGATGTACCGGGTGATCCGTAAACATCCGGGAACACCGACGGTGTACGCCAGCCGACTGGAGCGCGAAGGGGTGATAGAGAAGAATACGCAAAAAGAAATGTTCATGGCGTATCGGGATGCGCTGGATGAAGGCGAACAGGTGGCCCCCAACATTGTTCCGCGGGATCTGCACACAAAGTATTACACTGCCTGGCGGCCCTATTTGAACGGAAAATGGTCGGACAAGGCCAAGACCGCCGTGAGCGTCCGCAAATTGAAAAAACTGGGCGGCGAAGCCTGTTCGGTTCCGGAGGATTTCTCGCTGCATCCGGGGGTGCGCAAACTGATTGACGACCGGATTTCGATGGTGAACGGAGATTCACCGCTGGATTGGGGCTGCGCGGAAACGCTGGCGTACGCGTCGCTGATTGACGAGGGGTTCCGGGTTCGGATTTCGGGCCAGGACAGCGGGCGGGGCACGTTTTTCCACCGGCATGCGGCCCTGCATGATTACAACACCGGCCGCAAGTTTATTCCCCTGGCCCGAATGGCCGCGGAGCGGGGCACGAACTTCAACGTGTTTGATTCGATCCTCTCTGAGGAGGCGGTGCTGGGTTTTGAATACGGGTACAGCATGACGGAGCCCGGAACCCTGACCCTCTGGGAGGCGCAGTACGGGGATTTTGCGAACGGGGCGCAGGTGCTGGTGGACCAGTTCATCAGCTCCTCCCAGCAGAAGTGGAATTTGTTTTCGGGGCTGGTGATGATGTTGCCGCACGGCTGGGAGGGCCAGGGGCCGGAGCATTCCTCGGCGAGGCTTGAGCGGTTTCTGCAGTTGTGCGCCCAGGAGAACATGCAGGTGATTGTGCCGTCGACGGCGGCGCAGATGTTTCACGCGCTGCGGCGTCAGTTGGTCCGCAAACTCCGGATTCCGCTGATTATCATGAGCCCGAAGAGTATGCTTCGCAAGAAAGAGTCGTTCTCCAGTTTGGAAGACCTGTCCAAGGGACGGTTTCTGAATTTGATTCCGGAAGTCGACACCCATATGAAGCCGGAAAAAATCACCCGGCTGGTCTTGTGCAGCGGCAAGGTGTATTACGAACTGGCGGCTAAACGAGCGGACCGCGAACTTCGCAACGTGGCGCTGATCCGGATTGAGCAGCTGTATCCCTTTGATGAGCAGGCCTTGAAACAGGAATTGGAGCACTACCCGAACCTGCGGGATGTGGTTTGGTGTCAGGAGGAGCCGATTAACCAGGGTGCCTGGTACCAGATCCAGCATCGGCTGCACCAGTGCATCCGCAATCACCACACCCTCAGTTTCGCCGGGCGGGTGGCCTGCTCGGCACCGGCCGGTGGCAGTCCGCTTCGGCATAATCAGCGCGAACAATTACTGATTCATCAGGCGCTTGATCTTGAAGTTCCCTCCTTTACCTGACATGTTTCCTTTTTCTTTACATGAACCCAACCTTTCCGAGTGAATCCATGAGCATTGATATCAAAACCCCCGAACTTCCCGAATCTGTTGATGAAGCGACCCTGCTGACGTGGCATGTGAATGACGGGGACAAGGTGACGCGGGACGACAAGCTCGCGGATGTGGAAACAGATAAAATTGTTCTGGAGGTTTTCGCACCGGCGGACGGGGTGATGGGGTTGAAGGTTGAGGAGGGCGGAACGCTGAAGCGGGGCGATGTGATGGCGGTGCTCAAAGAGGGCGGCGCCGAATCTTCAACGGAAGATAACGCCAGGGAAAGCCGCACGTCTACGTTACCGGATCAAGAGATTTCCGCTCAAAAATCTGAAGAGCGCGACGCTCCCCGAACAGATGAGAAGGGGGAGGCGCTTCCAAACACCGATGCGGAGCAAAAAGTGGATGTTTCGTCGCTTCAGGGATTGAGTCCGGCGGTCCGCAAGCTTCTGATGGAGCATAATTTGCAGCCGGGGCAGATTCAGGGAAGCGGTAAAGACAACCGGATAACCCGTCAGGACGTGGTTCGCTTTATTGAGGAAACGCCGGAGGCGAAAAAGAATTTGGGGCTTGGCGTTCCCGAGCGCGTTCTGGATCTTTCGGTTGCGGGAAAGACCGCCGCGCCGAAACCGGTAGAGGATGATCCGAGCGTTAAACGGGTGCCGATGTCTCAGTTGCGTCAGCGCGTGGCCGCCCGCCTGAAAGAAGTGCAAAACACCGCGGCGCTGCTGACCACCTTTAACGAGGTGAATATGAAGCCGGTGATGGATATCCGGGGAAAGTATAAAGAGCGGTTTGAAAAAGACTATGGGGTGAAGCTCGGGTTCATGTCCTTTTTTGTGAAAGCCGCAGTGGAGGCGCTGAAAAAGTTTCCGATCATCAACGCCTCCATGGACGGGAAAGATATTCTTTATCATGAGGCCTATCACATCGGCATTGCGGTGGATTCTCCCCGCGGCTTGGTGGTTCCGGTGCTGCGCAATGCCGAAACCATGAGTTTCGCGGAGGTGGAAAAGCAGATCCGCTTGCTGGCCGGTAAAGCCAAAGACGCCAAGCTTGCGTATGAGGATTTGATTGGTGGCACCTTCACCATCACTAACGGGGGAACTTTCGGTTCGATGTTGTCCACACCCATTATCAACGCGCCGCAGAGCGCGATTCTCGGGATGCACGCTATTCAGGAACGTCCCTGGGTCGAGGGCGGGCAGGTGGTGGTTCGTCCGGTGATGTATCTGGCCCTGACCTATGACCACCGGATCATTGACGGCCGGGACGCGGTTCAATTCCTGGTCAGTTTGAAACAGTCCCTTGAAGATCCAGCGCAGCTGATGCTGCAATTGTGATATGAATGACCTGGTGTTTTCCTGTCCGGCATGTGAAAAGCCTCTGATGGTGGAGGAGGCCGCGGCGGGAACACGGATTATGTGTCCGATCTGTGAAGAGGAGGTTCTGGTGCCTGTGGTTAAAACGGCTTCGCTCGCTTCCCCAATTCGTTCGGGTTCGGAGCGCACCCCGGGTCCGTTGTTGAAATCGAGAATCACCGATATGGTTTATGATGTTCAGGAGGCGGCAGAGTCTCTTGCACGGAAAGCGGAGGACCAGGAGCGGCTGATTGCTCTTATTGGCGACGCGGTGGCGGTCACCCGGGAAAGACTGATGGTTTTTGAACGGCATCTGGAGCCGGTGCACTTTAAGCAGAGCCCGTCCGAATCGATTGTAATTCCGGAAAGCTGGACTCCTGTCCCTAAACAGACGCTTTGGAAGCCTCTGACGCTTGGCTTCGGGATTCTCGCTTTTTTTCTGGCGCTGGCCCTGGCTATGCGTGCGGGTTAATCGTCTTTTCTGCTTTATCCGATCTGTTTGTGAGGGTATACGTTTTTTTTGCTCTTGAGAACAGGGAATTTATCATGGAACACTTATCCTCATTGACTGATTGGAACGAAGAAATCCTTCTCGGGGTTTTGCAGTGCGCGGCTGAATTCAAGGCCGACCCGGAGGCGTTTGCCCGGGCGGCGGAACGAAAAGTGCTGTTTATGATTTTTGAGAAGCCAAGTCTGCGGACCCGGGTCAGTTTTGAAACCGGCATCGTCCGGCTTGGCGGCCACGCGATCAATTATGACGTGAACACCAGCCCGCTGGGGGCCGGCAAAGAAAGTCTTTCCGACACGATCAAAGTGGTCAGCCGGTACGCGGATCTCATTGTGGCACGGCTTTTTAGACATTCAGATCTTGAAGAAATGATCGCCCACAGCGGGGTGCCGGTCATTAACGGGTTGACGGATTATTCGCATCCCTGTCAGATCATGGCGGATTTGTTGACGATTCGTGAGCATCGCGGGGCGCTGAAAGGCCAGACGCTTTGTTTTTTGGGGGACGGATTGAATAATGTGACGCATTCGCTGCTTCACGGCTGCGCGATGACCGGAGTGAATATCCGGGTGGGGTGTCCCGTCGGCGAAGAGTTTGAGCCGTTGCCCGCCGTTATCGCCGAGGCCCGGCGTCTTGCGGCCGCGCATGGCAGCGAGGTGGTGGTCACCCATGATGCCAAAGCCGCCGCCGAGGGCGCGGATGTGGTTTATACCGACAGTTGGATGAGCTATCATATTGATCCGGGTGAATTGGACCGCCGGGTGAAGCAGCTCATGCCGTACCAGGTGACGGAGGATATCCTGTCGGTGACGAAAAACGATTCCATTTTTATGAACTGCCTGCCGGCGGCCCGGGGATATGAACAGACGGCGGCGGTGATCGACGGGCCGCGTTCGGTGGTGTTTGATCAGGCGGAGAACCGGATGCACGCTCAGAATGGGGTTATGCTGCGTTTGCTTGAACAGGCGCGCCATGGCTGATTCGGATTCCGGCGGGGACAGCGCCTCCCGCATCCTGGTTGTGAAGCTGAGCGCACTGGGGGATCTGTTCCACGCAGTACCGATTGTTCACGCGCTGAAGCGGCATTACGGGGGGGTGATCGATTGGGTCACGCAGCCGGAATACGCGGACCTGGCCGCATGCCACACGGATGTGAACCGGGTGCTGTGTTATCCCCGGCGTGGCGGCGTGGGTGAGTGGAGGCGCTTTTTGAAGGATTTGCGGTGTGAACAGTATGATTTGGTTTGCGATTTCCAGGGGCTGTTCAAGAGCGGACTGGTGTTGGGCCTTTCCCGGGGGCGGCGGAAAATTTCGGTGAGCGCGCCCCGCGAGTTCGCCGGATGGTTTGCGGATGAAATTCCGGTTTCGTCGGCGGCGACTCCGCATGCGATGGACCGGCTGGCGGACACCCTGCGGCACCTTGGGGTTGCATTCAGCTCTCCTGAGTATCCGATGGCGTTTCCTCCGGCACCGCCTTTACCGGGGAAACGGCCGCGGCTGGGAATTGCGCCGCGGTCCCGCTGGCCCGCCAAGGACTGGCCGAAGGAGCGTTTTTCAGCGGTGATCCGGGCCCTTCGGGAGCGTTGTGAACTCGATGTGGTGATATTGGGCGGTCCGGGGGATGTCGATGTTGGCGACGGGATTGCCCGCGATGCGGGTGGCGGCGGGATCTGGAATGTGTGCGGACAAAGCCCTCTGATTCAGCTCGGAACTCAGTTAGCCGAAATTGACGTTTTGCTGTGCAATGATTCGGGACCCATGCATTTCGCCGCGGCGGTGGGCACACCGGTGGTGGCGCTGTTCGGCCCGACAGACCCGCAGTTGACCGGCCCTGTGGGAGAGGGGCATACTGTTTTGCGTCCGGAGGCGGGACCCGGTGGATATCCACCTCACCGTTCGTACAAAGACCCGGGAAACGGGTTTATCTCAAAATTGAGTGCTGAGGAGGTCACAGAGGCGGTGTGGAGGTGTTTACAGAGTCACCCGGAGCCGGTCCCTGAACGATAATTTTTTCGCTGAAGAGGTTCTGCCGGACCCGAACCTGGCGTGTTTCGGCCAGATCGATCAGGGCGTCCATTCGTTCCGGGGGCAATGTGCAGGTGACGATAATTTCGCGGATCTTCTGGGAGTCAAGGATGCGTGGAAGCTCCGCAAAGGAGCCTAAAACCGGGTGGCCGTGGATTTTGCGGTTCCGCAAATCCGGGTCATCATCAATCAATCCCACAAGATGGTAATATTTGCGGTGATGAGAGTCGTCGTAGCTTTCCGCCCGGTTTAGCAGGGTGTATCCGAATCCGGCCCCGTAGATCAGGACACGTTTTTGAAAGATGTGCCCGTGGTGTTTGCTCCGGCGGAGATGGAAATGCAACAGATCCTGAACCAGCCGGGGGAAGGTTCTCAGGCCGACGATGGGCGGCAGGACCAACAGGGAAAAGACCATCGTGAAGACCAGCGTCTCTTGAAGGGTGTGGTGGGCAGGCAAGGGAGACATGCTGATCCCGATGACGACGCTGGCGGCGGCGATGAGGTTAAAGTAAAAGTAGTCCGTCGCCCGCGCTTTGGTCCACATCGGCTGGTAAAAGTTTGCGGCCCAGAAAAGAATCACCGGCCCTGCGACCACCAGCGGGGCGACTTCACGGATCAGACGGCCCAGGGTAAGGTGCAAAAACAGGCCGCGGCCGATGTGATGGATGGCGTAAAATCCGATGAGAAGAATGCCAATGTCCATAAAAGGCATCAGACTGGCAAAGAGTTTCCGGTAGCCGGGTTTCCGGATTCCGTCGACAATCAAGCGTCCGCTGTCTGTTATTTCCAGGCTGGCCAGGTAGCGGATCAGCACGTAGGAACTCACAAAAAAAGTTGTGGTCAGAATTGCGATCCGGTAGTTCTGCCCGAAAAGAATGACCATCCCGATGATAAACACAGAAGCCTGAATACCGTATAGTATTATCGCCACGCGGCGCTGGGTCAGACCGCTGCGGGCCAACCGATGATGCAGGTGATCCCGGTCGCCCTGGCTGATTCGGGTGCCGGGGGTGTAGGATTTACGGAGGGTTCGTCTCCAAACGGCCAGTGCGGTGTCTATGAGGGGTACACCCAGCGTGAGCAGGGGAACGATCAGCATGACCGTGGCGGCGCTGCGGCCGGTGGAGCCGAGGGTGAGCGCGATGAGCAGAAATCCGATGAACATACTCCCGGTATCGCCCAGAAAAACCTTGGCCGGATGGAAGTTGTAGCGGAGAAATCCCATACAGGCCCCGGCAAGCACAAAGCAGGCGGTGGCCATTTCAGGGTTATCCATGATGATGTTCAGGCTCCCGAGACCGACGGCGGTGACGGTTGCGAGGCCTGAGGCTAGCCCGTCCATGCCGTCGATCAGGTTATAGGCATTCATACCGACAAGAAAAAGGAAGACCGTTGCCAAAAAATCAATCAGCACATGCAATTCGATCCCGATGAGGCGTTCCAGGCGCAGACCAAAATACCATGCGGCTGTGGAGGCGAGAAACTGGCCGATGATTTTAAACAGCGGCGACACTTCAAACCGGTCATCGATGAGACCAAACGCCACAACCAGCAAACTGACCCACAGAACCTGAAGGGACCATTGATGAAATTCTGGTAGAAGTTTGCAGGTTAGACCCAGGATGCAGAGGGTAAAGAGACTCAAATGGTACGCGCTGAAAACGGCGAGACCGCCACTTCGGGGTGTTGGCGTTTGGTGCAGTCTGCGCCCTCCCGGAATGTCCATTAAGCCGAGACGGCGTCCAACCCTCATCGACAGGGGTGTCAGGATCAATCCGAGCGCGAAAGCCGTAAAAAAGGCCAGAACAAGCGGATTGAGGGTGGCGGAAATCATGACATCAATTTGTCAGGATTTCGAAAGGCATACAATGAAAAAAGGACGGTCACAGGATTTGTCCGGGCTGATACATGAGGGCTTCGGGGTACTGTTGCTCCCAGTCGCGAACCTCTTTAAGGAAGGTGTCGATCTGCAGCTGCGCGGCTCCGGTGAGCGAGGCGGCGTCGGCGATAACGGCTTCGATGGCCGGGGTGTCGAGACCGAGCCGGGTGTCCTGACCCAGGCGTTCCGCCAAATTGTTTTCGGAAATGGAGCCGTTCCGCAGATCCAGCACGGTGGCGACCGCGTGTTCTTTGATGGCCTCATGCGCCTCTTCCCGTCCGGCGCCGGCCTGAACCGCGCGCATCAGCAGGGTGGTGGTGGCGAGGAACGGAAAATAATGCTGGTTTTCGCGGTCGATGACGGCGGGATAACTGTCGAACTGGTTCAGGATCGTGAGGAAGGTTTCGTAGAGTCCGTCAATCGCGAAAAAGGCGTCGGGAAGCATCACGCGCCGCACCACGGAGCAGGACACATCGCCTTCGTTCCACTGGTCGCCCGCGAGGCCCTCGGCCATGGTCAAATAGCCCTTCAGGATGACGTGCAGGCCGTTCACGCGTTCACAACTGCGGCTGTTCATCTTGTGCGGCATGGCGGAAGAGCCCACCTGTCCTTTGGCGAAGCCTTCGGAGGCGGTTTCGTGTCCGGCCATGATCCGCAGCGTTTTGGCGAAGCTGCCCGGACCGGACGCGGCCTGCACCAGGGCGCTGATCACATCAAAATCCAGGCTGCGCGGATAGACCTGCCCGACATTGTTCAGGCAGTGTCCGCAGCCCAGGTGATCGAGGATGCGTTGCTCCAGTTCCTGAACTTTTTTGACATCCCCTCCGAACAGGGTCAGTTGATCCAGTTGGGTGCCGACGGCTCCTTTCAGGCCCCGCACAGGATAACGCTCGTTTAAGTGATCCAGCCGCTCCAGGGCGATGAGGAGTTCCTGACCGAACATGGCCACGCGTTTTCCAAGGGTAGTGGGCTGGGCGGCGACATTGTGAGTGCGGGCGGTCATGACCTGATGACGGGTGCGGTCCGCCAGTTCCGCCATGCGGTGCAGCACAGTGACGGTTTTGCCTCGAATAAGCTCCAGTGATTTCAGAACCTGCAGCTGTTCAACATTCTCAGTGAGGTCCCGGCTGGTCATGCCTTTGTGAATATGCTCGCAGCCTGCAAGTGCGCAGAACGATTCGATGCGGGCCTTCACATCATGACGGGTGACGGCTTCCCGTTGGCGGATATCCTCGAGATCAATTTGATCGATGACCGCCTCATAGGCTTCGACGGTTCCCTCGGGGATTGTCAGTCCAAGGTCTCGTTGACCTTTGAGGACGGCGATCCAGAATTCGCGTTCCAGACGGACTTTTCCGGTGGCCGACCAGATGTCGGTCATGGCGGGGGAAGCGTAGCGTTCGGCGAGGACGTTGGGAATGAGATCGGTCATAAGCTGGAGGGAGGGGTAAGGTTAAAGCGGCGGGGAAGAAAATCGTTCAGAGTGAGGGCCTCCTGTATACCCTCCGGGGTGGCGAGATAGATCGGGAACTCGCCGCCGACAAACTCGGAAAGAACCTGGAGGCACATGCCGCAGGGTGGTGCCGGGGTTTGGGTGACCAGCACCAGGTGTTCGAATTCGACTTTGGGGCCTTTTTCAGCCACAGCCCGGCAGACCGCAGTCCGTTCGGCGCAGATCGTGGCTCCGTAACTGGCGTTTTCCACGTTGCACCCCGCGATGCGGGCTTCTTCATTTTTCAGGCACAGGGCGGCCCCGACACGGTACGCCGAATATGGCGCATAGGCCTGTTCCCGGGCATCGCGGGCCGCAAGAAACGTGGTGTGAACGGATGGGGGAGTCATTCTGGCCTTATAGGCTATTGACCGGAATGGGAAAGGAAAAACGAAGCTCAGCTTTCTCCGGGTTTGCTGAAACCGTTCAGGCGCGGGCCCGCTGAATGAGGGCCATATCCATGAGCACAAGAGCGGCCATGGTCTCAACAATGGGGACCGCCCGGTTGACCACAAACGGATCATGGCGGCCTTTGGCTTCTAGAACGGTGTCGTTTCCGTCAAAATCTGCAGTGGGCTGCGCCTTGCTGATGGTGGCGGGGGGCTTGATGGCGATCCGGAAAAGGATGGGTTCTCCGTTGGAAATTCCACCCTGAATGCCACCGCTGTGGTTGGTCAGGGTTCCCAGCTTTCCGTGTTTCATCACAAAGGGGTCATTGTGCCGCGAACCGGTCATTCTTGCTGACGCGAAGCCTGATCCGATTTCAAATCCTTTGGTGGCAGGGATCGACATCATCGCCTGAGCCAGTTTTGCCTCGAGTTTGTCAAAGACCGGTTCGCCCAAACCGACGGGGGCGTTCCGGACGACGCAGGTCAGGGTGCCTCCCACGGAGTCGCCCTCCTCCCGGAGCGCGGTGACCCGCTCGATCATTCGGTCCGCGATTGCGGATACGGGGCAGCGAATAATGTTTTGGTCGACCTCCTGGCGGGTGATTGTCACCGGATCGATTTCAGCGGCTTCAATCTCGCCGCAGCCGCTGACCCAGGCGACAATTTCAACGCCGTAGATTTCCGAAAGCCATTTCTCGGCGATGGCTCCGGCGGCGACGCGGCCGATGGTTTCGCGGGCGCTGCTCCGTCCACCGCCACTGCTGGCGCGAACGCCGTATTTTTTTTCGTAGGTGAAGTCGGCGTGGGAGGGCCGGGGAATCCGGCTCATCTCTCCGTAGTCTTTCGGACGCTGATCCTCGTTGGGGACGAAGAGACCGATCGGCGTGCCCAGGGTCAGGCCGTTTTCGGTACCGGACAGAATTTTAACCCGGTCCTTTTCATCGCGCGGTGTGTTGACTTTGCTCTGCCCTGGACGCCGCCGGGTCAGTTGTGTTTGAATATCCGCTTCCGTGAGGGCCAGTCCCGGAGGGCAGCCGTCAACGACAGCACCTACCCCGGCGCAGTGGGATTCGCCAAAGGTGGTGACGCGATATAGAGAGCCGAAGGTGCTGCCGGACATTGTGAACGTCAGCCCAGATGAGGCTTAATTTTCTCAACAAACTGGGGCTTGCTGAGGGCTCCCACCATCTGTTCGGCCACTTTGCCGTCTTTGATGATGAGCAGGAAGGGGATAGAACGAACGCCGAACTGCTGAGCAAGTTCACGGTTCTGGTCCACATTCACTTTGGCCACTTTGAGTTTGCCGTCGTATTCTTCCGCCAGTTGTTCCAATGTGGGAATGATCGCGCGGCAGGGGCCGCACCACTCCGCCCAGAAATCGACGAGTACGGGGACGGAAGATTCTAAAACGTCGCTTTGCCAGTTGTTCTGATTGGCTTCAATGGTTTTGCCGGCCATGATATGCTCTCCTTATGCTTGGGTTTGAATAGGCGAATTCGTAATCCTCTCTTTACATGCAAAACGCGCCGGGTCAATCCGGCGCGTTCATCCTTTTCATGTTTTAGGTGAGATCAGGAGGTTAGAGAAAGGATTTGATTGTTTTCATTCACAATCCGTCCCGGCATGGGCAGTTCCGGCATCTTGATCGCCAACGCAATCCACAACGCGCCGCTCATGATGACCAGGGTGAGCACGCTGAGGGCCAGCCAGGCGGGGCCGAGGGAAGGCGCTTTCACTTTGGCTTTTGCGGTCACACTCCCGTCCTCACTGATGTCCAGGCCGGCATTGGACGCGACCCGGGAGACCGGAGCGCCGGGGCGCTGCCCCGCGCCGCCGGGGCGGCGGAGTTTAACGGTTTTGCCGTCAGATCCGGCTGCAGTCTGCGATTCTCCGGGCGCGGGGCGGCTGGTCCGCACGGTTTGCGCGTCCGGACGAACAGTTTTTACGGTGGGCGCGGAAGGGGCCTCGTTCTGGGAGGGCCGTTTAATCAGAATGGTTTTCGGTTTCACATCCGAAAGATCCATCGTCTGGTTCCGTTCCGCATCCGAAACCGGTGTCGGCTGCGTCTTGTCTTTCTCCAATTCCCGTGCAAGTTCACTCGGATCCATGGCCATGGTCATGGCATTGAAGGTGTCTTTGATTTTTCCGGTTTCGCCGCCTTCGCTTTTTTCATCCGGCGCTTCCAGTTCCACGGTGGCGGCGTTGAAATCCTCTGCGGAAGGTTGTTCTTCCTCCTCCAGACTTTCCATGCGCATCGTTTCCTGCGACATGATGTCCGGCTGGTCGGCCTCATCAAGCACATCTCTGGACAGGTTGGCGGTTTGAAGGGCCTCGGCATCAATTTCCATGGTCTGGTCGTTGTTGCTCTTGAGTTCGGCATCGGCCTCTTCAAGCTGTTTTTCGATGGGTCCGGTGCTCAGTGCGTCGGCGCTGATCTGCATGGTCCGGTCATTCATGTCCGCATCGTCGTCCCCGATGGGCAATTCCTGCTTTTCAATCGGTCCGGTCCGCAGTGCGTCCGCGTCGATCTGCATGGTCTGGTCGTTATTGCCGTTCAGTTCCCTGTCGGCGTCTTCAAGCTGTTTTTTTGAAGAGGTGTCTTGATGGATATCCTCGTCGTTGATTCTCGAAATCTGACCGGTTGCGACGCGGGTGGCCTGTTCGGTCATTTTAGAGTGATCATCAATTTTAACTTTGGATACGGGGTCCTGCGAGCCGGTTTCCAGCGCATCGGCGCTGATCTGCATCGTTTGATCGTTATTGCCCCAGGAGTCCGAATCGCCGATCTTGGGTGCCTGTGTCTCCTGAGAGACCTCCTCGGTGTCGATTTCAATCTGGCGGGTCGCGTTTTTCGACGCGTCCATGATCTCGGAGGCACCGGGGAGTTTCTCATCTTTGTCGTCCGCACGCCGGGCTTTGCGGATTTTGGCCTCGTCAGGCAGCGAAATCCGGGCGGTTGCACCCTTGTCATCCGGCACCGGACGTTTTACCTTTGAAGTTTTGGATGCGACCGGTTTGATTTTATCTGTCTCCGTGGCGCCGGCTGCGGATTCACTGACGTTCACTTTGGGCAAGGGGCGCGGTTTGTCGGACTCACTGGGTGAGGGGCGTTTAATCATCAGCGTTTTGCGTTTATTTTGCGACATGCGTAGGTCTCCAAGAATTCTCAAAGTTCAGTCAGATACTATCTCCGGTATTCTTCAACATAATGGTATCTTTCGGCTCACGTCAAAACAATATCTTATAAAAGACGATGAAAAATGCTTGGAAAGTTTGGATTCGGGCTGAAGGAGAGGCCCTATGATCACATTTCGATTACCTGCCGGAACCGCCGCTTCGGTCCCGGACGCGCTGTTGCCCTGGTTTGGGGCTCACGCCCGGGATCTCCCCTGGCGCCGGGACCGCTCTCCGTATTCGGTGTGGATCTCGGAAGCCATGCTGCAGCAGACCCGCGTGGATACGGTGGTGGCGTATTATACGCGGTGGATGGCGCGTTTCCCGGATGTCCGGACCCTGGCCGAAGCGGAGGTCGGGGAGGTGCTGAAGGTGTGGGAGGGGCTGGGATATTATGCGCGGGCCCGCAACCTGCATCGGGCCGCCGGGGTGATTCTGAGGGACCACGGCGGGGAAATTCCTTCGGACCCGGAGACGTTGCTGGCGTTGCCCGGCATCGGGCTGTATACGCGGGCTGCGATTGCGAGTCTGGCGTTCGGCCACGCGCTTCCGGTCCTCGACGGGAATGTGGAGCGCGTGCTGACCCGGCTTTGCGCCATTGACGCTCCGCTGGGCGACCGGGGCGTGCGCGACGGACTCCGGGCCCTGGCGGGCCGGATGATGGCGGGAAATCCTCCCGGTGAATTTAATGAGGCGATGATGGAACTCGGAGCCACCGTCTGCCTGCCGCGGGCGCCGCGCTGCGGAGCCTGTCCATTGTCGGGTGTGTGCCGTGGACGAAAAGGGAACCCGATGGCTTTTCCGGTTAAAGCTGAAAAAGCGAAAATTCCCACGCTGGAGGTGGGCGCGGCGGTGACCTGGCGGGACGATGGGCGGTTTTTGATTGCCCGGCGGCACGAAAAAGGGCTTTTGGGCGGAATGTGGGAGTTTCCAGGCGGCAAGCAGGAGGACGGAGAGTCGATGCCGGACTGCATTGTGCGTGAGTTGAGGGAGGAACTGGGGATCACGGTGCGGGTGGAGACGCCGCTCACCCATGTGCGGCACACCTACAGTCATTTTCATCTGTCCCTGCACGTATGGAACTGCCGGTGGCAGGGGGATTCCCCCCGGGCGCTGGACTGCGCGGATTTCCGCTGGGTGACGCTGGCGGATTGCCACAAATTGCCCTTCGGCAAGGCCGACCGCCAGGTTTTTCCGGTGTTGGAGGCGGTTACCGCTTCCAGAAGCCCGGTGAAAACATCACCAGAACAGTGAACAGCTCCAGACGTCCGAGGAGCATGCAGAAGCTGAGCAGGATTTTGGGCACGCTGGAGTAATGCGAGAAATTTTCGGTCGCGCCCACCATGCCGAAGCCGGGGCCGACATTGCTGATGCAGGCGATCACCGCCGAGCCCGCGGTGAGCAGATCCTCGCTGAAGAGGCTGATCAGCAGGGTGAAAAATCCAAACAGGAAAAAGTAGCAGATGTAAAACGAGACGATGCCCGAGACAATGGCGGGATTCACGCTTTGGCCGTCCAGTCGCACTTTCAGCACCGCCTGGGGCTGCATGAACAGGCGGATTTGGCGGGCGCATTCTTTGAACACCACCAGGGTGCGCATGATTTTAACCCCGCCGGCGGTGGAGCCCGCGCAACCGCCGCTGAACAGCAGAACAAAAAGCAGGGTGCGGCTGAACAACGGCCAGAGATCAAAATCCTCGGTGGCGAAGCCGGTGGTGGTGGTGATACTGACCGCCTGAAAGACCGCCGCCCGCACGGATTCGCCCGCAGACAGGTGTTGATGGGCGATGAGATCCGCCGCGACCAGCACGGCGGCTCCCAGAAGGATGGCCAGATAGACTTTAACTTCGGTGGACCGCCAATAGGCCCGGACATCGCCGCGCAGGGCCCGGTAGTGCAGGGCGAAATTGATGCCGCCGAGGAGCATAAAAAAACTGATGATCCAGGTGACCGCCGGGGAATTGAAGTGGGCGACACTGTCGTTGTAGGGGCTGAATCCGCCGGTGGACATGGTGCAGAGCGCGTGATTCATGGCGTCGAACAGCGACAGGCCCGCCGCCATCAGCGCCAGGGTCTGCACCAGCGTGATGAGAACATAGACGCCGTACAGGAGCTTGGCGGTGTTGGCGATCCGCGGGGTGAGGCGGTCCTTGCTGGGGCCGGGCATTTCAGCGCGGTACAACTGCATGCCGCCGACGCCGAGAAACGGAAGAATCGCCACACACAGCAGGAGCACGCCCATGCCGCCCAGCCATTGCGTCAGGCTGCGCCAGAAGACAACCCCGCGGGGGAGCGCCTCAATATTGTTCAGAATCGTGGAGCCGGTGGTGGTGAATCCGCTGATGGTTTCGAAAAACGCGTCCACCGGATGCGGAATGGTGCCGGTCAGGAGATAAGGAATCGCACCGACATGGGCCACGACCAGCCAGCCCAGCGTGACAATGGCGAAGCCGTCCTTGCGGCTCAGATCCACCGCCCCGCGGGTGAAAAATCCCAGCAGTCCGCCCAGAACGCCTGCCAGCAGCGCGGACGCGAACATCCGCAGCACGATCTCTTGAGGATCTCCGTAGGCCAGTCCCACCAGGGCGCTGAGTCCGATGGCTCCGGCGATCATATAGACCAGGTAGGAGATGAGATGAAATACGCTGCGGGTGTTCATGGCACACGGAATCAGTGAAAAAGATCGTCCAGTTTGCGGAGATATTTCGGCAGACCGTACAGCAGAATTCGGTCTCCGGCTTTCAGGGTGACCGGGCCGGTGGCGACCCGGAGCTGATCGCCCCGCAGGACGGTGGTGAGGATGCATCCCCGCGGCAGTTTGATGTCGATGATGGTTTGGTTCACCCAGGGATGTTTGTCTTCCAGCAGGACTTCCATCACTTCGCCGGGAATCCGCTGAAGCACCCGGTCGCCCTGAACACTCGATCCGCGCACAAAGTGATAAATCGCGTTGATCAGACTGGTGTGGGGACTTACCACCCGGTCCACCAGCGACAGCGAATCAATAATCGGCTGATAGTTTTTTTTATCCACCCGGGCGATGGTGAAGTGCGCGCCCATTTTCTCGGCGACCAGGCAGGACATGATGTTGTTCTCATCGTCGCCGGTCACCGCCACAAACGCGGTGCTCTTGTTGATGCCCATCTCCTCCATGAGATCGTGGTTGAGAGCACTGCCGTTAATGACCAGGGTGGAGTGCAGGGCCTCCGAGCAATAGTCGGCCCGCTCGGCGTTTTCCTCCAGCAGGGTGACATCCAGATGCGTTTTGGCCAACAGGCCCGCCAGTTGAAGCCCCAGTTCGCCCCCTCCGGCGATGACCACACGGGTGTAGTCCGTTTCGCTGGGCAGCATCGTGTGCATAAAATCTTCCACCGCCTGCGGCTGACCGACCATATACACCAGATCGCCGATTTGAAACTGGGTGTCGCCCCGGGGGATTCTGATTTTGCCGCCGCGGGTGTAGGCGATAAAACGGATGGTGGAGAGCAGATCGTGATGGGGGCTGGTCTTCAGCGGAGTGAACAGCAGCGGACTGTCGGTCGGCATCAGAAAGCCGGCGCAGATCACCCGGCCGTCCAATAGATCCACCGCCTCCTGCGCACCCGGAATGCGGAGAATGTTGAAAAGATCCCGGGCGCATTCCTGCTGCTGGTTGATCACCAGGTCGATGCCCAGCTGGTTCAAATTAAAGGGACTGTTCGGATCGGTATAGCTCGGATTGCTGACCCGGGCGATGTTCCGCGGCACTCCGGCGATATGCGCCAGGGAACAGGCCAGGACGTTTACCGATTCCTGATCGGTCACCGCGACCACCATGTCGCACTTTTTAATGCCGGCCTGTTCGAGAATACGGGGATCCGCGCAATCGCCCTGGACGGTCAGCAGATCCTGGGTGGCCTCCACCTGTTCCAGCGCCAGAGGATTCCGGTCAATCAAGACCACGTCGTGCTGATCGGCGCAGAGTCTGGCCGCCAGCATTCTGCCTGAGGTTCCCGCGCCTAAAATGAGGATTCGCATAACTAAAGAGGGAAATGAAAAAAGATCAGGAGGTGCCCGGACAGGGTCCCGGAACGCTCTGATCTTTAGAAAAAAATGGCGGAGAGGATGGGATTCGAACCCACGGTACGGGTTTCCCCGTACACCAGATTAGCAATCTAGCGCTTTCGACCACTCAGCCACCTCTCCGCCTGTGAAAAGATAACGTCTGAATGATTGTGGTGTCCATTACTACGGAACCGACACGCTGGCAAGCGCCGAGTGTGTGAAAATTCAGCCGTCCAACCGCTCATGCGGCATCAGTTCGCCGCCGATGATCGAGGCGCCGCCGTCCACATAGAGGGTCTGTCCGGTGATTTGCTTGGAGAAGGGGCTCAGGAGGAAGGACACCGCGCCCGCGACTTCCACCTGCGCGTTCATCGGATCCCAGTTGAGCGGGCTGGATTTGGCCCAGGTGGCGCCAAGCTCTTCAAAACCCGGGATGTGTTTGGCGGCAATGGTGAACACCGGACCGGCGGAGACGGCGTTGACCCGGATTTTTTCTTTGCCGTGACGGCGGGCGAGACCGCGGACCACCGCTTCGAGGGCGGCTTTGTTCACGCCCATCCAGTTGTAGTAAGCGAATGCGCGCTCGGAGGCGAAGGTGAGGGCGACAATGCCGCCGCCTTCGGTCATTTTGGGCTGCGCGTAGCGGGCAATGGTGGCCAGCGACACGGCGCTGATGCGGAAGCCGGCGGCCAGATCGTCGTAGGCGTCGGTGTGGAATTCCGGTCCCAGACAGGTTTTGGGGTTGCTGTAGGCGATGGAGTGGACGACACCGGCGACGGACCCCTCGATGCCGTCATACAGTGCCTGGACCTCCTCGTCCTTGGTGATGTCGCAATAGCGGATGTCCAAATTGGCGCGGTCCGCGTCGGTGAGCTTCTTGCTGCGGTCAAAAAAGATTTTCTTCATGCGCTCGCTCTGCACGGTGTAAATCACCTTGCCCCCGAAGGATTCGAGCATTTTACCGATGGCGAACGCGATGGAGTCCGCGTCAAGCAGGCCCATCACCACAAATGTTTTTCCGGATTCGATCATAAAAAGTTCCTCATGTTTAGCATTAGGTCCCGAAGGGAGAGTGCTATCTATGACGAAAAAGCGGCGGTTTTGCAAGACCGTTACGAATCAGCCGCGCAGAGATTCGGATTTCGAACCCGATTCTGATCAGGATCGGGCGCGTATTTTTTCTCCGAGGCCGTTCAGTTTTGAACGGGGGGCAGGATCCGGACCTGCTGCTCTTTTCCCGGGGACACGATAAATTCGGTCAGTTTGCGCTGTCGATGGTACACCTCCACACGCACAGGCGCGGGGGAGGGGTTCCAGCCGGTCCAGATTCGTGAACCGTCGGGGGCCTGATAGACCGTGCTGGTGGGGAGACTGCTGTGGAGATCGGGATCCGCGCGTCCCAGGCGCCGCATGGCATGGGCAAAGGCGTAGGTGACGCCGCCGTTCCGCCAGTCGCCCAATTCCCCCCGGCCGCGCATGGATGCTTCGAGGACGGCGGTCACTTTTTCGGGGTCGCCCCAGAGCAAATGACTGAGGGCGACATGTCCCCAGTCGCGTCCAAGGGCTTCAAAATCGATTGGGACGCCGTTGCCCTGGCGGAGGCGCATCTGGTCGGATTGATACCGTACAAATTCGGGGTCGTGGCCGAGGTACTGGAGATGTGTCCAGGTGGGCAGCCATTGAATGCCGTAGATGTGGACCGGCTCGCCGCTGAACCAGGTCCAGAATCCCATGTCCCGGTCCCGGCGGACGCTGACGAGGGTGTGTTCGGCCCGATAGGCGGGCGGGAATATGCCGGGGGCCTCCGGGTCTTTCCATGCGTAGTAGTCGTTCCAGTATTCGCGGACGGCTTCGGCTTCGATGGCGTAGCCCATGGCGCCGGCGTCGCGCATCTCCGGCATGTCGAGCGCGGCGCCGAGCAGAAACAGTCCGGCCCAGCTCATCATGGCTTCGGAGGTGGATTCCTGATTGTTGCCGTCCTGAGGATTCGAGCCGCCGCCGGCGTAGGAGTGGCCGACCCAGGGTGAGAAGGTGCGCAGAAAGGGGAAATCCGGATCGGAACGGTCCCAGTTGGCATAGTGCCTGGCCACCTGTATGGCCACATCTTGATAGCGTTTCGCCCAGGCGGGATCCAGCCGGGCCAGCAGGGCGGCGGCGAGAATGAACTGGCCGTGATGGAAATGCGCGTCCGAAAAATTCTCCGAGCCGTAGCTGGGGTTGAATCCGACAACGCCCTTCCAGGGCGCGGGATAGCGGGCGAAATAACGCTCGGTCTCACCGGGTGTGTAGGTGAACCAGTCTGTGAGCGCTTCGCGGATATGATCCAGTGCCGTTCCGGCGAGCGGGTGGTTCCGTTGATCGGAGAGGGTGGCGGCGCGGGCCAGTGACAGGATATGTTTGCCCCCCCAGTACGTGTCTCCGCCCGCGCGTTCCTCCGGGGTTTTTCTTTGCTCGTTTTCGATCCAGGCCGTCAGGATGCGGTCGAGGGTCTCTTTTGAGTACGGTTCGCCCGGCGTTTCGTCCGGGAGGGGAAGGGTGACGGGAAGGCCTTGAAAGCGGTAGTGTATCTCAAAGTCTTTACCGCGGGCGATTTTCATGGGACCGCGCTGAGTGCCATAGGTTGCGGGCGTGAAGGAGAGGTCATGGCGGGTGCTCCGCCAGTGATGGGGCAGCCAGCCTTGAAGAACCTGTTCCTGTTGTCCCTGCAGCGGGCGGGTCTCGACGTGCCATCGGGTGCTCACTTCCGCTTCGCGCGGGGCGTATTCCCATTCAAAGCGGGTATTTACCGGCAGGGTGTACGCGAAGGCGGCGTAGGCGGCCTCGAGATCTTTATCCGGCAGGGCCGCGACCGCCAAAAAGGGGATTCCCGCTGATGAGGTTGGAATCAATCGTGAGCCGTCGCGTTTAAAACCGGCGTTCTCGGGAAGATACAGTCCGAACAGCCGGTTCTCCCGCAGGATCATCAGACGATTGCCCCGATGGGGAAAGGCGGCGGTCTCCCCCCGCGGGGTCAGCACCTCGTCTCCGGGGAGGAGATGCAGAACCGGGGGAAGGTTGACCGGCTGGATCCAGATAAACGGCATGCCCCGAACCATGGTGACTTCAAAGCGGGAACTGTTGTTTCCGTGCAGCCCCATTTTGACAGACCAGTCGCCCCAGCCGAGAACCGAGCAGGTGCGAAAGACACCGGTGGAGGGCGGTTCGGGATCGTTGCTGAGGATAACCGCATCGGCTGCGATAAATCCCCAGCCGCCGGTGTGTTCGTCCACCAGGCGCAATCGCGCCTGTTTGCCGAGATGGCCGCGAAGATCCCAGCGGTGGGGAATGAGATCGTTTGATTGATTTCCCACCGCCCTGTGCACCACCTCGCCATCCACCAGCAGTTCCACCCCCAGCCGGTCAGGGTCATTGCCTCCTGAAACGCGCAGGTGCATGTAGTCGCGGATGAGGCGGAACGGGGGAGAGGTGATGGTCCCGGTTCCCTGGTCCCCCTCGTAAAACGAGCAGGCGTAGGCGTTGCCGCTGAGGTTGGTGGCGGGGTGGCGGCTGGCGGGCATGGGGCCGGGACCGAAGGCGTTGCCGGTCACCGTCCATGAATCCGGCCAGATCTCCTCTTCAAAATCGAAGAGCAAAATCGCGCCGCCGGGCAGTGCCGGGTCAGGGGGGACACCTGAAATGCGCAACGGGGCGCCCTGAATCAGTTCGTGTCCTCCTTCGGACCAGCCCATGGGATATCCGATGTTCAGTCCCTGTTCGTCGGGGGTGACGGTCAGGGGCATCACCCACAGGGTGCCGGGGAAAGGGGAATGCCGTAACAAGGTGATCCACCAGTCGTTGCTGGGAAGGGGACGGTTGCGGGCGTCCGGTCCGAGAACCGGAGGGGTGTTGTACAGTTCCCGGATGGCGGGGAGATCGGGCGGTTCCGGAGCGATTTGGGCCGAGGTGAAAAGCGGGCTCGTCAGGTGAAGGCACGCCGCCATGCAAATGGAACGCCCTCTACTTTCTGAAAAGAGAACGGAACAAACAGAATGAATTTTCATGGGGCGGGATTTCCTCCTGGGCGCGGTTCAAAAAGGCTGATAATTTTTCTTTACAACGTTTCCGGTCTGTGTAAAGTATAAACTAACATACACCTAGTATGTTTTTGATCGCAGTAGAAAACCCAACTCTTGGAGATGATCGATGAAGAAAATACATGCAGTCCTGTTCAGTCTTGTTTTCAGTTCTCTGACGCCGGCCCTGTTGGCTCAGGATTTTGGTGACCACAGTTCCGCCACGCTCACCGGCAAAGCCTGGGAGGAATACGGGAGGGAGAACTTTGAAATGGCCATGGCGTATATCAACCGGTGCAAAGAGTTGTACCTGAAAACCGCCAAAGAGCAGCAGGCTTCTCTGTCTGACTTCGCTCCCGCGGAAAAAGCGCATGATTACTGGGCCCTGAATGATGTGGGCACCTCTTTATTTATTGAGGGGCAACTGTTGGAGAAACAGGGGAAGATCAAAGAGGCGTTGGAGGCCTACAAGGTGTTGGTTTTCGAGCTTGGATTTGCGCAGACCTGGGACCCCAAAGGCTGGTTCTGGCGGCCCGCCGAAGCGGCGGCGGCCCGCGTCAAGCAGTTGGAATTTGATGCCCTGCTTGATTAGCCCGGAACCGCCTGGATCTCGTGAAAACCCGGGGCGCGGGCCTGCTCCCGTCCCGGGTGTCCAAAAACAAGCAATGATCGGAAACACATAATGAAAAAATTCAGAATAGGAATGGCCATGACCGCAGCGTTCATCGTTACAACCGCTCTTCAAGCACAATCGAGGGTGGAGATCACCGGAGATGCGCAACAGGGGTATCATTTGTTGGTGAATGGCAATCCGTTTGTCATCAAAGGGGTGGGGGGGAGTCATCATTTTGATGTGCTGGCGGCCTCCGGGGGCAACGCGACGCGGACGTGGGGGGTGGGAGAGGAGACCCCGGCGCTCCTGGATGAGGCACATCGGCATGGAATCATGGTATCACTGGGGATTTGGCTGGGGCATGAGCGCCACGGGTTTGATTACAGCGACCCGGAGCAATTGGAACAACAACGCCGGCATGTGGAGGAGGCGGTTGAAAAATTTAAAGATCATCCGGCACTTTTGGTGTGGGGATTGGGGAACGAAATGGAGGGGATTCAGAATCGCGGGGACAGTCCGGTGATCTGGCGCGAAATAAACGAGCTGGCAAAGCGGATTAAAGCGCTGGATCCCCATCATCCGGTGATGACGGTGGTGGCGAATGTGAATCCGGACAAAGTGCGGGCAATCCAAAAATACGCGCCGGAAATTGATATCCTTGGGGTAAATGCCTATGCGGGTGCCGGCGGAATCGGGAGGAATCTCAGAAATTATGGCTGGACCAAGCCGTATACCATCGCGGAATTTGGCCTGCCCGGACCCTGGGAAGTGGAACAAACCGCCTGGGGTGCCCCGATTGAACCCCTGAGCCGTCAAAAAGCGGGGTTTTACTACGGCGCATATCAACAGATCATGGAGGACACCACGTTGTGCCTGGGCACATTCGCTTTTTTATGGGGACACAAACAGGAGGCGACCGCGAGTTGGTTCGGCATGTTCCTGCCCAACGGGGATAAAACCGTTCGGGTGGACGCCATGACCCGGGCCTGGACCGGCGAGTGGCCCGAAAACCGTGCCCCGGTGCTCAGGGAGGTTGAGGTGCCGGTGTTTAATCAACGGGTGAAGCCCGGTGAACAATTCAAGATCCGGGTGCGGTATGAAGATCCGGAGGGAGATCCCCTGACCTATCACTGGGAGGTGTTTCATGAGAGCACGGACCGTCAGGTGGGTGGAGACCGGGAACAGCGGCCGGATTCGGTGCCGGGCGCCGTGCGGGCGACCGATGCGGAGGGAGGCGCACTGTTAACCGCGCCCCAGCGTCCGGGAGCCTACCGGGTCTTTGTCACCGTAACTGACGGCCGGGGAGCCGGGTGCATGGACAACTGGCCTTTTTATGTGAGCCCCTGAAGAGGAGACCGGACATGAAAAATCTGACCGTCCTTTTCGGATTGTGGATGTGCGGGCTGGTGATGGGCGAATCCCGCTGGCCCGTCGATGCCCGGGGGGAGCCCTTCTTTGTGAAGGGGGTGACCTTCACCATCAAGAACACCCCTGAGAATCCCCGGGCCATGGAGTCGGCCCTGCGGGATGTGAAAGAGATGGGGGGCAACACCATCCGCACCTGGGGGGTAGGTTCCGAAACGCGGGCGTTGCTGGACGCCGCCCACGCGGAGGGGATCAAGGTGATGCTGGGCTTGTGGCTGGAGCACGGGCGCGACGGCGCGGAGGGTGACGGCGACATGAATTATCTCCTGCATACGGATCGAACCCGCAGGCAGACCGGGCAGATTCTGCGTCAGGTGGCGGAGTTTCATGAACACCCCGCCCTGTTGGGCTGGGGAGTGGGAAATGAAGTGATTCTGAACATCCCCACCGAAGAGCAGAAGATCGCGTATGCCCGATATCTGGAGGCGCTGTGTCAGGAGATCCGAAAGATTGATCCGGTGAATCCGCTGATGTCGGTTTCCGCGTTCACGGTGTCGGTTCCGTACTGGGAGAAATACTGTCCCTCCCTGGATGTGTACGGCATCAATGCCTATGGCCCTGCAATCGGGGCCATTCCCGCCGTTTTGCGGGAGTTGGGGAGTCAAAAACCGTATGTGGTGACTGAATTCGGACCGCAGGGAACCTGGGACGCGGCCAAAGATGCCCGGGGCGTTCCGGTCACGCCCACCGACCGGGAAAAGTACGACCAGATCGTCCGCGGCTGGGCGGAATGGGTGGAGGCCAAAAGGCCTGAGGGATGTCTCGGAGCGTTTTCGTTTAATTTTGGCGACGACTGGGGGCCCACCAGTTTCCATTTGGATTTTTTTGTGCGCGGGCACCGGCGGCCGGGATACTGGGCCACCCGGGAAGCCTTCAGCGGGCGGAAGCCGGAGGGGCTGGATTTGAATGTGGGCGGCCTGTTGATGTCTCCGGTCGAACCGGCTCCCGGCGAATGGGTCCGGGCGGGCGTGGAGCCCCTGAATGGACCGTCCCTCGGAGAACGGGTGTCGTTTTATTATCGCACCCCCCTGGAGGCCCGGGACATCCGCAACCGCGTGCTGCCCCTGGAGCATGAGGCGCTGCGCGACCGGATCTACAGATTTCAGCCCCCCCGTTCACCGGGTGTTTATGAAATCTATATGCACCGCCTGGACGAGGCCGGAAACCTCACCATCGCCCAATCCACCCTGCGGGTGGTGGAGTAAGGAAAAGGCCAACGCTCCGGATTCTGACACTGCCGGGTCAGCCTTTCACCGCTCCGGACGTGAGTCCGGAAATAAATTCTTTCTGCAACAGAAGAAAGAGGGCCATGATGGGGGCGATTGAAATTAAGGTGCCGGCCATCAGCAGACCGTAATCGGTGGAGTACACGCCTTTGAGTTGCGCGATGGCCACCGAGAGCGGAAATTTTGAAGGGGTTTGCAAAACGATCTGGGGGCCGATGAAATTATTCCAGGCGCCGAGAAACATGATCAGAAGGAATGCGCCGATCATGGGACGCACCAGCGGGAGAATCACCGCGAAAAAGAGGCGGATTTCCCCGCACCCGTCCATTCGGGCCGCCTCCATCAGTTCCATGGGAACGGAATTCAGCATGGTTTGACGAAAGAGAAACACCCCGAAAGCGGGGGCCAGTCCGGGCAGAATCAGGCCGGCGTAGGTGTCCAGCAGTCCCAGACGGAACAGCAGTTGATATCCGGGGGCCAGCAGTAGCGCGCCGGGCAGGATCAGGGCGAGCAGGACCAGCCGGGTGAAGGCTCCCCGCAGCCGGAAATCAAACTTTGCCAGGGCATATCCGCCCATGGCCGCAAAGAGCGTGGCGAAAACCGCAGTGACAGAGGCGTAGAAGACAGAGTTGAGGATGTTGCGGACAAAGGAGAATTCAGGCTGAGTCAACAGGATTTTAAAATAGTCGCCGGTGAGATACGTCCAATCAACAGCGCCGGATTTGAGGGAGGCCATACCTTCCGTCAACCCGCGGTCCACGTTTTCCGCGCCAAGTTTCTCCCGTGCCTCTTCCAGGCGCAGGCCCCGGGCGGGCTGCAGGGTTTGCCACAGTTCCGCAAGGTCGGGACGCGGATTGGCTTCGACAAGCTGGACCGAACGGATCCGGGGAACGAATTGGAATTCAAAATAAACCTCCGGGGCGCGCAGCGAAGCGAACACCAGCCAGACAAACGGAACCAGAGTCACCGCGGCCGCCAGCAAAAGCAGCGCGTACGCAATACAAAGCGATAAAGGTTTCAGCAGGCGCGTGGAATGCATGTCAGTCCTCTTCCCGGGTGAGTTTCCGGTGAAGAACAGCGATAAACATCAGCAGGATCGCGAGCACCCAGCCAATGGCGCTGGCGTATCCGAGATCGTTCTGTTCGAAACCGTTTTGATATAGATACATGACCAGTGTGAGGCCCCGTTTTTCGGGGCCGGCTCCGTCGAAAAGGATCCAGGGAAGTTCAAACAACTGCAGACTGCCCAGGATTGACAACAGGACCACGAAACCGGCGACGGGCTTGATTTCCGGCAGCACCACATGTGTAAACCGCTGCACGGCGTTGGCGCCGTCAATCGAGGCGGCTTCCAGGGTGTCCTGATTCACGGACTGTAACGCGGCGAGAAAATAGACCATGTTGAATCCGGTGTACATCCACAGGGACGCCAGAATCAGGGAACCCATCACATAGCGCTGCAGCCAGAAAAATTCGGAGGGAAAGCCGGGGATGACGGCGCGGAGAGCCTCGTTGACCAGTCCGTCACGGGATCCCAGAAGCAGTCCGAAAAGGATGGCGACAAACACCAGTCCGACCAGGGAGGGGGAGAAAAAGATGAGGCGGAAGAGGGCTTTGCCTTTGATGCCGGGCCGGTTCAGCAACAGGGCCAGCCCCAGGGCCAGAGGGAGCTGGACGGTGACGGAGGCCAGGGTATAGACCGAGGTGTTTTTGAGGGCGGTCCGGAAATCGGCATCGCGGAAAACATGAACGAAATTTTCAAACCCCACGAAGGTGCGGTGTTGAGGACCAAAAGATTGGTAGGTGGACATAAACAGTGAATCCACGAGCGGGTAAAACATAAAAATGCCGAACACCAGGGCGAAGGGCGCGATGAAAAAATACGGAACCCATCGCGGGTGGGTGCGGGACAAACTCACGGCGTTTCTCCGGGAGGCTGCAGAAAGCGGTTTCGGGACATTTTCCCTTCAATGTGGCGCTGCGCCACCCCGAGTTCACGCCGGGCGACGGGAAGAATCGCCTCCACGGTGACAAGCGAACGGTTCATGGCCTCCCGGCGGGTGCGGATCAGGGCGTCGATGACGCTTTCCCGGGCGATCGTCAAAAACGGCGACGGGGCGCGGGGCGGGATGGCGGGCGCGACCTCCAGATAGAGTCTGCCCACGGGCTGGCCGGAATAGAACGGGACCGGTTCATCATACACCGCGTCCTCCCAATGATCCATCACGGGGGATACAATCAGGCTTTCCTGATACATCTCACGGGCGATGTCTTTATCGAGATAGAGTTTCTTTGCGAATTCCCACGCCGCATCCGGGTCACTGGCGCGGGCGGGAATGGAGATCATGGTGCCGCCGATGGCACTGGTGCGGTTTCCTCCCCGTTCCCAGGCGGGCAGGGGCATGAGTTTGAGTTTGCCTGCCAAACCCGGGACCTCGCGCTGCAAACCGCCCGCATACCAGTCCGGCAACAAATGACAAATCACAAATCCTTCCAGACGCTGTCGGTTTCCGCCGGCGTCAAAACGCGGAACATTCGCTCCGATGCGGGTGTCCCCGGTGGTCCAGGTGACCAGCGTTGCCAGCACCCGGGCGTTGATTTCCGACTGGAGCACCGGCCGTCCGGCGGTGTCGAAGAATCCGCCCCCCGCCTGCAGGAGGAGAATCTCAACCGCGAAGGCGTCGGTTTCCCAAACATCCAGCAGGTAGCGGTCCATTACCCCGTCGCCGGTGAAATCGCGCATCAAGGGGGAGAACAGCCGCACAAAATCGTCCCAGGTTTCGATTTCGGTCACATCAATCCCCGCCGCTTCAACGATATCGGCACGGTACCCCAGCAAAACCGGATGCATATCGTGGGGCAGTCCGAAAATCCGGCCTTCCCGGCTCCAGGGACTGAAAGCCGGAGGGTTGATCCGCCGGTCAAGACCCTCCGCCTCGATGCGCTCCCTCAGATCGAGAAAGCCGATGGCTTCCAGGGGACCGGAAAAAAAACGGGCCGCCATGGCAATTTCCACCTCCACCACATCCGGTACGGGGGTGTCGGAAAGAAATCCTGAAAGCAGTCGGCGCTCCAACGCCTGAAAGCTGATCACTACGGGTGAGACGACCGGATCGGCTTCCCCAACAATTGTTTGCCGGTACATGCTCTCGTGATGTTTGGAGAAGAGCCAGAACTCCAGTCCCTCCGCGGGGGGATCCTTGTAAAACAAAAGTGCGATCGAGGAGAATCCCGCTAATGCAAGGATGGTCCAGCTGCCGGGAGAGAGGCTGAGGGTGTGCATGGTTTCGTTTATCTGGTTCTGTGGATGTGAGATGTGGTTGGTCACGCTTTGCGCGGGGGGTTCAACGGGAGTTTGCATTCACAGAAACGATCAGAGCGCTGATTTCCCCTGTGAGCGAGAAAAGCGAACGGCTCCATTTTTCGGGAAGGATGAGGGTGTTGAGATTCTCCGCAGTTCCGTCGGCGAACTGAATTCCGATGCCGGAGCTTTCGGTTTGGCGGATGAGAATGAGCACGCCGCAGCAGGTAAAGGCATAGGCCTTCGCGGGGACTTCGGTTACGTGTTCGGCTCCGGTGATGTCACGCCAGTGAAAGGTTCCGGCTTCTGTGCGCCAGTCTTCCCGCGGAGTCAGTCCACAGGAGAAATGGATGCGGCCTTTGCGGAAACGCAGCCCGAGTTCACCGAGGCGGGTCAGGATTTCCTCCTTCACCTGACCGGTCATTCCCGGTTGTTTGGCACCGCCTCCCATGGGGGTATGCGAATAGGGGTCGGTTGGAAAGGCCCCGAACTGTTCCGGAGTTTTGCGGAAGCCCAGGCCGTTCCTCACATCGGTGTAGGCGGCCCGCAATTTTTGCAGAAGGCCGGGGTCGGCTCCGCAGGCCTCCGCGCTCAAACAGGTTTCCTGGACGGCCAGCAGAAGTTTGGCGACCATATGCCAGTAAATACTGCCGAGACCCTCATACCCGAACATGGAGCCGGAGCGTCCGGTGAAGGTCCGGTGATTGAAGGTCTGTTCGTACAGGGCCAGAACTGCGGTCCGGTCCCTCCGCACCGCCTCTGACCAGGCGGGATCGGCAGCCAGGGTGTCCAGACAGGTTTCCACATCACGGGCGTTCCGCAGATCGGGATGAAAATGAAACACTCCGTTCACATTCCTCCGGATCAAGCTGTTGTTTTTCCGTGCCAATCCGGCGAGGAACGGGATGCCGGTGACTGCGGAGGCGGATACCTGATTTTTGTCCATGAAGCGCGGCGGAATACGGTTCGGATAGAGCATGTAGGAGTGCTGATCCTCCCGGTACAAGTCGCTTTGCCGCAGGGCGGTCAGCAGATCCGCAGCTTCGTCCGCCGGGAGGATTCCTGACGACAGAACGGAGACCTGCCCCTCCAGCATGAGGTCGAGATTGCGGACAGAAGCCTGGTCCGGCCCGGTAAATTCGAGCACGTGGTAGGCATGGTACATACCGTCCGCTCTGCGGTTTGCGCGCAGGGAAGCGGCGGTGATCCGCAGCGCCTGTTCCACAAATTGGATCAGATCCCCACGGGGAACAGACCGGGTTCCGACATTCGGAAGTCTCTCGTACACCTGTTTCCGATATTCGGAAGCGGCCCTTCCGAGCCGATTCATGACCTGACGCCGGGTGCGGTCATCACAGGGGGACGGGGGCGGGGTGGACAGGATTTTCGCGGTTTCCTCCAGCCATTCCGCAACCCTCGGGGTAAAGCCATAATGTTCCCGGACATCCTCCTGGAGACGGGATTGGATAAACAGCAGCCAGCGGTGCAGGTATCCGAGGGTGACAACCGACAGCCCCCTGCCGGCAAGCGCGTTGTTGGCGTCGTTCCATTCGGGGCGCTGGGTGTTCATCCAAATGCCCGCATCCGGAACGAAATTCCCGAGTTTGGCCAGGGTGAGGATCAGGAGTTTCTCGAGAAGGCTGACCTGAACGATCTTGCCTTCGGCGTCGTGAACCATTTTGCCGTCCGCTCCGACAGAGGCGACGCGCCGCTCAATCAACTGATCCTGTCCGGCATCGAAAAGCACCGTGGTGCCGTCGTCGCGGGCACACAATTCATCATACGGAAGAATGCGGTAGGGAACATCCGCATGACTGAAAAGGGGGGCGTTCAGCGTCTTTATCAACTCGCCGGGCTGGATGGATTCCCTGGCCTCCAGGAGTTTGAGCAGGTAGATGATCTGGTGATCTCCCCAGTACCCGATATTGGACCAGGGATTCTCCGGCTCCGGTTTTTCCCATTCGATTCCGGAGCGGGTGACGCGGTAGGGATTGTATCCGTCCTCGGTGGTGGCGTTGAGGAAACAGGAGACGGCCTGGGGAATGAACGGGGGACAGGAGAGGAGGAGAGCTTCGAGATTCTGGAAGAAATCGCGCCAGTTGCCCTGATAGTCGAGCCGGGGGCTTCCGTCTTCGCGGGTCACGTTGATGTGAAAGGTGTTCCAGGGGCGGCTGGGATCGCCGTGGCGCCGGCTGAAGGTGAGCGGCAGGTATTGGCCGCAGAGCCGGCGGGCGTCGGGAGAGGTCAGCCCGGGCAGGCGTTTCCGGAATTCGAGCAGGGAAAGGTGTTCCGTTTCCTCCGGAAACAGTTCGTCCACCGCGTCCTCACTGCCGTGGTGCCAGGTTTTTAAATACGTGTGCAGGTCATTTTTCTGAATCCGGGGGCCGTCCGGGAACAGTCCTCCCCTCATGCAGTTGAACACCACGTTGCTGAAGTGGTGGCTGGATGCGGAGACATCGCCGGTGAACTGAAGGGCATCCGCCGCGCTCATTTTTTGCAGCAGGGACCCGGTGCCGGCCTGAATGTCGTCGATGAGGGACTGCCGCGCAGCCCCGGGGTCGGCAAGCAGGGCCTGAAGCTCCACGACGGAGGCGTGATCCTGGCGGACATCGAACACCTGGAACCATTCTGCCGTTTCGCCGGGCTGGAGGGTCAGGGAGGTTGACAGCAGAAAGGCTCCGCGGCGGGCGCGGACATCTGTTTCGGTTTGCAGGGGCTCCTGCCGGAGGAAGGCGGGAATCTGATCCGGACTCAGAAGCGTTTCCCGTACATCCAGACCGCAGCTCCATGCGGTGGTGGCCCGCAGGGCCTCGCTGGGTTCGGCCAGATCGGTGAGGAGGGAGGAGAGGGTGTACAGGGCCAGCGTGCCGGGGGACTCCAGGGTGGAGCGTTTGTAGGCATCGAGCAGATTGCTGAATTCGTTTTGGAGTTGGCGGGTGGTGTCGGCGGGGAGAAGGTTTTGTACGCCGTCCAGGAGTTCCAGCGAAACAGGGGATTCGCTCTGATTGTGCAGGACGACTTTTCGAACCAGTCCGAAACGGGGGCTGCCGCACCAGGTGTACTCAAAGCAAAGTCCGAGGTCCGGGCGGACTTCCCTGAAGGTGATTTTATCCCCGGCAACACTTTTAAACAGGGTGCGGACGCGGGGATGGGCGGACGGGATTTCGCCGGAAAAAGGTTGCCAGCATTCACCGGAAGGCAGTCGTATCAGGGTGAGCGGACCGGTGTTGTGCGCGTTTTCGCTGACCCGGTCGTCCGTGTAATAGGGAAACAGGGCATAATCCGCTTTTTGGCGGCCTGCGGTGATTCCGCCGGTGCTGGAGAGAAAGGCCCAGATGTCCGAGGAACTGACCAGGGTCATGAAGAAGGGCGGCAGTTGATCGAAATTTTCGATTCGGTGATTGGAATCAGTCATGGAGCATTGTTCGGCGGAGTGTGGATGTCAAAAACAACCCGCCTCTTCCCCTAATGAGGGAAAGGCGGGTTTCAGGAGATTTTCGGGGGGGGCTTAGCGGCGTTTTCTTAAACCGATTGCGCCGGCCATGAGGCTCAACATGACCAATCCAAGCGTGGAGGGTTCGGGGATCACAGTTATTAGGGTACCGCTTCCGCTTTCCGACACAATGAAGTCCGCCTCGGAAATGGCGCCGTTGTGGCGAATCGTACCATTGGTTAAAAAACCTGTGGAGAAGAATTCCGACGGGGTTAAATTGTCTAAAAACAATCCGCCGGTTGATCCCGTGCTGAAATCAATGGACTTGTCCCCGCCGCCGTATAGTCCGTTGCCAAATGCACTCCCGTTCACTTGAATCGTGCCCCCGGAGAAATAAATACTCCCCGGGCCGTCGGCAAACGAAATGAGATTTGCAGACAGAGTTCCGGCTGTCATATAAAAGTCTGAAATCGGTTTGAATTCGCTCCCCACATTCAGGGTGCCGCTGGTCAAGGAGAGGGTTCCAAGACTTGTGGGGTTATACTCCAGATTGCCATTCAAATTGGCGGTTCCGCCTGACACAATGATGGCGCTGGCGGCATTCCTTAAAATGTTTCCGGAGGACCCCTGGTTGAAGACACCTCCGTTGATTGCCAACGTTCCGCCACTCATTTGGATCCAGGCTATTTCGTTTATTTGTGTCCAGCTTCCGCCATTGATCTGCAAAACGCCACCATTGCTTAGGGTGAGGTCTCCCCCGGGTGTATAGGTGACATTGCCGCTGTTGATTTGTGCGGTGTCCCCGTTCGCGGTGTTCGGAAGCACTCCTCCGACCCAGTTCGCAGGAGTGGTGTATTCTCCGTCAGTCCCTCCCCACTGGATGATATTGGCGCGGGAAATTGATGTGGCGGTCAGAACAAGGATTGCCGGGATTGCAACCGTCACCCTGGAGGTGAACATGGGGAGGAATAAGCGTAGCGGATTCATGAGAACATCCTTCGGTTGGGATTGTTTTAAACATACTAGAAGTACACTGGTATAAAAATAAAAAAATCTGAGTTTGTAAATAAAAAAAATCAGTTTTGTGGAGGGTTTTTACTGGGCACCCAAAGGGAGGTGTTTTCATAAATGATATCCGGGCCGCCATTGGCCGTAGCTGATGTTGGAATCCCAAAAGGGCGTGCCGGTGTTCTCAAAATCATTCGGGTTGGCACCGGCTTTCCAGTCGAAACCGCGGGGTCCCTGGCCGTCGTTGCGGGAGCGGATCACCTGAACGCTGCCGTCGATGGCAATATAGTGCCCGGCGTTTTTTGGATGCCATGTCCCGAGACGGTCGGCATTGGAGAAACCCGGGTCGATATACATGTTGTTGCTCCATGCGTAGGGGTCCTCCTCCATAAAGAGGGGGGTGGGCATGGAGATGGTTCTGCCGTCGTGTCGGAGTGCGGAGGTTGCGGGGATCGTGTAGAGTTTCACGCCCCCGAACGCTTTGATGTAGGTGTAGTCGAACATGCCGTTGCTGCCGATGCCACTGTCAAACGCTCCCTGGGGGAGGGCGGGGCAGCGATAAAAGCGGCGGGCGTCCCCTGAACCGATATTCAAATATTCGGTCAGGGTTCCCACCTCGTCCGGAGCGTTCAGCCAAAGCGTGTAACTTGCCTCGGGGATCAGCACCTCTTTCCCGACAAACGGCCCGCCGTTGCGAACGTTCCGGTTGGCGGAATTGCCGTAGGCCCCGGGCAGCCGGCCTTCGTTATCCACCGTAAAGGCGATGACCCCCAGTCCGAGTTGTCTCATGTTGGATTGACAGGCGGCGGCCCTGGCCCGTGACACGGAGGACTCGACTGAGGAAAAGATGAGAGCGATCAGCAACACCATGATGGCGATGACCACCAGCAGTTCGATAAGTGTGAATGCGGACCGTTCTTGATGAGATCCGGAGTAGGGTGGAATCCTCATGGCAGTTGTTCTCCAGGAGTTTGTGGAAGCGGGGTGGCGGTTATGCCGCCGCAGGCCGGGCATTTCAAGCGGAGGTCGCCTTCCGCGGTTCGAATCATTTCATCCGAAGAAAGCGTGGCCAGATATCCCGGGGGGATGGACGGGGTGGTGTCGCAGGCGGTACAAATCACACGGCGGTTTTCAGGATTCGGTCTCTGCGCCCGCTGACCGCACCCTGCGGCTGTCAGGAACAGGATCAGGGTGATATATTTCCGGGTATGCAAAAACGGTTTCATGGCAGGACGGATTGAAAAGTGGCGATGGAGCGGGGCGGGAGGGTGATGGAGGTCCGTGCCCCTTTGATCTGTAGGTGGAGCCGATGCTCCCGCTCATGTATGTTGAGAAGCACCACCCGGATATTTTCGCCGAACCGCGCGGCGGTTGCGAGAACTTCCGTGCTTTCATTTTGAATCGGGATAATCCGGGCGCCGCCGGGGAAAAAGCGGCTGAAATGGCCGATCGCCCAGTAGGAGCTTTGAAACAGCAGTTTGTCGTTGTCGATATCCGCAATCACGGGGGCGCTGCAGAGGTTGCCGACATGATTGGGGCCGCCGGTGATATCCAGCAATAAATTCCAGTCCACCCAGGCCTCGGTTCCGTTATTTAGGTCGTGTATGATGGATCGGGCATAGCGCTCGCCGAGTTCCCATGAGCCAAGGTGCGGGCCGCCCTCCTGGCAGCCTTCGGTAAAGATCAGATGATGATTCGGAAATTCATCCCGCACCGCGGCCACATTTTCGAAGGCGTCCTCGCCGTACCAGTGGAAACCGGTTCCCCAGACGAATGCGGCGGCCTCGGGATCGGAAAGCACCGCCCGGGCGCGCTCGGGCATGATGTCGCGGTTGTGGTCCCAGATGATCAGTTTTCGGTCGCCGAGTCCGGCGGCACGCAGCGCCGGACCCAGGTCATCGCGCACAAAATCCCGCTCCTCCTCGGCGGTGTACTCGCATGAATCCCAAATCTGCCGGGCAGCGGGCTCGTTTTGTACGGTCAGTCCCCAAATGGGAAAGCCCTCTTTCTCCATTTCCTGAATATACCGGACGTAATACGCCGCCCAGGCCTTTCGGTATTCGGGTTTGAGTTTCCCGCCGTTGTTCATTTCCCCGTTGGTTTTCATCCAGGCCGGGGGGCTCCAGGGAGAGGCGAACAGTTTGATCGGCTCCGGTGCGACCGCCTGCGCGTCCCGAAGCAGGGGGAAAAGCAGGGTGCGCTCATGATCGAGTGAAAAATGGTCAAGAGCCACATCTCCGTCCACTTCGGTATATGCGTAATTCCCCAGGCTGAAATCACAACTGTTGATGTGGGTTCTGCCCATGCGGTAGCCATGGCCGTTTGTCGGATGAAAATATGCGTCCAGAAAACGGCGCCGGTTGTCAGGGCCCAATTTTGAATACACACAGGCCGAGGCTTCTGTAAACGCGCCGCCGAAACCCAGAAGTTCCTGTTGCAAGGCGTCCGGTTCCAGATGCAGCGTCGGCGCGTTCGCCGGGTCTCCCGTCATCTCCCAGCCCGGGTGGGCGCGGGTGCTTAGACGATCCGGTGTGTGTTTCGACGTGAGGGTTAAGAACGATTCAGACATGTTGAGATTCCCTGTTTGGATATTCCCCTTTTTCCATAGGGTGACTGCTGAGACCGGTGCAGGAAAGCGCGGGGAATTGGATTTATTGATAACATACTTGTTGTATACTAGTATTAAACTTTGTTTTATGTCAATGGAATTTTAAATAAAGATTCAGAATGGGGAATCACCTCGTTCCAGAGGCGCAGACACGGACAGGGCGGTCGGCGGTGTACGCCGTTATACGATCCAGCGTCTGTTCATTTTTCTGACACAGCGGCGGTGCTGTCCCGGACCACCAGTTTGGTGCTGACGGCGATGGAGGTGGGGGTATGGTCATTGTTGTTGAGATGATCCGCAAGGCGTTCGATGGCCAGTCGTCCCATTGCGAAACGTTCAACCTGCACCGTGGTCAACTGCGGCCAGGTGGCCAGGGTCCAGGTGATGTTGTCAAAGCCAATAACAGAAATTTCGCCGGGAACCCGTATGTTCCGGTCATGAAGGGTTTGCAGGACTCCGGCGGCCATTTCATCATTAAAACAAAAAATCGCGGTGGGATGCTGCTTTGATTTGAGCAGTTTTTCGGCGGCTTTCAGGCCGGATTCCCGCTGGAAGTCACCCTCCACCCATGTGAGGTCGCCGGCGGGATACCCGTTTTCTTTCCAGGCATCCTCAACCCCGTTCTTCCGTTCGTCGCTCACGATACCGGGAGACCCGGTCACACAGACGATTTTACGGTGTCCCTGTTCGATCAGATACTGCGCGGCCTCGAAGGCTCCGGCGTAGTTGTCGACATTGATCATGTCGCATTTCAGGCCGCGGATTTTCTGATCGATGAGTACCGAGGGCGGGCCGTTCCGCACCAGGCGGCGAAGGAGCGAGGGTGTGAAATATCCCAGATAAATGGCGCCGTCCAGTTGAATTTGCATGACATGTTCATAGGCGCGGTCTTCGGAGGGATCATCCAGGTTGACCAACATGAGGTACCATTCATGATCTCCCAACGCCTCCTGAATACCGGTAATGACATCCACATGATACGCGCCCAGAGAATGGGTGTGGAGCCCCGAGATCACCAGGGCGACGGTTTTGCGACCTTTACCGGTGTTGACGGTGTGTTGTTCACCCAATGCCACGTATGTTCCCTGCGCGGGAATGGAATAGATCAACCCCTCCGCCCGCAGTTCGGACAAGGCCCGTTTTACCGTGATCCGGTTCATTTTGTACTGCTCCGCCAAATCATCCATCGAGGGCAATCGCTCATCGGGTTTGTAGACCCCCTCCAGGATCTCTTTCCGCAACGTGTCTGAAAGCTGCTTGTACAAGTAGGCGCGTTTATTATTTGTGGATGATTTCATTCCACTCTTCCTATTGAAGTGTCGGTTCTGAGTCAATGACATACAGGCGGGCCTGCTGTGACAGGAACACCGTGTCGACACCATTCTTCCAATTATTCTATAAACCGGATGTGTAATGTCGTGATTTTTAGTTGCTCAACGCTTAAAGTTGCTGTATAGTCCCAAACTTCTAACGTGCAAAATCAATCCTAACCGGGAAACACAGCAATGGACCTTGTAGACGCCTCCGCCGCTTCGACCGCCAAAACGCCTGAAAACGTCACCCTCAAGCCCTTTAATCCCGGGAACTGGGTGTACGACATTGATGTTCGCGATTTTATTCAGCGTAACTACACGCCTTTTGAAGGCGACAGCTCCTTCCTGAAAGGCCCCACTGAACGGACCGAAAAGCTTTGGCTGATCATGGACCGTCTGCAAAAAGAGGAAATCGCCAAGAACGGGGTGCTGGATGCGGATGACACGGTTATTTCCACGATTGTCTCCCACGGACCGGGCTATATGAGTGATGAAGGCCTGGAGCAGATCGTGGGCTTCCAAACCGACAAGCCCCTCAAGCGCGCACTGATGCCCTTCGGCGGTTTCCGTATGGCGAAAAACGCGCTGGAAGCCTACGGGTACACGATGAATCCCGAGACCGAAAAGATTTTTCAGTACCGCAAGACCCACAACGAGGGGGTGTTTGATGTGTATGATGCCGAAATCCGCGCCGCGCGCAACAGCGGGATCATCACCGGACTCCCCGACGCCTACGGCCGCGGGCGCATCATCGGCGATTACCGCCGGGTCGCGCTCTACGGTGTGGACCGTCTGATCGCGGCCAAAGAGGTTGAGCATGACGCCGCCGGTGCCGGGGTGTACGACGAGGAAGCCATCCGCACCCGCGAAGAACTCTCCGAACAGGGCCGCGCACTGGTTGAACTCAAGCAAATGGCCGCCGCGTACGGCTTCGACATCTCCCGTCCCGCCCAAACCGCCCTGGAGGCGGTTCAGTGGACCTATTTCGGCTATCTCGCCGCCGTGAAAGAGCAGAACGGCGCCGCCATGAGCATCGGCCGCATCTCCACCTTCCTGGATATTTACATCAAGCGCGACATGGACGCGGGGATTCTGACCGAGCCGGAAGCGCAGGAACTGATCGACCATCTGGTCATGAAACTCCGAATGGTCCGCTTCGCGCGCACCCCGGATTACAACGAACTGTTTTCCGGCGACCCCACCTGGGTCACCGAATGCATCGGCGGCTGCGGGCTCGACGGCCGTCCGCTGGTCACCAAAACCGGCTTCCGCTTCCTGCAGACCCTGTACAATCTGGGACCGGCTCCTGAGCCCAATTTGACGATTCTCTGGGACGAGAAACTCCCGCAGGGCTTCAAAAACTTCTGTGCGCAGGTCTCGATCGACACCAGCAGCATTCAGTACGAAAGCGATCAGCTCATGCGCGCCCAGTACGGTGACGACTACGGCATTGCCTGTTGCGTATCCGGCATGAAAATCGGCAAACAGATGCAGTTTTTCGGAGCCCGGGTCAACCTCGCCAAAGCGCTGCTGTACGCCATCAACGGAGGCCGGGATGAAAAAACCGGCAAACAGGTCGCCCCCCGCTTCGCACCCATCACCGGAGATGTGCTCGAGAAAAAAGAAGTCATGGAGCGCTTCGACCTAATGATGACCTGGCTGGCACGCACGTATGTGAAGGCTCTCAATATCATCCACTACATGCACGACAAGTACTGCTATGAACGGATTGAGATGGCGCTGCACGACAAAGACGTGCTGCGCACCATGGCCTGCGGCATCGCCGGCCTTTCGGTGGTAGCCGACTCCCTCAGCGCCATTGAAAACGCCAAAGTGAAGATCATCCGCGATCCCGAAACCGGGATGGCGGTGGACTATGAAATCGAAGGCGAGTATCCCGCCTACGGCAACAACGATAACCGGGTTGACCGCATTGCCGTGGATCTGGTCCGCGCGTTCATGGATAAAATCCGCGGCTGCCGCACGTACCGCAACGCCATGCCGACCCAGTCGGTGCTCACCATCACCTCCAACGTCGTCTACGGCAAGAAAACCGGCAACACCCCCGACGGACGGAAAGCCGGCGAGCCCTTCGCCCCCGGTGCCAATCCGATGCACGGGCGCGACTGCAAAGGCGCGGTCGCCTCCATGAAATCCGTGGCCAAACTCCCCTACGAGCATGCCCTCGACGGCATCAGCTATACCTTCTCGATCGTGCCCAAAGCGCTGGGCCGCACCGACGAGGACCGCTCCGAAAACCTTTGCCACCTTCTGGACGGCTTTTTCGGCGACGGCGGCCACCACATCAACGTCAACGTGTTCGAACGCGAGACCTTGATCGACGCCATGGAGCATCCCGAGAAATACCCGCAGCTCACCGTGCGCGTTTCCGGCTATGCGGTGAACTTCATCAAGCTCACCCGCGAGCAGCAGTTGGACATCATCAACCGCACCTTCCACGAGCAGGGAGCCTGAGCGCGAACGATGCCTGAAGCCACCGACCTGATGCTGGTGTACGTTCCGGTGCCCTCCGAGGCGGCCGGGCGCGCACTGGCGGAGGGCGCGGTGTGCCGTAAACTGGCGGCCTGTGGCAATATCCTGCCCGGGATCACCAGTATTTACGAGTGGAACGGGAAAATGGAGACCGCGTCCGAAGCCCTGTTGCTGCTCAAAACCACCCGGGCACGCGCGGAGGAACTGGAGGCGTTCGTTTGGGAATATCACCCGTACGAATGCCCCTGTGTGTTATGCTTCGGTCCGGATCAGGCCAATTCCGATTTTGCGGAATGGGTGCGGCGGCAGACCGCATCCGACTGAAATTCCGGATTCCCGGGCAACGCGCCGGGAACAAAGCCCCATCCGCTTTGAAGAACGTCAAAAAGGATCGGGGGGCTCCGGGGCCGCAGGCGGTTGCGACGGACCTGTCTGTCTCGCGGACAGGACGTCCTCGAGCATTTGATTGACCTCGAATCTGCCGATTTCGTCAAACGGGCTCCAAACTTCCCCATGATGGACATCGAACCAAATGATGATCAGATCGTCTTCGGGAATCAGGGTCATGGCAAACTTGCCGCCATACCCCATGGCAAGACGCGTTTCAGGTGTCGCGGCCTCGAGCAGGCGGGAGCCGTCGGGCGTCACAGTGTTCTGCCACCAGAAATACCCCAGACTGCCCAGATGGTTTTTCGCGTCTTTCCCGCCCCCCAGAGTCCTCATATCGGTGATTTCTTCAGCGTCCACGCCCCGGGTGCGGGGCAGATCCATCGGCAGGCTTGCGCTGAACACATCCTGAAGGAGGTTTCGGTTCACAATTTGTCTCGTATCCCAGCGGCCGTTCCGAAGGTGCAGCAGGCCGAGGCGGGCCAGATCCCGGGCGGAGATCCTCAACCGTCCCCGGGGGGTGTTGCTGTGAAGTGCGGTGAAGGGGTGTTCAAATCCGATCCATTCTCTGAAAACCACGCTGTTGAGGATGTCGTCGTATTGCGGGGGTTCAAGGCCGTAGACCCGATAAAATAAAAGCCAGGCCAGAAAACCGGTGGCATGGTCATTATATGCGAACCGTTCACCCGGCGGCTCTGTTAAGCCGTAGCCGGAGGTTTGGTTCAACAGCTGACGAAAAGTGATGTCCCGGTCTTTGAATCCTAAATCGGCGTTCAAGTCCTGTAATTCCGGGGCCCAATTGATCACCGGGTCGTCCAGAGATTCGATGAGCCCCTCCTCAATCGCCAACAGGGTGAGAAAGGTGTACACAAACTTGCTGGCGGATGCGATATCATTGGAAAATGTGGTGTCGCCCCATTCAAATATCAGTTTCCCCCCATGAACAACAAGACCGGTGCCCCCGGCTGATTCGGCAAAGGCGTCCAGCTTCTCCGCGGAGAATCCAACGGATTCAGGGGTTTTCCATTCCCAATGCTCTTGAGGATAAACGAGGCGGTTCCGCTGGCGGCATCCCGGCGCCAATGAAAGGCCTGTGCATACCAGGAAGAGCATGAAGCCTGAAAAAAGGCACTGGCGGGCGGAGGGAGCAACTGTGAAGAGACGAATCATTCTGAAAAGGTGTCTGAACGCGGTGGGGATGTCAAGGGGATTAGGGGGCGTGAAATCTCCATGCAATTTGAGATCGAGGCAAGCGGGTTTTTGTATATTCCCTGAATCCGTGAGAACTTTGCTGTGAATCCGCACAATCTCATGGGCTGCAAGAGATTGCCGGGAACACTCAACAGACCGCATGGGTATGCCTCGGTTCCCGGCAATCTCTTTCGCCACACGATCTTGCACGCCTTCTTTGCAAATATCTCACGGATTCAGGTTTTCTTTTGTTTTTTGTTTTTTATCCGGAAATTTTTGGGCTGAAAATCGGGGAATTGGGAAAAACAATGGTTTTCGGCTTTTGCTAGAGGTGTAAAAAAGGCCGGATTTTCCAAATCCCGCCTTTTTTTCCTTCCAATCCGCCCGGGGCGGGTTATAGGTGTCTGCCGACAAACGGCCCCGGCTGTCTGTCATTTTTCCTATGGTTTTCGGCAGGAAAACCCACCTTTTTTTCAACACAGGACACATGACCCTATGAGTGAAATTCACGACCAAATCGAGTTGCAGGAGTGGCAGGAGTCTTTACGGGACGTTTTGAAGCTCTCCGGGCCGGAACAGGCGAAAGCCATCATGACGGCCCTTCAGGCTGAGGCGCAAAAAGCGGGACTGCAATTCGAGCATCCGTTGAACACGCCCTATTTGAACACCATTTCCGTGGACAAACAGCATCCGTTCCCCGGCAGCCGCGAGATCGAGCGCCGCATCAAGAGCATCATCCGCTGGAACGCGATGGCGATGGTGACGCGGGCCAACAAAAAACTGGACGGCATCGGCGGGCACATTTCGACCTATGCCTCCGCGGCCACGCTGTACGAAATCGGGTTTAACCACTTTTGGCACGGGCATTCCGACAAGCATCCGGGCGATTTGGTGTTTTTCCAGGGGCACGCCTCTCCCGGGATTTACGCGCGGGCCTTTGTGGAGGGCCGCCTTTCCGAGCAGCAGCTCGGCAACTTCCGCCGCGAACTGGCACCCGGCGGCGGACTGAGTTCCTATCCGCATCCCTGGCTGATGAAGGATTTCTGGAAATTCCCCACCGTTTCCATGGGGCTGGGGCCGCTGATGGCGATTTATCAGGCCCGTTTCCTCAAGTATTTGGAAAACCGGGGGCTCAAGCCCAAGGACAATCAGAAAGTCTGGTGTTTCATCGGGGACGGTGAATCCGACGAGCCCGAAACCACCGGCTGCATCAGCATCGCCGGCCGCGAGAAACTCGACAACCTGGTGTTTGTGTTGAACTGCAACCTGCAGCGCCTGGACGGTCCGGTGCGCGGCAACGGCAGCATTGTCCGCGAAATGGAGGCCCGCTTCCGCTCTGCCGGATGGAACGTCATCAAATGCCTGTGGGGCTCGGAATGGGATACGCTCCTCGCCCGCGACAACACCAACGCGCTGGTGAAACGCTTTGAGGAAACCGTCGACGGCCAGTATCAGAAGTACTCGATTTCCGACGGCAAATATGTCCGCGAAAACTTTTTCGGCGCCAACGAGGAACTCAAGAAGCTGGTGGCCAACATGGCCGATCAGGAACTGAAGAAACTCAAACGCGGTGGCCATGATCCGGTCAAAGTGTATAACGCCTATAAATCGGCGGTGGAGACCGAAGGCATGCCGACCATCGTCATCGCCAAAACCGTCAAAGGCTACGGACTCGGCGAGGCGGGCGAAGGCAAGAATATCGCCCACAACCAGAAGAAGCTCAACGAGGACGAACTGCTCAGCTTCCGCACCCGCTTTGGAATTCCGATCAGCGACGAGGATGTCGCCAACGCGCCGTTCTACCGTCCGGCCAAAGACAGTGTGGAGATGGAATACCTTCGCGAGCGCCGCGCGGCCCTGGGCGGATTTGTGCCGACCCGCGTGTCCATCACCAAACCGCTCGACCTGCCCAAGGATGATTTGTTCGATGAGTTCGACGCCGGAACCGGTGACCGCGAAGCCTCCACCACCATGGTGGTCGGCCGTATCGTCAGCAAACTCCTGAAAGATAAAAACGTTGGCAAGCTGATTGTGCCGATCATTCCCGACGAGTCGCGGACCTTCGGGATGGAGTCACTGTTCGCGCAGTGCGGAATCTATGCCCCGACCGGACAGCTCTACACACCGGTGGACCGTGAGTCGCTGATGTACTACAAAGAGGCCAAGGACGGTCAGTTGCTCCAGGAGGGCATCAACGAGGCCGGCGCCACCGCGAGCTGGATCGCGGCGGGCACGAGTTATTCGGTGCATCAGCTGAACATGATTCCGTTCTATATTTTCTATTCGATGTTCGGCTTCCAGCGCGTGGCCGACCTGATTTGGGCCGCCGCCGACAGCCGCACCAAGGGCTTCCTCATCGGCGGAACCGCCGGACGCACCACGCTCAACGGCGAGGGCCTGCAGCACGAGGACGGACACAGTCATGTGATCTCGGCCACGGTGCCCAACTGCAAGAGCTATGATCCGGCCTACGCCTACGAAATGGCGACGATCATCGAATACGGCATCCGCGAGATGTACCACGAAGGCAGGGATGTCTTCTACTACATCACCGCCATGAACGAAAATTACCGGATGCCGCCGATTCCCGAGGGCAAAAACGTCAAGGAAGGCATCATCAAGGGCTGCTACAAATTCCGCGCTCCCGCGAAAGGCAAAGCCAAAGCCAACCTGCTCGGCTCCGGCACGATTCTGAACGAGGTGGTGAAAGCCTCTGAAATCCTCGCGGAAAAATACAAGATCCCGACCAATGTCTATTCGGTGACCAGTTACAAAGAACTCACCGACGACGCGCTGGAGTGCGACCGCTACAATCTCCTGAATCCGGAGAAAGCGGCGAAAGTGCCGTATGTGCAGACGCTCTTCAAAGGCGAGCCGGATGTGTTTGTGACCAGCAGCGACTACATGAAGACGCTGTCCGACACCCTGGCCCGCTGGATGCCGGGTTCCCTCCAGTCGCTCGGCACCAACGGTTTCGGCCGTTCCGAGAGCCGCGCCGCGCTTCGGGATTTCTTTGAGGTGGACCACAAATACGTGGTGCTCGCCACCCTCACCCTGCTGGTGAAAAAAGGCGAACTCAAAGCCGATGTCCTGCCTAAAGCAATCAAGGAGCTGGGCATCGATGTCGACAAACCCAATCCGCTTCAGGCCTAATTCAAGGGAGAAACACTATGGCAACTGATATTATTGTCCCCAGTCTGGGTGAAGGCGTCGAAGGCGGCGAAATCATCAACCTCTCCGTCGCCGTCGGCGACAGTGTGACGGAAGGCCAGACGCTTTTTGAATTGGAAACCGGCAAGGCCACCGTTGAGGTGCCCGCTCCGGCGGACGGGGTGATTGAATCCCTCGACGTGAGCGAAGGCGACACGATTAAAGTGGACCAGAAAATCGGGAGATTGTCGGGTGAAGGGGCAGGTGCAGAGGCGGCTGATCCGACCGATCAGACTGAGCCGTCGGATCAGACCGAGCAGACCGATCCGTCGGATCAGACCGATCCGTCAGACGGGTCCGACGGGTCAGACGAGTCCGACACCTCCGACGCTTCCGACGACTCCGGCGGTGATGAGCCGGTGGTGATTCCCGCCCTCGGCGAGGGAGTGGAGGGCGGCACGGTGGTCACGGTTCTGGTTTCCGTCGGCGACACGGTCAGTGAGGGCCAGCCGCTGATGGAACTGGAAACCGGCAAGGCCACGGTGGACCTGCCCGCGCCCTGCACCGGCATCCTCAAATCGCTGGACATCCGCGAAGGCGATGAAGGCAAAGTCGGCGACACGGTGGGTGTGATCGAAAACACCGGCGGCGGCTCCAAGCCCAAAAAGGCCAAGGCATCCGCCAAATCCGACTCTTCGAAACCCGCCGGGGCCTCAGCGCCCAAGCCCGCGCAAAAATCGAACGAAGCGCCCGCCAGGCAGGACGCGCCGCTCAAAGCCGCCGCCAAGCGCCCGGATCATTCTCCGGTCCCTGCCGCGCCGTCGGTGCGCAAATTCGCCCGCGAAATCGGGGTGGACATCAATGAGGTGCCCGGCAGCGGACCCAAAGACCGCATTTCCCTGGCGGACGTCAAAGCCTGGTCCAAGCAGTTGCATCAGCAAAAAGCCGCCGCGCCCGCCGCCGGACCCTCGGCACCGCTGAAGAAAGTGCCGCTGCCCGATTTCTCCGCCTTCGGCAAGATCGAGCGCGAGAAAATGAGCACCATCCGCAAGATGACCGTCGAGCACATGGACAACTGCTGGAGCACCATCCCGCATGTCACCCAGTTCGACGACGCCGATGTCACCGATTTGGAGGCCCTGCGCAAGAGTTTCCAGCCCAAGGCCGAAAAAGCCGGGGGCAAGCTGACCATGACCGCGATGCTGATCAAAATTCTCGGCTCCGCGCTCAAAGCGTTCCCCAACTTCAACGCCTCCATTGATCTCGACGCTCAGGAAATTGTGTTCAAGAAATACATCAACGTCGGTTGCGCGGTGGACACGCCCAAAGGCCTGGTGGTGCCGGTGCTGCGGGATGTGAACACCAAGAACATGATCGAGATCAGCAAAGAACTCGGCGACATCGCCGGGAAAATGCGCGACGGCAAAATCAGCCCCGCGCTGCTCCAGGGCGGCTGCATCACCATCTCCAATCTCGGCGGTCTCGGCGGCAAGCACTTCACGCCCATCGTCAACGGACCCGAAGTGGCGATTCTCGGCGTGGGACGCGCCAGCATGAAACCGGTGTGGATCGACGGCAAATTCGAGCCCCGCATGCTCATGCCGCTGTCGCTCTCCTATGATCACCGCCTCATCGACGGCGCGGACGGAACCCGTTTCCTCCGCTGGATCGTCGATGCCATCGAACAACCTCTCCTCATTTCACTCGAAGGATAAACTATTATGAGCAAAGAACCCCGCGAACTCGTCGTTATCGGAGGCGGCCCCGGAGGCTACCCCGCCGCGTTTTATGCCGCCGACCTCGGCATGAAGGTCACAGTGATCGACAAAGAACTCAATCCCGGCGGCGTGTGCCTGTTCAAGGGCTGCATTCCCTCCAAAGCGCTGTTGCACGTGGCCAAGCTCGTCAATGAGGCCAAAGAGGCAAGCGCCTGGGGCGTGAACTTCGGTTCCATTGATGTCGACATCGACAAGCTCCGCTCCTTTAAAGAGAGCGTGGTCAACAAGCTGACCGGCGGCCTCGGCATGCTCTCCAAACAGCGCAACGTCGAATTCATTCAGGGAACCGCGACCTTTATCGACAACCATACCCTCAAGGTGGTGCGCGAGGGCGGCGAAACCGAGGAAATCTCTTTCGAGAAAGCCATCATCGCCACCGGTTCGCATCCCACCAAAGTTCCCGGACTGTCGATTGACTCCCCGCGGGTGGTGGATTCCACCGGGGCGCTTGAACTTCCCTTCAAGCCCAAAAACATGCTCGTCATCGGCGGCGGATACATTGGCCTTGAAATGGGATCGGTGTATCATGCCCTCGGATCTGAGATCACCGTGGTCGAAATGCTGCCCCATCTTCTCGCCGCCGCCGACCGCGATCTGGTGCAGCCGCTGGAGAAAACCCTCCGAAAGGCCTTCAAGGAAATCAAACTCAAGACCAAAGTCGCGGGGCTTGAAGACACCGGCGACGCGGTGAAGGTCACCTTCGAAGACGAAAAAGGCAACAAGACCGAAGAGTCCTTCGAGCTGGTCTTGATCTCCATCGGCCGCCGCCCCAATTCCAAAGGCTTCGGCCTCGAAAACACCGGGGTCAAAGTCAATGACCGCGGCTGGATCGAGACCGACTCCCAGCGCCGCACGCACGATTCGCACATCTGGGCCATCGGCGATGTCGCCGGCGAACCCATGCTGGCGCACAAAGCCACCTACGAAGGCAAAGTCGCGGTGCAGGCCATCATGGGCAAACGCTCCATCTACGATCCCGCCGCGATTCCCGCGGTGGTGTTCACCGATCCGGAAATCGCCTGGGCGGGACTCACCGAGCAGGAGGCCAAAGACCAGGGCATTGCCGTGAAAATCGGGAAATTCCCCTGGAGCGCCTCCGGCCGCGCCACCACGCTGGACCGCAGCGACGGACTCACCAAGCTCATTACCCATCCCGAAACTGAACAGATTCTCGGCGTGGGGATTTGCGGGCCGGGCGCGGGCGAACTGATCGCCGAAGGCACGCTGGCCATTGAAATGGGCGCCACCGTCGAAGACCTCTCGCTCACCATCCATCCCCATCCGACCCTCTCTGAAACGGTGATGGAAAGCGCGGAAGCCTTCTACGGTCACAGCCCGCATTTTTATCAGCCCAAGAAAAAGAAAAAGTAACCGGAACCCTCCCGGAAACGAGCGGCGCGATTTTCCGAGGTTCGGAAAACGCGCCGTTTCATTTTCCGAAGTTCGGAAAACTTCGGGAGGTGTTTTCCGAGGATCGGAAAAGGACGGCGGTCATGAAAATATTGTTTATTTCGGATATTCACGCGAACATTCGCTGTCTGGAGGCGGTGTTGAAGGCGGAGAGGGATGCGGATCTGATCTATTGCGCCGGGGATCTGGTGGATGTGGGTCTGCATGCCCGCGAGGTGGTGGACTGTATCCGTGATCGAGGCATCCCCTGCGTGCGGGGAAATCATGATGAAAAAATTGTCCGCTATTTCCGTCAAGGGAAGGCGTCGCTGACACATCCGGAGAGTTTTTCGGAACTGAACGCGGCGCAGTTGGATGATGACCATATTGTGTATTTGGAAAATCTGCCGGAATCAATTCGGTTCGCGCATGACGGGATCGATTATTTTATGATTCACCGCTATCAGGGATACGAGTTGATTCCCTCGCTGTATGCGTTTGACGCGTTTCGGGGGGATACGGCGGCGGAGGTGCCGGAGGCGGCGCGCGCGGTGGTTCTGGGACACACGCATCATCCGGCGCTTTGTTATCTGGACCGGGATTCGTTTTGGATGAATCCGGGAAGTGTGGGGTATAACCGTCCTGATGATCCAAGCAGCGCGACCCGCTATATGACGGTGGTGGACGGGAAAGTGAATTTTCATTCGCTGATGCATCCCCATAGTCTGGAGCGGAAGCAACTGGGGGCGCGGTTTTTGGAGTTGTATCCGCCACGGCCGACGGGTGAATCGGAAGGAGAAAAGAAATGATTCAGGACGGATTCTCAATTTCGGACAAGGCGTTCGCTCCGGGTGTGTCGGTGGAGGAAAACCTGCGGCGGATTCGCGCGGCGGGGTTCACGCATCTGCATTTGGCCTGGAAGTGGACGAAACCGGAGCCGTTCACGGCGGAGGAGCGGGCGGAGTGGGCGGAGGCTTTGGCGGCCAGCGGGGTGAGGGTTCAGGATGTGCACGGATGTCATCCAAGGAATGTGGATCTGTGGTCGCCGGAGGCCAAGGTCCGGGAACAGGCCCTGGCGCTGTTTCGGGACCGGATCGCGCTGACGCGGGCGTTCGGCGGTGACGCGGTGGTGTACCATGTGCCGTGGAGAGGCGCGGTGACCCGGGAGGAGATTGATTTTTTGCTGGAGGGCTTGGCGGCGCTTGAGGAGACGGCCCGTGAACATGAGGTGAAAATCGCCATTGAGAATCACTACATCGCCGGAAATGACCGACGGACGCTTGAGGCGGTGTTTGAGCGGTTTCCGGCGGACTTCATCGGATTCACCTTTGATCCGGGACACGCGCTGATTTCAGGCAATTCGGAGTGGCTGATGGCCCATTGTGCCTCCCGGCTGGAGATTCTGCATTTGAACGACAATGACACGCAGAAGGATCGTCACTGGAACCCGTTTGATCCGGAGGGGCATGCGGACTGGGATGCGATCGCCGCGTTTATCCGCCGGAGTGTGTATCGGAAAGCTCCGCAGCTTGAGGTGAGCTGGACTCCGGAGCGGCACGGGGAGCACGGTGCGTTTTTGGAGGCGGCGTTTCAGGCGGCGGAACGGATACGGGCCTTGATTCAAGAGGCGTAAAAATCCTGTTGGGGAGGATTGACACTTCGGCGTTTTTCGGTAATGTCTCGCATATTGCTTTTCACGCACCCGTGGTGGAACTGGCAGACACGCTAGATTCAGGTTCTAGTGCCCGCAAGGGCGTGGAGGTTCGACTCCTCTCGGGTGTACCATTTTGAGACTTGACCTCTCAATTCCTATCCCGCTTTCCCGCAAGGGTTTGCGGGATTTTTTTATGTTTTGAGGTTTTTTGTGAGATAGGCTGACTAATTCTCTTGATTTTCGATTTTCTTTTCAGCTATGGTTATTTTATGTTTAACCGAATTGAGTTTTTGGTTGGTCAAGAAAGGCGCCTGGTGGCACAATGAAAATATGGCTTCTGTTTTTCCGCCGGATGTTTGTTTGGTGTGTTTCCGGCGCGTGGACGGTCTGTGCGGGAACCATTCCGGCGTTGCTGCCGCCTGTGGTTGAGAATGACGAGGCGGCTTTGCTGGCGGCGGCGTTGGCGGTGGAGCCGACGGTGTTGGAAAACGGGTACCGTCATTATGCGCTGGTGGCGGCGGAGGTGTCGGTCTGGACTCAGGAGATGGCGGTGGAGTCGAGGGGCCTGCCGGTGAATTTGATTTTACCGGCGGAGGAGGTGGAGGGGCCGTATCCGCTTCTGGTGCATGTGCACGGGGGCGGGTTCATGGGCGGAACGCCGAATATCAATGTGCATGACCCGCGGCGGAGTTTTTCGGAGTCGTTTCGCTATGTGCTGGATCACGGGGTTGCGGTGGCTTCGGTGGGCTATCGGCTGGCCCGGGAGAGCGGCTGGCCCGCGCCGGTGAGTGATCCGCTTTGCGGCATCCGTTTTTTGCAACAGAACGGGGCGCACTGGAATGTGATGACAGAGCGGGTGATGTTGGCGGGGCACAGCGCCGGGGCTCGGTCCATCGGGCTGATCGGCATGGTGCCGCAGGATTCGTTACACACACAGGGTCTGCCCTGGGGCGAAACCCGGGTGAATGTGGCGGGGACGTTTCTGTGGGCGGGGGCGCTGAACACCCGGCCGATGCTTGAGGCGTTCGGTGAATTTGGCAAACCTCGCTGGTTTTCGGTGCCGGCGCTGCATCACGGGCCGCATCCGGCCTGGAATGACGGCACCCGTCACAGTCTGCGGATCCGCAACAATTTTCCGCATGTTTCGAACCGGATGCCACCGCTGTATATGGTGCGGGGCGACCGTGATTACGGCGGGGATCACCGGGATGCGGAGGCGTCGGTGGCGCTGTGGCGGGCTTTGGGCATCGAGGCGGAGTTGTCGGTTGTGGAGGGCGGACACAGCGCCGCCGGACCGCCGGAGGCTTTGCTGAGGTTTGTGCGCCGTCATGTGGTGGAGGCTCCGTTCGATGCTCCGGAGCACGATCCGGAATTTACCGCCGGGGTTTTGTTGGGGTTGGGCGAGGCGTTCGGCGCGCTGGAGGTGCTGACCGCCGCGCACACGGTGGGGGGGGGAGCCGATCCGGGGCCCGGTGAGTGGCTGTTTCTTGTTCAGGACGGGTCGATGCTGTGGCTGCCGGAGGATGCGGCGTGGCCGGAGGCACATCGTGATTTGTCCCGCAGAGCCCGTGAGGTTCTGGCGGAACGGGAGGGGGAGGCGGCGAGGGCCTTCGCGGAGCGCTCGGATTGGTTCCGGGCGGCCGAGGCGGCCCGGACGGTGCGGAAACTGATCGGCCGTTCGGCGACGATGGCGGAGTTGCTGGACGAAATCGAGGCGCGTGAGCGCGAAGAGGCGGAGTTTTTCAAAACACTTTATCGGGCCAACACGCTTTGGCGTTCGGGGGAGAAGGGTGCGGCGCAGCGGGTGCTGCAGGAGGGGGGCGCTCAGGAATCGGGAATGTTTTTGACACGGGGCCAGAAGGCGTTTGCGCCGCCGCTTCCGGGGTGGGCGGATGCGCACGGGGTGGATTTGTACGGTCCGTGGGTGGCGATCGCCTTGCAAGAGGGTGTTGAAATCCGCCTGCGCCGGACCGAACCGGGCACGTGGGCGTTGCCGGAACATTTGCAGTATCAGCCGAGGGGCCGGGTGGAGGATGATCCGGTGACCCGGGTGGAAGTGGCGGAGGGCTTTTGGGTGGCGGAAACGCCGGTGACCCGCGCCCAGTGGGCGGCGGTGCAAAGCGGGGAGGCGGCGGCGTTGCCTTCCGGGACGGCCGACCTGCCGGTGACCCGGCGGGATTACCTTCAGATTATTGAGTGGTTGGAAACGCTGTCGGCGCGGCATGAGGATTTGCTCGCCCGGCTGCCGACGGAACCGGAGTGGCTTCATTTCGCCACCGGGGGCGGACGCGGCAGCGCGGTTCGGGGGGGGACGGATCTGCATGCGGTACACGCGCTGCGGGTGAACCCTGATTCGCCGGAGGCGAATTCCGTTTACGGGGTGATCCCGGATGCGGCGGGGCTTTACGGGGTGTTGGGCGGGGTGTTGGAATGGACAGCGTCGGGTGACCGGCGCGAGGCGAGGTTCCAAGAGAACGGGCGGATGCGGGTTTTCCGGTATCCGATGTCCCGGGGCGGTGCCTGGTCGAGCCTGCCTCACGTTCTTGGGCTGGAGACCCGGGAGTGGCACCGCCACGGAAACCGTCAGTCGGATTTGGGCTTCCGTCTGATCATCGGCGGCGCCGAGGCCGATTCCTGGCTGGAGGATGTGATTTTACGATAAGGAATTTCCGGTGCCGAAGCCCTGTTCGGGGAGCCAGGCGAGAACGGTTTGGATTTCGCGGTCCCAGAAACCCCATTCGTGGTCTCCCGGCCCTTCGCGGTATTCGAGCGGCACTCCGCAATTTCGGGCGTGATCGCGGAAACGGAGGTTTTCAGGATAGAGAAAGTCTTCGGTTCCGCAGATTTGCAGAAGGGGCGGTGCTTTGCCGCCGAGGGATTGCGCGAGGGGAAAGAGATCGTCCGGGCCGCCGCCCGGATCCCGGTCGCCGAAGACCAGGGTCAGGGTTTCGCGGCGAAGGCTGTCGGGTTCCTGCGTCCGCAACTGTTGAAACCGGGCGGAAATATCCATGACGCCCGAAAGGCTGGCGGCGGCCTGAAAACTTTCCGGACAGCTCAAGGCCCATTTGAAAGCTCCGTATCCGCCCATGGAGAGACCTGCCACCGCGTTGTCGCGTTTCGCGGCGGACAGCGGAAAAAAGCTCCGAATAAGCCGCGGCAGCTCTTCATGGAGAAAATCCCCGTAGGCACCGCCGTGAACCATGTTGGTGTAGAAGCTGCGGTGAACGTCGGGCATGACCACGGCGATGCCGGCGGCTTCGGCGTAACGCTCAATGGCGGTGCGGCGGGTCCAGCCGGTGTGATCATCCGACAGCCCGTGCAGGAGCCAGAGACAGGGCCAGGTTCCCTGGTCTTGATGGACCGTGTCCACGCCAATCTGACGCGCGCCGGCCGGTTGCGGAATGATGACGGCCGCGCCGGTCTGCATGCCGAGCGTTTCGGAAAAAAAATGGGAATGGAAAAGGGCCAAGGGATTTCTTTGTTTGTGAGGTTGCGGTTTCAGGTGAATGTGAACAAGCCTGCTGAAAGATCAAGCCTTTCTTGCTGAGGGACATGGGAACAAAAATGTATCCTTTTGATTGATGGACTTCAAATTGGTATTTTTAAGTTGATGATCTTTATCGGAGGGTAAGGATAAGGGCGTGAAAATTACCCTGGACGATCAAGGACGTGTGAAGCTGGGCCGCATGGAATGCGCTGTGGTCGTGCTGGTGTTTTTGTCGGCGGTGACGTTCAGTTTGGAAACCCTGCCGGATCTGTCTCCCCGGTTTCGGAGAGGGCTGGCGGTTTTCGAGGTGTTCTCGGTGTTTTGCTTCACTGGGGAGTATGCGGTTCGCCTGATGTATGCCCGTCCCCGCCGGGCGTATGCGTTCAGCTTTTTCGGCTGGGTGGATTTGCTGGCGATCCTGCCGTTTTTTTTAAGCCTGGGGTTTGATTTGCGCGCGATCCGTCTGTTTCGTCTGTTTCGGATTTTCCGGCTGTTCAAGTTGACGAAATACGTGAAGGGGATGAATCGGCTTCGGCAATCCTTTCAAATGGTTCGGGAGGAGCTGTTTTTGTTTTTTTTCGCCTCCGGCATCGTGATTTATTTACTGGCGATGGGGATCTATCATTTTGAGCATCAGGCGCAGCCGGATGTGTTCCGCAGTGTGTTCGACGGGATCTGGTGGGCGGTTTGCACGCTGACCACGGTGGGCTACGGCGATGCGTATCCGGTGACGCTGGCGGGCCGGATGTTCACGGTGGTGATTCTGTTGACAGGTCTGGGGGTGGTGGCGGTGCCGACGGGGTTGATTTCCTCGGCGCTTTCCCGTATCCGCGACGATGAGCAGCGACAGGAGATGTCGGGTTAGCAACCTTTTCGAAGCGCTGCCGGAATTTACGGTCGGGAGAAGTCAGTCAATCATCGGGGTTGGAATCGATTACGATTACGATTACGATTAAGATTACGATTAAGATCAATCATACAAGATCGACGGACATTTCCGCTTCGGAGCTGGCGGTTTCCCAGATGCGGACGGTGAAGGTCCGCACCTGCGGGACGTTGGCGAACACGGGGCGAAGCCGGTCGATGAAGAGCTTGCAGATGTTCTCGACTGTGGAGGGCACGTCAATGATCACCCGCTTCATGTCCATGCGTTCGAGCAGTTCGAGGACTTCGGTGTCGCTGTCCTGGCAGAGGAAGGCGTGGTCGAGTTCGGCGACCAGGGGTTTGACGATGGCGGAGATGTCCCCGAAGTCCATGACCATCCCGGTTTCGGGATCGACATGGCCCTCGACCTCCACCTGCATCCGGTAGGAGTGGCCGTGCACATTCCGGCACGCGCCGTCATGATTCGGAAGACGGTGCCCCATCTCCCAGCGGAATTCTTTGGCGATTTTCATGCGCCCACCCATATGGGGGATCCGGGGGTTTGTAAATCAGTTTTCAAGGGTTCAGCCCGCTGCCAAGATGTTTTTCCGCGTCATCGAGTTGTGATTCGGTGCCTAAAAGGAGGAGAAGGTCGCCGCGGAGCAATTCGATGTCGGGTCCGGGATTGACCCGGCTTTTGCCGTCGCGGTCCAGGGCGACGATGGTGGCGCCGGTTTCGGTTCTGAGTCCGAGTTCGCGGATGAGTTTGCCTTCAACGGGCCCCGGAAGCACCCGCACCGTGCGCAAATGCGCATCGGTCAGGCGCAGGGGGTCGGGTATGGACGGGGCGGGTGCCGGGAATTCCTGAAAGGCGGTGATGAGAGCGGATTTGCCCTGGGAGTACCAACGGTTGAAGGAGGGCCACTTCCACATGCCGACCGCGGTGACGAGCAGGACAAGGATCAAAGCCGTGTCGCGCGGCGGCAACATGGCGGCGCTGGACAGCACTGTGACCAGGAGCAGCAGGATTAACTGGAGGGTGAAGTAGACGGACTGCACCGCGGAGCGGCGCGTGCGCCGTCCGGGAGAGTCCCGGCGTTCTGTGACCGTCAGTTCCGAGAGCATCATGGACAGCGCCCTCATTTTGAGAAGTCCGCCGACATACAGCGGGAGAAGCAGGAGGGCGGTGACGCCCCAGAGTACCATGCCGGGCAATTCGGCGGGCAGGGAAAGTCTAGCGTGAATGGAGTCGGGGAGGGTGTGGAGCAGAACGCCGGACAACAGAAAACCCGCGGCGATAAGGATCAGAGTGAGGATGACCTGAACAATCACTTTGTGGAGCGCCTTGCGGACCGCCCGGGAGGAATTTTCCAGTTGAAGCTGACTGCGGCGTTTCTGGAAAAGCAGGAGCTGGTTCACCAGCGGCCGCGGAAGCCGGCGTCCCAGCCAGGCGGTGAAGTGGTCGCTGTTGTCCACCAAATAGGGGCGAAGGAGGGCGTTTAGACAGGTGACCGAGACAACCAGCGGATAAAGAAAACGGCTGGTGAAGTTCATTTGCTCGCCCAACGCCGCGAGGAGGAAGGCGAATTCGCCGAGCTGCGCCATGTTTGTGCCCACTTTCATGGCGGTCCGGGCCTCCCGGCCCGCGAGGAAGGCGCCCAAGGCGCAGGCGCTGATCTTCACCACCATGTACACCGCCGTGATCACGAGGGCGGGCACAAGACCGGCCGCGAAAAATTCCGGGTTGATTTGCATGCCGATCGCGACAAAAAACACGGCGACAAACATGTCGCGAAGCGGTTGTGTGAGCGCGGACACCCGGCCGACATCTCTGGATTCCGCGATAATCGCTCCGGCAAGAAAAGCGCCCAGCGCGGCGCTGAACCCAAGTTTCACCGCGAACAGGGAGATTCCGAAACAGATTCCCAGAGCGGCGACCAGCAGCATTTCGTCACTGGCCTTGCGGGCAATGTAATGCAGGATCGGCGGAAGAAAAAGAACCCCCACCACCACGACCGCCACCAGAAACGCGGATACCCCGCCCAACAGGCCGAACATCTCCGAGGCGGGCAGGCTTCCGGTTCTGGAGAATCCCTGCAACCCCACCATCAGGATGATGACAACCAAATCGTCAAAAAGACTGATTCCGGAGATCATTTCCGCGTGCGGGGTGTGAATCTCATCCCGGTCGCGCAGGTTCTTGACCACAATCATGGTGGACGTGAGCGCCAGGATCATGCCCAGGAACAGGCTGTCCGGTTTGCCCCATCCCAGAGCGGCACCCAGAAAGTATCCCGTGAGCACCATGATCAGGATTTCAAAAACCCCCACCATCAGAGCGGATTTCCCGACCTTTTTCAATTTCCGCAAGTTGAAGTCCATCCCCAGGGAGAACATCAGAAACACAACGCCGAGATCCGCAAGCGTGTCGATGACCGCCGCGTCGCTGACGAATGCGAAGGGAGGGGTGTACGGGCCGATGATCAGCCCCGCGAGAAGATAGCCCAAAATCACCGGTTGTTTGAGGCGGTGGAAAATCAGGGTGACCAGGCCGGCAACAACCATCACCACCGCCATGTCTTGAAGAAAAGCATAGTCCTGCATACCCGTGTGATATCGGATGGCTTGGGAAAATCAACGTCGTATAATCTGCACGCAGATTCTTTAAAATACCTGTTATTTTAAATGAATGTGCGGGAATTGCTTAAAATAACAGGTATTTTAAAGATGCGCGATAGTGCACCTTGGTGGGGGCAGGGCGGAGGCGGGATGTCAGGCGAGGGTCCAGGCGGTCAGTTCGTCGGCGAGGCGGCGGGGGACGGTGGCGTCGACGTGGACACCGTCGTCTTCGTAGGCGCAGTGGTTGACGTGGGCGTGTTCGTGGAGGCGGGCGACGAGGTCGGAGCGGCTGTGGGGCAGGATGAGTTTCAGGTGGCGGATCTGGTCGGCGAGCAGGTCGGCCATGCGCTCCTGAAGGCGGTCGAGGCCCTCGCCGGTGACCGCGGAGACGAAGACGGCATCGGGATGGTGCAGTTGCACCGCGGCGCGGGCGGCGGCGGCTCCGGGGACATCGAGTTTGTTGAAGACGGTGATGATGCGTTTCTGGTCGGCCCCGAGTTCTTGCAGGACTTCGAGGGTGGTGCGGTGGAAGGCCTCGACCTCCGGGGCGTTGATGTCGAGCACATGCACGAGAAAGTCGGCGAGGACGGCCTCTTCGAGGGTGGCTTTGAAGGATTCGACGAGGCGGTGGGGCAGGCGGCGGACAAAGCCCACGGTGTCGGTCATGAGCAGTGGGCGGCCGTTGGGCAGTTCGATGCGGCGGGTGGTGGTGTCGAGGGTGGCGAAGAGTTTGTCGGCCACGTAGACCTCCGAGCCGGTGAGGGCTTTGAGCAGGGAGCTTTTGCCGGCGTTGGTGTATCCGACGATGGCGGCGTGGGGCAGGGGAATGCGGCTGCGTTCTTTGCGCTGGGTCGCGCGGTGTCCGCGCACATCGGTGAGTTCGCGTTTGAGGCTGCTGATGCGTTCGCGGACCATGCGGCGGTCCATTTCGATCTGTTGTTCGCCTTCGCCGCGGTGCGCGCCGCCTCCTCCGCCGCCTCCCCCTCCGCTGCCGCCGCCCTGACGGCCCAGGTGTCCCCAGGCGCGCTTGAGCCGGGGCAGATTGTATTCCATGCGGGCGAGTTCGACCTGAAGTTTGGCCTCTTTGGTTTGGGCCCGGGCGCCGAAAATATCCAGAATCACTTCCTGGCGGTCGATCACGGTGCGTCCGGTGAAGGCCTCCCAGTTGCGTTGCTGGGCGGGGCTGAGTTCGTTGTCGAACACGACACAGTCCGCATTGGCGGATTGGATCTGTTCTAGGATTTCCTCCGCCTTGCCACTGCCCATGAGCAGACGGGCCTGCCACTGGCGGACATCCACGAGGGCGCTGCCGACAATGCCGATGCCCAGGGTGGTCACCAACTCGTGGAGTTCCCGCAGGAGGTCCTCGGCCTCGGCCGGGGCGTCGTTTTTGAGGTGAACCCCGACCAGAAAGGCCCGCTCGACCATTTTCGGTTTTTCGCGGACGTCAAACATTTGCGCTTCCGATATTGCATTTCATGGATTTTGGAATAGCGTATTCCCCCTCTAACATCAATCTCAGAAGGAACCCAACATGACCCAACTTCTCAACGAACAGGACACGCCCGTTATTGCCAAAACCCGCGAGCTTTGCGAGGCCCTGGTGGCTCAGGACAGCTATAAGGCCATGAAAGCTAAGCTGGACGCGTTCATGAACGACACGCAGGCGCAGTCGATGTATCAGGAACTCAGCGACAAGCAGTCGATGCTGGTTCAGAAACAGGAGTCCGGCTCGGACCTCACCGAAGAGGAAATCCGCGATTTTGAAGATCAGCGCGAGCGTCTGTTGCTGCATCCGGTGGCCGGCGGATTTGTGGAGGCGCAGCAGGGCTTCGAAGAACTGCGCGACACCGTGGTGCGGTATGTGACCAAGTCTTTTGAACTGGGCCGGGTGCCCACGGCGGATGAAGTGAAGCCACAGGGCGGCTGCTGCGGCGGCGGTTGCGGCGGCGGCTGCAGCTGCTAAGGCACTAAGGCGTATTTTTCCTGATCTCCTTGGGCGACGGTGCACCGTGCCGGGTAAACACCCGGTTCATTTGATGCGTGTCGCGGAAACCGCAGAGGCCCGCGATTTTGTACAGGGGCAGATCGGTGTCCTGCAAGAGGCGGCGGCTGTGGTCGATTCTGGCCTGATTGAGGGATTGGAGCAGGCTTAAGCCGAGTTCCGCCTGGTAGAGGGTTTCGAGTTTGCGCCGACTGGTTCGCACGGCCCGAACGATGTCGCTGACATTGATTCGTTCGTGGCTGTGCTCCAGAATATATTGCCGGGTGCGGGCAAGCAGGGGGTTCTGTATGGCGGATGTGTCCACGGTGGCGCGGCTCACCACGCCCCGGGGCGGCACTTCAATGAGTTCGTAAGGCGCGGGTTTGCCGTCGCTCATAAAGCGTTGCAGGGTTTCCGCCGCGGTTCGGCCGATCTGCGGGCCGTCGAGGTCCACGCTGGACAGGGGCGGGTTGGACATATTGCAGTAGAGTTGAAAATTGTCACCGCCCAGAACCCCCACTTCGGAGGGAATCCGCAGGCCGCGCGAGAGGGCCATAAAGCTGATGTAGGATCCCTGCTGATCGTCGATGCAGAATATGCCGCAGGGCTTGGGCAGATCCCGGAGGGTTTTCATTTCCCAGCCTTCGGCCTTTAACCGGGCGGCCCGCTCTTCCGGATAGACATCCAGGATGCCGTGACAGATCCGCCCCCGGGCCTTCACGGTCCGCGCGAACGCGGCGGCGCGGGTGTTGATGTAGCGGTATGGATGGTCCCCGGGCAGAAAATACGCCGCGAAATTGCTGTACCCCCGTTCCTGAAAGTATTCGGCGGCCAGCTCTCCGACCCGTGAATCCTGGCTGAGCACAGCGGGGAATCCATAGGTTTCCGGAAAGGTGTTCGAGACATTCACGGCCGGGCAGTTCAATGTGCGGAGCCATTCGGCCCGTTCCGCATCCGCCACCACCGCGATCACACCGTGGATCAGTTCGGCATTGCCTTCAACTTGTTCGATGCCCCACTCCGAATTGGCGTTGAACAGCTGCCAGTTATAGTTGTGGGCGTATTCCTGAATGCCGCGCAGAATTTCCGCGTCCAGACCGCTCATTGCAAATCCGACCAGAGCCACCAGCGGGCGGGAAGGGGCAAGAGGGGTATTGGATAGGTGGTTTTCTGAAAACATCGGGCGGTTGGATTTTAAAGGATGTGTTTATGATCCTAATCCTTTTCGCCCGAGTATTCAAATCGAATTCATGTATATATTGAACAATCTGTTAAGAGTTCATCGTCCGGGGCGGACGATGATGCGCGGATTGCCGCCGAGGATGACGTGTTCGCCTTCCTGTCCGCCGGCGATTTTATCTTCGGGAAGGTAGATGGCAAACCAAATAACGGGGGTGGCTTCGGTGGGCTGAGTGGCGGCGGCGCGGAGCGCTTCGGTGATGTTGAAGAGATGAAGACCTTTTTCGGGGTCGGCTTCGAGGATGCCGACTTCGGCGAAATTCGCCGCATTGTTCCAGGCCCCGAAGTGGACGAAGGCGGAATGATCATCGGTGCTGCCGGTGTTGAGGAGGGCGACGACCAGATCGGCGGGGGCTCCGCCGCGGGAGGTGCCGTCGACATCAATGAGAAGTTCGAGCCGGGAGCCGTCGGCGATGTGCCGCCGGATTTCGGGGGTCGTTTTAAAGGCGAGCAGCGCACCCATGGCGACACCGGATTCGCGGGTGGGTCCCACCCGGATTTCGGGTTGCGGCAGAGGGCTGTCTATGAATTTCATGGCCCCGGAACCGGCTCCGGGGTTTTTGACATATTGAACGCGGCCACTGAGGCGGGGCAATGCTGTCAGGGGCTCCTGCGCGTGGAGTGTGGCGGCGGCAAAGGCAAGCGGCATGGCAAGGAGGGTGTGAAGGAATGTTTTCATAAGAAATGCAGAATAGTCCTTACACGGGTGTCGGGACACGCTGTTCGCATGCAACCTTGCGTTGCTGAATCAGAGGTCGCCTTCGAGGGTTCCGGGGATGCGCAGGAGTTTGGGCACTTCGGGGAGTCCGGTTTCGCCGCGGAGAATGTGGGCGGAGAGGAGGTCGATGGCGGCGGAGCCGACCAGTTCGGGGCGCTGGTTGATGCCGGGGAGGCCGGGCTGGGCGTTGGAGTAGCAGAGGGCGAGGTAGTCTTTGCGGCGCCGGGTTTGGGTGCGGCGTTCGAGGGTGTCGAGCAGCCAGGCGTCGGCGACGATGACGGTGTCGGGTTTGTGTCGGACGTACAGTTCGGTCATGGCGGCGGCGGCGTCGTCTCCGCAGGGGTAGGTGTCCCAGTAGAAAACCGGGAGCGTGGTAAGAGACGGCGTCTGAGCGGTGTAGGCGTGGTACACGTTGCTGGGACAGTGTTCGGTGCGGTCCTCGAGGCCTTTGAGGCTGAGGAGCCAAACGCGCTTGCGTTTCCGCCGAAGGAGGGCGTCCATGAGTTTGCAGAGATTGCCGTAGTTGTCGGGCAGGACGCGGTTCATGGTCGCGGGCTGGGCGGTGGTGGTGGTGGCGACGGAGCTGAAACTCGACCAGTCGAGCGGCAGTTGGGGGAGGGGGTCAATTTCGGGAGGGACGAGAACCCCGGTGATGCCCCGGGCGTGGAGGATTCCGGTGGCGCGGCGGGCGGTGAGGCCGGGTTCGCGCAGCCAGAGTTCGTCGATGTGATAACCGAGGGTGTCGGCGCGCCGCCGGGCGCTGTGGAGGAGGGCGGCGGTGTAGGGATCGTTGTAGGGATCTTTGCGGCCCGGGTAGTCGTTGAGAATGGCGAGGGTGGAGACCCGCTGGACCTGGCGGCTTTCGCGGAGGTGATGCATGAGGCGGGAGGTTTCGGGATCGGGCCGCCACCCCATATCTTCGGCGATGGCCTGAATGCGCTCGCAGGTGTGGCGGGGCAACTGAGGATGGTTGCGCAGGGCGCGGGACACGGTGGCCCGGGAGACATCGGCTTTTTGGGCGATCATGCCGAGGGTGATGCGGGGGGACGTGGGACTCATGGCGGCAGGATAGCGTTGACGCGTCGGGAATGCAAGGTTGCGTTTATCCGGGCTCTTTTTCCGGAGGGGATTCGGTGTAGGCTGGATTCATGAAAAAACCTCATCTGATTGTGATTTCCACGCATGATTCCGGAAAGTGGTTCGGGTGTTACGGTCACGGGACGGTTCACACGCCCCACATTGACCGGCTGGCGTCGGAGGGGGTGACGCTGGACGGGTATTTTTCAGTGTCGCCGATTTGCAGTCCCTCGCGGGGGGCGGCGATGACGGGGCTGGCTCCGCAGCGGAACGGGCTGGTGGGCCTGACGCATCACGGTTTCCGCTTGAACGACGGGGTGAAACATGCGGCGGAGTTGTTGCGGGAGCGGGGATATGAGCCGGTGCTGTTTTCGTTTCAGCATGAGGCGGATGAAGGCGGGTGGAAACGTCTGGGCTTTGAGCGCTATGAGGTGCCGCAGACCGGGGATCCGCAGTATCCCTTTATGTTCAAGTCGGCTCCGGAGGTGGCGGAGGGCTTCGCGGCCTTTTTGGAAACCCGGTCGGACGACCGTCCCTTTTACGCGCAAATCGGATTCAATGAGACGCATACGCCCTTTTGGTTCGGCGGCGCGGTTCCGGACCGTTCGCGGGGTGTGGAGGTGCCGCCGTATTTGGAGCGGACCGGGGAGGCGGAACATCATTTTGCGGGATTGCAGGGGGCGATTCGTCAGGCGGACGAGGGGGTCGGGCGTATTCTGGCCGCGCTTGACGCGCATGGATTGCGGGATGAGACAATTGTGGTGTTCACGTCGGATCACGGCATCGAGTCCCGCCGGGACAAGTGGACGCTGTATGATCCGGGCCTGGAAATCCCCTGTATTTTCAGAGGACCGGGGATTCCGGCGGGGCGGCGGCTGGGGGATGTGCAGAGTAATTTGAATTTTCTGCCGACCCTGCTGCAATTGGCGGGGCTGCCGCCGCTTGCAGAGGCGGACGGCACGGCGTTTGCGGACCGGGTGTGCGATCCAGAGGGCGCTTCGCCCGACGAAGCTCCGTTTTTCGGTGTGTATTACAACGGGGCCTGCCGGTGCATTCGCACCCGGGCATACAAACTGATTTGGAATTTGGGGCCGGAGCCGTACCGGGTTCCGCCGCCGGAGCGTCTTGACGCCTCCGGACCGGCGGTGGCCCGTCCGGTTTGGGAGCTGTATGATTTGCGGGCGGATCCGGATGAATTTAACAATCTGGCCGGATCGGAGGCGCTGCGGGAGACGGAGTCGGATTTGCGGACACAGTTGCTGAAATGGCTTCGGGACGTCGGGGATCCGTGCACGCCATGACCGAGCCGATGCGGAACCCGGTGTTGCCGGGGTTTCATCCCGATCCCTCGATCTGTCGCGCGGGAGGGGATTACTATGTGTGCACAAGCACATTCGAGTATTTTCCGGGATTGCCGATTTACAAAAGCCGGGACTTGCGCACCTGGACACTTGAGGGGCACGCCTTACACCGTCCGGAGCAGATGGATTTTTCGAAGACACGCTGTTCGGAAGGAATTTTCGCGCCGACTCTGCGTTATCACGGGGGAATTTTTTATGTGATCAGCACGCAGGTGGGGGGCAGGGGGAATTTTATTGTGTCCGCCAAACATCCGGCGGGCCCCTGGTCGGATCCGGTGTGGATTACGGATGAGGGGGAGCCCTGGTTTGATCCGTCGCTGTTTTTCGACGGGGACGGCCGGGTGTACTACACACGAAGGCACGGATTTTGCATTGTTCAGGCCGAAATTGATGTGCGGTCGGGCCGGTTGCTGACACCGCTCCGTGAAATCGCGCGCCCATGGTGCACGGACGATATCGAGGGACCCCATCTCTATCGGGTTGGCGGTTGGTATTACCTGCTGACAGCGGAGGGCGGCACGGGCTGGGGGCATTGTCTGACCGTGGCGCGGTCGGTGTCGCCCTGGGGACCGTTTGAACCCTGTCCACAGAATCCGATTTTAACGCACCGGCATCTGCCGAACCATCCGGTGCGGTATACGGGTCACGGGGATTGGTTCGAAGAGGAGGACGGCAAGTGGGGTATCGTGTTTTTGGGGACGCGGCATCACGGATTCGGAGGGCAGGCGTTTCATCATTTGGGTCGGGAAACCTTTTACGCGCCGATGCACTGGAAAGAGGGTTGGCCGGTGATTTCACAGCCGGTGGAGGAAAGCGGGCCCGCGCCGGAACCGTTTGAGGACCGATTCGAGGGAGATTGTTTGGGGCCCCGGTGGGTGGCGCGGCGAAGGCCGGACCTCTCACAGGCGGTGGTGTCCGGGGGACTCCGCCTGTCGGGCGGCGCGTCGACGCTGAGCGACGCGGAGCCGGAGGCGTTCCGGGGAATTCGGCTGGATCGCTACGCGTTCACCTGGACGGCGGATATGCGGTTCGCCCCGAAGCGGGACGGAGAGGAGGCGGGGCTGGCCCTGGTCATGGCGGATGACTGCCATCTGGAGTGGGTGGTGACGCGTCGCGGTGACAGCCCGGTTCTGCTGTTGCGGCGGCGGGTGTTGGACCTGTGTGTGGAGGAGGTGTTTGATTGGACCGGAGGCGGGACAGTTTGTTTGCGGATTTCGGGCAACGCCCGTGTCTTCACGATGCTCGCCGCGGAGGCGGAGCCGGACCTGCGTTCCTTTGCGACGGCGGAACGGCGGTTGTTCTGCACAGAGGTGGCCACGGGCTGGACAGGCCTGATGGCCGGGGTCTATGCTTCAGGCAACGGACAGCCCTGTTCGGAGGCCGCCGTCTTCAGTCGGGCGTCTTTGAGCAATTTGAACATATGATACAGGCGAAAATCTTTCTAAAATAACAGGTATTTTAAAGAAGTTTTGGCTTGAATCTGGCGATTTGTGGGATAGGGGAAGGTTATGATTATTCCGTTGTCATCGAAGATTCCGGGGCCGGGGTGGCCTTTTGTGGAGAAAGTGGTCCAAAAGCGGGAGCGGGTGCTGCCGAAAGAGGGCGGATATTTTGTGCATGTGACGAGTCGTGTGCGGGGGCAGGATTTTTTGCTGGGAACCAAAGAGAAGGAGGCGTTCAGGGAACTGGCGTTCCGGTGGGCGGAGTTTTCGGGGATTACGGTGGTGACGTATTGTGTGATGTCGAATCATTTTCACCTGTTGCTTTGGGTGCCGGAGAAGGAGGAGATTGGGCATGAGGAGGTTGTGCGGCGGTTGAAGCTGGTGTGGTCGAAGGATAAGGTGAAGGAGTGGGAGGGGTTTTACGGGCTGCATTCGGAGGAGGATCAGAAGAAACTGGATGCGCAGGTGATCGACCGGATGTGTGATTTGGCGGAGTTTATGCGGGTGTTGAAGCATGGGTATACGCTGTGGTATAACCGGACGCATGACTGCAAGGGGGCGTTCTGGGACGCGCGGTACCGGAGTGTGGTGGTGGAGGGGACGCCGCTGGCGCTGATGTCGGTGGCGGCGTATATTGATTTGAATCCGATTCGGGCGGGGATGGTGGAGGATCCGATGGAGTATCGGTGGAGTGGCTATGCGGCGGCGTGCGGGGGTGGGAAGACGGAGCGAGAGGGGCTGGAGATGCTGGTGCGTCTGGCGCGGGGGGTGGTGCCACAGAAGGCGGAGGGGGTGAGGACGATGACGTTGAACAAAGAAATGCCGGGGACCTGGCGGGAAATCGGGGAGAAGCTGGACCGGGAGTCACGGCAGCGGGTGGCGCCGAAGGATTGGGGTGAGGTGCAGGCGGTGTACCGGCTTTGGCTGTACGCGAAGGGGGAATCAAAAGTGAATGTGGACCGGATTCGAAAGAAAATGCGGGATCGGAAAGGGTTTGATGAGGTGGAGGTGATGGCGGAGATGGAGCGGATGGGTGCGGTGCCGATGGCGCGGATGCTGCGTCAGCGGGTGAAGACATTCTCACGCGGGGTGGCGATTGGCGGGGATGCGTTTTTGGGGCGGTTGATGACAGAGCATCGGGGAAGTTTCGGCAAGGACCGGAATGCGGCGGGGCGGAAGTTGCCGGGCAGGGACTGGTTGGGGATGGAAGCACTAAGAGTTACGAGTGGGGGGAATGACGAGTGACGAATGACGAGTGTGTGGAGAGACGAGTGACGAGTGTATGGAGTGACGAGTGACGAATGATCAGTGACGAATGAGGAGGAGCTCGGAGGCCAGGAAAAGAGGTAAGAGCTTGCCACGCGGAACGCGTGGGTGAGAGGTGAGACGTTTGGGTAGGGAAGCGGTAAAATGAAGGTGCTGGTTCCTGATTGATTGGACCGCTTAAACAGAATATTTTTTATTCATCCTGTCCTTGCAGGCAGGGTTGATTTCTGACTAGGGTGTCCGCTTCTGATGATGAAAAATACAATCGCTCACATCCTCCGGCCGTTTCAATATCGCAATTACCGCCTCTTTTTTCTGGGGCAGTCGATCGCGATAAATGGAACCTGGATGTCGTTGGCGGCCTTGAGCTGGCTGACCTATCGGCTGACGCGGGATCCGGTTTCGCTGGGGCTGCTGATGTTTTACAAGCAGGCTCCGACGTTTTTTCTTTCTCCCTTCGGCGGCGTGCTGGTGGATTACATCAGCCGGCGCAGGCTGATCGTGATCGCGCAGTTGATCGACGGGGCGACGATGGTCGTGCTGGGCGTGCTGACAATCACGGACCGGGTGGAGGTGTGGCAGGTGTTCGCGGCCTGTGTGGTGATGGGGATCACGAAGTCGTTCGAACTGCCGGCGCGTCAGGCACTGGTGGTGGATATTGTCGAGGACCGGGAGCAACTGTCGAATGCAATCGCATTGAATTCAACCATTTTCCATTCGGCGCGGCTTGTGGGGCCGATGTTGGCGGGGACGCTGATTATTCCGTGGATGGGGGAGGGGGTTTGTTTTTTGCTGCACGCGGTGTTCTGCGCGATTGCGGTGCGCTGTTTTGCGGAATTGAAGCCGCGTCCGATGGCGCCGCGCGAAAACCCGGGCACGGTTTTCGGCCAGATGCGGGAGGGGTTTTCCTACGCCTTCGGCTTTCCGCCGGTGCGGGACCTGCTGATTTTGATGATTGCGGTCGCGCTGTTCGGTCAGTCGTACAACACCCTGCTGCCGATGTTTGCGGAGACGGTGCTGGACGGCGACGCGGGGACCTACGGGCTGCTGCTTTCGGCGACGGGGCTTGGCGCGGTCATTTCGTCGTTGCGCCTGGCTTCGCGTAAATCGGTGCTGGGGCTGGGCACGGTGATTTATCAGAGTGTGCTGCTGTTCGGTTTGTCCCTGATTCTGTTTTCGCACACGACATCGGTTGCGGTGGCGCTGGTGATGCAGTTTTTCGCCGGAATGGCGGGAATTCGGGTGTTTGTGGGAACCAACACCATCATCCAGACGCTGGTGGATGATCACTTGCGGGGACGAGTGATGAGTTTGATGGGCATGGTGTTCATGGGGGCGATGCCGCTGGGCTCTTTGATCTATGGAAAAGTGGCGGAGCCGCTGGGGGTTCAGCAGACGATGACGGCGGGGGCGTTGATTTGCATGGTGGCGGGTCTGATCTTCCGGCTGCGTCTGCCCGCACTGCGTCGGATCGCGCGGCCGGTGTACGCGGAACGCGGGATTTTACCGCCGGAGGTGCTGCCGGTGTTTCCGAGGCCTTAATCTGTGAATGACTGGAGAATTCTATGAAAAAATTATTGTTTGTCTGTCTGGGGAATATTTGCCGCTCGCCTTCGGCGGAGGCGGTGTTCCGCGCGAAAGTGGAGGACGCGGGGCTGGGGGATGCTTTTGAAATCGATTCGGCGGGCACGCTGGCCTATCATCAGGGCAAGCCAGCGGATGCGCGGATGCTGGATCATGCCGCGAAACGCGGGTACATGCTGACCAGTATCGCCCGTAAGGTGCTGCTTCGCGATTTTGATGAATTCGACCTGCTGATTGCAATGGACGATGACAATTACCGCGAGTTGCGGGCACTGGCGGAGGATGATGCGTCCCGTGCGAAAGTGAAGCGCATGATGGATTACGCGCCGGAAACGGGGGTTACGGAAGTGCCGGATCCGTATTACGGGGGCGCGCAGGGGTTTGAGCGGGTGCTGGATCTGCTGGAGACGGCGTGTGACCGTCTGCTGGCGGATCTTCGCTGAGGGGGAGGGTGAGTTCCTGATGCCGGAAGGGGCCAGCGGCGCGGAGGTCCGGGGTGTCGAGCACCCGCGCGGCGTCGATGCGCCGGTCCAGTCCGGGTGAGGCGAAGAGCCACTGGTCGCGGCGGTAGTTGATGTGCCCGGGATCGCGGAAAGTCCAGCGGTCGGCGCGGTCATCGGCGGCGGAGATTTCCAGGAGGCCGGTGTCTTCGATCATGCGCAGCATGGGCGTGCCGGGGTCTTCGCGGCTGTGCAGGGAGAGCAGAACGTCGCGGCCTTCGGCGAGTTGGGCGCGAATCGCCTGACTGAGCAGGCGGGCTTCGTTGCGGCGCTGTTCATAGTCGTTTGAGGGGGAGGGGGCGCGGGCGTTCCAGATCCAAAGGTTCCCGAAGCGGACGGCTCCGGCGAAGGGCTGGTGAAGCTGATCGCGGATGCGGAAGGTTTGCAGGCTCAGATCGAGGGTTTCGTTGAAGGGCCTCCGACTGAGAAAGCCGATGCCGTGGTAGCGGTCGGGACCGGGGAGATATACAGCGTATTCATACGCGGCGGCGCGGCCGGCGAGGGCTTCTTGGAGATGATCGAGGGTTTCGGGATGGCCGAGTCCGCGCAGGACGAGCAGGTCGGCAGGGCGGGCGGTGAGATCGGTGTAGAGGGCTTCTCGTTCGGATTCGGGTTTGAATTGGTCCGGCTGGCCGGATTCATTCCGGTCCAGCCAGGCGTAGTCGTGAAGCGGAGCCACGCGGACGGTCAGACCTGACGGGCCGGGCGCGGAGGAATTCGAACCGCAGGCGGCGGTGAGAAGGCTCAGAAGCAACAGGCCCGCGGGGGCGGCCCGGCTATTCCGCTTTGGCGCGCTTGTAACCGGCTTCGATTTTGGACGCCACATCCCGGTACCCAATATCCACGGAGTAGATTTGTTTGTAGAATTCCATGGCGGCTTCAATTTTGCCCTGGGCTTCGAGCACTTCCCCGAGTTCGTAGAGAATGCTGATTTTTTTGTCATCCATGGAGGGCAGTTCCTCGGCGGCTTTGGAGAGCTGGGCGGCGGCGATGTCGTACTGGCCTTTGGTTTTGAAGCAGGAGCCCATGAGGTAGAGGGCGTCGATGCGCCGCTGGGGATTGCGCTGGGCCTGCTGGAACTGGCCGATGGCCTTGTCGAGTTCGCCGGTCTGCATGAGCAGTTTGCCGTAGTCGAACTTGAAGCCGAGGTCGTTCGGATACCGCGCGACCTTGTCGGCGGCGTCCTCGAGCAGGAAGGCGTTCATTTCCACCTCCTGGGCCTTGGCGGCTTCGAGATCGCCTTCAGATTTGAGCACTTTGATGTTGTGCTGATAGATCTGCACCGTGACCGCGGAGATGGAGCGCTGAATGACGGGGTCGGCGTGGTTGGCTTTTTCGTCGGCCCGGTTGAGGATTTCCAGGGCCTCGTCGAACTGTTCGGCTTTGACCAGCGAGTCGGCGAGCGGGCGGTACAGATTGAGGTTTTCGGGTTCGGCCTCCAGCTTTTTGCGCTGGGTGTCGATCATCTTCTGCAGATCGCTGCCGATGAGCTGAGCGCGGGAGCCCTGTTCAAGTGCGGCGGACTCGTTTTCGTCTTTGAGTTTGCCGCGGAAGTCGCCTTCTGCCTCCCAGTTGCCGACGCGCATGGTGTCCATGGCGGCGGTGTCTTTGATCCATTTGATCACGGTCTGATCGCCGGGACGGAGATCGCCAAGCTTTTCAAAGGCCTCGCGGGCCCTCTGGCTGTCGCCCAGTTCGATGTAGAGATGCCCGAGTTTTTCGAGAAGTTTGTCGTTTTTGCGGTCGTATTTGAGAATGGCTGCCAGGGTGACGGCGGCGGCTCCGACGTTGTTGGAGGCTTTGGCGGCCTCGCAGTACACATCGTGGAAGGAGGGGTTGTTGATGTCGATTTTCAGGAGTTCCTCCGCGAGGGGCAGGGCCTTGGCGGGGTCTTTTTTGATGGCGCTCTGAACGCCCATTTTTTTGCCCATGCCTTTCAGGCTGGAGATGGACGCGTTGTTTTTTTTGCCTTTAGCCGCCTCCAGTTGAACTTCTCTCAATTCGGTGCGGACCTCGTGAATCTCCGGCTCCAGTTCGAGCACAGACAACAGCAAATCCACCGCATAAGCGGTGTTGTTTTTCTGCAGGGCCTCCTGGGCGCGCTTGTAGGTTTCACGAATACGGGGGCTGACTTGTTGCAATGTTTTTGACATAGATACGAACTCCTTATATCCCTACTCCTAGTGCTTTCCCTTCTCTTGGTCAAGCATTCGAACCTCCGTAATCCACACCTTTTCTTTTTTCGCCCCCATGCAATCCCGTTTTTACGTGCTTCTGGCACTTTGCGCGCTTTCCCTGTTTCCCGTTTCGGGAATCGCCTCGGGCGGCCGGCCCTCCCCGCGAGACCCGGATGCGGGGATTCACGCCTCCGAACGGGGCATTCCCCTGCGCACCTTCGCCCGGACGTACGGGTTTCAGCGGATGAATGAGACGGAGCGCACCTATGAAATGCGCGGTCAGGTGTTCACCCTGCGCGGGGAAACGGGCGGGCGGCGGGTCTGGCTCAACGACGTGATGATCTGGCTGAATCAGCCGGTCTTGGTGCGGCAGGGGCATTGGAGCTTTTCCGAGGTGGACCTGGAGAAAACGCTGCGGCCGATTCTGCAGCCGACCCGTTTCCTCGGCGGCGCCGGACATCAGGTGGTGGTTCTCGATCCCGGTCACGGCGGAAAGGATGCCGGGGCGGTGAGCGCCGCCGGGCTGACCGAAAAAGCGGTGTGCCTTGACATCTCTCTGCGGGTGCGGCGTCATTTGAGCGCCGCCGGTTACACGGTGTATCTCACCCGGCATCAGGATCAGTATCTCAGTCTCGAGGAGCGTCCGCGCCGGGCGGCGGCCTGGAACGCGGATGTGTTTGTGAGTATTCACGCCAATGCGAGCACAAACATCTCGGCCTCCGGCATCGAAACCTTTGTGCTGGCGATTCCCGGGGAGGTGTCAACCAATCACAGCACCCAGGCTCAGCCCTCGCAACTGGCCCATCCCGGCAACGCCTTCGATGAAGCCAATATGGCCCTCGGCTTCGCGCTGCAGCGGTCCATGCTCGCGGCCACCGGCGCCGAGGACCGCGGGGTGCGCCGGGCCCGGTTCTCCGTTTTGCGGGATTCGCCCGCGCCGGCCGCCCTGGTCGAAGTCGGTTTCCTGTCCAATCCCGCCGAGGCGGCGAAACTGGCCGCCGCCGCCCACCGCGAGCGGCTGGCGCAAAGCATCGCCCAGGGCATCGATCTGTATCTCCGTGAAGTGCGCCGCGCGGCGCTGCTGGCCGCGGATTCCCCTCAACGTTCATTCCAACCCTGAAATACCCCTTGATATGATTAAAGCAAAAATTGTAGGCGCCGGCGGATACGGCGGTGTCGGTCTGATCGAATGTCTCCTGCGTCATCCCGAGGTGAACATCGCCTGTCTGGTGGCCAAGGACGACGTGAACATCCCTGTCTCCAAGATCTATCCCCACCTGACCGGACACATTGACGACATGATCGTTTCGCCCGACGATCCCTCCGCGCAACAGGATTTCGACGTGGTGTTCTTCTCCACGCCCGACAAAGTGGGGATGCGCCTCGCGGCCGAAGAGCGCAAACGCGGCGCGAAGGTGATCGATTTCAGCGGCGATTTCCGCTTCCGCACCGAAAGCGATTACGCCGAGTACGCCCGGCGCATCAATCTTGACCCGACCCACTTCGCCCCCGAACTGCTGCCGGAGTCGGTGTACGGCCTGCCGGAGCTGGGCCTGTCGGATTACAACGGCGCGGCAATTGTGGGCAATCCCGGCTGCTTCGCGGTCAGCGTGCTGCTGGGCTTCGCCCCGGCGCTCAAGGCCGGCATTGTGGATCCGGCGCATCTGATCGCCGACTGCAAAACCGCGGTGTCCGGCGCCGGCAAAAAACCGAATCCGCTCTTCCATTTTCCGGCCCGGCACGACCACATGAACGCCTATCGGCTCAGCGGTCACCAGCACGTCTGCGAAGTGGAACAGAACCTCGGCAAGCTCTCCGGCAAAGAGGCGGTGCTCACGTTTACCGCCCAGGTGGTGCCCGCCACCCGCGGGATTCTCTCCACCCTGTACGGCCGCCTGGAGCCGGGGCAGGACCGGGAGGCGATTGTGGATCTTTACCGCGATTTTTATGCGGGCTCGTCGTTTGTGAAGGTCTTCGACCGTTCCGCGGCCACCGGACTGGGCACCGCCCACGTGCGGGGCAGCAACAGCTGTTTCCTGATTGTGGACAGTGATGAGCGGACCGGCACCCTGCGGGTGGTCAGCCATATCGACAACCTGGTCAAGGGGCAGGCGGGCAGCGCGGTGCAGAACATGAACCGTCTGTTCGACTTTCCGGAAACCCTGGGGCTGGAGCAGCCCGGTGCCTATCCGTGAGGGTTGCGGTCCGGGACCTCGCGGCCTTCGCCGGCCGCAGCGGAGATTTGCACAGCGGTCTGTTCAGTCTGCTGCGGGGAACCGACGGCACCCGCGCGCACCGGCGCATTCAGAAAAGCCGGAGCGGATCGGTGCAGACCGAAGTGCCGCTGTGCGTGACCTGGCGCGACCTTGAACTGCACGGCCGGGTGGATCTGATTGAGCACACCGAATCGGGTGTCGTTCTTGAGGAAATCAAGACCACGCGACTCGCGGCGGACGAAATCCATCCCGATGTCTCCGAGCACCGCCTGCAGGCGCTGATCTACGCCTGGATGTGGCGGCAGGAGCACGGGAGTTTTCCGGCGGCGCGGCTTCGGTATGTTCCGCCCGACCGCGGGGACGGCTGGATTGTGGACCTCCCGCACACCGGGGAAGAGATCGAAGCGGAGGTCGAACAGGCCCTGGCGCGGTATCAGGCCTTTGCGGAACAGCGCCGGACCTGGATCCAAACCCGCAACGAATCCCTGCAAACGATGCGCTTTCCGTTTTCAGACACGCGGCCGGGGCAAACCGAACTGATGCAACAGGTGAATCAGGTCTTTTCCACGGGCGGACGCCTGTACGCGGAGGCACCCACGGGGATCGGCAAAACGCTGGCGGTTCTGTTTCCGGCCCTGCAGGCACTGGGACGCGGGGAGATCGATCATCTGGTGATCGCCACCTGCCGCAACACCGGCAAAAATGTGTTTGAGGAGGCCTTCGCGCTGCTGCGCGGTGCCGGAGCCCGCTTCCGGGCGCTCACACTGGTGGCGAGGGACCGGATTTGCAACCGGACCGGTTCGCCCTGCGACTGCGGAGCCTGTCCTTTGGCACTGGGATTTTACGACCGGCTCGAACGCGGGCTGGAGGCACTGCGCGCCGAAGAGGACTGGAGCCGGGCGGTGTGGCCGCGCATTGCCGAGGCGCATCAGCTTTGTCCCTACGCCTTTCAAATGCACGCGGTCCGCGAGGCGGATGTGGTGCTGGGCGATGTGAATTTCGCGCTCGATCCCGGGGCGAAACTCGGGTTTTTATTTGAAAACGCGCCGGAGCGGACCGGGCTGCTGATCGACGAGGCGCATCATCTGCCCGAACGCGCGCGGGGCATGTACTCCGCGATCCTGCCTTTGCCGGACATCGCTAAAGCGATTCGGGCGCTGCCGTCGGAACAGCGCAACCTTGCCAATGTGTTGCGGCGCGCGGGACGGGCGGCGAAAGCGCTGGAGATGAGTGAACGGGGAGGGGTCCGCATGACCGAGGCTCCGCCGCGCGAGGTCGGGGAAGCCTGCCGACAGGCCCGCGAGGCGCTGGAGCAGAGTCTGGCGGAGCGGGCCGCCGGGCCGAACGATCCCCGGCCGGACCTGTTGCGCGCGATGCAGACCTTCTGGATGTCGGTCGAACGCCACCAAAGCGCCCACGCCACCTACTGGGAGGGAGGTGCGCTGGTGCATTTCTGCCGCGATCCGGCCGAACCGCTGGCCCGCGATCTGGACGCCCTCCGGGCGGCGGTGCTCTTTTCCGCGACCCTCCAGCCGATGGAGTCCTTCCGGCGGCTGACCGGCAGCGCGCGCGGAATCGACCGGGAACTGATCCTGGCGTCGCCCTTTGACCGCGCCCGCTTCCGGGTTGAACGCGAATACGGAATCCCCGTGGTCTGGCGGTCGCGCGGGCCGGAGATGTTCGACAAGCTCACCGCGCGGATCCGGCAGTTCCTCGAAGCCAATCCCGGTAAAAATCTGGTGTACCTGCCGTCGTACAGTGTGCTCGACGAAGTGCGGCGGCGGCTGCCGGCGGATGATTTGTGGATGGGGCCGGTGATCACGCCGCCGCGCGGCCTGCAGGAGGAGGAGGCGCGGGCGTTTCTGGAGCCGTTTCGGAGTCAGCCCGGCCCGATCACAGCCCTGACCGTGTTGGGCGGGGTTCTCAATGAAGGCATCGACCTGCCGGGCGAAGCCCTGACCGGCGTGGTCGTGGTCGGAATCGGCCTGCCCGGCGTGGAGCCGGGACGGGAACTGCTCCGCGCCTGGCATCAGGAGCGGGGCGAGGACGGTTTTGCGACCGCCTACACGCTCCCGGGGCTCTGCCGGGTGCGCCAGGCCCTCGGCCGCGTCATCCGCGGACCCGAAGACCGCGGGCAGGCCCTCCTCATCGACCCCCGCTTCGACCATCCGCTCTACCGGGAGCTGTGAGAGCCAATTTCCGAACCTCGGAATTTAAGGAATGGACTTTTCCGAACTTCGGAAAACTCCATCAGAAGGGAACAAAGTCCGGCGGCGATTTTTTGACGGGATCGGCCCGATGATTAGGGTGGGGGAGGGTGGCGGAACTGCGCGGCCGCCGTTGGTTAAACATCGTGTTGATACTTGACGCGGATATTGCGGATGTATATTTTCAGTTTGCGTCTGATTTACACCCTGCCGACCGTTTTCCCGCTTCCCGCCCCAGCATTTCGGCGGAGGCCTCCCGCGTGGCGGAACTCTCGCGAATTCGGTCCATGTCGGTGGAAGAGCGCATGCGCCTTGCGCTGTCACTCCATCAGCGGCTCCGCGATTTCAAGCCTCAAAAAATCGTGCGTTAAATGGATAAGAACCCCGATCTTTTGGCGGAGTCGGAAGCGGTTGCCGAACTGGCGTTTGAACAGGGGCACGAGCTGTTGGTGATTGGTGCGCTGGCGCTGGCCGCTCATAAGTATGTCCGGACGACATCTGATATTGATTTGGCGGGAAATGTGGAGCTGACGGGGCTGGAAACGTTTGCCGGAATTTTGCAAGAGAAAGGATACGGTGTGGAACTGAGAAATCCGGAAGAGGATTTGGATCGAATTGAAGCGCTGTGTCAGAAGTATCGTGTCCCGGGTTTTCAAGAGATTCGCAGGGAACTGAACCGGTAAACAATATTTTACAGAAGGGAAGGAAGGGACTAAAGTGCTCGGGCGCGGTTTATTCTGACAGGATCGACGGGATCGACCGGATGGATTGGGTGGGGGAGGTGGGAACCACGAATATACACGAATGGACACGAATGCTTTGAGGCAGGGAGGGATGAAGACCACGGATGAAGACCACGGATGCTTACCCGCCGTAGGTGGGCTTTGTGGCAGAGAGAAACAGAAACCACTGATGAACACTGTTTGACACTGATCTTTGGGGCAAGGAATCTATGGGGAGGAGGCTGCATTTCCGTCACACATCAGGATGACCGGATGGCGTGCTGGCTTTCGGGATTGTTTCCCGCTGGCGGGTTTGTTATGCGGTTGAATCTGGTATTTGAATCAGATTCATGACTGCGCGCATACTTCAATTTTTTATTTTGGTGTCAGCCTTTGTTCCGGCGATTGTTCGTCCGGGAGCGGCGACGTGGTCCGCCGGGTGGACGGATTGGGAGCCTTATCAGATGGAAATTCGCCAGGATAACGTTCAGGGGGTGAGCGGACTGGACGTGGTGATTCTGAGAGAGATTCTGCGGCGCATGGATCTGCGCTCCGAGTGGGCGCGCATGGACTGGTCGGATCAGCTGGATGCGATTCAAGACGGACGGCTTCATGTCATCAGCGGCGCGTTTCACACCCGGGAGCGGGAGGCGTACGCCCATGTTTCCCATCCGTACCGTTATGAAGAGACGGTCCTGATTCATCGCCGCGGCGAACGCCGCCAACTTGATTTTTCGACAAAAAATGATCTGCGGGTGTTGTTGGCGGATGGACGCCTGAGGCTGGGGCGGATCAGCGGATACGCCTATGCCGATCCGGCGTTGACGGATTTGCTTTCCGAGCCGGCGCTTCAGGAAAGTCAGATTTTTTACCGAAACGAGCGGGAGGCTCTTTACGCGCTGCTGTCCGGGGAGGTGGATTTGGTTCCGGCGGACCGGTTGATTTTTCAGACGCTGGCCTGGCGGGAGGGGCAGCAGACGCGGATCGCCGAGCATCCGGCCCTCCGCGCGAGTGCGCCGATTCACTTTCTGTTGAGCCGGAAGCTGACGGACGAGGCGGATTTGGAGCGTTTCAACGCGGTGTTGGAGTCCATGAGAAAGGAAGGCAGCCTCGGACAGGTCCAACGGGAGTACCTGCATCCACTTTTGCTGTCGATCACGGTGTCCAGCCGCTGGTTTTTCGCGTTGGAGATCATTGGGGTGATCGCCTTTTCGATCAGCGGATTTCTACTCGCCCGACGGGAACGGTACAGTTTCAACGCGGGGGTGCTTTTCTCAATTCTGCCCGCTCTCGGCGGGGGGATTGTGCGGGATTTGCTGCTGCAACGGGTGCCGATCGCCATGATTCGAACCCCGGCGTATTTGCTGACCGTTCTCATTACCGTGAGTTTGGGTCATTTCCTTTTAAGGGTGTTGAAAGGCGGGACGGAGCGCGGCGGCAAACTGGCGGAACGGATTATTCTGATTGCGGACGCGCTGGGTCTGGCCTCCTTCACGGTGGCGGCGGTGGTGGTGGCGGTGGAGATGCGGGTGGAGCCGCTCTGGCTCTGGGGGCCGCTGATGGCGGTGATCACCGCCACCGGCGGGGGCATTGTGCGGGACACCATCCGCTCAGACGGGCGCATGGCGGTGCTGACCACCGATTTTTATGCCGAAGTGGCGCTGATCTGGGGCGTGCTGATTTCTCTGGCGCTCGGCTGGCAGGCCGATCAGTTGGACTTGAACCGGGTGGTGTGGATTGTCGGGGTCTCCACCGTCGGCGGATTTTTGACCCGCATGGCGGCGATTCACTGGAAGTGGAAACCGCCGCAGTCCTGAGGGCACCGCAGCTCACACAAGCCGGGCGGTCATGCGGACCGCGTGTTCGCCGGGGGCGTAGTAGTCGGGCAGCGTTTTGAGAAAGGTGAATCCCTGTTGCGTGTACCAGTTCACCAGCCGGGTGTCCGAGGCGTCGGCCTCCAGCGAGATCTCCCGGCATCCCCGGTTTTCCGCGATTTCACGGATTTTCGACATGAATGCGTTTCCAAGACCTTCTCCCCGGCAGGCCGGGTCCACGGCGATGGAATAAATTCTCAGCCGGTTTTTGTGCGGATACAGGACTGCGGCACCCACAATCCGGTTTGTGCCGCCCTCATTTTTTTCGGCGACCCAAACCGATTGAAAAGAGCTGGCCAGACTCAGACGGAGCGATTTGGCGGTGCTTTGACGGTGGGGCGCAAAAGACGCGCGTTCGATTTGCAGCATCGCGGGGATGTCTGAAGGTCCGGCCTCACGGAAGATCAAAGCGGGGGTGGTTTTCAATGACGGTATTATTTCGAGCGGGTGATCTGGACGGCGACGCTGCGGGCGAAGCGGAGGGCTCCGGGTTTGTCGATGGTGACGATGACGCGGCGGACTTTGGCGGGAGCGAGACAGATTTCGGCGCAGCGTTCGGCGAGGGTTTCGATGAGATTGTAGCTGCTGTCCTCCACGAAGGCGATGAGCTGCTTGGTGATGGTTTTGTAGTCGACGGCATCTTCGATGTTGTCGCTCGCGGCGGCGGCGGCGTGGGAGTCGACATCCATTTCGACGTTGAGGATTACGTCCTGAATTTTTTCGCGCTCTTCGGGATAGATGCCGATGATGCAGCGGAGGGCAAGATCACGGATAAAGATTCTGTCGGTCATACGCCATTTCCCAGGAGATGTTGTCCGGCGTCGATGAACAGGATTTGTCCGGTGACGGCGGGAGAGGTGAAGAAGTAGAGCACAGCGGAGGCGATATCCTCCGGGGTGCAGCGGTGGGTGAGGGGGGCTTTCCCCCCGTGTTGGGTTAAATAGTCGGGATCGTCACCGATTTCCGGCGGCGGGAGAATGGCTCCGGGGGCGACACCGTTGACGCGGATGCGGGGGGCGAATTCAATGGCGGCGAGGCGGGTGGCTTCGGCCAGGGCGATTTTGGAGAGATGGTAGGGGACGGCTCCGGCGTCGTGCGCGGCAATCCGGCGGTCGAGCAGGTTGACAACGGCGCCGGGATGTTTTTGCAGATGCGGCTGGGCGGCGACGGCGCGCATGAGTTCGAGGGGGCCGAGGAGGTTGGGGCCGAATTCGCGGAGGAAGGTGCCGCGGTCGCTTTGGGCGAGGGGGGTTCGGTTGAACACGGCGGCGTTGTTGACGAGTCCGTCGAGCGGGCCGTGATGAAGCGATTGCTCCATGACGGAGGCGGTTCCTTTTTCGGTGGCGAGATCCCCGCAGACGGTGTCGGCGCGTCCCCCGGCGACGCGAAGCTGTTCGGCCAGCTCCTCGGCGGCGTCGCTGCTGGTGCGGTAATGAATGACCACATCAGCGCCGGCGCGCGAGAAGGCCCCGGCGATGGCGCGACCGATGCGCACGCCGCCGCCGGTGACGAGGATCCGTTTGTTGGTTAATTGCATGATTTCATATCGCCCGGGGGGTGAGGGCCTTACAGGACCTTTGAAAGATAATCGATTTTGAAGGGGGTGTCGATCCTGTACTAATGCGCCACGGCGCACAAGTCCTAATCCAAATCCTAACGCGGATTTCATCCCCAACCGAAACCCCCACCCGTTCGCAGGCTCGCTAAAGGCCGCGGATCTTCACCAATTACGGGATGCGCCCTGCTTTTCTTCCGCCCGCTTTCGCTTGATGCCAGCCGGTTTGTGTATTAGGAACAGCTTTGTCACGATTCAGAACCCACACGAAGGAGACGCGAATGAACCAGTTGGAGCAACTCAGGCAATTCACCACGGTGGTGGCGGACACAGGAGATTTTGAAACCATGCGGGAGTACCGCCCGCAGGACGCGACCACGAATCCTTCGCTGATTTTGAAGGCGGTGGAGCAGGCGGCGTACCGTCCGCTGCTGGATCAGGTGCTGAAGGATCACTCTGAGAAATCCACCGAGGCGAAGCTGGATGAGTTGCTGGTGCTGTTCGGGCGAAAAATTCTGGAGATCGTGCCGGGGCGGGTTTCGACGGAGGTGGACGCGCGCTTGTCGTTTGACACGGAGGGGACGATCGCGAAGGCGCGTCATTTGATTGATTTGTATGAAAAAGCCGGGGTGGGGCGTGAGCGGGTGCTGATCAAAACCGCCTCCACCTGGGAGGGCATCCGGGCGGCGGAGCGGTTGGAAAAGGACGGGATCCATTGCAACCTGACGCTGCTGTTCTCGTTTGCCCAGGCGGTGGCCTGCGCCGAGGCGGGGGTGCAACTGATTTCCCCGTTTGTGGGGCGGATTTATGACTGGTATAAAAAGGACACCGGCAAAGAGTACGTCGGCGCCGAGGACCCCGGGGTTCAGTCGGTCCGGAAAATCTACACCTATTATAAAACGTTCGGCTACAAAACCGAGGTGATGGGGGCGAGTTTCCGCAATATCGGTGAAATCCTGGCGCTGGCGGGGTGCGATTTACTGACGATCAGTCCGTCGCTGCTGGCGGAGCTGCATCAGTCGGACGCGGCGGTCGAGCGGGTTCTGGATCCGGAGACCTCCACGGACGGCCGGTTGACCCGGCTGAATCTGGACGAGAAAATGTTCCGCTGGATGCACAACGACGATCCGATGGCGGTGGAGAAACTCGCGCAGGGCATCCGCTCGTTCGCGGCGGATACGCTCAAGGTGGAACGGCTGATCGAAGGCTGAGCCGGGGTCAGCCCGCGGCGCGTCCGGCGCTTTCATCCTGCTCCATGTGGCGGATGATTTCCCCGGACACGAGGTAGATGACATCTTCGGCGATGTTGCAGACATGATCGCCGATGCGTTCCAGTTCGCGCGCGGTGAGCAGGGTGTGGATGCAAAAATCGAGCGTCTGGTCGTTGTGTTTGCGGGCCTCATCCCCGAACCAGCGGTGTACGTCCGCATTGTGGGCGTCGACCTGTTTATCCTGTTCAAGAATTTTCCGGCAGGGTTCGATTTCCAGTTTGACCATGGCGTCAAGACCCTGCCGCAGCATATCCCGGGTCAGTGAGGACATTTCATCGATGGCATCGGGAAAGGCGGGATAGACCTTGTCCGCAAGATGCATGGCCCGGCGTCCGATGTGTTCCGAAAGATCGCCGATGCGTTCGAGTTCGTTGTTGATCTTCATGATCGCGACGATGTAGCGGAGATCCGAGGCGACCGGCTGATGCAGGGCCAGAATTTTCAGGCAGGATTCCTCCACCCGGATTTCCAGGCGGTTGACCAGATCATCGCGCTTCCGCATTTCCGCGCCCTGCGAGGCGTCCCGGTTCCTGAGGGCCAGCAGGGCGTGGCGGAGGTTTTCCTCCACCTGACCGCCCATTTGCAGGATGAGGCGGTTCAGCAGATTGATTTCGCGTTGAAGATGGACGGGCATAGGCGGTTCTCGCAGAAACAGCACCCCGGACATGGGGGTGACTTTTTCAGAGCGTACGTCATTTATCGCGGAATCCAATCCAAAAGAGGAGGCAGATGTGTACATGCCTTTTAGATATACCGAAAGAATGTGAGGAAGTTGTGAGCGGTTTGTCATAAATCGGCGCGAAAGCCCCGTGTTTCTATCGGGCCGCACAAAACGTCAAGCAGACATAAAACCCGTTTGACATTCCGCCTTGCGCGTGTATGGTGCCGCCGTTTTATTTCGTTAAAAGGTTAACACTTTCCACCAGGACGGGCCCATGACCGCCGATTTCAAGATTAAAAATGGATTGGACATCCCTATGGAGGGGGCTCCGAGTGACCATGTTCGCTCGGTGCCGCTGAAGGGAACTGTCTCGGTTTTTCCATCCGAGTACAAACGCGTTAAATTTAAAATGCTGGTCGAAGAAGGCGACACGGTCAAGCAGGGCGGTGTCCTCGCGCGCCGGAAAGATCAGGAGGATTTTCTCCTGCGCTCGCCGGTGGCCGGTAAAATTCTGGAGATTAAACTGGGTGACCGCCGTTCCCTCCAGGAGGTTGTCATTGAGCCGGGCGACAGCAACGAGCGGGAGACCTTCAGCAAATACACGGTTGACGGTTTGTTGAAAACCTCCCGGGCGGAGCTGCTGGCGCTGTTGAAAGACACGGGAATGATGGCGCTGATCCGTCAGCGGCCGTTCAATGTGATCGCGGACGCCTCGGTCGCCCCGAAATCGATTTTTGTGAACGGCATGAACACCGCGCCGTTCCGTCCGGACGCGCACGTGCTTGCCCGCGGCAAAAACGAGGAACTCCAGGCCGGTCTGAACGCCCTGACGCGTTTGACCGACGGTCCGGTGCATCTTTGTCTGTCCGCCGCGAAGTCCGTGACCCCCGATGTGCTGACCAAAGCCTCGAATGTTCAGGTGAATTATTTCGACGGGCCGCATCCTTCCGGGAATACCAGTACTCACATTCATTTGCTGGATCCGGTGTTGCCGGGCGATTCGGTCTGGACATTGCGGGTGTCCGACGTGCTGCGCATTGGCGAGCTGCTGCTCAACGGCGCGATCCCGGCCACGCAAACCGTGATGATCGCCGGAAACGGGGTCAAACCGGAACTGCGCGGCTATGTGACGGTCACCACCGGCATGTCGCTTGCCTCCGTTCTGGACGGCGCGTTGATCGAAGAGGAAACCCGGGTCATCCGCGGGGACGCGCTGTACGGGGATAAAGTCGATCTCAAGGGCGGCGTGAATTTTTACGATCAGGGATTTGTGGTTTTGCCCGAAGACCGCGAGCGGCATCTGTTGGGATGGTACGCGCCGACGACCGAGATGTTCAGCGCGCACAAAGTGGTTCCGAGCGCCTGGGTGAAAGGCAAAAAGTTCAGCTTCGGCACCAACACGCGCGGCAGCAAGCGGGCCCTGGTGCTCACCGGAATTTACGATAAGTACGTGCCCCTGGATATCATGGTGGATCCGCTTTCCCGGGCCTGTATTTCGAAGGACACCGACGACGCCATCGCCCTCGGCATTCTTGAGACGGACCCCGAGGATTTCGCGCTCTGCACCTTTGTCTGTCCCTCCAAAACCGATTTCGGCGCGATTGTCGCCGAAACCCTGTCCCTCATTCAGGAGGAAGGTTTCTAAATGAACAAGAATCTTAAAGAAACAATTGAATCGAAGCATAAAGAAATCGAACCGCTCTTTCACAAGGGCGGCAAATTCGAGAAATTTTATCCGTTGTTTGAAGCGCAGGACACCTTTGCGCTGACGCCGCCGGACGTGACCAAAGGGAACACCCACGTCCGTGACGCGGTGGACCTGAAACGGGTGATGTTCACGGTGGTGATCGCGCTGCTCCCCTGTCTGCTCTGGGGTATCTTCAACGCCGGATACAATTATTATCACTACAGCGGGATCGAGGCCAACACGTTCATGGTTCTCTTCCGCGGCGCGCTGATTGTCATGCCCATCGTGCTCACGTCCTATATCGTGGGCGGCATCTGGGAGGTGACCTTCGCGGTGGTGAGGAAACACGAAATCAACGAGGGCTTTCTCGTCACCGGCCTTTTGTTTCCGCTGACGCTGCCGCCGACGATCGCGTTGTGGCAGGTCGCGGTCGGCATCACCTTCGGGGTGGTCATCGGCAAAGAAATTTTCGGGGGCACCGGTTTTAATATTTTGAATCCGGCCTTGACCGCCCGGGCCTATCTCTTCTTCGCGCATGCGAAGGACATGACCGGCGATGTCTGGGCGAAGTTCCGTTATTTTGATCCCGAAGTGGGTAAATATGTGGACGGCAAAACCGGCGCCACGCCGCTGGGCCTCGGCGCCTCTTACGGCGGTCAGGGCGCGGACGTCGCGGAACGCCTGAGTTCGGACGGATTCAGTCTGGCCACGATTTTCGGCGGGCTGATGCCCGGCAGTATCGCGGAAACCGCGGCGATTCCGATTCTGCTCGGCGCGGCGATTCTGATTGTCACCGGCGTGGGTTCCTGGAAGATCATGGCGGGCGGGGTTGCCGGGCTGCTCGGCACCGCGATTCTGATGAACTTCCTGCCCTCGGGCGTGGTGGGCGATGTGACGCTGACCACCTGGACGCAGGTTCCGTTTATTTATCACCTGTTCATGGGCAGTTTCCTGTTCGGAATTGTGTTCATGGCCACCGACCCGGTTTCCGCCGCCCAGACCGATTTGGGCAAATGGATTTACGGGGTGCTCATCGGGGTGGTGACGGTGCTGGTGCGTGTCACCAATCCCGGCTTCCCGGAAGGGGTGATGCTGGCCATCATCTTTATGAACGTGATGGCGCCGATTATTGATTACTATGTTGTGCGCGGTCACATCGCCAAACGAAACGCTTATCTCCGGAAGTTCAGCTATGCAAAAGGATGAAATCCACACCATTAAGTTCGCGGCGATCGTCTGCCTGGTTTGCAGTCTGTCGCTGGCGGGAATCCGAACGGTTCTGCTTCCGATCCAGGTGCGGAACCAGCGGATCGACAATCAGATCAACGTGCTGAAAGCGCTGTTCCCCGATTTTGATCCGCAGGGCAATCCGCTGACCCTTGAGGAGCGGGACAGTCTGTTCACGCAGGGACGCGTTCCCCGCGAATGGATTCCGCTTTATTTCGATAATTTTGTCACGACCGAAGACACCGAAGCCGGTCCGCTGTATATCCTGTCCAGAGATGACCAGATCGTCGCGTACGCGTTTCCGGCCGAAGGCAAAGGACTCTGGTCCACGGTTCACAGTTACATCGGGCTTGAAACCGACCTGGCGACGATCCGCGGGGTGACGTTTTTTGATCACGGGGAGACCCCGGGTCTGGGCGGCGAATGTTCCAAGCCCTGGTTCCAACGGAATTTCCGGGGTCAGAAGCTCTGGGACGACGGCGCTCCGGTCACCCTTGAGGTGGCGAAAGGCCGGGCCGAGCCCAACAGCCGCACCCAGGTGGACGGCATGAGCGGCGCCACCATCACCGGCAACGGCATTCAGCGTTTTATGAACAACATTTTCCGCACCTACAACGAGAAGGTGTTTGAATCTCTTCGGGCGGAAGCAACGGAAGCAACGGAAGGAGTCGCATCCCATGGCTAAGAATCCAAAAGACATAGTTCTGGATCCCCTGTCGGACAACAATCCGATCACGGTTCAAATGCTGGGAATCTGCTCGGCGCTGGCGGTGACCGCCCAGTTGAACACCGCGTTCATCATGTCGATCGCGGTGATCCTGGTGGTGGCCGCGTCCAACACGATTATTTCGCTGATGCGCAATCATATTCCGCCCAAAATCCGCATGATTGTGGAGATGGTGGTGATCGCGACCCTGGTGATCACCGTGGACCAGTTGCTGAAAGCGTTCGCGTTCGAAGCCAGCAAGCAGCTGAGTGTGTTCGTGGGCCTGATCATCACCAACTGTATTGTGATGGGCCGCGCCGAAGCGTTCGCGATGCAGAATCCGCCCAAAGAAGCGTTTTTTGACGGTCTGGGCAACGGTCTGGGCTACAGCGCGATTCTGATTATCGTGGCCGCGTTCCGCGAATTCCTGGGGGCCGGCGCTTTGTTCGGATTTCAGGTGCTGCCGGAATCCTATCCCGGAAACGGACTCATGGTGATCGCGCCCGGCGCGTTCGTGGTGATCGGCCTGATCATCTGGCTGCAGCGCACCGTCACTAAAAAATACGAAGAAGCCTGAGGAGAATGTTCATGACCCATCTGATTGATATTTTTGTTCGCGCCATTTTCGTAAACAATATGATTTTGGCCTACTTTTTGGGGATGTGCTCCTTCCTGGCGCTGTCCAAAAAAGTGGATACCGCCTTCGGTCTCGGCCTCGCGGTGGTGTTTGTGCTGGGCATCACGACCCCGCTGAACAACCTGATTTTCAACGGTCTGCTTCGCGAAGGCGCGGCGCTGCTTCCGGCCGGTGTCGATCTCAGCTTTTTGAACTTCCTCTGCTTCATCGCGGTGATCGCCAGCACGGTGCAGCTCGTGGAAATGCTGTTGGACCGGTTTTTCCCGCCGCTGTACAACAGCCTGGGGATTTTCCTGCCGCTGATCACGGTGAACTGCTCCATTCTGGGCGGATCGCTGTTCATGGTGGAGCGCGACTACAATTTCGCCGAATCCGCCGCGTTCGGGTTCGGCTCGGGCATGGGCTTCTTTCTCGCGATCGTGGCTCTGGCCGGTATCCGTCACAAACTGCGGTACTCCAATATTCCTCCCGGTCTGCGCGGCCTCGGGATCACCTTCATTCTGACCGGACTGATGGCGCTCGGCTTCCAAACCTTTTCCAGTGTCTCTTTACAGGTGCCGTAGGCCTGAGGTGTCTGTAAACGAAAGGATTCTATCATGTTACTTATTTTTCTGAGTGTTGTCGTATTTACCGTCGTCATTTGCGCGCTGGTGTTCGGGTTGATGTTCACCTCCAAGGCCCTGTCTCCCGGCGGCACGGTGACGATTGACATCAACGAGGGCAAAAAGGTTCTCCAGGTTGAGCCCGGCATGAGCCTGCTCAGCGCCCTGGCCTCCAACAACATCTTCCTGCCCTCCGCCTGCGGCGGCGGCGGAACCTGCGCCATGTGCAAATGCCAGGTGAAAGAGGGCGGCGGCGATTTGATTCCCACCGAAAAAAGCCAGATCTCCAAGCCGGAACAGAAAGAGGGCACCCGCCTGAGCTGTCAGTTGAAGGTCAAAAACGACCTCAAAATCCATGTGCACGACGAAGTGCTGGAAATCAAAAAGTTCGACGGGATTGTGCGCTCGAATCACAACGTGGCGACGTTCATCAAAGAGCTGATCGTCGACCTCCCCGAAGGTGTGGACCTGAACTTCAAAGCCGGCGGATATATTCAGTTGGACGTGCCCAAATACGACATCTCCTTCAAAGACTTTGACATCGAAGAGAAATTCCGCGGCGACTGGGATCATTTCAAGCTTTGGGACCTTTCCCACAAAAACGAGGAAGAGTGTTTCCGGGCGTATTCGATGGCGAATCATCCCGCGGAGGGCAACCAAGTGATGCTCAACATCCGTATCGCCACCCCGCCGCGCGGGCTGGATGTTCCCCCCGGTGTGTGCTCCACGTATGTGTTTAATTTGAAGCCGGGCGACAAAGTCACAGTGTCCGGCCCCTACGGCGAATTCTTCATCCGCGAGTCGCAGCGTGAAATGTGCTACATCGGCGGCGGCGCGGGCATGGCGCCCCTGCGGTCCCACATTTTCCATTTGTTCCACACGCTGAAAACCGATCGCAAGGTCACCTTCTGGTACGGCGGCCGCTCCAAGAAAGAGCTGTTCTACATGGAGGATTTTGACGCCATCAAGGCCGAGTTCCCCAACTTCGATTACACGATCGCACTCAGCGAGCCGCAGCCGGAAGACAACTGGAAAGGCCCCACGGGCTTCATTCACCAGGTTTGTCAGGACGAGTATCTGCTCAAGCACGACGATCCCACCGAAATCGAGTACTACATGTGCGGACCGCCCCCGATGATCGCGGCGGTGAACAATATGCTGTATAACATCGGTGTGGAGAAAGAAATGATCTCCTACGACGAGTTCAGCTGAGGAATTTATTCCGTTTGGATTCAAAGACAGGCCTTGGAAACCCAAGGCCTGTTTTGTTTGAGTGCGGAATGCGGTGGATTGGCGACGCGAAGCGTCTTTGGTGCGGTAGCGAGCTTCGCGAAGCTACCGCTTTGCGGCGGTTTTGCCGGTGGTCGGGCGGTTTCGTTTTGCGGCGGTGGTAAAGCGGCAGCTTCGTTCAACTCGCTGCGCGCACTCCAAAGCGGCTTCGCCGCGCATTCACTCCGCACTCCACACTCTCGTCATTCGTCACTCGTCACTCGTTATTCTCCTCACCCGCGATGGTGTGGGCATCCCCGCCTTTTTGAATCCCCGCAGCATGCGCTCGTATTCCACGAAGCCGGACCGCTCCGCGATCACCTCCATGGTGAAATCGGTGTCCAGCAGCAGCTGCTCGGCACGTTTGACCCGGCGTTGGGTCAGCCAGTCGAAGGGAGTGATGCCGATGGCGGCGCGGAAGGCGCGGTCGAGGGTGCGGCGGTGGACATGCAGGGCGTCTGCGATTTCGACGACATCGGCGAGTGTCAGCAGATTTTCCTCGATATAGGCCTGGGCACGGCGCACCAGGGGGTCCGCGACTGCCACCAACTCGGTGGACCGGCGCTCGGCGACACCCAGCGGGGTGAATAGCTTTTCCTCCGGCGCTTCCCGCCCCGCCAGAAGCTTTTCCAGCGTTTCACAGGCCGCATAGCCGATTCCCTCTCCGTCAATGCGGACCGACGACAGGGGCACCGCGCAAAACGGGGCCATGATTTCATCATCATCCACCCCCAGCACCGCGATATCCTGGGGGATGCGCGCGCCCTCCACGAGCAGAAGGTTCATGACCGTCTGCGCTCTGAGATCCGTCACCACAAACAAGGCCAGCGGATACAGGTCCGCTGCCCGGGCCAGGGTCTCATAGTCCGACAGCTCAAAACGGTGCACCTCGGAAATACCGTGATGTGCCAGAGCCTCCGCATAGCCTTGAACCCGCAATGCCGAAAATCCGCACTTTTCCACTTCCATGACCGCGAAATTCCTGAACCGCTTGCGCAAAAAATACGTTGCCGCCATGCGGCCAATCGACAGTTCGTCGTTGAGCACCCGATGCACAGATGCGATCCGGTTTCGGTTGGAGCTGTTCACGACATGCCGGATTCCCGCCGCGCGAAGCGGGTCGATTTCCAAGACTTCATCTGAATAATGGCCGATAGCGCCCTCCAGGCTTTCCGGCTCCTGAAGATGAACTCCTTCCGGAAGACCCCGCACGAACAGCCAGTCCGGCCGCGTGCGCCGAAACCGCTGCATTCCCCGCAAATATTGCAGTCCAAATCCGTAATCACTCATCACATGCGTAAAAATGCGGCGCAGGCGGGGGGGAGAGCTTTGATCAGAGGATTTCATCCTGGATACGGTTTACCCAAAAGCGGAAGGGAGTCAAGAAACGCCTGAAGTTGGTTGTCTAAAAATAAGATAATTCTGTCTAAAAGTTGGGTGTTCCCGGCGGGAGAAATGTAGTACCGTAATACACTGAAATTATTCTCAAGTCCGCAATAAAGTATTCACGACCATTCAACCGGAGACATAACACATGAATATTAAAATTTTTCAACCGCTTCTCGCCGCCATGTGCCTGGGCATCGCGTCCGCCGACGTGTTGGTCTCCTGGGGACCTGCATTTGATATTTTGAATAATCGTCAGGTGAGTATGCAAAACAGCACAACCTCCACCCCGGCGGGCACGATCAACAGTGATGCAGGAACTTTCCTTTACCGTTCACACATGACCGCAATTATCACGAATCAGACGTACGATAATGCACCCGCCTCTCCTGATTTTGGATGGGCCACGTCTTCCTGGAGAACGGGGACCAGTGCTCCAAGCCTGTTTTCTCGGATCGAAGGGCGGGATGCAAATGCCCCAAACGGTGATTTTTTACAGCTCAGCAATTCGACGAGTCAATCCAACTATGCGGCCAATCTCCTTTGGTGGGAGGTGGAGGCTTTCGATGCCACTTCTGTGCCTGCGGTCCGCGTCAATGCTCAAACCAGTGGCGGCACCTTCAGTCTCATGGCCAGACAAGATACCCAATGGTACATCGCGAATCTCACCTCGCTGAATATCCAAATTGAAGACATCAATGCTTTGAGCTGGGTCGCTTACAGCCCCACGGATGGCACGCCCGTGTCCATGTTCGCCAACAATCCGTCGGGAGACACTGTCGGAGCCTTGAGTGCCCTGACCTTTGGTTCGGTCACGCTGGATAACGTCACCGGGTTCGGGATTTACCATGAACGCATCAATTCGACCCAAGATCGCAACATGCAGGTGCTTGAATTCACCGTCACCGCCATCCCCGAGCCCGGCACTCTTGCGCTGGTGGGGATCGCGCTGGGATCGCTGTTGCTGTTTCGGCGGCGGCGGTCCTGAGCGTGGGAGGATCGGACAACTCAGGACAGCTCGGGACACGTCCGGACCTCTGAGCTGATCTCTTCTTTATGTGAGGCCTGTTTCCGGCGAAAGCCGGGAACGGTTTTTTTTTTGCGTGCGGAGTGGGGAGTGCGGTGTGAGAATAGAGCGTGAGGCCGCGTCCAGAATCAAGGGGAACCTGTCCAAATGTGCGGTATACGTATCGGGGTGGATCGGGTAGGGTGATAGGATGAAGTATTTGATTCTGTTTTGCTGTTTTCTGGGTTCAACCGTTTTTGCCCAGAGCTTTCCGCATCTGCTGATCTCTCCGGAGCGCTTGTCCGAAATTCAAACCGCCGTGACGGTCCCGGGCGGCAAGGGGCTGGAGCGGGCCAACGTGGGCAAGGCCTATGCGGTGGCCTATGATCTGGCGTATAACGGATGGAGTTCAGCCCAGCGGAGTTTCGTGGCGGGGAAACTCCAGTCCTCGCTGGAGTACTGGGAGGGGGACTGCTTCCGTTTCGACAATGATATCAATCCCTATGCCTCCAACTGGGTGGCGGTGTGCTACGGGTCCAATCTTCTGCAAATGCTGGTGTTGAACCAACAGGGGGCGCGGCAGTCGCATTATGATTTGCTGGTGAGCCGGCTGAACATGCACATGAGTCATTACGGCAACAAAGGGTGGACGCAGGAGGGCAACTATTACATGACCTATGCGCAGCAGTATCGGATTCCCATGTATGGCGGAGCCTTCGACGCGGCTCAGAGTTCCACGCAGTGGGGCGTGGGCGGCAATGATTTCGGCCGTCAGGGCTGGACCTCGATGATTTTCTCCATTGTCCCCGAGGAGACGCTCGGGGCCTACCGTTATTTTTACGACCTCTATGATCTGTATGTTTATTTCGCCGGAACCCGCCAAGTCCCGCCGCGCACCCAGCGGATCACCGTGAACGGCGAGTCCAAATTTATCCGCGACGACACCGGCGGATGGAACGGTGTGCTGGAGGAGTCCCTTGCCACCTCCGCGGCGGACGCCGTGGACGGTCCCGCGTATGTGGTGTTCCAGTAATGATGCCGACGTGCCCGATCTTTGGGCGGCGGAATTCTTTGGGGCCGGGGAGGGAATTCCGCTGACCGTCGACAAGGGCGGGGTACAGGTTGCGCTCCGCACGGTGTACATCTGGGGGCTCGACCCGACGAATCCTGATCAGGTCTTCGAGGTTATTGGCCTACAACTCAACGGCGGCGGCATGACCCTCAGCGGCAGCAACACCGTCCCCGGCCGCCGCTACCGACTGCAGTTCACCGACGATCTCACGGATCCCGGCGGCTGGACCGATCTCGGAGACGAGGTTGACGGCACCGGCGGTATTCTGGATTTCACGGATCCCAGCCCGGGAAACCACCGCGCGTACCGCGTGCGGGTGTGGAGGCCGTAGCGAGATTCGCGAAGCTGCCGCTTTGCGGCGGTTTTGCCGGTGGTCGGGCCGTTTCGTATTGTCGCAGGGGTAAAGCGGTAGCTTCGTTGCACTCGCTGCGCGCACTCCAAAGCGGCTTCGCCGCGCATTCACTCCACACTCAAAAGCGCCTACCCCCGCTGCCACTCCCTGGGCGGGAGACCGGTGACGCCTTTGAAGGCGTTGGAGAAGGAGGCGGGGTTGGCGTAGCCGCAGAGGTAACAGATCTCCCCGATGGGGTGTTTCTTTTCCCGCAGCAGCGTTTTGGCGTAGTCGATCCGCATGTCGGTGACCGTTTCGCGTGCGGACTTATCCATGGTGGCCCGGAATTTTTTTTCAAAGGTGCTGGGACTCATTCCGTTTTGCCGGGCCAGGTCGCCGAGGATCACGGGTTCCTGATTTCGGATCCGCAGCCAGATTTCGCGCTGAATTTTGGCGAGAATCGGATCGGCACAGGCGGGACCGGCGGTGGAGGCCCGGGTAATCAGCGTCTCCGGCGGGGACCGGAGGACGACGTCGAGATCTTTTCCGTCAAACACATGGTCCATGAGCAGCTCCAGCGCCATGCGGCCGGACTGTCTGAATCCGGGCAGAATGGAGGAAAGCCGCATGGTTTTGCGGGGGTCAAAGCGGCCGCCGTGAAGGTTGTCCACCCCCAGAACCCCCAGAGTTTGCAGGCGGGCGGGATCATGGCGTTCGATGGAGCGGAGAACGGGCCAGGCCAGCCAGTCGGACACCACAAAAATTCCGGTGTCCATGGGCAGACTCAGGATGAGATCGCTCACCTGCTCCCAGATGAATTCCTGATAATGGTGGGGACTCCATTCACTGTAGGGTTTATGGGACTCCAGTTCGCGTGTTTGACAGTCCAGTCCTTTTTCCCGCAGTTGCGCCTGGAATCCGGCCAGTCTTTCCCTGCTGTATTGGGTACGACTCGCCCCCAGGCCGAGAAAACGCGTCCCGCCGCGTTCCTGCAAATGCCGGGCGGCCATGCGTCCGACCTCCACGTCATCACTGAGAACATTTCCCATGCCCGGAATCGCACCGGGCGTGTTGGAAAGGTTGACTGCGGGAAGATACGGCTCTCTTTCGGCGGGAAGATCGTCCTGCGACCAGAACAATCCGATCACCCCCGCACAAAGATTGTCATCTCCCATCACATTCCGGAGTTCGATCATGTAGGGACACTGCCGCCGCTCCGCCGACTCAAAGACCCCCTCGGCAATGCGGCGGTTGATAAGGTCCAGCACATTGCTCCGGGAATACAGCGTGAAATAAGGTTCCATGATTCCCGTTAATCTTAAATAACGATTCAACGCAACTTTTTTTACGGTTCGGGACATACACATGCGATCTCCATGCGGGTAAAATAACGATATGATAACTATCAGACCCGGTCACGCCGTCACCTGCGGCCACATGTTTTCTTTGGAGACGCTTATATGAAAATAGGTTCGATTGCCCTCGTGTTGTTCAGTCTGCTGTCAACGGTTTCAGCTCAGCCTTTAACCTTTAATCCGGCCAGTCCGCCGACGCAACTGACCCCGCCGACCGAGGTGTATCACCATTGGGTGGATAATGAGTATCCAAGTTGGGATTCCCGAAACACCTCTCATCAAAAGGGGCCGAAGACGGTCTTGGTCATACTGGTTCGCCCCAAAGACGCGCCGGTTTGGGACAATCCCCCCGCGTTCGCGACGTTAGACCATCAGCTCAACGACGCCTCGCAGCGCTACTACAGTGCGAGCTATCATCAGACCTGGTTCGGTCCCAAGCGGTTCAACGGTCATGACATCCCCCGGCTGGTGGTCACGCAGGTGCTGGATCTGCAGGAAACCGCGGATTTTTACCGGGGCAGTTTCGGAATGCTGCAACAGCACTGTCTGCAGGCGGTGCGCAATCAGGGGGGGGCTTGGAACGGCGGCAGTCTGGATCCGAACAATTTTGACCGATGGGTGCCGATGTCGAACGTGAAAATGATCTCCTCTACCGGTTTGGCGTATGTGGGCGGCCGTTTCGCCTGGGTGGGGAGCAGTCTCACCGGCGGGGTCACGCTGCACGAATGGGGTCACAACTGGGGGGTATACCATGCGAACTCCTGGGATGTGCCTGAAGGTGAACACCCGCGTTCGACGGCGGGTTCAAACGGTGAGTATCAGGACGGCTGGTGTGTGATGGGGGGCAACAGCGCAAACACAATGTTTAATCCCATGTTCCGCCGGCAACTGAAGTTTCTTGAGGAGAGCCGCGGGGAAGTGGTGGCGGTGACCAACAGCGGGACCCACCGCATATATAATTATGTTCATTCCGACCGGCGCCAGTCGCAAAGTCTGGTCCGGGCCCTGCGCATCCCCATGAGCCCGCCCAGTCCCTCCTGGGACTGGAACCGGGAAATCATTTTGGGATTCGGGCATGTGCCGGCCACCGACGGAGGGTTCGGGCGGTCCGACTACAACCGCAATGCTGTGACCGTGCATGCCAAACTGTCAAACGGCTCCAACCGGCTCGACACCACGCCCAACTCCCGGCCGGGCGGACAGGACCGCAACGACAGTTCCATCAAAATCGGCCGCACCTACAGCGAACCCGCCGGACTCAACAATAACCCCGACGGATTCCACATCACCCCTGTTTTGCGCGGCAGCGATTTAGTCAACGGTCAGACCCACGAGTGGATCGAAGTTGTTATCAACTATGACGCCGATATCGGCGCGAACCAGCCCCCCGTCGCCTCTTTTCCCCAAACCCTGCTCACCGGGGTGCAGCCGGGTGTGCCCTACGAACTCACCGTGACGGCCTCCGATCCGGACGGCGACACCCTGGCCTTTGACTGGGATTTCGGCGACGACACCTACAACATTGTCAACAGCGGCACGCAGACCAAAACCTGGGACACCGCCGGGGTGTATTTGGTGAGCGTGACGGTCTCGGACATGAAAGGCGGCACCGCCACGGCGCAGATGTGGGTGAATGTCGGCGATGTGCCGTTCCGGGCTCCGGAAAATCCCGCGCAGACCCTTTCCGGCCTCCGTTACACCTACTACGAGGGCGTGTATAACCAGCTTCCGAACTGGGAGAACCTACTGCCGGTCAAACAGGGAACCGTGGGGAATTTGAGTTTGGAACCTCGCAACCGGAACAGTAATTTCGCGTTTGTGTATGAGGGATATGTGGAGGTGCCCGCCAATGATGTGTACACGTTCACGTTGCGTTCAAGGGATGGATCGCGACTTTACATTGGTGATATGCTCCTGATCGGGAATGACGGACTGAAAAGTCTGGCCTCGCCCGTTTCAGGAAATATTCCCCTCAACGCCGGGAGACACCGCATCCGCGTGGAGATGTTCAACCGTGACGGAAATCCCGCCCTCAGTTTGGAATGGAGCACGCTCAGCATGGCATCCACGGGGATTCCGGACGCGGCGTTTGTTCAAGACGACCCGGTTGGCCTCACCCCGCCCGCGGTTTCCATCACCTATCCGACCACCGGGATGCTGAGCATCGTGGGCAGTGACATCGAGATCGCCGCCAATGCGGCCTCGGACAACGGGATTGACCGGGTTGTGTTTTTCATCGGGTCCGCATATCTGGGTGAGGACAGCACGCTGCCCTACAGCCTGAACTGGACCAACCTTCCGGTGGGCTCGTTCTTTATCACCGCAGTGGCGTATGACGCCCTGGGAAATTTCACGGTGTCCGATTCTGTGCTCTTGGATGTCACCTCGCCGATTCAACGCGATTCCATCGGCATCAATTTTCTCGGCACCTACGGCGCAAACGGGTCCCTGGCATCCACTGACCAGGCCGGGGCGTTTTTCATGCAGCCCAATTGGAACAACGCCCCCCAGGGAAATATCGGCGAGACCTGGGATGCAACGGTGAACGACTTGAAAGACCGTGACGGCGTGGTCACCACCACGTGGACCCGGTACCGCAGCCGGAACCATCCCAACCACAGTCCTTCCGGATCGACCCTGGTGGACACCACCACCACCAACGGGCGGCTCATGTACGGAGGCCTGCGTGTGCGGGGCGACACCGCGGGTCCGGTCGTGGAAGTGGGCGGTATTCCCTTCGATCATTATGATATCTTTGTGTATTTTGATCACCATGAAGGTGACGGCCGGGATGCCAGTCCGAATGAATACGTGCTGATTCCCGGCGGACAAAGTCCGCTGTCGTCCATTTGGGGCCATAACTCTCTCGTGGCCGGAGACGGGGTGGGGGACTATCCCAACTACGACACCTGGGTGGGCTTCAAGGAATCCACCGCGACCGGGCCCAATTCTCCGGTGGACGAACGGTTGGGGAATTATCTGATTTTCCGCAATGTCAGCACATCGATGTTCCGACTGGAGGCCAACAACCCTGGCTCCGCCATCAACGCGATTCAGATCGTCAGCACCGCTGAAAATCCGACGGAACCCATGATCTACGGGCAGCCGCAGTCGCTGAGTCTGCCCGAAACCCGCACCGCCGAATTCCGGATCCTTTACGTCGGTTTTCCCGCCCCGACCGTGAATTGGTACAAAGCGGGAGCCGGGGCCCTGGGGATCACCGGAGACACGCTGGTGCTGGAAAACATCAGCCCCTCCGATGCCGGAGACTATTATGCCGTGGTCACCAACAGCGAGGGCTCCGACACCAGCAACATCGCCACCTTGACGGTCACCGACCCGCCCCCCGCCGCCCCCACCGGTCTGGTGGCCGTGGCCCTCGGCACCTCGGAAATTGAACTCACCTGGACCGACAACGCCGCCGACGAGGATGCATACCTGATTTACCGTTCCGCATCCGCCTCGGGGCCCTGGGCCCTGGCGCACACCGCGGCGGCCGATGTCACCGAATACGTGGACAGCAATCTGCCCGAGTCCACAACCTTCTACTACTATGTCAGCGCCGTGAACGAAAAAGGGGAAAGCAATCCCAGCAATATCGCGGAGGAAACCACGCTCACCTCCCCGCAGGACGTGGAAATCACCCTCCAGCCGGTGACTGTCGGCACCACTGTCGGCCAGTCCGTCAGCCTGACCGTGGAAGCCACCGGCTATCCCGCGCCCGCCTTTCAATGGCGGAAAGACGGCGTGGATATTCCCGGCGCGAACGCCGCAACCTTCATCCTTGAAAACGCGACGCTCTCCGACCACGGCACCTACACCGTACTCGTGTCCAACATGCAAAGCGAGGTGGCGTCCGCGCCCGCCATGATCGTGGTCACCGAACCGTTTCCCTTCGCGGTCAACGACCTCCATGTGATAAACGGCGGAACCGTCAGCGAAAACGACGGAACCTATACGATGACCCGCTCGGGAACCGATGCGTTTCAGGGCGTTGTCTCGAATTTCCAGGAGGTTCCTCTGTTGGAAACGGGAGACTATTTGGAACTGAGTTTCACCCTGCGCTCCAACACGAGCAACAACTCCGGGCGCTCCATCAGCTTTGGATTTTTCCACGGTCCCAATGTCACCGGCAACGCGCAAACCATGGTGACCGACCTCTGGCAGGGGTATGTCCATCAGCCCGGCAGCCGGAGTTCCGCCGGAAATATGTCATTTGGTTTGGTCCGGCAGGGAGCCGGCCCCACCGGTCTGATGGATTACGCGGGTGGTGGCACGGCGCTGGACGGCGTGAGTCACGCGCAAAATATGACTGGATTCCATCAGGACCTCCCCACGCCCGTGACCCTGCGGCTGGAGCGCATCAACTCCACGCAGATCCGCCTGCGCAGCGTGTTTACGACCCCGGACGGTAATCGGAGCGGCAGCGGCAACAACAACGGTATTATCTGGAACTTTTCCACGGTGGATGGCGTGTGCACCGTCAACAGCACCTTCTCAGTGGCGAACGGCCCGGAGGTCTTCAACGGCTTTGCCATCGCCACCCGCGGCAACTGGGTGCTGCAGGTGAACAGCATCAGCACCAATGTGGATCTTGCGTCCCCGCCTCTCATCACCGCCCAGCCCCAAAGCCAAACCGTCTACGCCACGCAGAGCGCGACCCTGAGCGTCACCGCCACGGGTGAGGATTTGAGCTACCAGTGGTTCAAAAACGAGGTTCTGCTTGGCGGTGCGACCGCCGCCAGTCTGGTCTTCGATCCAGTTGCGGAATCGGATGCCGGCGATTATCAGGTCGTGGTCAGCAATGCGGGCGGCGATGTGCCCTCCGTCGTGGCTGTGCTCACGGTGCGGCCCGAGGATTATTCCAGCAACGACGCCGATGTGCCCGATCTTTGGGCTGAGGTGTATTTCGAGGAGGGCGGGGAAATTCCGCTGACCGTCGACAAGGGCGGGGTGCAGGTGCCCCTCCGCACGGTGTACATCTGGGGACTCGATCCGACGAATCCTGATCAGGTCTTCGAAGTCATCACCCCGCAAGTCAACGGCGGCGGCATGACCCTCACCGGTATCAACACTGTTCCCGGCCGCCGTTACCGCCTGCAGTTCACCGACAACCTCACCGATCCCGACGCCTGGACCGACCTCGGCGACGAAGTCGACGGCAACGGCGGCACGCTGGACTTCACCGACCCCGACCCCGGAAACCACCGCGTGTACCGTGTGCGGGTGCGGAAGCCGTAGCCGCGCATTTCCGTTGCATTTGAGAACTTGAAACAAACGTCTTTTCGTTTGAAGTGTATTTGTTTTTCGATAGGGTTGATCGCATGAAAAACACCCTGCTCGAACCCGCCCGTGCCACCCCTGTGATTCTTGATGTGGATGTGTGTGTCCTCGGAGGCAGCTGCACGGGAGTGTTTGCGGCGGTGCGGGCGGCGCGGCGGGGACTGCGGGTGGCGGTTGTTGAGAAACAGAACCGCTTCGGCGGCGTGGCCACCTGCGGTCTGGTCTGTATCTGGCACAACGATCTGGATGACAAGTTCGAGGAGCAGATCATCGCCGGGCTGTCGTTGGAAATGGTGGAGCGGCTGAAACAGCGCGACGCGGTGGAGGTGCGGGAGCGCAATCCGGACGCCCGCTATGTGCTGAACACCGAGGAACTGACCATCGAGCTGGACGGCTTGGTGCGTGAATCCGGGGTGATCCCTTTTCTGCACACCTACTATTGCGGAGCCGCATTTCATGAGGACGGCCGGGTGGACGCGGTTTTCGTGGAAAACAAGGACGGACGAAGCGCCATTCGCGCGAAGGTGTTCATCGACGCCACCGGGGACGGGGATCTGGCCAAAGACTGCCGGGCACCGTTCAGCGTGCGGCCCGACCTGCAGCCGCCCACCACCTGCGCCAAAATCGCCGGACTGGAGGGAATCGATATGCGGGCGTTTTACAACGAGCACCGCGAGGAATTCGATGTGCCCAAGGATGCCGGCTGGAGCTGCGCCATTCCCAACGGAGCCCCGGTGCGGGTTCACGCGGAAACGCATGTGTTCGGAGCCAATGTGGCGGACGCGACCCAGTTCACTTTCGCGGAGATGGAGGGCCGCCGCCATATCCGCGCCATGATGGATATGGTGCGGAAGCATATGCCCGAACGGCGGGACCAGCTCTGCCTTTACGATTTGTCCTCGTCCATCGGGGTGCGCGAAACCCGCCGCTTCCGCGCCGAACATCAGCTTACGGAGCAAGAGGTGCTATACGGCGTTCGCTTCGACGATGCCATCGCGAACGGGACCTACCGCGTGGATATTCATTATCCGGAGGGCGGCGGGCATATTTTCCGTTATCTCGACGGACGCGAGGTGAGTATCCGTCACAACGAGCGGCTGTGGAGCCGCTGGCGGCCGGAGGGGGAGGAGACCGCACTGTTTTATCAGATTCCCTACCGCAGCATGGTGCGGCGCGACTGTCCGAATCTGATCATGGCCGGCCGCATGATTGACGCCGATCCCGGCGCTTACGGCGCGATCCGCGTGATGATCACCATGAACCAGACCGGCGAGGCCGCCGGGGAGGCCGCCGCGCTGGCCTTGGACGCCACGCCCACCTGGCAGGTCGATCCCGCCACCCTGCGTGAGCGCCTGCGGGAGGGCGGCTCGATCATCCTGTAACGGGGATCCGCGCCCCGCTCAGGTGGTCAGGCTTAAGCGCTGGGCGTCGATGCGGAAGCGAATCGGCTCGCCGTCGCGGAAGCGGCGGAGGTTTTCGAGGCAGATGTGGTGCTTGGGGGAGAGGGACCCGGGATCCGGCCAGGAGCTGACGTTGAGCTTGTGGCGGGTCAGCACGAGGTTGGGCCAATGGCGGGCGGGGTGTTCGGGCGGCAGATCATCGGTGCCGTCGAGGACATCCAGTCCGGCGCGGAGGCGGCCGGATTCCAGTTCGGCGAAGAGCGCCTCCTGGTCCACCAGTCCGCCGCGGGCGGTGTTGACGAGGATGCCGCCGTCGGGCAGCAGGGACAGCAGGTCGCGGGTGACACTGCCGCGGGTTTCGGGGGTCAGGCCCGCGTGGATGGAGACGGCGTGGGCGCCGGCAAACAGTTCGGACAGACTGTCCACCCGCTCCGCGTCTTCCGGAATGTCGTCCACAAAAGGATCGTAGACGCGGACCTTGACTTGAAAAGGGCGAAGAAGATTGTGCAGCGCCCGTCCGGAGAAGCCGTAGCCGTAGAGGCCCACGGTGAGGCCGTGAAGCTGACCCGGGGCGGCATTCGGCACCGCTTCCCACCAGAGACCGGAGCGGACGTGGCGGATGTGGCGGGGGATTTCCTTGAGCAGGGTGAGGAGCAGGGTGAGGGACGATTCCGCCAGCGCGTTGGCGGGCGCGTCGCCCCAGTTGCTGATGAGGAGTCCGGAGTCGATCAGTTCCGGCGGCACCATGCCCTGGAGCGTGCCGGTGAGGTGGCAAATGTATTTCAGGTTGCCCGGGTCCGGGCCGACCTCGGGAGGGACGGGAAGTGTGCCGTGTCCGGTGAGCAGCACATCGACACCGCGGATAAGCGACAGAACCTCCTCCTTCGGGAGGGTTTCCGAAGACTCCAGCAACTCAAACGACCCGAGTTCCCGCAACGCGTTTTGGAAAACGGGAAGGGTGAAGTGCGGCGACGGGCGGCTTCGGGCCAGGTGGAGGATTTTCATGTGCGCGCGCGCTGGTTCAGCCGCGGATCATGTCGACCAGGGCCTTGGAGAAGGCGGCAAGGTCTTTGGGGGTGCGGCTGGCGATTTGATTGCCGTCGATGACCACGGCCTGATCGATCCATTCCGCGCCGGCGTTGTTCATGTCGTCTTTGATGCCGACGGTGCTGGTGGTTTTTTTGCCTTTGAGCACGCCGGCGGAAATGAGAATCCATCCGGCGTGGCAGATGTGGGCGATTGGCTTGCCGGCGGCGTCGAATTCGCGGACGAGGTCGAGCACTTTGGGATCGCGGCGGAGCTTGTCGGGCGCGAAGCCGCCGGGCACGAGCAGGGCGTCGTAGTCGTCGGCGGCGACATCGGCGATGGCGGCGTCACTCACGCAGGGGTAGCCGTGCTTGCCCTTGTAGAGTTTTTCGGCCTCGGGGGCGGCAACCACCACGTTCCAGCTTTCCTCTTCGAGGCGGATCTTGGGGTACCAGAGTTCGAGGTCTTCGTAGACGTCGTCGATGATGGCGAGGATGTGTTTCATGGGGCGCTCCTTTGGCGTGGGGTGGATTATTTCAGTACCGCGATGACCTGTCCGGAATTCACCGGATCGCCGATGCGGACGAGGATGTCCTCGACGATTCCGTCCTGCGGGGCTTTGAGCGGAACCTCCATTTTCATGGCTTCGAGGATGATGACCGGATCGCCGGTTTTGACCCGGTCGCCGGGCTTGGCTTTGACCAGATACACGGTTCCGGCGATCTGAGCCTGAATTTCGGTGCGGGGGCCGCTTTCGGCCTTGGCTTTCGGTTTGCGGTCGGCTTCGGTTTCGATGCTGACCTTGACCTCCTCACCATCCACCGTAGTGGTGTCGCCGTCAATCGCCACGGAGAAGGTTTTTCCGTTGATCTCGACGGTGTAGCTCCCGGTGGCGGCGGGTTTCGGCGCGGCCGCGGGTGCAGATGCCGCCGCCGGAGCGGCCGGAGCCGCCGCGGGGGGCTCTTTTTTGCGGACCATGGTTTTGGCCTCGCCTTTGAGGAACGTGATCCCTTTGGCGCCGCAGCTGGCGACGATGAAGACGTTCTCGTCGGTGACCGGGAGGTTGTGTTTTTTGAGTTCGGCCTCGACGGCTTTTACTCCTTTGTTGGGATCAGCGTTGTTGCGGTCGATGGGATGTTCGGTGGTTGGCTCCAGTCCGAGCTGTTCGGCGGCGATTTTAACGACTTCGGGGTCCGGCGGCACCGGGGTTTTGCCGAAGTAGCCGAGGACCATCTGACCGAAGGGCTGCGCGATTTGCTTCCAGGGGCCGAACATGACGTTGTTGAAGGCCTGCTGCCAGTAGAACTGGGAAACGGGGGTGACCGAGGTGCCGAATCCGCCTTTGGAGACGACCTCGCTCATGGCACCGAGGATTTCGGGGTATTTGTCGAGAATGCCGTTGTCGCGGAGCATCTGGGTATTGGCGGTGAGGGCTCCGCCGGGCATGGGACACCAGGGAATCATGGGCTCGACGCAGGTGGCCTCGGGCGGAAGCAGGTAATCCTTCATGCAGTCTTTGAAGACCAGGGTGGCTTCGCGGATCTTGTCGATATCGATATCGAGCTGGTAGTCGGTGTAGCGCAGCGCGTGCCACATGGTGAGCACGTCGGGCTGGCAGGTGCCGCCGGAGCAGGGGGCGAGCGACAGGTCGATCGCGTTGGCCCCGGCTTCGAGCGCGGCTTTGTTGCAGATGACAGCGGTGCCGGCGGTGTCGTGGGTGTGATAGTGGATGTAGGTGCCCTCGGGGAGAATTTTGCGGGCGCGTTTGATGGTTTCGTAGACCACGGCCGGGGTGGCGGTGCCGCTGGCATCCTTGAAGCAGACCCCGTCGTAGGGAATGCCTTTGTCGAGAATCTCGCGAAGGGTCATTTCGTAAAAGTCGGCGTCGTGCGCGCCTTCGCATCCGGGGGGAAGTGCCATGAGGGTGACGCAGACCTGATGCTTAAGGCCGTGGTCGGTGATGGATTTTCCGGAGTCGATGAGGTTGTGGACATCGTTGAGGGCGTCAAAATTCCGGATGGTGGTCATGCCGTGTTTTTTGAACATCTTTGCGTGGAGGTCCACGATATCGGCGGGCTGCGATTCGAGGGCGACGACGTTGACGCCGCGGGCGAGGGTTTGCAGATTGGCGTCGGGACCGGCGGCGGCGCGGAAGCGGTCCATCATGTCGAAGGCGTCCTCGTTGCAGTAGAAGTAGAGCGACTGGAAGCGGGCGCCGCCGCCGGCTTCGAAGTAGCGGATGCCGGCGTCGCGTGCGGCCTCGACGGCGGGGATAAAGTCATCGGTGAAGACGCGGGCTCCGTACACGGACTGGAAGCCGTCGCGGAAGGCGGTGAGCATAAAATCGACATTTTTCATGGAAAGATCCTTTATCAGGTTCGGGGAAAATCAGGGGGCAAGCACGGAGAGGAGAACCCCGGCGGCGATGGCGGAGCCGATGACGCCGGCGACGTTGGGGGCCATGGCGTGCATGAGCAGGAAGTTCTGGGGATCGGCATCCTGTCCGACCTTTTGCACCACGCGGGCGCTCTGGGGCACGGCGGAAACCCCGGCGGCACCGAGAAGGGGGTTGATCTTCTCTTTCAGAAAGAGATTCATGAACCGGGCGAACAGCAGCCCACAGGCGGTGGCGATGCTGAAGGCGGTGATACCGAGAATAAAGATTTTAATCGATTCCGGACTGAGGAAGCTGCTGCCGTGGGTGCTGACCCCGACACAGAACCCGAGGAGAATCGTCACCACGTCAATCATGCCGTTGCGGGCGGTGTTGGCAAGGCGGTCGGTGACCGTGCATTCCTTGAGGAGATTTCCGAGAAAGAGCATGCCCAGCAGGGTCATGGTGGCCGGCACAATCAACAGGGTGATGACCAGGCAGGCAATGGGGAAGATGATCAGTTCGCGGCGGGTGACATTCCGCGGCGGCGGCATCCGGATTTTGCGTTCTTCTTTTGTGGTGAGCGCATGCATGATCGGGGGCTGGATGATGGGCACCAGGGACATGTAGCTGTAGGCGGCGATGGCGATGGGGCCGAGGAGTTCCGGGGCCAGAATTGAGGAGAGGAAAATCGCGGTGGGGCCGTCGGCGCCGCCGATGATGCCGATGGCGGCGGATTGGTTGACGGTGAAGCCGAGGGCGAGTCCGCCCAGCAGGGTGATGAAAATCCCCACCTGAGCAGCGGCTCCGAGGAGAACCAGCTTGGGATTGGCGATCATGCTGGAGAAGTCGGTCATCGCTCCGATCCCGAGAAAGATCAGCGGGGGGTAGATCCCTTTGTCGACCCCCTGATAGAGAATATAAAAGACGCTGCCGGGGTCTTTGGTTCCGAGTGCAAGGGATTCGGGGTAGGGGATATTGCCGATGATCATGCCGAGGCCGATCGGGACCATCAGCAGGGGCTCATATTTAAGACGAATGGCAAGAAACAAAAACACCAGGCCGAGAAAAATCATGGCCGCGTGCTGCCAGGTCATGGAGGCAAAACCGGTGGATTGGAAAAAGGTGATCAGCAGGTCCATGGAGGGTCAGCCTTCGGTTCGGGTCAGATGAAAGTGGCGCGCGGACGCGGCGGCGGCGGCCTGTTCGGCGGAGAGGTCGCCCTCCCCGGCGGGGACGGAGGCGGGAAGGGGTTTCCTGGGGTCCAAAAGGGGACTCACCAGCGAAAGAAGCCGGGGCAGCATGGCGATGTAGAGGCTCACCAGAATCAGCACGCTGAACACCAGCAGAATACCGGCACCCGCGATGCCGAAGCCGTTGTTTTCGGTAATATTATTCCATATCGTACTCATGATGTCCGGTTTCCTAACGTGTGAAAGTTCGTGTGGCAAATCAAAAGCGGAGATCGTTATTCATTCTGTTCGGCGCGCTGTTCGGCGCGGCGGACGATTTGGCGGATGAGTCCGCTGAAGATGATGCCGTGCAGGGGGTAGAGGGCGTACCAGTACATCAGCCCCCACAGTCCTTTGGGCGCGAAGAAGGCGGTCTGGGTGAGGATGGAGCCGGGTTCTGAATCGCGGGGTTCGACCTGAAACTCGAGCCAGGCTTTGCCGGGGACTTTCATTTCGGCGCGGAGGCGGATGAGGTGACCGGGTTCGACCGCCTCCACGCGCCAGAAGTCGAGGGCATCGCCCACCCGGAGTTGATCGGGATCCCGCCGCCCTCGGCGCAAGCCGACCCCGCCGATCATGCGGTCAAGGGCCCCGCGCAGCCGCCAGGCGGAATTCATGAAGAACCAGCCGCGTTCGCCGCCGATTCCGCTGAAGATGCTGAAGACCTTTTCGGGGGCGGCCCGCACGGGACGGCGGCGGTGTTCAAGGATGAGCCCTTCGCGGGATTCGAGCACAACATGGGGGAACGCGTCTCCGGCGGCGTCGGTCCAGCGGGTTTCCACCGCGCCGGCGTCAAGGCGTGCGAGGGCGCGGTTCAGCGCCACCTGATAGGTGGAGGGTGTAATGTCCGGGAAAATCTCCAGCGCGGAGAAATCGGTGACTTTGTTTTCGTTTTTCAGACCCAGAATGAGCGGACGGGCGATGGCGGAGGGGATCGGCGTGACCAAATGCACCCAGTACGAGGACAGACGCGGGGTTAGAAAGGGAACGGGAAGCATGCGGCGTTTCAGGCCGCGGGCCTCCGCATAGGCGGTCATCATGGTGCCGTAGGTGACCACGTCGGCTCCGCCGATTTCAATGATCCTGCCGAGGCTTTCTTCGCGGGAAAGGGCGGCGGCGAGGTATTCGAGCACGTCGCGGATGCCGACAGGCTGCGCGGGGGTGTAGACCCAGCTCGGACAGACCATGACCGGCACGCGCTCGGTCAGATAGCGGATCATTTCGAAAGAGAGGCTTCCGGAGCCCACCACCACTCCGGCGCGGAATTCGGTGACCGGCACGCCCGCTTCGCGCAGGGCGTCGCCGGTGGCCTGACGGGAGCGCAGATGCTCGGAGAGTTCCCGGTCCTCTTTGGCCAGGCCGCCGAGATAAATAATGCGTTTGACGCCTGCGGTTTTCGCCGCCTGCGCGAAGGCCCGGGCCGCCTGCAGATCGCGCTCGGCGTATCCGTCTCCGCCGCCGAGGCTGTGGATCAGATAATAGGCGGTGTCGATACCGAGCATGACCTGGTCGAGATCATCGGATTTCAGCACATCCCCTTTGAACACCTCGACCTTGTCCAGCCAGGGGCGGCCTTTGAGGCGTTCGGGATCGCGCACCAGACAGCGGAGCGAATGACCGTCCTCAAGCAGGCGGGGGACCAGGCGGCCGCCGACGTATCCGGTGGCTCCGGTGATGAGCAGGTTCATGCGGGTGTTTCTTCCCCGCACCGGGGGCAGGTGCCGGAGAGCGTGATGTCGTGGCCGGTGACGTTGAAGCCTTCGGGAAGCTTGAGGTCGTTTTTCAGCAGACAGCCGTCGAGGTCGAACACCTTGTCGCAGGCATTGCAGTGGAAATGGTGGTGATGTTTCAGTCCGGCTTTTTCATAGCGGGGTGCAAGACCCGGAAGTTCCACCGAGCGTAAAAGTTTTTCCTCCACCATATCATTCAGGGCCCGGTACACGGTGGCGATACCCAGATTCTCCACCTCGCGCCGCGCGAGATCGTGCACCTCATTGGGGCTGAGGGGGCGGTGGTTGCTTTCAAAAACAGCCTCAATGGCGTCACGTTGTTTGGTTTTCCGTTGTCTGGGCATGATTGGAGCTTACCGTAAAGGGTTGATGACCTCTAGAAAAGAAAATTTCCTGAAATCCGAGTCTGCGGTGTACATTCTGCTGACACCGTGCTGCAATAACAGCGCCGCGATATGGGCATCCGGCACCAGGTTGCCCTTTACCACGATTCCCGCAGTGGCCTGCCGATATATTTCAGGGAAACCCTCGGATTCAGAAATCACAAGGCTCCGGGGGAGGGCCAGAAGTTTTTCAACATTTGACCAGGCGGTCTGCGGAGTGAGAGGATTTTCGAAAATCGAGGGATGGGTTGAGATCCTCACAAAGGCAAAGAGCGCGGGCCAGGTCAGGCAGAGAAGATCCATTTCGGCGGCGCAGGCCTCTAAAAACTGTTTAGCCGATTTATGCTCCGGCGCATTTTCATTGCAGGCGTATATCAAAAGATTCGCATCGATGGAATAACTCATGTTTTGTCCAGAATTTCCCAGAGGCTGTCTTTATCGGCAAGATCAATTTTCGCACGCATGCTTTGGGAATGCAGAACCAGAGCGGGGGCAGTTTCGGGCCGGGGAGCGGCTTCATGTCGGGACAGAGCCTCCGCCAGGAGAGCGTTCGCCAGATGCCCGATGGTTTTCTTCTCCCGTTTTTTGAGGGCTTTCAGCTGACGCAATACCGTCGGATCAAGATCAAGAGTGGTTCTCATTTCTTTCATAATCCGATTTTTATACGTGATGTCAAATATAAAGCATCAGATGATAAATTTAATACTTTAAAATAACAGGTATTTTAAAGAAGTTTTGGCTTGAATGTGGCGATTTGTGGGATAGGGGAGGATTATGATTATTCCTTTGTCATCGAAGATTCCGGGGCCGGGGTGGCCTTGTGTGGAGAAGGTTGTCCAAAAGCGGGAGCGGGTGCTGCCGAAGGAGGGCGGGTATTTTGTGCATGTGACGAGCCGCGTGCGGGGGCAGGATTTTTTACTGGGGACGAAAGAGAAGGAGGCGTTCAGGGAACTGGCGTTTCGGTGGGCGGAGTTTTCGGGGATTTCGGTGGTGACGTATTGCGTGATGTCGAATCATTTTCATTTGCTGCTGTGGGTGCCGGAAAAGGAAGAGGTTGGGCATGATGAGGTTGTGCGGCGGTTGAAGCTGGTTTGGTCGAAGGATAAGGTGAAGGAGTGGGAGGCGTTTTACGGGCTGCATCCGGAGGAGGATCAGAAGAAACTGGATGCGCAGGTGATCGACCGGATGTGTGATTTGGCGGAGTTTATGCGGGTGTTGAAGCATGGGTATACGCTGTGGTATAACCGGACGCATGACTGCAAGGGGGCGTTCTGGGACGCGCGGTACCGGAGTGTGGTGGTGGAGGGGACGCCGCTGGCGCTGATGTCGGTGGCGGCGTATATTGATTTGAATCCGATTCGGGCGGGGATGGTGGAGGATCCGATGGAGTATCGGTGGAGTGGCTATGCGGCGGCGTGTGGGGGCGGGAAGACGGAGCAGAAGGGGCTGGACGTGCTGGTGAGGCTGTCCCGGGGGCATTTGCCCCAAAAGGCGGAGGGGGTTCGGTTGAAGCAGTTGCGGGAGGCGCAAAAGAAAGAAGGCGGGAAACCGGGGACGGGGGATTGGCGGGCGATCGGTCCTCAGTTGGAGGCGGAGCGCAAACAGCGGGCGGCACCGAAGGATTGGGGGGAGGTGCAGGCGGCGTATCGGCTTTGGCTGTATGCGAAGGGGGAATCGAAGGCGGATGTGGACCGGATTCGGAAGAAGATGCGGGACCGGAAGGGGTTTGACGAGGTGGAGGTGATGGCGGAGATGGAGCGGATGGGGGAGGTGCCGATGGCGCGGATGCTGCGTCAGCGGGTGAAGACGTTTTCGCGCGGGGTGGCGATTGGCGGGGATGCGTTTTTGGGTCGTTTGATGACGGAGCATCGGGGGAGTTTCGGGAAGGACCGGAAGGCGGCGGGGCGGAAGCTGCCGGGGAAGGGCTGGCTGGGGATGGAAGCCTTGAGAGTGACGAGTGACGAATGACGAGTGACGAATGACGAGTGTGGAATGACGAGTGTGGAGTGACGAGTGTGGAGTGACGAATGACGAGTGGGGAATGACGAGTGACGAGTGTTTCGAGGGCGGAGTGAGGACCGGAAGTCGGCGTTGCTTTTGTGTTCCCGGTAAAGTTCGTCGCTTTTGATTGAATTCCAGGATAATTTCATCATGGGGATGGTCTCTGATTTGTTGATGTCTTACCCAAGGTCCTTTATGTCTCTGCTTGATTTTGATGTTTCCGATTCTGTTTCAGTGCGCACCGCCAAACTTCAGTCCGCGATTGACCGCGCCCACGATGCCGGTGGCGGTATCGTTGCGATTCCGCAGGGGATTTGGGAGTTGGCGACCTTCCGGCTGCGCGGGGGCGTGACGCTGGAGATTCCCGCGCGGGCGGTGCTTAAGGCGTCGGGAAAGATTGAGGACTATCCGGCACTGACAGTTCAGGATGCCAACAAGGACCGTCAGCCGTATCATTTTCTGATGGCGGAGGATTGCGAGGATGTCGCCATTGTCGGGGATGGAATCATCGACGGAAACGGGATGGCGTTTTGGAACGAGCCCATGCGCGAGCTGGCTCGCCGGGGGGTGGATCCGGACGCTTACTGTGATGAGCACGGTCTGCCGCCGGTGTACCGCAACGCGAACCATCCGTGGTACCGCGAGAAATCCGCCCGGCCTTCACCGATGCTGGAGTTCAAGCGGGTGCGGCGTCTGCGTCTGCGGGGAATCACCATCGCCAACTCGCCGGGATGGACGGTGCACGCGCATGACTGCGATGATCTGCACATTCACGCGATCACCATTGCCAACAATCTGTACGGCCCCAACACCGACGGACTGGATCTCAACGGCTGCCGGGACGTGCGGATCAGTGATTGTGATCTTACCTGCGGCGACGACGCGATTATTTTGAAGACCATGGGCGATTCCCGGTCCTGCGAGCGGGTGGCGGTCAGCAACTGCATCATCTCCAGCAACTGCGCGGCACTGGGGCTGGGCGCGGAGAACACCCACCCTATACGTGACATCTGCTTCACCGGCTGTGTGATCCGTCAGGCGCTGCGGGCGGTGCAGATTGAGATGTGGGACACGGGCACGGTGGAGAACGTGGTGGTGTCGAACCTCACCGGCACGCTGCACACGGAAATTCCTCTGCAGCGCGCGATTTACGTGAACGTGGGGTGCAACGCCCGGCCCAAGGACGGCACCTGGGGGATTTGCCGGAACCTTCAGTTCAGCAATATTTCCCTGAACACCCGCGGACGCTGTCTGTTCACCGCGCCCGACGGCGCGCGCATTGAAAACGTGACGCTGCGGGATGTGCATTTGATTTTTGATGCGGTGGAGAACGCGGCGGTCACGGTGCCGAAGTATCCGTCGAGTCAGATGAGCAATCACTGTCCCGAGGCACGGGTCGCGGCGGCGGCGGTGGTGGCGCAGAATGTGGACCGGCTGCAATTGCTCAACGTCATGACCACCTGGCCGGGAGAGGGAACGCAGCCCGCCAACGCGGCCGCCGCCAATCAGGAGCTGAATCCGCATCTCGACGACGTGCCCATGCACGGCGTCTGGCTTCGGAACTGCGTCGATGCCCGCATCGAAAGTCCGTTTTTGCGCGGTTTTCGCGGCGGGGAGGACCGGTTTGATTTTTCGGAAATCCCGGTATCCGGTGCGGGTTGAATGGTAAAAAAAACGCCGTCCAAACGGACGGCGAAAATGGGGTGAGTGACGGGATTTGAACCCGCGGCCTCCAGTGCCACAAACTGGCGCTCTAACCAACTGAGCTACACCCACCATTTTGAATGAGTAGGGATCAATATAAGCTTTCGGGGGAAGTTGAAAGCAAAAAATCGAAAATTCCGAGGGTCGGAAACGCGGAGGATTCCATTTCCGAGGTTCGGAAAATGGCACCGGATGTTTTCCGAGACTCGGAAAACCGCGCGGGGCGTTTTCCGAACTTCGGAAATCGGGGTCAGGACTCCAGGAGGCGGTCGAATTCGCCGGAGGCGATCATGGGTTCGAGTTTCCGCCAGCCGGGGATGTGACGGGTGCCGCGGATGAAGATCTGGGGGACGAAGTCGACGTCGCCGGCGCGCTGTTTCATTTCGCGCACGGTGGGGCTGTCGACCCAGTCGTCTTTTTCCGCGTCCCAGTGGACCTCCCGGGCGGTGAAGGGGAGGCCGCGGGCGCGGAAAAAGTCCATGGCTTTGTGGCAAAGCCCGCAGATGTCGGCGTAGTAGATTTCGATGTCGGGTTGGGACATGTTCGCCGGGGGTTATACGCTGGGGTTGCGTGCGGGGCGGGCGCCGCCGCGGCCGTGGGATTCGCGCCGGCGGGGTCCGCCGCGTCCGCCGGAATTCCGGGGAGCGCCGCCGCCGCCACTGCGTCCGCCGCGTCCGCCTCCGCCGCCGCGCCGCATGGGGGATTCGCCGCGGGCGTGGCGGGAGGTTTCGCAGTGCCAGGGGTGTCCTTCGTTGACGGGGATGGGGGATTCGAGGAGTTTTTCGATGCCGCGGAGGAGGTTGCGGTCCTGGCCGCTGCAGAGGGAGATGGCGGTGCCGTCGGTGCCGGCGCGGGCGGTGCGGCCGATGCGGTGGACGTAGTTTTCGGGTTCGATGGGGAGGTCGTAGTTGACGACGTGGGTGACGCCGTCGACGTCGATGCCGCGGGCGGCGACGTCTGTGGCGACGAGGACGCGGACCTCGCCGCGGGTGAAGCGGTTGAGGGCGGCGGTGCGGGCGGCCTGGCTTTTGTTGCCGTGGATGGCGGCGCCTTTGATGCCGGCGGCGGCGAGGCGTTCGCAGACTTTGTTGGCGACGTGCTTCATCTGGGTGAAGACCATGACTTTGGAGACCTTGGGATCCTGAAAGAGGGAGAGGAGGAGCTGGTCTTTATTGCCTTTGTCGACGAAGAGGACGGACTGGTTGATGCGGTCCACGGTGGGGGATTCCGGCTCGATTGAGATGCGGACGGGGTCGTGGGTGAACTCACGGGAGAGCGCTTCGAGGGGCGGGGAGAGGGTCGCGGAGAAGAAGAGCGACTGCCGCTGTTTGGGCACGGTTTTGAGAATGGTTTTGATGTCGGGCAGGAAGCCCATGTCGAGCATGCGGTCGACTTCGTCGAGGATGAAGACTTCGACGGCGGAGCTGTCGAGGTGATTCTGCCGGGTGAGGTCGAGGAAGCGGCCGGGGGTGGCGATGACGAGGTCGACGCCGTGTTTGAGGGCGCGGGTCTGGGGGACGGCGCTGACGCCGCCGGTGATGACGGTGTGGCGGAAGGCGAGGTGGCGTCCGTAGGTGCGGACGCTTTCGCCGATCTGGGCGGCGAGTTCGCGGGTGGGGGTGAGGATGACGACCCTGGGCTGTCCGGACTGGACGCTGAGGGGTTTGCCCTGCAGGCGCTGGAGCACGGGGAGCAGGAAGGCGGCGGTTTTGCCGGTGCCGGTCTGGGCGGTGCCGATGAGGTCTTTGCCTTCGAGAATGGGCGGGATGGCCTGCTGCTGGATGGGGGAGGGGACCTGATAGCCTTCTTCGGCGAGGGCCTGTTCGAGTTCGGGGATGAGGAGCTTGAATTCGCCTTCGGGGGTGACTTTGCGGTCCTTGGGCGGCTCCGGGCGCAGGGCGACGGGGGGGGCTTTGGGGGACGAGGCGCGGCGACGGTTTGAGCCCCGGCGGTCGTGCCGGGACATGTTGGAATATTTCATGTTTTTCTTTCGGGTGTCCGTGGCTGTTGGTGCGTGACCCCATACGGACTCGGGGGACACGCCAGCAGCAAACGGAGGTCGAAGGGTATTGAAATACGCCTGAAGATCGATGCGCGACGGGGTCGCGGATTCCACCCACTGCCGGGGAATGCGGGTGTCTATAGCACAGTTCGGGGGGAATAGGCAAGGGGATTCGGCGGGAGAGGGCAGAAGTAAGAGGTAAGAGGTCAGAGGCGAGGGTGAGACCACGGATGGAAGACTGCGGATGCTGTGGGGCAGGGCGAGGGTGAGACCACGGATGGAAGACCGCGGATGCTGTGGGGCAGGGCGAGGGTGAGACCACGGATGGAAGACTGCGGATGC
>JAFIGD010000020.1 GCA_020831625.1 Verrucomicrobiota bacterium | reverse complement strand
AATCAACAAGCTTTTGCTTTCATTTTCTGATTCTTTCGTGCACATTTAACATTGACCTGAATCCGTGAGATAAAAAGTTTAAAAAAGTAGTTACCTGTTGGGCAGGAATGGCTTATAATGGCCATGAAAAAAAAGAGCCCTAACCCAACAGGTGAGTAAATTGAAGCATATTACCGTACGACAAGGCAAGGACGAATTGATCAGCACCAGCGGAAATCACTTCTGTGGTTTGCTCATCAGGAAATTGTCCCAATCGACACTTCCAAAGGACTTTACGACGAAGCGTGCCGGTGCAATCGCAGATCGGGACATTCTGATGACACAGATTGGGCTGCTCAGCAATGCCCGAACCGATTTCAATGATGTGGATCTATATCGGGATGACCGCCTCTTCACGCACGCCTTTGGAATCCAGCGGCTGCCTTCTGAATCTATTTTGCGCCAACGCCTCGACGAGATGCCTCCGCAGCAATGCCATAGTTCTTTAAGGGCGTTGAACCTCGATTTTCTTAAAACCCGAAGCCTCGGACGCATTGACGCGGGAGGCTTCCCTTTGGTTCCCGTTGATGTCGATGTCAGCCCACTGGATAATTCCGGTTCCAAGAAAGCGGGCGTATCGTACACCTATAAAGGACACGACGGTTATGCGCCTATTTTTGCATATATCGGTTCCGAAGGATACATGCTCGACACCGAGTTGCGCCCAGGCAAACAACACTGCCAGGCCGGAACCCCTGCTTTTCTCCACCAGCTCAGCGCAGACATCAAAACCTTGGGACTCAACGGGCACATTCTCTACCGACTCGACAGCGGGAACGATGCCTGGGAAAACTTCGCCGAACTCAGCAAAGAACGGTATATCGTCAAACGGAACCCCCGCAAGGAAAGTCCGGAACAATGGTTTGCGCTGGCCCGAAGAGTGGGAACGCTTCAGGAAAGCCGTCCGGGTAATCGGGTGTACCGTGGGATTGTCAGCCATCTTCGGCCCGGTAAAGGAAACGGGGGCTCCGAAGTGCCCGTGGTCTTTGAAGTGACCGAACGGCTTACGGACCCGGATGGAAATCTCCTCCTGATCCCTGAACTTGAGATTTCCACGTACTGGACGAATCTTCCCTGCGATGCGGACACGGTGATCGCCTTATATCACGATCATGGCACCAGTGAACAATTTCACTCCGAGCTGAAGAGTGATTTGGATGTGGAGCGTCTGCCCTCCGGAAAATTCTGCGTGAACCAGATTGTGCTGCTCTGCGCCATGGTGTCGTTCAACCTGTTGCGGGGCCTGGGCCAGGAAGCCATCCAAAGGGCTGAAGCTGCGCCCGTCCGGATTCGGGTTCGTCGGTGGAGAATCAAAACCGTTCTGCAAAATCTGGTGTATTGCGCAGGGAAACTTGTAAGCCATGCCGGTCGGCTGGAATTGCATCTGGGGCGGATTTGCCCATGGTATGCAGTCCTCAGAGATATTGCGGCATCATATGGGTGATAGGCTAAGGAAGGGATGGTTTACGAATTCCGCAGAAAGATGCGGATGAAATCCCCCGGCCCATATGGCTAAAATAAACCATCAATATGTATAATGTTTTATGGTCGCTCTCGGTGAGAGGCTACAGCGGAGCGTATAAAAAAGGGCGATGAGCTAACCGAGCGAACCATTCAGGCCACGCTACTCGATAAAAAACAGTGCCCGAGGGCGAATTTGAGAATTCCCCAACCTTATCTCACGGATTCAGGATTGAGAAACAAAAAGAAGGATAAATCATTTCATGGACTCTCTGGGCATCACCGCTGTTATCGCCACTATTTTAAGTATGATCTTTGCCGCCGCCGCGATGTGGAATTCCATCGCCCGCCGTCGGCATGAAGCCCGCATGGCTGAACTTCAGGAACCGGAAACTGAAAAACTGAAATTTCGGCCGGCCCCCTCCTCCCCTGCGGTGTCCACTCATCCAAACAACACATCCCGGCACAGCCACCCGCATGCCCCTCCCAAACCCTCTCCTCCCGCCGCCGAGCCCGGACCGCCCTCCCTTTTTCGGCAAATCCGTCCCACAGGTGAAGTCGAAGACGAACAATATCCTGAAGATGAGGACATGTATGTGTGGGAGTAAACACCTCCCGTACCTTATATCGCCCGACCGGCCGTCCAGGAGCTCCGTATGACCGAGCTCATGGTACTTGCCGCGCTTTGGATCGCCCGTCTGGAACCATTGCTTAAGCCCGCATCCTCTCTCCCCGAAGCCGCGCGGCTCATGGTTCAATCGTCTCCGCCCTCCCTGCCGGAAACAAACGTCACCCCGCTCCAAAGCGGCGACCGGATCACGGATCTTTCCGACACCGCGCACGGGATCCGACGCTTCGTACTCGATGTCCCCGAGGACACCGCCCGCCTCGAAGTGCACGTGTACGGCGGCACAGGCGACGCCGACCTCTACCTCCGCGCCGGCGCCCCCCCTGATCTGCGCTCGTTTGACCACCGCCCGTTTGTGGACGGGAATCATGAATCGGTATGGATCGACGATCCCGAACCCGGCCCCTGGCACCTGATGCTGCACGCATATCGGCCTTATAAAGACGTTACCCTGACCGCCCTGGCCCGTCATCATGACAGGGACCCCGCCGCCGGGGCCGATCTAAGCACGCCGGATCTGGAGCTTTCCCTATATTACGAACTTTCCGGCATTACGCTGGACCAGGAAACCTGGAGTCAGGAACTCCGGAACCAAGTCCTCCGTGACGAAGGCCGGGTCGCATTCACCAACGGAGATTATGACCGGGCGATCAGCCTTTGGACCCGATGGAGTGAACTCGACCCCCATAATCCAGAAGCGGTTTCCCTGATCGGCGACACCTACCTCCGCATGGAGGAAACGGAACGGGCCATCGAATTCTACCGGAAAAGCCTGCGGATTCAACCCGGACAAGTCACCCTCATGGTCCGCCTCGCCCGCCTTCTGGATCAGCAACTGGACAAACCTGCTGAGGCGCGCAACCTTCTGAACCTTTACAGCCGGGTGTTTCCGTATCACCCCGAAATCGCACTGGCTCAGGCGGAATGGCTTCTCCGCCGCAGACGATTTGACGAAGCCACCCAGGTCGTGGAGGCGGTCATCAAAAACGACCCCGAAAACCTTCAGGCCCGCACCCTCCTCCACGGACTGCTGCGCAGCCCCAAAGAACGCTTCGACAACCTTAAAGCCATGCTCGCTGTCGGCGAAACCCCCGGCATGCAATGGATCCTCGCACAGGCCATTCAGGATCACCAACTCATGACCCGTCCCGAATCCTGGATCATGATGGATTTCATCGACCGCATGCGTTTTGAAGCGCCCTCCCGCGCACAGCGCGCGCAATTCAACGCCCTGATGCCCCGCGACGAGCCCGCCGGCGAAAATTTCCGCCTGGGCCGCATGTCCCGCAGCTGGATCTCCTCCCAGGAACAACAATGGAACGAGGAAGGCAGCCTGGTGTTAAGCGCCGATCCTCAACAAACCGAGGCCTATCTGCGCCTTGACCGCTCCGACACCATGCACAACGGCTTTATCGAAGCCACAATCGAGGCCACCCGGGGATTTTTCTGGCTCTATGCCCGCCGCGGCCATGGCAATATGATCCGCTTCGGATTTGATGACACAGGTATGATGTATCAGCAAATCTGGATGAACGATCACCTGCTCTCGAACCAGATGCGGCTCTGGTCCCGGCCGGACGGATCCACCACACTCCGCCTCGAAATCCGGGCCGACGGCGTGTTCACCTCCATCGATGGACGGCCCGCCTTCAGCGCACCGCTCACCATACCACGCGATATGGGGCTGGGCTGGTGGGGACTCGCGCCCTGGTCTCCTGATTTCGGCCGCGCGGCCGTCACCATCCGCAATGTCTCCGGCGGCCCCCTCCCCCCGCAGATCGGACTGGAATCACGGCCGCGTCCCGTTTCCCCTGGCGGACTCGCCGACGCCGTCTCTGAATCTTCACAACGGACGCCGCGGCGAACCGACCTGGAACTCGATCAACTGCAGAACCGGATCCAAACGCTCAGCATGCTCGCCCCGGACTGGTACCGGACCGACTGGACCGGACGTCCCCGCCGGCTGACCCTTGAAGATGACACGGAATTACGCCTGCTCGCCCGATTTTACCGGGTCCGTCTTCTGCCCCGACTCACCTATTCCCGACCGGACCGGATTCCCTGGGACCACCTCGCCGAAATCGCCCGGCGTGACCGCGTTGACGGCTTCACCCTCCTCCTTCACAAAATGCCCGAACCCGAAGCGCTCCGAAATCTCGAAGACCGCCTCTTTGATTCCGATTTGGATTTTGTTCTTCTGGTCAACGAACCGGACCAGCAACACATACTCCTCTATGAAATCAAACCCGGCGTCTCCCTCCTCCCCGGCCCCCGGCGCCCGGTCCGTCTCCCCGTGAAATTCCTCCAGGACTTCAAAGATTCAAAACCACACACCGTGCCCACGATTCTCCACCTCTAACCCTGTCATGTCCGACCATCCCTCCCGCACCCGCCGTCCACCAACTCCCCGTAAAAAACAGGGAACGGTCTCCCGATGCGCCAAATGCGAGATTTCAGTCTACACCATCGATTCTCCCGCGCCCGCCGTGTGCCCGTTCTGCCATCGGTCGGTGGACCACAAACACTTTGACGCGCCGCCGCCCGAGAAAGTCGAAGTCGAAGATGATGTCGAAGAACATGTCCGCCGCCTCTACCGCAAGCCGCACCCGCTGCTCGTCGGAGCCCTCGGCCTGACCGGCACCATTTTACTTTCCATCGCCGTTTACTTTCAGGTCGTGAACATCGAGCACTATTATTACGCCCCGGTGGTGAATATCTATTCACTCATTGTAGGCCTGTTTATCGTGTCGCGCTTCATTCTCTCCTCCTTCTACCGACCGCCGCTGGATGTGGGCTACCGTCCGAAAATCAGCGTGCTGGTGCCCTGCATGAACGAGGAGGAGGCGATCGCCCGCTCGATCGCCCGGGTATACGCCGAAGGCTATCCCGACGACCTCCGCGAAGTCATCACCGTCAATGACGGGTCCACCGACAACACCCTTCACGAAATGCTCCGCGCCCAGGCCGCCTTTCCCCGGCTGGTGGTCGCCAATTTCGAGAAAAACCGCGGACTTTGTTACGGGATGGCCTATTCCACCCTGCTGGCCCGGGGCGAATTCTGCGTCTTTGTCGATTCCGACACCTTTATTATGCCGGGGGCCATCGGCAAACTGGTCCAAGGCTTTGTCGACCCCACCGTCGGCGGGATTGCCGGGCATACCGACGTTGAAAACGCCCGCGTCAATGTCCTCACTAAAATGCAGGATGTCCGCTACTTTTTCTCCTACAAAATCATGAAAGCCGCTGAAAGCGTCTACGGGTGCGTGAGTTGCCTGCCCGGATGCTTCTCCGCCTACCGCCGGGTCTGCGTCCTGCATGTTATGGACGAGTGGATGAATGAAAAAGTCTTCGGCCAATCCGGAAATTACGGCGACGACCGCAGTCTCACCAATCTTATTCTCAAAGATTACCGGATTCTCTACGACGATGAATCCCTGGCCACCACCAACGCGCCCGAAGACTGGCGGACCTACACCAAACAGCAGTCCCGGTGGATGCGCTCCTCCGTGCGCGGCATCCTCTCCGCCACCACCTTCATCTGGAAAAAACACCCCGTGCCCGCCCTGTCCTGGTACGCCATGATGCTGTTGCCCATCATCGAACCCGTCATTATGGTTCAAGCCCTCGTCATCGCCCCCCTGGTGCAGGGCTTTGTCACCACCTCCTACCTTTTCGGCGTCTCCGCGATCACCATGATTTGGTCGCTGTATCACTTCCAGAAAACCGGACGCACCCACTGGTGGACCGGATTTGTCTTCACCTTCACCTACATTGTCTTTTACAGTTGGCAAATCTACTACGCCATCTTCACCCTCGCCACCAAAAGCTGGGGCACCCGGGGGGCTAAAAAATGAGCGAATACCCGTCTCCCTTTTCGAATGCCGAAGCCAAATCAAGAGCCGCCCGCGAAAACGGCTCCTCCCGCCCAGGCGGCCACAAAACGCAGCGCGAACCGCCCGTGGCTCCCGCCCGCGTCGCCGCCCTCAAAGCCAACTACAAACAGGCCTGGCTGTGGTTTCTGCTGATCATCTCCCTCCTGGTGGCCTGGGGCATTCCCATCCGCTATGCGGTTATGCGATACCTCGCCTTCCGCCCCGCCCCCACCGGCCCGCGCGATGCCCACGCCTTTGTCGCCCTTGCCTACGAAGGAATCTCCGACAACCCCCGCGAAGTCTCCGTAGAACAATTCCGGCAACATCTCGCCGCCCTGCGCCGCGCAGGGTACAACCCGATCACCCTCCGAGATGTCCATGCCTTCTACAGCGAAGGGAAACCCCTCCCCCGCCGCGCCATCCTCATGAGCTTCGACCACGCGCGCAAATCCTCCTATTTTGACGCCCGCTCCCCCCTCGCATCCGCCGGCTGGCCCGCCGTCATGTTCCTGTGGACCCAGCCCGTCGAAGACCGCGACCCCTCCGCCCTCCGCTGGCCCTACGTCCGGGCCATGCTCGGATCCGGCGCCTGGGAGGTCGGTGCCCAAAGCCACCTCGGCTTCTCACAGGTCACCGCCAACAGTGACGGAACCCGCCGTAACTTCATGACCTCCCCGCAGTGGATCGCCTCCGAAATGCGCTTCGAACCCCCCGAAGCCTTCAGCCAGCGGCTCCAGGCCGACCACGAATTCACCCGCAACCTCATCGTCAGCGAAACCAACCGGCAACCCCGCGCCTTCGCGTTCCCCTACGGAGACTTCGGCCAGTTCGACGAACGCGCCATCCTCAGCCGACGCCTCAACCTCGACCTCGTCAGCAAATACTACGATCTCGGATTCATTCACGGCACCAACGCCCTCAACACCCGCTTTACCGACCCCCGCCGCCTGAACCGCCTTCTCGTTCAACGTGACTGGACCGGCGACAATCTCGTCGAACGCCTTGAAAACGCCTGGCCACGGGAACAGGGCATCCGCGACCTTCAAGCCCGAACCACGCCACTCGCCTGGTTGCCGGACTGGGGACATTTCGCCCTCGAGAACCGGGAAATTGTCCTCGCCGCGACCGAGCAAACCACCGGAGCCAAAGCCTGGATGAACGGCAGCGATCTTTTCGGAGATTTTCACGCCCGCTTCCGAGTCACCCTTGAGAAAGGCCAGTTCGGCATCTTTTTACGCGGAACCCCGGACGGAGAAAGCCATCTCTTTTTCGGTCTCGGCGACAACGGTGAAGTCTGGCTGCGCCAAAAACACACCGGCATGAGCCCCTTTACGCTCGCCACCGCCCGCTACGGTGCCGATCACGAGGGAGAAATCCTGCTCGAACTCGATTTGCGCGGCCGCCTGTTCTCAGCCAAAATTAATGGACGCCCCCTTTTTCAGGAAGTGGTCTCCGTTCGCGGAACCCCCCGCCCGGGCATGATGGGCCTCAGTGTATGGGACCCGGCCCCCGGCGCCGCCAGGGCCAACATCCGCCTGCTTGAAGTCCAGCCCCTGCAAACCCGCCTGCTCACCTGGGCCCCCCTCTCCTCCCGGGAGCCCGGACTCGCCGCCTGGATGAACACCCATGCCACCCGCTACACGCATCTCTCCCCCCCCTGGCTCAGAGTCTCTTCCCGCACGCACAGCGAACAACTCGGCTGGGATCCCGAACTCTACCGCATGTTCGCCGATGTCTATTCCATGCGTTTCACCCCTGAAATCCGCATGGAAAACCTCGACAATTTCGACCCCACGCTTCCCGACCGGCTCGCCGATTTTGCCGCCGGCATCGGGGCCGACGGTATTTACTGCAACCTCAGCGAACTGCAGGGCGCCCCGCCCCTCTCCAGAATCACCAACTGGATTCAGGCGCTCAGCCAATCCCTCCGTGAACGCGATCTGCAACTCATGATCCGGCTCTCACCGGCTCTGGAGCGGGAATCCACCTTCTCAGCTCTGCTCCAAAGCCTGCCGGAACTGCACATCATCGTTCAGGACACCCCTCTGAATTATTTTCAGGATTCCCCCCGGGAACGCGCCCGCATCGTCACCATCGACTCCGCAGTCATCCGTCCCGGAGCCACCACCTTTCAGGTCCAACTCACCGGACTCGACACCTCCTTCAAAGAGTGGGAGACCGAAGTCCGAAGCCGCCTGCTCCGTGAACAGGGCCAGGAGGCCTTCAACGCCGGACGGTTTGAAGACGCCCTTGAAATCTGGGCCCGCTGGAGCGAACTCGAACCCTATAACGCCGAACCCCTCCGACTGCGGGGTGATGTCCACGCCCGGCGCAGCGAGTTCAACCGGGCCATCGAATTTTACCGGGCCAGCCTCGACCGCAGTCCCGGCCAAATCCCGCTCGTCGTTCTCACCGCCCGCCTGCTCGATGTCAACGCCAACCAGTCCCGTGAAGCCATGGACATGCTCAATCTCTATGGCCGCCTCTTCCCGGGCAACCCTGAAATTCTCCTCGCCCGGGCCGAAGCGCTCATCCGGCGCAACCGCCGCGACGAGGCCACCGCTCTGATTACCCGCGTCATTGAAAACGACCCCGAAGACCTCAACGCCCGCGTCCTCCTCCACGGCCTCCTGGCCACACCCCGGAAACGCATCGACAACCTTAACGCCATTAAAACCATTGGCGCCCGTCCCGGCATGGAGCCCCACTTTGCCAGCGCTATTCAGAGTAACCACCTCCTGGTCTGGCCGGAATCCTGGCGCCTCATGGACCACATCGAAAAACAGGCCGCCCGGGAAACAACAACGGAAGACGGCCCCGCCGCATTCTCCGCGCTGCTCCCCCGGGACACCGTCGTCCGCGAAAATTTCACCCTCGGGCGAATGTCCGACAACTGGAACGCCTTCTCCGAGACCGATGATATCGAAGACGGCGGCTTCCTCCTCGCCGCCACCGCCGCCACCGCCGAGGCCGTTCTGCAGCTCAACGGTTCCACCGCCCTCCACTCCGCGTTCCTCGAATCCGCCATCGAAGACGCCCGCGGATTCTTCTGGCTCTACGCCCGCCGCGGTGACGGCACCATGCTCCGTTACGGATTTGATCAGACCGGACAACTCTTCCTCCAACTCTGGCAAAATGAACGGCTCATCTCCAACACCAGCCGCTTCTGGACCCGACCGATCGGCGTGACCCGCCTTCGCCTGGAGATCCGGGGCGATGCCGCCTTCGGCTTCATCAACGATGAACCCGCCTTCGGTGCCCCCATCCGTATTCCCGACGGCTTCGGCCTCGGCTGGTGGGGCATCTCGCCCTGGGCACCAGACTTCGGTGTGGCCCAGGTCATCCTCCGCGAAGTCGCCGGCGGCCCGCTGCCCGTCCGAGTGGCGATATTCCCGCCCAGGCCCGAAGATCTGACCGATGCCGAACTCCTGAACAAACTCCGCCTTCATACCCGCGAACTGCAGGCGATCTCCCCCCAATGGTACGTGCAGGAAACCAACGGACGGGTCCGGATCGATGTCAACGAATCGTATCCCAATCTCCGTATGCTCACCCGCTTCCATCACATCCGGCTTATGCCCGGGGTGCGCGCGGCGTCACATCGAACCCTCGACCTTGAACAGCTCGCCGATCTTGCCCAGGAACACAACCTCTACGGATTCACCCTCTATTTCGCCCGAATGCCCCCTCAAGAATGGTTCGATCAGGCCGACGACTTCGTGGCGGACAAAAACCTCTCACTTCTCGCCGTGCACATTCGCGAATATGAAGGCGAAGTCGATCTCCGGGAAGTCACCCCGCACATCGGCCTTTTCCCGGGCTCCCGGCGCATTCGCACCCTCCCGATACAACGGATGAATCCCGATCAAACCCAACCGGGCAACGGAGAAATCAGCGAACCCGATACCCAAACCGACGAGGCCGCAGACCCGTCCTCAACCCTCAGCGACGCCCCCGCCCCCATCACCTTCCCGCCGCCCCCGGACAAAGTTCTGCTGTTTTAATCAATACCCGAAAAGTTTCCGGGTCGTCCGCAGCGCTTCGAGAAGACTCGTGGTGTCGGCTTTGGTATTGTAGAAAGAATAACTCGCCCGATTGATGGCGGGCCGGCCCAGGTGTTTCATCAGCGGTTGACAACACACATGCCCGGCGCGGATCGCCACCCCGGACTGGTCCACCAGCTGCGCCACATCATGGGGATGAATATCATCCAGCCAGAACGACACCGCGCCCCCCCGCACCTGTGGATGCGCGGTCAAGGTCACCCCCGGCTCCTGGGACAGCCGGTCCGCCGCGTCCTCGACCAGTTCATGAACCCGCCGCTCAACCGCCTCCATTCCCAGCGTGTTCAAATAGGCAATCGCCGCCCCCCAGCCCACCGCCCCGGCGATATTCGGCGTGCCGGCTTCGAATTTGTACGGCAGATCCGCCCAGGTCGAGCCCTCAATCGTCACCTGATCGATCATCTCCCCCCCGCCCAGAAACGGCGGCATTGCCTCCAGCAGTTCCGCCGGCGCGATCAGGGCCCCGATCCCCGTGGGTCCGCACATTTTGTGCCCGGAACAAACGAAAAAATCACAACCCATCGCCTTCACATCCACCGGCATGTGCGGCGCGCTCTGAGCACCGTCAATCAATACCTTCGCCCCAGCCGCCTTCGCTTTGGCCAGAATCGTATCCACCGGATTCACCGTGCCCAGCGCGTTGCTCACCTGCGTGATCGACACGAGCTTCGTCCGCTCCGAAAGCAACCGGTCCATAACCTCAAGATCCAGATCCCCCTCCGGCGTCAACGGAACCGCCTTCACCACCGCGCCGGTGCGTTGAGCGACCAGTTGCCACGGCACGATATTGCTGTGATGCTCCATCACCGAAATCAAAATCTCATCCCCCGGCCGCAACACCGACCCGCCCCAGCTCTGCGCAACCAGATTGATGCTCTCGGTCGTGCCGCGGGTGAAAATAACCCCGGCCGGATCCGGAGCACCCAGAAAGTCCCCCACCGCCCGCCGGGCCGCCTCATATTCCCCCGTCGCCTCCTCCGCGAGCGCGTGCATGCCCCGGTGAACATTCGAGTTGGTGCGCCGGTAATAGCCCGCGACCGCCGCAATCACCGCCTCCGGCTTCTGCGAGGTCGCCGCGTTGTCCAGATACACCAAAGGACGGTCCCCGTGCACCTTGCGGGACAGAACCGGAAAATCGTCACGAATTGCGGAAGAGATGGATTTGTTCATAAATTTATCGGACACTCATTAAGCGCAAATACCGGTTTTGCAACGCTTCAACATCCCCCGACACAAAAAGAGACCCCCGAAGGGGCCTCTTTTCATGCGGGAAACAAAGGACGGAACTTACTCCGCGGTGCCCTGTTCCAGCGCGCGGACTTTTTCAGCCCCGCGGCGCTTGCTGCGGATCGCGGTGTTTTTCTTGATCACGCCGCGTTTGGCGGATTTGTCCAAAGAGGAGCAGAACTCCGTATAGGTTTTCTTGGCTTCCTCCACGTTTTTCTCCTCCAGCGCCGCCAGGAACTTGCGGCGGGCCGTGCGGGCGCGGCTCTTGTAGGCGGAATTGATTTTGCGGGACCGCTCGTTTTGAAGCAGACGTTTCTTGGCACTTTTGATATTGGGCATAAAGACTCTTGCATGGGGTTTGGTTTGAAATCAGATCAACGTAAGATCATGAAGTTCGGGGGGTAGTACGAAAAAAATACCGAAAGTCAATGCAAATCGTTGTTTTCGGAATTTCGTCTGTATCCTTGCCATTCCCCTGAAAAGATGGTGAGAGAGCGCCTATGGTCATCCAGCACAATGCTTTACCGGACTGCACCCTGAGCGCGCTGCGTTTCGGGGAGTTTCCGCCGGAAATGCGCCGCCCCTTTCTCCGGGAGGCCGCCCGCGCCTGCGCCCGGTATGTCCGCGGCGGCGGAAACCCGGGGGCGATCAATCCCGAAACCAGCCATCTCCGTCAGGGACACCTCATCCTCCTGCCCCTGCCGCCGGGCACAAAAGCCATGCCTTCACGCACCGCCGTGGAAAACGGCCTCCTGACCCTGGAAAGCCAATGGGCCCCGCTCGGCCTCGGAGATGCCGACCGCCTTCGCTTTTTTCTGGGCTTTTGCGAGGCCCTCGCCAAAGAGGATCCCCTCTGGCTCTCCTGGTCCCGGCTCTGGCTCACACAGCGGGAACGGGCCCTCATGCGCCACACCCGTGCCCGCCACCGGGAATTCCTCACCCGCCCCGAAGCGCCGCCGCCCGCCGACGGTGTGTACGGCACCTGGCTCGGCAATGCCGAAACCGACGCCGCCGGACTCCTGCACGCCATCCGCCATTTGCCAGCGGAGGAAAAAATTCCGCTGAAAGAAGGTCCCCGGGCCACTGTTTGGGCCGCCACCCTGATGGGCGAAAACGTGGTGATTAAATATTTCGAACCCAACCCCCGCGCCTGGCGGCGCCGTCTGGGATATTCCCGCGCCCGCCACGCCTGGGCCGGCAGCCGCCTGATGCAAAGCGTTTCCCTGCGGGTGCCGGAGGTCCTCGGGTTTGTCGAATGCTATGAGCGCGGCGCGCCAAAAGAAGGCTATGTGGTGCACCGCAGGATCTCCGACACCGAGCCCTTCGGCCTTTGGCTGCTGCGGCGCTTTCCCGGCATGAAACCCGCCGCCCGGGATCTGCTCCGCCATCGGCTGCGCGAGGAACTCCTCAAGCTCTACCGCCTCGGCATCTACCATAAAGACACCAAAACCCACAATCTGCTCGTCCGCGAACTGCCCGGCGGAGCCCTGCGCTTCTGGTGGATTGATCTCGAGGATATCCGCGCCACCGGCGGCGTTGCCTTCTGGAAAGTGGTGCGCAACCTCTATCAACTCAACAGCTCTGTGCCCAACCGCGTCCGCGTCCGCAAACGCGTCGCGTTTGCCCGCGGACTCCGCAGCCGCTTCCCGCTCGCGGTCCACCCGCTCACGCTTCGCTACATCGAGGCCAAATCCCGCCGCCGGCTTCTCCGGGAAGTCCGCAGCCGCACCCGGTCGTGACCGTCCTCCGCCACCTCTTTTTCGCCTGCGTCGGACTGATCCTGCTTCCGGCCCTCGCCGGCATGCTCGAAACCCTGTTTGCACTCCTCGTCGATCTCCAAACCGACCCCGTCCGCGGACAGACCCTCCTGACCTTCCTGGCCGGCGGGGCTCTCCAGCTTCTCATTTTTCTGTTTCTCCCCCAACCCTTCCGCAGCTATGTGCTCGCCCACGAACTCAGCCATGCCCTCGCCGCCTGGTTCTCCGGTGCCCGCGTGAACAGACTGAACGTGGGCAAAGAAGGCGGCTCCGTCGAAGTCAGCCACACCAACCTGCTCATCACCCTCGCGCCCTACATGTTCCCCTTTTACAGCCTGCTGCTGCTCACAGTCACCGCCGCGGCCGGCCTGTTTACAGACGTGTCCCCCTGGACGCCCCTCCTGCCCTTCGCCCTGGGATTCACCGGCTCCTTTCACCTCTGCTTCACCCTCCAGGCTCTCTCCGCCGGTCAATCCGACATCGAGCCCTATGGCCCCCTTGGCGCCTACCCCATTATCGCCTTCGGCAATCTGTTCATCCTCCTGGCGGGCATCATGCTCCTCACCCCCCGCGAAATCCCCGAAACCCTCCTCCTGCTCGCCCGCAATCTCCTCGATTACTACCGCGCCGTCTGGAATCAATTTCACCTCCTCCTACAATAAAGGGGAAAGTCCTGTACAATAAACCATTGCCTTGTCCGTTCCTATTACCGTACAGATAAATACCCTATGACGGAGGAACCATCCCTTGAAGACGACCTGCACACCTGGCGGCGCGGCGACCCGGAAGCCCTGGCCCGGATTGTCGAGCGCACCCGCAAACCGCTCTACCGGTTCATACTCGGCATGGTGGGCGATCCCCACACCGCCGACGATGTCTTTCAGGATGTCTGGCTCCGCGCCGTCAAGGGCCTGCACCGCTACAAAAGCCATAAACTCCTCTCCTGGCTCTTCCGCATCGCCCGCAACCGGGTCATTGACCTCTCCCGCAAACGCAAACCCGACCTCAGTTTGCAAAACCCTGTCGGGTCCGGCGAAAACACCGCCACCCTCGAAACTTTTCTCCCGGACCGGGGACACACCCCCGCGCACGAAGCCGGAGACCGCGAACTCGGCCTCCGCATCCGCGCCGCCCTCGCCGCCCTCCCCCCGGAACAGCGCGAAGTCTTCGCGCTGCGCATGGAGGCCGATGTTCCATTCAAAACCATCGCCGAGATTCAACGCGTCTCCATCAACACGGCCCTTGGCCGCATGCACTATGCCCTCAAACACCTCCGCGAAACCCTCGCCGAAGATTATCAAAACCTCCTTCCCCCCGACCGCCGCCCATGAAAACACCCGAAGCCTTTGAACAGGACACCGCCGGTGAACTCGACGCCCTGCGCCGGGCGCTCGACGCCTCCGCCCCCGTTCCCCCGCTCGACGACCTCACCCGGGAACGCATCCGCGGCGCCGCCCTCGACGCCCGCAAAGTCCGGCGACGGCATCGCCTCGCTCTCGCCGCCTCCGTCGCCCTGCTCCTCGGCGGCCTCCCCCTGCTGACCCTCCGCAGCCCCGGCACGCTTCAGCTTGCCTTCAACGATCACCCCCTCATCCAGGATCCGCTCCTCACCGAACTCGACCTCCTCGACCTGCAACTGCTCGAACTCACCCGATCCTTTGAACACAACACCCTCTACCCCGCTATGGAGGAATTCCTATGAACCCCCGCCCCCTGCTTCTCATCCTGCTCCTGACCGCACTCACCGCCACAAACGCCCAGCCCCCCCGCGACGGCACCGGCCCCCGCGACCGCCCCGGACGGCCCGAACAGGGCCGCCCGGACCGTGAGCGGCATCACTCCGTCATCGAACGCTGGCTCAACCACCTCGAAAAACAGGACCCGGCGGAACACCGCCGCCTCACCGAACTGCGGGAGGCGGATCCTGACGCCTTCCGCGGAGAAATACGCCGTCAACTCGCCGAAGCCCGTGAAAGCGCCGGTGTCCGACGCGGCGGACGCGGCGCGCCCCCCGAGTTGAGCCGCGAAATCAAAGCCCTCCGCGTGGCCCGCACCGATGCCGACCGCGCCGAAGCCCGCGAAGCGCTACATGCCGCCCTCGCAGAACACATCGATCAGCGTCTCGCCATGCGCGAACAACGCATTCAAAGTATCCGCGAGGAACTCGACCGCCTTGAAACCCGGCACCGGGCCGACAAAGCCCGGCGCGACACCTGGATCGAAGAAACTCTCGAACGGCTGCTTGAAGAATAGCCGGACCGGCCTCCGGCGCTTCAGAGGACCATCTTCACACCCGGAACCGCACGGAACGCCCGGTCAATCTCCGCCATCCGCTCCGCGCTCTCCACCATCAGGGTTAAATTAAACGTGTGATATTTCCCGCCCGCGCTCTCATTGCCGACGGTCAAGTCCCCCCCCAGGCCCAGACGCTCCGCCGCCGCGCGGACTCCAGCGTCCGTCCCCGCGTCCGCGAACGCAATCACCCGGAAATGAACCTCCACCGGAAATTCCAGTTCGGCATCGCCGAATCCACAGATATTCATGCGTCCTTCTCCTCTTTCGCAGCTTCGCTCTGACGCTTCACCTTCTCCCCCTTCAGGAGGTCGTGCGCCTCGTGCAGATATCCGATAATCCGGTCCCGGTGCGGACTCCCCGCCAGTGCCGCCGCCATCTCCGATTCATCAAAGCCCTCCGGATCATTTCCCGGGAACCACGGCCCCCCGTTGGTGAACATATTGTACCGGCTCTTCGCAAAGTCCACCATATCCATCGCCTTGGCCCAGGTGAACAGCCTCAAAATCTCCCGCACATGAATTCCCCCCGGACACCGGTCCTGCGTCGGAATCCCCGCCGCGTAACTCCGGTGCCAGCCCGGCACAAACTGCGCATCGATCTCCGCGCGGATCCGGCGCGCGACCGTTTCCGAAACCGCAACCCGGTCATCGTACCACTTCATGCCCGCCACATGCTCATCGTAATCCGAAGGCCGCGAGGTTCCCAGACTCAGCGTGTGCACTTCCGGACGCGACAAACAGTACAAATCATTAAACTGCATCGGCGTCAGCGGCGCGCAGAAATCCCTGAGCTTTTGCGGCGGCTCCCACAGCCGTCCCCCCTTGTCGTTCGGACTGATAATAAACACCCCCATATCCTGATGCGCCGCCGCCTGCACCGCCGGCCAATTATCGTGATTCACAAAATACCAATGGACATTCATGTAATCAAACATCCCGCTGAACACCGCGCGCATGACCACATCCGCCGGACCGTGCGTCGAAAAGCCGATGAACCGAATTCGCCCCTGATCCCGCCATTTCCGCATCTGCGGCACGCCATATGCTAAAGCCTGTTGCAAATCCCCTTCAGTATTGATACCGTGAATAGAAAGCAAATCCACATGATCCACCTTCAACCGGGCCATACTCGTCTCAAACGATTCCTCAAACGCCTCCCGCGACTCCTTGATTCCGATCTTGGTCTGCAGGATAAAGTCCTCCCGCCGATAGCGGGGGAAGATCTTCCCCAACTGGGCCTCCGAACTGCCGTACCCCCGGGCCGTCTCAATGTGGTCTATCCCGCAGGCGAACGACGCTTCAATGCAGGCCCCCACATGCTCGGTGGACTCCTTCGAAATCTCCGCCTCCGGCAAATCGTTCCAATCCTGCTGATACCGCATGCCGCCGGTCGTGAAAACCGGCATCGACAACTCGGTCCGGCCAAACCGCCGGCGGGGGACTCTGATATTTTCCATGCCATTACGCTACGCCGAAAGGGCTAAATGAACAAGCAGAAAGCCCTGGAAAGCGTTTTCATGTTCTTTTTCACATTCTCGCCTTGAAAAACCTTCGCATTTTCGCGAACGGTAGCAACCTCCTGGAGATCATCTTGGCCAAAAACGAACAACCTAAAAGTAAAAAAATCACCGACGTCGTCGGGATCGACTTCGGCTCCACCAGCACCAAACTGGTCCGGATACGGAAAACCGTGTCCGGATACACGCTCGTGGATGCGGACGTCATGCCCGCATACGACCTTCACGGCGGGGATATCCCCCAAAAATTCAGCGTGCCCAAAAAGCTCTGCGCGCCCTACGGCGCCGCCTGTCTCACCGGCACCTCCGATCACGTCCGCTTCATGTTTGTGTCCAACAAAATGCAGGACGCCAAGTCGATTCAAAACCGCGTCGGCAAATCTCTGGGACTCGGAAACGACTACCGCATCGGATTTTCCATCGTCGAGCGCGGCAAAGAGGGCCTCGATCACAAAGTCCTCGCCGCCGCCATGCCCAAAGCCGAAGTGCAAACCACCCGCAAGCTCTTCTCCGCCAGCCGGCCCAGCCTCGTCTCCCTCGAAATCGCCGGCCTCGCCGCCCTCAACAGTTTCAGCCATGTCGAGGAAGTCCAACAAGCCGAAGGCGCGGTCTGCTACCTCGAGGCCGGTGCCGAGGCCACCATGATCAGCTTCTTCCTCAACGGCGAACTCCGCCTCGTCCGCAAATTCGACTACGGCTCCGTCTACATCCAACAGCGGATCCAGGATGTGCTCAGCGTCGGCGAAGACGACGCCATCGACATCCTCTTCGAAGACGCCACCCCGCTGCTCGAACAGTCCCTCGACCCCATCGGCAGCCTGCTGCAGGAAATCTCGATTTCGAAAAAATTTGTCGAACGCAACGAAAACGCCGGCATTTCCCGTGTCTATGCCTCCGGCGGCCTCAGCTACTCCCCCTACTGGAATTTTATCATGGAACAGGTCATGGGCGTGGAAATCCAAATCTGGAACCCGTTCACCGCAAACGGAATGACCAATTACCCCAAAGGCGTTCAAGGCGTGGAAAGCATGTTTGCTCCCGCAGTTGGCGCGGCTCTTGCTTTGATCAAAAACACATGAATCATTACATCAATCTCCTGGAGGAATCAGAAAAGCGCTTCTTCAGCGCCGCTGAAACCAGCCCCCTGCTCAAAATCGGGGCGGTCGCCGGGGTGGCCCTTGCTCTTGGACTGGTGTATTTCATGGTGAGTTCGATGACCTCAACCATCCGCGAAGCCGACCAGCTCACCCGTCGCTGGGACCAAATTAAAGACGATGTCAGTGCCGCCCGCGAACGCGCCACCGCGCTCCGGCGGATCGAGGACAGCCACAACACCCTGCTGGGATGGTCCCCCTCCCGCCACAACTGGGCGGACGCGCTCCAGCGCATTCAGGACGAACTGCCCGAACCCCGTACCCGCTTCCAGTTCACACGTCTTCATTTCGATGAGGAAATCGTCGGACTCCGCCGCCATCGCCCCGGAGTCGATGACCTCGCTCACCCCTGGACCCGCGAGGCCCGCGGCGAACTCCGGGGCCTCATCACCGGATTCGGCGCCGAATCCGCTTACGCGGAAATCGAGCGAAACCTTGTTCGCGCCGAAAACGGCACCCCGCCCCTCTTCAGCAGCGCCCTGCTCGAAAACAGCACCCTCCAGGCCGGAACCGCGAATCGTGAAGCCCCCCTCTTCCTGTTTAACTTCTCCATGAATCTCAGTCCCAGAAGAATTGTGCCCGGGGAGGACCGCCCGTGAAGTTCTCCGAACTGAACAAACAGCAGAAAGAATATCTCATCCTGGGCGTCATGGGCGTAATTACCACCATCGCGGTTCTCCAAAACCTGGTCATCGCCCCCACCCGCGCCAAAGCCGCCGCCGCACGGGAAACCATCGGCAAACTCGAATCCGATGTCCGCACCGGTGAATCCATTCTCGCCCGGGACCGAACCAACCGCAACCGCCTTCAAACCGTATCCGGCGAAATTCTCGAAAGAATGGAAAGAGAGGCGCCGCCCGATTTCAGCCGCTACACCTGGGCCCTCGGGCGCATCTCCCGTATCGCCCGACAAAACGACATTTTCCCTCAAATTCGGGAATTCGGCGGACAGCGCTACATGCCCCACCGGCAAAACTACCCCCAGATCCGTGACAAAAGCGGCATGTGGATTCCCTACGCCATCGAAGTCGATTTCCGCACCAGCTACACCCAAACCATGCAATTTCTCAGAGCCCTCCACGAGGAGGATCCCCTCGCCTCCGTCGGACAGCTCACCATACGCGCCAACCCCGACGACCCCCAAAACCACCTCGTCAATCTCATCATCGAATGGCCCGTCTTCCGCCACCCGGAAGACAAGGAATTTCTGACCGCCTCGAAAGGAGCCACCCCCTGATGCGCCCCCTTCTCTGTCTTGCCGCCTTCATTTTCACCCTCACGGCTCCTGCCGAAAATCAGCCGCTCCGCGATCCCTTCTGGCCCATCGGCTTCACCCCCGGACACGACACCCCCGCCGCCGGTCCGGAGCCCGTCGAACCCGAAGCCGCTCCCGTTGTCCTCTCCGATGACGAACTCCGCGAACTCGCCCGCGAAGAGGCCCGCAACATCCAGGCCTCCCTCGAAACCCAGGGCATCGCCATCATGGGCGGACGCATCTACGGCTTTATTCAAGGCCGATGGGTCACCGTCGGCGACAGCTTTACCACTCAGGTCCTCGGACGCGAATACCGCCTCCTCATCACCCGGCTCACCGCCACCGAAATCGAACTCGAACCCTTTCGAATCCCAACCCAATAACCCGGAACCCATCCTATGAGACTCCTGTTCACCCAATACCTCCCGCGACACCTCCTCGCCTCCCTCCTCCTCCTCGGCGGCACGGCCCTCTTCGCCCAAAGCGAAGCCGATGAACTCGAGGAAGTCGACCGCATCCTCTCCGACCTCAACGGCACCGAAGACAGCGCCGACGAGACCGGGGCGGTCACCGACGAATCCCTTGAAGAAATCCTCCCGCCCGCCGAACCCGAAATCGCTTCGGAACCTGAACCCGCCGACGAGCCGGAAGTCGTGGCCGAACCCGCCCCCCCCGCCACAGATTCAGACACCATCCCCTCCATCCGCCTCGAAGAGGCCCGCGGCGTTCCCGGCCTGGAAATGACCCAGGCCACTCCCGATGATGACCTCATCTCCATCACCCTCGACAACGTCCGCCTCGCCGACGTCGTCCGCATCTTCGCCCGCAGCTCCGGCGCCAATATCATCATCCCCGAAGGCCTCGACGAACTCGTCAGCGCCAACCTCAACGATGTCAACTGGCGCGAGGCCCTCGAAGTGATCCTCGCCGACAAAGAATACGTCCTCGTTCAGCGCCGCCCCGGCATCTTCGCCATCTCCCGGCTCGACCAGCTCGCAACCGAACCCCTCTCCACCGAGACCATCGACCTCAAATTCGTCACCGTGGAAAACGCCCTCCCCGCCGTGCAGGGCATGATCGTCACCAGTAACGCCCGCGTCACCCCCCTCCCCGCCGCCAACGTCCTCATTGTCCGCGAAACCCCCCGCCAGCTCGAGGAAATCCGCAACATCGTGCGGCTCATCGACGTGCCCCGCCAGCAGGTCTTCATCGAAGCCAAATTCGTTGAACTCAACGACAGCGCCCGTCAGGATCTCGGCATCGACTGGCAGGTCCTCGGAGAACAGGGGCTCACCTTCGGCGTGCGCGACATCGCCCGCGGCTATGAGCGCACCAACTTCCGCAACCAGGTCGACGGCACCGGCTCCATTTCCACCCGGGCCAACACCGGCACCGTCACCACCACCGCCACAGAAGCCCTCCCGCCCAGCTTGATCGACACCAACGTCAGTGCCCGCAACCGCGCCACCGGACAAATCACTGGCCGGAACATCAGCGGCATCAATGAAACCGGCGTGGTCGACCCCATCACCACCATGGAAAGCGAAGTCGTCCGCAGCGCCATCATGACCGCCAGCGACTTTGCCCTCACCCTTCGCGCCCTGCAGTCCCTCAACGGTGTCAGCATCGTCTCCAACCCCAAAATGCTGGTCGCCAACGGACAAACCGCCCGGATTCACGTCGGGCGCAACGAACCCAATATCCGCGCCCTGCCCTCAGGCGACCAGGGCACCAACTTCATCTTTGAACTCGACGGCTTCATCGAAACCGGGGTCAAACTTGAAGTCACCCCCTCCGTCAGCACCGAACGGAACATCAGCCTCAGCATCATCCCCGAACTCAGCCGGATCATTGAGCGCAAACAGTTCCCCGACGGTTCCGACTTCCCGGTCACCACCTCCCGGCGCATCGAAACCGAATTCTCCCTCGAATCCGGCAACACCGTCGCCATCGGCGGCCTCACCGAGGGCTTCGACCGCGAAACCACCCGCAAAGTGCCGCTCCTGGGCGACCTCCCCCTCATCGGTAAATACCTCTTTCGCTACACCCGCACCGAAAAACAACAAGAGGAAATCATCATCTTCGTTTCCGTGCAGATCGCCGAAGCCGGCACCCTCAACAACCGCTCCGGACTGCCGGATGAGGGTGAACTGATCCACGGCTGGCTCCAAAACGAAACCGTCCGCCGCGCCGCCCGCCAGAGAGCCGTCGACCAGGCTGCCAGAGAAGCCGCCGCGGAATAAATCACCGCGACTCTGAAATCAAAAACCCCGCAAGGCGAAAGCCCTGCGGGGTTTTTGATGTCGGTTCCGACCTTCGGAAAACAGGGCCGCCCCGTTTCCGAACCTCGGAAAATCCGCCAACTCAGTGCGAAACGTGGACCTTCGCGCCCTTGCTCTGTCCAATACCGGCAAGCAGACCGCCGAACCAGCTCACATCAATATCGAACGGTTTGCCGCCTTTAATCCGGGTGAACTCAATCGCCCGCAATTCATTGCCCCGGTCCTCATCCTCGCCCACGACGCCGGTTTCGCGCTTCAGAGCGCAGTCGGCCGCCAGGCGGGCGCATTTTTGGATCAGTTCAATGTCGGCGGCGTTGCTCGGCGCGGCCCGGCTGTAATAGCCGCTCTTCTGCACCAGCACTTTCTCCGCCCCCAGCATCTCCGCGAACTGCTTGCCGAACCACGCCCCCGGATTCACCGCGTCGAGCTTGATGTGACCAAACGCGTCACGGGGAACCGTCTCCCCCTTGGCCTCCATCTGCGCGACGATGCTTTCCACACCCGCGCCCTCGGAAATAAAGATGTTCACACAATCGTGCTCATCCATGATGGCCTTCAGCCGCGCGGCCTCCGCCTCCAGGTCCACATTCATTTCCGGAACAAACACCGCATGCACCTCTTTGCGCTCCCGGCTCAGACCGATCCCCGGCACAAAATCCATCCCGTCCAGCAGCTTGCGGTACTCCGCCGCCGTCGCCGCCGTCAGCCAGCCGCAGTTGCGCCCCATCACCTCATGGATGATCAGCATCCGCGGATTCGCGTTGTGCTCCGCCACCACATTCGCGAAATACTTCGCGCCCTCCTCCGCCGCCGTCCAGGCGCCCAGCGACTGACGAATCGGAATCACATCGTTATCAATCGTTTTCGGCAGCCCCACCACCGTGAGTTCGTACTGATTCTCCGCCAGAAACGCGGCCAGATCCGCCGCCGTCGTGTTGGTGTCGTCCCCGCCAATGGTGTGGAGCACATCCACCCCGTCTTGGGTCAACTGCGCCGCCGCAACCTCCAGAGGATTCTCGCCCTCCTTCACCAGACCGCGCTTCACGCAGTCTTTCACATTGGTCAGTTTCACCCGGCTGTTGCCGATCGGACTTCCGCCGTGCTTGTAGAGAACCGCCGCCTGCTTGCGGATTTCATCCGTCACCGGAATCGATTCCCCCAGCAGCAGACCCTTATACCCGCTGGTGTACGCAATCAACTCCACATCCGGAGCCACTTCCGTATACCGTTCAATCAACGCCGCCAGCGCGGAAGACAAACACGGAGCCAGACCGCCCGCCGTCAAAAACGCCACTTTTTTCACTTCAGCCATAATGATTTCCTTTTTAAGAGGTTGAATTCAAGAAACGCGACACCGGATATCCGATTTCCCCCCGCACCGCAAGCGCAAAGCCACACCGCTCTAAAGGCCGAATTCTTTTTTGAGCTGGATCAGGTCCTGCTGCATCTTTCTGCATCTTTTTAAATTACCTGTTAAATTGTTGGACATGTAGCCGGTTCGAAGCGGTTTCACTTTTTAATGCCAACGGCATTTTACTCACCAGCCAGGGACAACGTCCCTGGAATCATACAATCCATATCGTTCAACACTGAAGGGGTTATACTCCCTATAAATACCCGGATGATCCCGTTATCCTGTCAAAAAATTCTAAACCTTGTTAAATCAGGTCCTGTCAAAATACGGGGGAAGTCGTGGATATCGTGGTTATCCACTCACCCCCGAAAATCCACCCGGGTGAGTCAAAATTACACCAACCGCCAAAAATAAAGCGCCAAAGTACATTTTTCGATTTCATTGTGTCATTCTGTCACTTTTTTTTGAAAAATTGATCTACAAATAACTTTTGTGCAACATTTTATAGAAAAATACGTCTATTAATCATAGAATAGAACACAAAGGAGATTTCATCATGCAGCCGGATCAAATGACCGAAAAAAATTTAAGAAGCCGTAACATCACTCAGAGGGAGGCAAACCGTGAACGACCAGAATCCGGAAGATAAATACAACGTGCTGGAAAAATACGGGCGCGATCTCACGCAGGCCGCGCGCGATCAGAAACTCGACCCCGTCATCGGCCGCGACGCGGAAATCCGCCGGGTGATGCAGGTGCTTTCGCGCCGCACCAAAAACAATCCCGTTCTCATCGGTGAACCCGGTGTGGGCAAAACCGCCATCGCCGAGGGTCTCGCCCTCCGCATTGTCATCGGCGATGTGCCCGAGGGCCTTAAAAACAAGCGGGTCATCTCGCTGGACATCGGCTCCATGCTCGCGGGTGCCAAATACCGGGGAGAATTCGAGGACCGCTTCAAAGCCTTCATCAAAGAGGTCATGGAATCCAGCGGCGAAATCATTCTCTTCATCGATGAACTCCACACCCTCGTCGGCGCCGGCGGCGCGGAGGGCGCGGTGGACGCCTCCAACATGATCAAACCGCCCCTCGCCCGCGGCGAACTGCGCTGTATCGGCGCCACCACCCTCGATGAATTCCGAAAACACATCGAAAAAGACCCCGCCCTCGAACGCCGCTTCCAACAGGTGCTCGTCGATGAACCCACCGTCGAGGACACCATCGGCATTCTCCGCGGTCTCAAGGAGCGCTACGAGGTTCACCACGGCGTCCGCATTCAGGATGCCGCCCTCGTCGCCGCCGCCACCCTCTCCCACCGCTACATCAGCGACCGCTTTCTGCCGGACAAAGCCATCGACCTCGTCGACGAGGCCGCCTCCCGCATCCGCATGGAAATCGATTCCATGCCCACCGAAATCGACGAGGTGCAGCGCAAAGTCATGCAGCTTGAAATCGAGCGCGAGGCCCTCCGCAAAGAAAAAGACGAACCCTCCCGTCAGCGGCTGGCCGATCTCGAAAGCACCCTCGCCGACCTCCAGGAGAAGAGTGCCGGCATGAAAGCCCACTGGCAACAGGAGAAAAAGCTCATCAGCAATATCTCCACCCTCACCGAGGCCCTGGACCTTCTCCGCGCCCAGCAGGAGCAGGCCAAACGCGAAAACGACCTCAGCAAAGCCGCCGAAATTCTTTACGGTAAAATTCCCGCCACCGAAAAGCAGCTCGAAGAGGCCAAAGCCCGGCTCGCGGACTACCAAAAAGACAATTCCATGCTCAAACAGGAAGTCGACGAAGAGGACATCGCCAACATCGTCTCCATGTGGACCCATGTACCCGTCAGCAAACTCCTCCAGGGCGAGCGCGACAAGCTCCGCGCCATCGAAGAAAATCTCCGCAAACGCGTCGTCGGCCAGGACCGCGCCGTGCAGGCCGTCTCCGCCGCCGTGCGCCGATCCCGCTCCGGCCTCCAGGATCCCAACCGCCCCATCGGCTCCTTCATCTTCCTCGGCCCCACCGGGGTCGGCAAAACCGAACTCGCCCGCGCCCTCGCCGAATTCCTCTTCGACGACGAGCAGGCCATGGTCCGCATCGACATGTCCGAGTTCATGGAGAAACACGCCGTCAGCCGCCTCGTCGGCGCCCCGCCCGGATATGTCGGCTACGACGAAGGAGGCTACCTCACCGAAGCCGTCCGCCGCAAACCCTACAGCGTGCTTCTCTTCGACGAAATCGAAAAGGCCCACCCCGATGTCTTCAACATCCTCCTGCAGGTCCTCGACGACGGACGACTGACCGACGGCCAGGGCCGCACCGTCGATTTCACCAACACCATCCTAATCATGACCTCCAACATCGGTGGCACCCTCATCCACGACCGGCTCAAAACGCTCGATCCCGATGACACTGCCGCCCACACCCGTCTTGAGGACGAGGTCTTTCTGGAACTGCGCCATCACTTCCGGCCCGAGTTCCTCAACCGCGTCGACGAAACCATCGTCTTCCACAGCCTGCGCGCCGATCAGCTCCACACCATCGTGGATCTGCAGCTCGCCCGCGTCGAAAACCTGCTCAAGGATCATCGCATGACCCTGGAGCTGAGCCCCGACGCCAAGGCGCTCCTCGCCACCTCCGGCTACGATCCCGCCTTCGGTGCCCGGCCCCTCAAACGCGCCATCCAGCGCCTGGTCGTCGACCAACTCGCCGATGACATCCTCGAAGGCCGCATACAGGAGGGACAGCACCTCAAAGGCGACCTCGACCCCGAACTCCCCGACCGCATCCGGTTTCGGAGCTGACGGTAACTTAAGGTTGTATGTAACCCCGGAGGGGTTTGAGCGGATAGCCCGGGGTCAGCGACGAAGGAGCGCAGCCCCGGGAAAAAGAGACAAAATTTTATAAGGCCCCGGAGGGGCCAATCGAACCGTTCCGCGTCACATTTACCCTGAAACGTTCGCTTGCACCCCATCCGGGGCGCGTAATTCTTATCGACGATCTCCCAAGGCTGCGGTCGTGCCTCCCTTGCCTTGGGCTATACGCTTTACCCCCATCCGGGGGCGTGAGAAGAGAAACAATGAGCATCACTCGGGGCTTTTAAGGGCATTCTCTTTCACGAAATCCGAGATGCGCCAGGCTAACGCGCCAGCCCCGGCCCCGGCTTGACTCTTGGCGGACCGTGCGGTAGGGCGTTTCTTATGAAAATTCTATTTGTTGGTGACATTATGGGTTCGGCGGGCCGCCAGGCGTTTCTGGATCTGGCGATTCCGATGAAACGGGAGCGGAAAGTGGACATGATCATTGTGAACGGCGAGAATTCCGCCGCAGGCAAAGGGATTTCCACCAAAATTGCCAAACAGTTTCTGGAGGCGGGCGCGGATGTGATCACCCTCGGGGATCACACCTACGATCAGCGCGAAGTCATGGGCTTTCTGAATGAGGAATCCCGCATCATTCGGCCCGCGAATTTCGCGCCCGGCTGTCCGGGTCACGGATTTGTCACCGTCGAAACCGGCGCCGGACGCGTCAATGTCGTCAGCCTCATCGGCCGGGTGTTCATGAACCCCTACGACTGCCCCTTCCGCAAGGCGGATCAAATCCTGGCCCAACTGCCCAAAAACATCCCCACCTTTGTGGAAATCCACGCCGAGGCCACCTCCGAAAAGGTCGCCATGGGCCACTATCTCGCCGGACGCGTCACCGCCGTGGTCGGCACCCACACCCATGTGCAGACCTCCGACAACCGTCTCCTCAAAGACCATACCGCCTACCTCACCGACGCGGGCATGACCGGATCCAAAGATTCCATCATCGGCTGCGAAAAAGACGCCGTCCTCAAGCGCTTTCTCACCGGCCTGCCCGCCCGCTTCGAGCCCGCCAAAGAGGACTGCAGTCTCGAAGGCGCGATCATCACCTGCGAATCCCACGGCGGCAAAGCCACCGCCATCGAGCGCGTGCGGATTCCGCATCCGGCGGTATGAGGCAGTGTTTTAATGGTGTGATGGGAAGAGGAACGCCAAAATCCCCCGGCCTTTATGGTCCGTCCAAATCAATTGACACCCCTTGACCTGCTTGTTAATCCTTTCGGATGATGAACGCCACCCTCCCCCCATCGACCTATACTCCGGAAGAGATCGAACTCTATCGGAAGATGACGCCGCAAAAAAAACTGGAGCTGGCGGCCCGGTCTCATTTGGAGGCGAGACGCTGGAAAAAAGCAGGTTTGAAAGCCTTGCATCCCGAATGGACGGAGTCCCAACTGAACCAAAAAGTGCGGGAACTGTTTCTCCATGGAAACAAATGAGCTCTTTGCGATATATTGCCGCCCGCTGAATAAAGCCGGCCTGGTTTACATGGCCACGGGATCCGTGGCCTGCATGATCTACGGCATTCCGCGCTTCACGCACGATCTGGATCTGGTCATTGAATTGAAAAACGAGCACATCGCGAACCTTGTCCGTCTTTTCCCGCCCGCTGAATTTTACTGCCCGCCGGTTGAAGTGATCCGAATGGAAGCCTTTCGCGCCACCCGTGGACATTTCAACCTGATCCACCATGATTCAGGCTTTAAAGCGGATGTGTATTTGCACAACGAAGATCCCCTGCAGGCCTGGGGCCTGCAGGAACGCCGTCACATTGAAGTGGACAAGGAAAATGCCGTCTGGATTGCGCCGCCGGAGTATGTCATTCTGAGAAAACTTGAATTTTTCCGCGAAGGACAGTCCGAGAAACATATTCTGGACATCCGCGGAATTCAGGAAGTTTCCGGGGACCTGCTCCGAACACAGATCCTCAAAGACTGGGCCGCAAAAAGGGGACTGATGTCCGAACTCGAATTTGCACTGCCGGAAATTTTCAAGAACGCATGAGTGCTGACAGTCCATTCGATCAAAAAGCGATCCCGGTCCGCGAGCTGACCGCGAAAGTCCGTCTGTTGCTGGAGCGCTCCATCGGCAAAATCTGGGTCGAAGGCGAATGCTCCAACGTCAGCGCGCCCGCCTCCGGCCACATCTATTTCACCCTCAAAGACGAAACCAGCCAGATTCAAGCCGCCTGGTTCCGCGGCCGCCGTCTGCCCGGCGCGCTGACCCCCAAAGACGGGATGAAACTGCGGATCTACGGTCTCATCACCGCCTACGAACGCGGCAGCCAAATCCAGGTCCTCGTCGAACAGGCGGAGGACGCGGGCGCCGGCGATCTCCAAAAACGCTTCGAGGAACTCAAAAAGCGTCTGCAGACCGAAGGCCTCTTCGATGCCGCCCGCAAAAAACCGCTGCCCCTGCTCCCCGCCCGGATCGGGATCGTCACCTCCCCCACCGGCGCCGCCATCCGCGATATTCTCCAGGTGCTGACCCGCCGCTACCCCGACCGGCACATCCTGCTCGCTCCGGTCATGGCCCAGGGCGACGGCTCCGCGCGGGGCATTGTCGCCGCCATTCAATTTCTCAACGCCCGAAAACTCGTGGATGTCATGATCGTCGGCCGCGGCGGCGGCAGCCTCGAGGATCTCTGGAGTTTCAACGAGGAGATCGTCGCCCGCGCCATTGCCGCCTCCAACATCCCGGTCATCTCCGCCGTCGGCCACGAAGTCGACTTCACCATCAGCGATTTTGTCGCCGACCTCCGCGCCCCCACCCCCTCCGCCGCCGCCGAACTGGTCATCGGCCGCAAAGCCGACTTCGAACTTCAGGTCCGCCGCGGACAGCAGCGCCTGAACACCGCCCTGCAACACCGGCTGCTCCAATACAAAAGCCGCCTCGACCGCGCCCGGGGTCACAAACTTTTTCACGAACCCCGCCACCTCATCCGCGCCAAAGTCCAGCATGTGGAACGCCTCGACGAACGCATGCGCACCGCCCTCCGCCGCCGCGCCACCGATCCCCAGCGCGCCCTCGCCGAACACCGCATCCAGCTCCGCCACCTCATGGAGCACCGCCTGCACGAAACCCAGCGCCGCATCGACGACCTCGACCGTATCCGCCAAACCCGCATGACCGATCAGCTCCGAATGCAGCGCGACCGCCTCAACGCCCTCGAACGCCAACTGCGCGCCCTCAGTCCCTACCAGGTCCTCCGCCGCGGCTTCTCCATCACCCGCGCCGCCGACGGCCGGGTCATCAAACAAACCGGCGACGCGCCTCCCGGCACCGAACTCGAAACCCTCCTGCAGGACGGCTCCATCCGGTCGGTTGTTTCCACAACGGGCTGAGAAACCCTTCCTGTTCAAATGGATTTTTAACCGTCTTCAAGTATACCTTTCAGCATGAACAAACCTGTACTCATTGTTGGCGGCGGTCTCTCCGGTCTCGCGTGTGCGGTATCCCTGCAAAAAGCGGGGAAACCGTTTGCACTCTTTGAATCGTCCAACCGCTGGGGAGGTCGGGCGGGATCCGACCGCAAAGACGGCTTTATCCTGGACCGGGGATTTCAAGTGTTTTTGGACGCCTATCCCACCGCGGCGGAATTCCTGGATCTCGACGCCCTCAACCTGAAGCCTTTTTGCTCCGGAGCCCTTGTGGCCCGATCCGGCCGATTCCAGACCGTGGCGGATCCTTTCCGGCATCCCAAACACCTCCGGGACACCCTGAAAGGCCCCCTCTCCCCCGCCGATCTTCTCCGGCTGGGGCGCTTAACGTTCCGCCTGAAGGGGATGACCCGTGAAAAGGCTCTTTCCGTTCAGGATGAAAGCGCCCTTGAATTCCTTAAAAGCCGGGGATTTTCTCATCAGGCGGTGGAATCATTCTGGCGCCCCTTTCTCGGGGGAATTTTTTTGGAGCCAGACCTGGCGACCTCCTCGCGGATGTTTCACTTTGTCTTTAGCCTTTTCGCCCGCGGCCGGGCAACGCTGCCCCGCGAAGGAATGCAGGCCATTCCGGATCAGATAGCCGGAAACCTGCCGATCGATGCTCTCAAACTGAACACACCCGTAACCGAACTTCAGGCTCAAGGCATCCGCCTCGCGTCCGGCCCGTGGATTGAAGGTGAACACGTCGTCGATGCCCGGGACCCCTGGACATCCCCGGACGAAGCGCCTGACGCCTGCGGAACCGTTTGTTTCTATTTTGCATGTGATCACGTGCCGTGGACCGGCCCCTGGCTGGTCCTTTGCCCGGAACAGGAGCATATCAACACCCTGACCGATTTAAGCCAGCTTCACGCACAGTGGGCTCCTCCGGGAAAACATCTCCTCTCCGTGTCCTGCCTGAATACAGGCGTGGGCGAACAGGAGGTTCTGTCCGATCTGTCCGAACTGTTCGGCGATCAGGCCAGAAAATGGAAACCGATCGCCCGCATGGAAATACCCAACGCCCTCCCCGCGCAACCCCCTGGGCATTTGTCGGCGGTATCCAAAACCGGCTTTCAGGCAAACGGCATCATCCGATGCGGCGATTTTCTGGAAACCGCATCGATTGACGGCGCGCTTCTTTCCGGTAAACGCGCCGCCGAAGCTCTGCTTCATCATCACGCCTGACAACACTCTGCGGAATTCAACCGAAAAAAACGCGTTTGCATCTTGCAAAAGTATGATGTTTAAGTAAATTCGTCATACTATGAGCCAAGAACTGCGCCGCATTACTGTCAGTATCCCCGATGAAACCCTTGCCGGTCTGGACCGGCTGACGGAGGGGCGGGGCTTTCCGAACCGCTCCCAGGCCATCGCCGGCATCGTCACCGAGGCGGTGAACGCCTTCGACGCCTCGCATGACGACACGGTGATGATGGGCGTGCTCACCTTCATTTACGAACACCAGCGGCGCAACCTGCAGAACCGCATCACCGACCTCCAACACGAGTTCCTCAAAGAAATCATCACCATACAGCTCGTGCACCTCGAAGCCGATCAAAGCCTGCAGATTCTCCTCGTGCAGGGTCCCTGCAAACTGCTCCGCGGCATGCGCGACACCTTCGGCTCCCTCAAAGGCGTCAAACACGCCGCCCTCCAGCTCAACAGCACCCTCCTGCCACCCCTTCACGACCACTGACCCCATGAAAACACCTCCCAATCTCAAGCCCGAATCCATCCGCTTCACCGAAACCGTCCAGCCCGGCGCCAACTGGTCACATATTTTAAAACGCGGCACCACCCTGCGCCTCCGCGATCCGCAGGGCGGACTCAACGTCTCCCTGCTCGCCTTCAATGCCGACAACCTTACCGAACGCCTCAATCTGCCCGACACCCTCAAGGCCCAGCACACCGCCAAACTCACCACCGGTCACTGCCTCTATTCCGACATGGGCCGCATCCTCCTCTCCATTCCCTCCGACAGCCTCGGCTGGCACGATCCGCTGACCGGTCACGCCACCCGCGCCACCGTCGAAGCCACCTTCGGGGTCAAATCCTATCAGGAGGCCCGCAACGACTACCACCGCAACGCCCGTGACAATTTCCTCATGGAACTCGGCAAATATGGTCTAGGGCTGGAAGACCTGGTCATGAACATCAATTTCTTCGCCAAAGTCATGGTCGATGAATCCGGAGCCTTCCGTTACCATCCCGAACACGCCGTCCCCGGCGGCACCGTGGATCTTCGTGCGGAAATGAACACGCTGGTGATTCTCAACACCTGCCCCCATCCGCTGCATCCCGGCGGGTCGTATCCCCGCGCCCCGCTCGACCTCACCGGCTTCACCTCTCCGCCCCCGGCCGCCGACGACATCTGCCGCGTCTCCCGTCCCGAGAACGCCCGCGGTTTCACCCTCACCGAACGGTACTTCTTATGAGCCTCACCGAATCCCCCCTCGATCCCGCCACCGCCGTCTACGACCACACCGTTCCCGCCGGCGACGGCTGGATCCTCGAAATCAAAGCCGGCCAGACCTTCCGCATCATTGACCTCGAAGGCAATCAGGCCGCCGACACCATTTTCTTTGACGCCGCCGATCCGTCCGACCGCTACAGCGCCCAGGACACCGTCCGCGCGCAAAACGGCATCTACCTCACCACCGGCACCGAACTGAAATCCCTCAGCGGCAAGACCCTGCTCACCATCACCGCCGACACCTGCGGCCGCCACGACACCTTCGGCGGTGCCTGCGCCGCCGAAAGCAATCAGGTCCGCTACGCCCTCGACAAGCATCACATGCACAACTGCCGCGACACCTTTCTGCTCAAGTTGTCGGAATTCGGCATGGAGACCGGAAAACTTCTGGGCAAACGCGAACTCGGTCACAACATCAACTTCTTCATGAACGTCCCCGTTACCCCCGAAGGCGGCCTCACCTTCGAGGACGGCGTCTCCGCCCCCGGCAAATACGTCGAGATGCGCGCCGAACGCGATGTCATCGCCCTCATCTCCAACTGCCCCCAGCTCAACAACCCCTGCAACGCCTACAACCCCACTCCCATCCGCGTCCTCCTCTGGAACCCCTAATCCCCTCCTCTCCCTCTTTTCTTGATCTTAATCCTAATCTTAATCCTAATCCTAATCGTAATCGTAATCGTAATCGTAATCGAACCCACCCCATGCCCGCCTCCCTCACCTCCCAACCCGTCCTCGTCGCCAACCGCGGCGCCATCGCCTGCCGCGTCCTGCGCAGCCTCAAACACATGAATCTCCGGGGGGTGGCGGTGTACTCCGACGCCGATCACGGTTCCCTGCACGTCTCCCAGGCGGATGAATCCGTCTGCCTCGGTCCCGCCCCGGCAGCGCAGAGCTATCTGGATACCGATAAAATCCTCGCAGCCTGCCGCGCCACCGGCGCCGCCGCCGTCCATCCCGGCTACGGCTTTCTCAGTGAAAACGCCGATTTCGCCCGCCGTCTCGAAGCCGAAGGCATCCGTTTCATCGGTCCCACCCCCGAACAAATGGTCTCCTTCGGCCTCAAGCACGAGGCCAAAGCCCTCGCCAAAGCCGCCGGGGTTCCGCTGCTGCCGGGCACCGGACTCCTTGACTCCCTCGACCAAGCCCTCACCGCCGCCGAAGACATTGGCTATCCGGTCATGCTCAAAAGCACCGCCGGCGGCGGCGGCATCGGCATGAAGGTCTGCGAAAGCCCCGACGCCCTCCGCGAACAGTTCGAAGCCGTGCGCGGCCTTGCTTCCCGCACCTTCAAAGACGCGGGCGTCTTTCTGGAGAAATACGTCCGCCACGCCCGCCACATCGAGGTTCAGCTCTTCGGCGACGGAAAGGGCCGGGTGTTAACCCTCGGCGAGCGCGACTGCTCCCTGCAGCGGCGCAATCAGAAAGTCGTGGAGGAAACCCCCGCGCCCGGCCTCGACGACACCACCCGCGCCGCCCTCGCGGACGCCGCCCGCGCCCTCGGCGAATCCGTCCGCTACCGCTCCGCCGGCACCGTCGAGTTCGTGATGGATGCCGACACCGGCGCGTTCTACTTTCTCGAAGTCAACACCCGCCTGCAGGTCGAACACGGGGTCACCGAGGAAATCTACGGCATCGATCTGGTCGAATGGATGATCCGCCTCGCCTTTGGCGACGAAAGCATGTTCGACCAAATCCTTGAGCCCCAGGGCCACAGCATACAGGCCCGCGTCTATGCCGAAGCGCCCCACCGCGGCTTCCAGCCCAGCGCCGGACTGCTCCTCGAAGCGCAGTTCCCCGAAACCGCGCGAATCGAAACCTGGGTCGAGCGCGGCACCGTCGTTCCCTCCGACTACGATCCCATGATCGCCAAGATCATCACCAAAGCCGACACCCGCGATCAGGCCCTGTCCGCCCTCCGCAACGCCCTCGAACACACCACCCTCTCCGGCATCGAAACCAATCTCGAATACCTCTGGGAACTCCTCACCGTTATCTCCGGACGCGGGGCATCCTGCCCCGGTAAACTTGGACGCGGGGCATCCTGCCCCGGTAAACTTGGACGCGGGGCATCCTGCCCCGGTCTTCCGCCGCAGGATGCGGCGCCTCCACCTTTTTATGCCACCACCCGCTTTCTCGACAGCTTTCCCTACCTCGCCCACTGCGTCGACGTGCTCGACGGCGGGGCCATGACCACGGTGCAGGACTGGCCCGGACGCATCGGCCACTGGGATGTTGGTGTCCCCCCCTCCGGTCCCATGGACGACGCCTCCTTCCGCCTCGCCAACCGCCTCCTCGGCAATCCCGAAGGCGCACCCGCCCTGGAGATCACCCTCACCGGCCCCGCACTGCAATTCAACTGCGACACCGTCATCGCCCTCACCGGGGCCCGCATCGAAACCGACCTGCCCATGGACCGGGCCGTGCCCGTCAAAGCCGGACAGGTTGTGCGCCTCAAGCGCATTGCCGACGCCGGATGCCGAACCTATCTCGCCATCGCCGGCGGCATCGACTGTCCCGAATACCTCGGCTCCCGCGCCACCTTCACCCTCGGCGGCTTCGGCGGACCCGCCGGACGCGCCCTGCGTCCCGGCGATGTGCTCCACCTGCATCCCGAACCCCACACCGACGCACCGCTCCCAGTCCTCGCTCCGCCCGTCTGGGGACGCCACTGGAACATCCGCGTCCTCTACGGCCCCCACGGCGCACCCGACTTTTTCACCGGCAAAGACATTTCCATGTTCTTCACCACCGACTGGAAAGTCCACTACAACTCCAACCCCACCGGCATCCGCCTCATCGGCCCCAAACCCGAATGGGCCCGGTCCGACGGCGGCGAAGCCGGCCTGCACCCCTCCAACATTCACGACAACGCCTACGCCATCGGCGCCGTCGATTTCACCGGTGACATGCCCATCATTCTCGGACCCGACGGCCCCAGCCTCGGCGGCTTCGTCTGCCCCGCCGTCATCATTGCCGGCGACCGCTGGATCATGGGCCAGCTCCGCCCCGAAGACACCCTCCGCTTCGTGCCCGTCTCCCAGGAGGAGGCCACCGCCGTCGAAGCCGCCCGCGACGGTGCCTCCTACCCCGCAACCCTCCCCGAAGCGCCCGCCTTCGATCCCGCCGCGCTTACCTCGCCCATTCTCGCCACCCTGCCCGAAACCCCAGAACGCCCCTCCGTCTGTTACCGCGCCCAGGGCGATAAATATCTGCTCGTCGAATACGGCCCCATCGTCCTCGACCTCGATCTGCGCCTCCGCGCCCACGGACTCATGCAGTGGCTCAAGGAGCAGAACCTTCCCGGCATGTGGGAACTCACCCCCGGCATCCGCTCCCTGCAAATCCACTACAACACCGCCGAACTCCCCCGGCAAACCCTCCTCGAACGCCTCATCCAGGGCGAAGAGGAACTCGGCGACACCCTCGATGTCGAAGTCACCTCCCGCGTCGTGTACCTCCCCCTCTCCTGGGACGACCCCGCCACCCGCCTCGCCATCGAAAAATACACCCAGTCCGTGCGCCCCGACGCGCCCTGGTGTCCCAGCAACATCGAATTCATCCGCCGCATCAACGGACTCGACAGCATCGAGGACGTCAAGCGCATCGTCTTCGACGCCCGCTACCTCGTGCTCGGCCTCGGCGATGTGTACCTTGGCGCCCCCGTGGCCACACCGCTCGATCCGCGCCACCGCCTCGTCACCACCAAATACAATCCCGCCCGCACCTGGACAGCCGAAAACTCCGTCGGCATCGGCGGCGCCTACCTGTGCATCTACGGGATGGAGGGACCCGGCGGCTATCAGTTCGTCGGCCGCACCCTGCAGGTCTGGAACACCTTCCGTCAAACCGCCGACTTCAAAGACGGCAAGCCCTGGCTGCTCCGCTTCTTCGATCAGATCCGCTTCTATCCCGTCAGCGCCGAAGAACTCCTGCGGCTCCGCAAGGACTTCCTGCTCGGACGCCACAAACTGCGCATCGAAACCGAAACCTTCCGCCCCCGCGACTACCACCGCTTCCTCGATGAAAACGCGGGTGAAATCGAAAGCTTCCGCGCCACCCAGCGTCAGGCCTTTAATGAAGAGCGCGAACGCTGGAAGCTCCTCCCGCCCCTTCCCGAAAGCGACGACCTCGCCCCGCCGCCCGAAAGCGAAGACGACATCCCCGACGGCTGCGAAGCCCTCCGCTCCCCCCTCAGCGGCAGCCTCTGGAAATGGACCGTCCTGCCCGGCGACACCGTCCGCGAAGGCGACACCCTCGCGGTCATCGAAGCCATGAAAATGGAAACCAACGTTCCCGCCCCCTGCGGCGGCACCGTCACCGAACTCCGCCTCCCCGAAGGCAAACCCGTCACCGCCGGACAAATCCTGGCGGTATTGGACGGAAAAAATTAGTGCCAAACGCCAGGACTATTCTTCGTCCACAATCCTCGGCCAGCAGCCGCGCAGCGAGCCGTAATGCGGGTGCAGCGTCGAGAGCGTCTCAGCGGTCGGGGTTTGAGGCTCGCCGTTTTGATCCAGGAAAAAACAGCCGTAAGGCGCATCCTGATCTGACAGAACATCGAATAAAATCTTAGCCTCCCGAATTGCCGCAAGCCAACTCATTTTTAATTTTTGGGGGTCGGCCGGTTGGGAAAACTTCAGGCCGTCATATGCCAAAGCATCATAATGATGGGTTCGTGGTTTAATACCGTCGCTCCTCCAATAAAACTTTCCGGATTCCTGTTGGCTGCGAGTGTCCGCAACACTTCCGTTTCAAAGGGTCCGACGGGCATCTTAAACCTCCAGTCCTGAATGGAGTTTTTTCAGGCGTTTTGCCAAGGCATACGTTTTTGCATTCCCTTCAACTCTCAGCGTTTGAATGATAATCGGCACCTGATTAAATTGTATATCCCAGTCGGGGTTGAAACTCCAGAAGCATTGGGTTTTGTACGCCCGAAACGCCCGCCGGGCCTCGCGCACCGCCACCATGCGCCGCGCCTGGGCAGGATCCAGCCTGCGGCGGCTTTTCCGTCCGCCTTTCGCGCCGATTTCCCGCAAATAGGCCTTCACCTGATCTGTATCTGCATTTTCCATACTCACAAGTATAACCTAACCCGCTTATGATAGCAATTCCGACCCTCGGAAAAATCGCTTTATCCTTTTCCGACAGTCGGAAAACTTTTGATTTCTGTGATTTATGCCGTTAACTCCAAATTCCTGCACAAAACCTTCTCCAACCCTCCGCCTTTTTTGTCATGACCACCTGGATCCACAAACCCGCCTCTCCCGCCCCGTCCCGCAATCTGACCGGTCCGCTGGGCGGACTCCGCATGGCGGTGAAGGATAACATTGATGTCGCCGGGATGCCCACGACCGCCGCCTGCCCCTCCTACGCCTACCTGCCAGAACAGTCCGCCCCGGTGGTGGAGGCACTGCTGAACGCCGGCGCGGTCTGTATCGGCAAAACCAATCTGGATCAATTCGCCACCGGACTCGTCGGCACCCGCTCTCCGTACGGTCCCTGCCGCAATCCGCACCATCCCGACTACATCTCCGGCGGCTCCAGCTCCGGATCGGCGGTGGCCGTGTCCACCGGTGAAGCGGATTTCGCTCTCGGAACCGACACCGCGGGCTCGGGCCGCGTGCCCGCCGCCTTCAACGGGCTCATCGGCTTCAAACCCACCAAAGGCCTGCTCAGCACCCAAGGCGTGGTGCCCGCCTGCGCCTCGCTGGACTGCGTCTCCATCTTCAGCAAAACCGTGGACATGGCGCGGAGCGTGTTCCGCGCCTGCGCCCCGCCCACTTCCACCTCCTTTCCCGGCGGACCCTGGCGCATCGGGGTCGCCGATCCGGCATCGCTCTTTTTCGACAACGACCCCTCCGCCCAGGCCGCCTATGCCGCCGCCCTCGCACAGTGGCAGGCGCGAGGCCACACCCTCGTGTTTATCGACCCCGCCCCCTTTCTCGCCGCCGCGCGGCTCCTCTACGAAGGCCCGTTTGTCGCCGAACGCTACGCCGCCGTGGGTGCCTTTCTCGACACCGAACCCGCTGATGCCGAACCCACTGTTTCCGCCATCATTCGCGGCGGGGCCAAGCACCCTGCGCAAGCCCTGTTCGAGGCCATGGATCGACTGCGGGAGCTTCAAGCACAAGCTGCGGAACGCTGGCAGCAGATGGATCTGCTCATGCTCCCCACCGCGCCCACCTGCTACACAATCGAAGCCGTGCAGGCGGATCCCGTGCGCCTGAACTCCAATCTCGGTACCTACACCAATTTCGTGAACCTGCTTGATCTCTGCGCCATCGCCGTGCCCTGTGGCACCCTCGCCAGCGGCATTCCCACCGGGGTCACCCTGCTCGCGCCCGCCTTTCAAGACGAGGCCCTCTTTCATGCCGCCGAAGTGTTTCTCGGCGAAGCGGAGGCGCAACCCCAAAACATGGTGGCCCTTGCCGTGGTCGGGGCCCACCTCCGCGGCATGGCGCTGCACGGTCAGCTCGAGACACTCAACGCCCGCTTTCTTCGCGCCGCGCGCACCGCCCCCTGCTACCGCCTCTACGCCCTGGCCGAGACAAATCCGCCCAAGCCAGGTCTGCTCCGGGTCGCCGAGGGCGGCGCTGCCATTGAGATCGAACTCTACGAACTCACCCCCGCCGCCTTTGGCGAATTCGTCGCCAACATCCCGGCCCCCCTCGGCATCGGCACCCTGCAGCTCGAAGACGGCGGGCGCGTCAAAGGCTTTCTCTGCGAACCTGAAGGCCTCCGCGGTGCCGAGGACATCACCCATCACGGCGGCTGGCGGGGATTCACCACCGCAACAGCCGCGCCAGCATCCCGCCCGGGGTCACATACGGCGTAAACAGCCCGTCCGCCGCTTCGATAACAAATCGGTTCCGGGCCTCCGCCGCCGCCAGATTGCCCGAGGTGTCGCGCATTTCCAGGATCAGCATTCGGTTTTCCTCCAGCGCCTGACGTACGCCGGGCGCGAAGGCGCTGTTTTCAATGCCCCACGCTGGACAGGCAATCACCCGCCGTCCGTTGGCCAACAGCCATTGGAGAATCTCTTTCTCTTTGGGCGAATGCCATCCGCTAAAATACACATCCGCTTCAGGCAACCGACCGATTTTCGGCGCGTTGCGGCTGCACAGCACCCCCAGCTTTTCCCCGCTCCAAAGGGCGGGATTCCCGATGCCCCGCAATCCCGCGCCCAAGTCCTGCACACAGCGCCAGGGATTCATGCGGATATATTCGGCGATGCGCGCCTCAGCCTCCCGCGAGCGCACAATGCGCTCATAAAAATTGCGATGCCATATGCGGGGGCGCGGTGCATTGGGCGGGGCATTGGGCGGAGCAGGCCCCGCCCGTACGGGCGAGGCATGGGGCGAGGCAGGCCTCGCCCCTACGGCCCGTATGGGCGACGCCTGCGTCGCCCGATTCCATTCCCGCGAAACCGCTGCCTTAAATCCGCCCACCACATCGCCCAACCCCAATTTTCCCTTTTCCATATAAATAATCGCATGAAAATGATCCGGCATAATCACCCATTCGCCCCAGCGCATTTGCGCGCATTTTTCCGCCGTGATCCGAATGCGCTCCTCAATCAATTCCCTCATCTCCCCCGTGAACGGCTTCCGGCCTGTAACCCCGATGATTTCCCGATGCGCGCAAATGGTCACAAAATATACCCCGCCGCCGGCATAATCATGCCCCTTCAGCCGAATACTCCTACGATGATGCTTCTCCGGATCGTAATTCCCCGCCTGTTTCATGCCGTTATTTTGCCATGCCCTCTGAATCAAATCAAGAACGAGATCCCGCCTCTTTCATCATACGAATATGTATTTTTATCATACTACTGATGCCGTTTAGTACATTTTTGTATCTGTAAAATATCGGCCTGGTGATTTATATAAACCTTATTTAATTAATTAAACCCATAATTCCCCCGTTTTCGTCCTGAAATGTGGTCTTGGCATATGGACTGCTAATGTCTTCTTGTCGATGATTGATCGATTCTCAACCCAAGGAACCTTATGAAGCTTAAACATTCTCTAAAATGGAGTGCCGCGCTGTCGCTGGCCCTGATGACCTTTGTCGGCTGCGGCCGCTCGCCCGCCCCCGAAACCTCCGCCGCGCCGCTGGTGATCGGCTACAGCGACTGGCCGGGCTGGGTCGCCTGGGAAATCGCCATCCAAAAGGGCTGGTTCGAGGAGGCCGGAGTCCCGGTCAAATTCGAATGGTTCGATTACGTCGAATCCATGGACGCCTTTGCCGCCGGACAGCTCGATGCGGTCACCATGACCAACGGCGACGCGCTGGTCACCGGTGAAGCGGGCGCGCCGAGCCTCGCCATCCTCATCAACGATTTCAGCAACGGCAACGACATGCTGGTCGCCGCCCCGGGAATCACTTCGGTGCCGGAACTGGCCGGAAAACGCGTCGGCGTTGAGGTGGGTTATGTCTGCCATCTGCTCCTGCTCAAAGCGCTGGAGGCCCATGACATGACCGAAAGCGATGTCACCCTGATCAACATCCCCACCCACGATCTGCCGCAGGCCTTCGCCGCCGGGGATGTGGATGCGGTGGTCGCCTGGCAGCCCAACTCCTCCCAGGCCCTGCAGGCGGTCGCGGGCTCCACCGCGATCTTCACCAGCGCCGACGTGCCGGGTCTCATCTACGACGTTCTGGCCGTCAGCCCCACCAGCCTGTCCGAACGCATGGAGGACTGGGAGAAAGTGGTGCAGGTCTGGTACCGCGTGGTCGACTATATCCTCAACGAAGACACCCGCGACAGCGCCATCGCCATTATGGCCTCGCGTGTGGGTCTCACCGCCGAAGCCTATGCGGAATTCGTGGACGGAACGCAAATCCTGACCCTTGAGGAGGCGCAGGCCGCCTTCGCGGTGTCCGATGAACTGTCCTCGATCTTCGGATCCAGCAAAATCGCCGACGCCTTCAACGTGGCCAACGAAGTGTACGACACGCCGCAAAACGTCGCCGATTACATCTACCCCGCCATCACGCTCGGCCTCGGACTGTAATTCTGTCCATGCGCCGTTCGCCCCTCATCCCCTTCGCGCCCCTGTCTCCCCGGTTAAGGGCGTGTCTGGGGTGGGGGTCTTTTTTGCTCCCGCTGATGGTCTGGTGCGCCGTCAGTTATGTGCCCGTGCTTTGGCATCCCATGGTCCGCATTCAGGACCGCGGGGACATCACCTACCTGCAGCCCGGTCAGCTGATCGACCGCCATACCCTCGCCCGCGAAAACGCTCGCATCGAAGCCATCGGGGGCACGCCCGCCACCGGCAAGCGCAGCAACCCTATTTTCCTGCCCGCGCCCCACGAGGTGGGCACCGCCCTCTACCGCGCCTTCAAAACCCCGCCCCGCCGCGCCAACGAACCCTGGTTCCATGAAAGCATCGGCCACAGTATCCGCATCATCTTCACCGGCTTTGTCTGGAGTTCAATCATCGGACTCCCCCTCGGCATTCTCTGCGGAGTGTACGGAAGCGTCTCGCGGCTGACCGAACCGGTCGTCGATTTCATCCGCTACATGCCCGCCCCCGCCTTCGGAGCCCTGGCCGTGGCCATTCTCGGCATTCACGACGCCCCCAAAGTCGCCATCATTTTCATCGGCACCTTTTTTCAGCAAATCCTCGTGGTCGCCAACACCACCCGCAAAATGGATCCCTCCCTGATCGAAGCCGCGCAAACCCTCGGGGCCAAACCCCGGCATCTCCTTTTCAAAGTGGTCCTTCCCGGCATAGCCTCCGATCTCTACAACGACATGCGCATCCTGCTCGGCTGGGCCTGGACCTACCTCGTGGTCGCCGAATACATCGGCGCCAGCTCCGGCATCACCTTCTTCATCAATCAGCAGGCCCGCTACCGCAACTACGACAACGTCTTCGCCGCCATTCTCATCATCGGCATCATCGGTTTTGTGACCGACCGCATTCTCGACGACCTCCGCCTCGCAGTCTTTCCCTGGAAATCCGAAGGCAAAAAGCCGCTGCTGTTCCGGTTCCTCGTCCGCAATCCCCCGCCCCCCGCCGGAGACGCCGCATGACCGCCCCGCTCATCATCGATCCCGACGCCTACCGCCGCCAAAGCCCGGAAGTCGCCGCCCGCTTCGAAAAGCTGAAGCAGCGCCCCATCATCCTCGAGGTCGACAAACTCCGCAAAGAATTCGACTCCGCCCACGGCAGCCATGTCGCCATTGAAGAGATCTCCTTTCAGGTCCGCCGCCGCGAATTCGTCTGCGTGCTCGGTCCCTCCGGCTGCGGAAAATCGACCCTCATCCGCATTCTCGCCGGCCTCGATTTCCCCACCGGCGGCGACGTCCGCCTCGACGGCAAAACGGTGCGCGGCCCCGGATCCGACCGCGGCATGGTTTTTCAGGGCTACACCCTTTTCCCCTGGCTCACCGTGAAACAGAACGTCATGTTCGGCCTCAAGGTGGGTGGAAAACCCGGACACCTCGCCGAAAGCGAGGCACGCGAATGGATCGCTCTCGTCGGCCTCTCCAAATTCGAGAACCACTACCCCCACCAGCTCTCCGGCGGCATGAAACAGCGGGTGGCCATCGCCCGCGCCCTCGCCAACAACCCCCGCATCCTGCTCATGGACGAACCCTTCGGGGCGCTCGACGCCCAGACCCGCGCCCAGATGCAGTCCTACCTCATGCAGATCTGGCGGCAGATCGATGTCACCATCCTCTTCATCACCCACGATCTCGACGAGGCCGTCTATCTCGCCGACCGCATTCTCGTGCTCGGCGCCAACCCCGGCCGCGTTATGGAACTCATCGAAAATCCCGTCCCCCAGCCCCGCACCCCCGAGCAGTTCCAGTCAGAACCCTTCCAGGCCCTCCGCGCCCGCCTCGACGCCCTCATCCATCCCCCGTCACTCCACAAAGAAGACAAACTCCCCCTCACCCGCATGACCGTGGTCGGCGATGATGTGATTTGAATCGCCTTTTGCATCTTCATCGGTTTTGTTGTACAGCATTCTCAATGCGTACCTCAGATTCCCTCCACAAACTCTTCCGACTCCTGTATCTCGGACTCCTCGCCCCGGCGGCCTGGGCGCAATCCGCAATCGTCACCCCCAATCCCCTGACACCCGTGCGGCCCGACACGCGCTGGGACCGTTCCGCCGCCCCGCGTATTCGTCTGGTGTCCCCGCGAAACAGCGGTGCCACCGCCCCGGTGGTCTTTCCCGACATCCGTCAACCCGTTCAGGCCCGCATATCCGACCTTCGCCATGAACACGGCACCGCCCGATTTCCCGCCGAACTGTTCGAAATCCGCTACGGATGGGAGGGCCTGGCCCCCGACGCGGAACCCCATGAGGCCGGTCAGGTGGTGTGGGTCACCGTTCAGGTCCCGCCGAACGCCCCGCCCGGCCGCTATGGTGGTCACTTGACCCTCGATACCGGCGTTTCTGTCCCGGTGCTGCTCGAGGTGGGAACCTGGATCGCGCCCTCCCCGAACAATTTTGGCGGCTGGATCAGCCTGCTCAATTCTCCGGCGTCGGTGGCGAGACACTACGGAGTCGAAAAATGGTCGGACGAACACTTTGACCTCCTGACCCCCACCCTGCGCGAAATGGGCCGGGTGGGCAATCATGTGCTCTACATCACCCCGGTCGGCCGCACCCATTTTGGCGACGACCTGAGCATGATCCGCTGGACCGGCGGCAACAACCCGCGCCCCGAATTCAGAGTCCTCGAACGCTATCTGGACCTCTGGGCCGAACACATCGGCCCGCCCCGGAAAGTCATCATCTACATGAACGAGGGACGCTGGTGGCGGGATTCGAGACCGGTGCGCGTGACCACGATTGACCGCCCCGGGGCCGCCGGCGGTGAAATCACCGAATGGCCCCACTATTCCGAATCCGGTCAGGCCGAACGCTGGCGCGCCGCCGTGGGCGGCATTGTCGAGCGGGTCCGTCGGCAGGGGTGGCGCGACACCGAGGTGCTGATCGGCATGATCGGCGATGAGCGGAATTTCTCCGACGAAATGACCTCCTTTTATGAGACCGCCGCCCCCGGATTGCGCTGGGCCGCATACACGCACGGCCGCGGGGATCCGCGGGTCCCGGAGAAGAATGACACCACCCACACCCTCGCCGGGCTCGACTTCGCCTTTGTGGAGTTCCCCTACGCGCCCGACAACCGCCGGCTGACCGACGCGCCGCTCGACAGCCCGCCGGACCGGGGAACCGACAACTTTCCGGTCCTCACCTCCTTCCGCGGATATCCCTCCGCCAATCCCGTTCAAAACGACGAACCCGGGCTTTATTTCTTCATGCCATTCGCCGCGTACAACAGTCCCGGCCGAACCTATGTCGGCATCGGCAGACTCGGGATGGATTTCTGGAACACCTCCGGCGGCACCCTCATCGGCCGTTTTGAACGCTGGCACAATCTCTACCGCGACAATCCCCGCTGGATGCTGCCGCCCGGCCCCGCGGGGGCCCTCGCCTCCCAACACTCCGAAGCCCTCCGCATGGGCACCACTCTCGCCGAAGCCATGCGCATTCTCCACATCGCGCTTACCGACAAGACCGCCGACCTGCCGCCCGAGGTGAAAGAACGCGGTGCCGAGGCGTATATGGACATGTATCGGATTTTTCACAACATTTGGTTTGGCACCACCAGCGAAGCCAGAAATCGTCAGAGCGAACTCGCGTTCACGGACTGGCAGGACGTCCTGCGGCGGGTGTATGACGCCGCCGACGAAATTACGGCTCGTTGAAGAGAATCGTTTCGACAAAGCGGAGGGGAATCGACACCGGATCCCGCCAGGCTTCGCCGTTCCCGACGATGGTGTCCCCATCGCCCTTCAGCCACGTCAGCGTCAAGAAGGAGCCACCGCCGCGAAACAACACCTGAACGTCCCCCGCTTTCGAACGGGACTCATATTGCGTGTCGGCCTGGAATCGCAACCGTTGCAGTTCCCGGACCGGGAACGTGAGGGCTTCATGTGCTCCTTCGGGAAGGAACGCGAGCCGGCCCGGCGCGTCCGGGAGCAGACGGCCGCGAAGCGGCGGGGCCCCTGCCATCAGAATTTCGTCCAGCGCCCGGGCTTTCATTCTCCGCATCTCCGGGTCGGGTTTGCCGCTCCAGGGGTGTACCTGCAGTCCGGCGGTGGAGAAATTGTTTCCGATCGATTGGAACCACATCCACCGATTCTCCAACCCTTTTGGCAAAGGAAGGTTTATCGAAGGGATCTCCTCCCCGTTCAAAAATATGGAAATTGTGTCCGCCTCAGGATCAAAAAAGAACTGCAGCCGATTGGGCGCAACCGGAATTCGCTCATAGTTCACCCATTCAGCCCCGCCCGAAACCCGCGCGAGAATCTGACGGGAGGTGACATTGACCTCAACCCCTTCCAGCGGACGTCCCCGTTCGGGCCCGGCGGCATAAAGATTAAACAAAAGGCCCACGGATGCATTCGCCTCCAAAGGCAGATCCAGCATCACCTTATCGGGACTGTCGGGAAGCCGACGGGCGTAGATCATTCCCCCCCTGGCGACGGAGGGCCCGTCCGGGTCCGGAGGGGGCGGATTGGGCCGCCAGCCCCGGGTCATCCGCCAGTCCGCATCGCTCCCCCAGCGGTCAATCCAGTCCCCCGGCTCCCCGTCCATTGCGGAAATCTCCGTCAACCCGCCGCGCGCGACGCGCAAAACATCGCCCCAGGGAGCGAGAACCGAAACATCCCGTTCGCTAACCGCCTGCAGCGTTCCCCGAAACGTGTCCCGGTTCATCAACCGAAAGCGGTGCGGCGAATCTGTCAAAACATCTTCACCCGCCGGTGAAAGTGTATCCACGGCGGCCAGCGGAACCGTCAGTGGCGTGTCGCGCCAGGCGGGGCGGAACTTCAGGCGGTCATCCGCGAACCCCTCAAGCGTTCCCCGGAGAATTTCACCGCTGAGAAGCCGCAGGGTCGCGGTCCCGGCGTCGGTGACCGGCGGGAGCGGTTCGGTCCCGCGCCATTCGATTCCCTGCACCGTCCGCAAGGGTACCGACAATGGATCGCGAAACGCCGGATGATGTGCGGAAACGGCGCCGCCACTTAATTGAAGGTCCGTCACCCTTAGCCGGTTTCCAGGAAAAGCGAAACGCAGTTCCGCGTCAAACCGCGGCGGTCCCGAATCCCCGCCCGCGGGAGCGGGAAAAACCAATTCAGCAATTCTGTCGAACGGAAGCGTGAGTTCAGCCTCCTCTCCGGGTGACAGCACCCATGCGTCATCCCGCATTCGAACGCTTGAGGCGGTGAGCCCGTCCTGATTCCTGAAAATGACCCTCACACCCGATGCCGGAGCCTCCGACTCACGGGGCGGATGACCGTTCCAGGAACTGAGCCTAAGCTCCTGAATCAACACCGGAGCGTTGCCGATGAACTGAATCCGGAGTCTCTCAAAGGAAAACGATTCGGAGGAATCCGCCGGCGCTTCCCGCCCCTCCCATACCGGAACGCCGTTCCACCGGAGCACGTAGTGATTTTCACGGGGGTTGACATAGAATTCCAGGTGATACGTTTCGAGTCTGTCCTCCGGCAGGGTTCGGGCGCCGGCGGTCAGTGAACCGATTCGAGTGTAGGAATTCACCGTGAGTTGGTTTTGCCGCTGCCGAATGGAAATGCGGTTGGGACCGGTCGCCCTGGAACCGCTTCCCTCCAAATCCAGGGCGAGATTTGTTTCCCCCCGCGACCGGACCGTCATGGAGAGCCGAAAGACCGGATCGGTGTCCGGGAGATTCAGCGGCAGCGCGGCCCGGGGTCCGGAGAACGAAGAGATTCCCCCGGCAACCTCCACCCAGCCCGGAACCGTCCCGTCGGGAGCATTGGGGATTTGAAAACCGGAAAGCGGCTGGGGTCCGTGATATAGGGGCCCGGTGGCTTCGGGCAGGGAGATCCGGGCGAGATCGGCCACCCGGATCGCGCTTCGTTGACCCCATGCGGTTTCCACATACAGCCAGGCATCATCCAAACCCAGAACGCGGACGTCCAACCCTTCGCCGCCGATAAGTTGCACCCGGGAAAGGGAATCGCCGCGCAAAGGCTGAAGACCAGCCGCTTGCCATGCGGACAAATCCTCCGGCTCCAGCGTCAGGCGGGCATCGAAAGACCTTGCAAAAAATTCGAACGCGTCTCCACGCAGATTCACCTGATTGCCTTTGAGCACGTCGCCGTTCTTCAAAGAAAAGAACCCCTGAATGTCGTCCCCCGATGAAAAGACCTGCACATGAAAACAGAAGCAAATCAGAAAAATTCGAAATAAGTTCATTTTAACGGTTCGCCAGGGCACCCGGTTTCCTTACGCCATCCACACCGCAATGTCGCGGACAGATTGACAGAGGATGATGAAAACATCAGCGCCCGGCCTTCCGCAGAACGGAAGGCATGGGGCGTGAGAATTTGCGGAAGGTCATGGCCAGACGGCGGCGTTCGTGCAGGCCCACGCGCTCGGCGATGTCGTCCACGGTATAATCCGTTTCCAACAGCAGTTTCTCGGCCCGCTCCACCCGCCGACGCGCCAGCCAGTCGGCGGGGGTGATGCCCACCGCGGCGATAAAACGACGGTCCAGACTGCGGCGGTGCAGGTTCAGCGCCGCCGCCACGTCGGTCATCCCCTCAATTTCGGCCAGATGGGTGTCCAAATAATCCTGTACCCTGCGCACCAGAGCGTCTTCCACGGCGATGATTTCGGTGGAGTGCCGCTCAATGACCCCAACCGGGGGCAGGCGATAGATCTTTTGGGTGACGCCGCCGGTTTGAATCATTTCCTCCAACACCTCGCAGGCCTTGAACCCGATGGCTTCTCCGGCGATCTGGATAGAGGACAGCGGCACCGGCGAAAACAGTTCCACCCGCTCATCATTATCCACCCCCAGCACCGCAAGATCCTCCGGCACCCGGATGCCCGCCTCCATCGCGAAGAGCAGAAAACTCCGCGCGGCGGTGTCGGTCACCGCAAACAGCGCCAGGGGAAACAGGGGAGCAAGCGTCTCCATCCGCAGACGGTCATGCATCATCAAAACATGGACATCCTTTTGGCCGTGGGCATGCAATTCTTCGATAAATCCGTCGGCTCTCTCCTTTGAAAAGAGCAGATCCCTGAATCCAACCACCGCAAAACGCTGAAACCGTTTCCTCAGGAAATACCGCGCAGCCATGCGGCCCACCGCCTCGTCATCGCTGATCACCTGCGGCCAGAGAAACGGACCCGCATCCCGATTGGATGTGCTCACCCGGTGCTGGATGCCCAGTCGGCGATACGACCGTGTCGCCTCATCAGATGCGCGGATCTGGCCAATCGCGCCCACCAAATCAAACGGCAGGTTTCCATACCTCTGCTCCGAAAGTCCTTCTAAAAAATTCCAATGACTGCGTGTGGCGCGAAACCGCGCGATGCCGCGGGCAATCTGCAGGTGATAGCCCAGCATCGGATTCAGCTCAAGGAGTACGCCCAACGTGTTTTTATCATTTCTCTGCATAAAGCCCCTTTTTGTCTAAATATTTCCCAACATTGTCTTTTTTTAGTCTAACCGCAAGCCAGAAATTGATGTACTCTATAATCAACCTTTAATGAACACCTCACAGGAGAACCCCTATGACGAATCGATCCGCTTTCATCCGCACTTTTTTAACCGCTCTGCTTCTCGCTACCGGTCACGCCATGGCTGCCGTGATTGTCAGCGACACTTTTACCGGAGCCACCTTTGATTCCGATAACGGAATTCTCAGCTCCGCCATGGATTACGGTCCGCTGAGCAATACCACCAGCACATCTCTCGGTGTGGAAGCCAGTGGCGGAAACCCCGGAGAATATCTTGCCTACGGGCACAGTACCGGCACGACCAGCTTCTTCACGGCCAACCTTCCCTCCAGCGTGTCGCTTGCGGAAATCGGGGACTGGGTGAACATCTCCTTGGATTTTCGTACAGTAGGTGGTGGTACAGGAAACCGGGTTTTGCGCTTCGGGTTGTTCGAATCCGGCGCGGACATTAACGAAGCCACCGGTTTTTTTGTAGCGGGAACCACCACTGGCAACAACAATAGCCGGTTGGCTGCGGATCTGAGTACAACCAGCAATCAATTTTTGGTGGACCAGCCCAGCGTCAGCACCTCCAACACCACCGGGGCTCAGATTGTGGGTGGCGAATGGACCGCCGCCAACCTGCGAATTGAAAGAACTGCTTCCGATCAGTACACCCTGACCTCCACCTATGGTGCCTTGACCTTCAATCCCTTCGTGGTGAACTCGTCTCTGGAGTTCGACCTGGACCAGGTATGGATCGGCATCAATAACCGCGGCACCAGTTTTGATATCGACAACCTCACCGTCACCGCCATTCCCGAGCCCGGCACGCTGGCGCTGGTGGGGATCGCGCTGGGTTCGCTGCTGCTCTTCCGCCGCCGCAAGTAAGCCGGGCGATTCGTCGTCATCCGGCCCCGCGTTTCCGCATCCGGTATTCCCTCGGGGTGCAGCCCTCGGCGGCGCGGAGAGCACGGGAGAGAATGTCCTGCTTGCTGTAGCCGCAGCGGAGGGAAATCTCGGAGATGGGCAGGTCGGTTTCGCGCAGCATGGATTTGGCCAGATTGAGTTTCAGGCGGACCAGCAGATCCACGGCGTTGCCGCCGGTATGCTCCTGAAAACGCCGCTCCACACTTTTCACATGCATGCGGTGGGCGCGGGCCATATCGCTGACAGAGACTTTTTCCCCGCGCTGGACCCGTTCCCAGGCCCAGCGGATCATGCGCGCGGTCATCGGATCCGCGCAGCCTCCGGCCGCCGTGGAGCCGCGTTCGATCAGCGCAACCGGCGGAAAACGCCGATAGACCTCCGCCATTCGTTCCACGCCCTTGTCTCCGGGATGTTCCGCCAGCCAGCGAAAAGCCGCCGCCCCCATTTCGCGGAAGGCGGGCACGATCGAGGAAAGGCCGGGCAGTTGCGTGCCGAAGTAGATATTCTGCTCCGCGTCGTTATCCACTCCCAGCACCGGACTGCTGTCGAGATGCCCCGGGAAATGACGCTGCATGAGAAAGAGGATCTGCTGAGCCAGCCAGTCGTTGCTGCAAAAGACGCCCGCCCCCAGCGGCAGGGTGCGGAAAACGGGTCGCATCAGTTCGCACAGCGCGTCCGTGTAGTCTGCAAAGCCGGTGACATCCACATCGAAGACATTAAAATCATGTGCAAAGCCCGTGACCTTCATGCCCAGCCGTTCGCCGTGTTCCACAGCCGCCGCGTAACGCTCCTCATGCACCGCCCGCCCGGAAATTCCGAGCACCAGCAGTTGAGTGACGCCTTTTTTCTGAAAAAACTCCACCGCCATCCGGCCAATCGCCGCATCGTCGCTCAGGAAATTTCCCACACCCGCACGGCGCCCCACACTGTTGCTGAGATTGAGCACGGGGTAAGAGAACGCTGTGGAATTCCCAAACGGCCAGAGCACCGCCGCCAACCCCCGGATGCTTGGATCCGACAAGCCTTTGAGATCAAAAATTGGCCGCACCATCCAGTCCGACCGCTCTCCCCGCGCCGTCTCCAACATCCCCACCACCGCCTGCTCCATCAATACACCCCGGTGTCCGTACCCCGCCAGATATCCCGACCCTAACCGCTTGAAATTTTCTGATGCTGAACTCATTCCAATATGTCTAATAATATAAAATAATTTGTCCAGAGCAAAGGTATCAGGAAATGCGGATGCGTGGTATACTGTTAAGAATAATTTAAACCGGATATACTCAGGAGCTTGAAGATGAACAAAACAATGACAGGTATCTTAACCGCCAGTGCTACCCTTCTGGCCGCTCCCCTTGTTCTGCAAGGTGGGATTATCTTTTCGCAAGCAAGCGACAATATGTATGTCATCAACAATGGCTCCTTTAACCAAGCGACGGGGGCCTTTACCCGCACCGCCGCTGATACCGGTATTGACGTGGGCCAAGGCGTTGCCGTGAGCTTTAACCAATTTAATCTTGAAACGGTTGGTCACTCCGTTCAGGCGCAGTTCACGCTCTCGGGGATCGGCGAAAACAATTCTGGTTTTCAGATCGCATTGGGTTTGTTCAGCGGAGCTGCTGTGACGCAAAATGCGCACACCGCTGTTACAGATGCATGGACTGGATATTTTCAGTCAATCGGCACGCGTAATAGTTCTGGAGATGTGAACGGCGGGGTTTATCGCCAAGGCGCAGGCTCTGACCCCCTGATGGCCCGTACTCTTGGATGGGGAAACGCAGCCGGAACTGTGGATGGTGCATACGGGCGCATCACTAGTGGGGTCCGTCCAGCACTGAATCAAACTGTAAGCCAAACCGTCACCATGACCCTTACGCGCATTTCGGACACGCAACTGCAATTATCAACAGTTTACACCACCGCTCGTGCAGATGGTACTGCCACACGTACTACTGATGGAATTCCAAACACTTGGTCCGCCGCATCTGGAGTTGGTACTCTGGTTTCCACCTACAACATCAGTGATGGCCCTACTACCATATCCGGCTTTACTTTCGGGACAACCACCAGTAATTTCACTGTTCAAGACCTTCAAGTCACCGCCATTCCCGAACCCGGCACGTTGGTGCTGGTGGGGATTGCACTGGGTTCACTGCTGCTCCTCCGCCGTCGGAAGTAAGACAGGCGGTTTGTCATCCAATCCCGGGTTTCCGACGTTCGGAAACCCGGGGTTTTTGTTTTCCTTCGGAATTCGACGCGAAGCGTCCCTGGAGTGCGCAAGGGCGATGAAATCAGCGCCAAGTGGCGATGTCGCGGACAGGGGCGCACCAGATACGGGCATGATGATCGCCGAGCCGCTGCAAGAGCGTTTGGTGCCCGGCCCGGTTCATTTCGGAGAGGCACTTGGCATCGAGACGCAGGATCAGCCAGTGCCCCTTCGCCACCACACACTCGATCCAGTCCAACACGAAGTCGGCATCCGCCGAAACGGCAAAGGACGGCAGCGGTTTCGACAGATCGGGTTCCGGCGCTTCAATCACCTCTTCCCGCGTGGAGAGCGTGTAGAGCGTTCCGGCGGGAACAGCGGGATGCGTCTCCGGCACGAAACATCCCCGTTCGCTGCGCCCGTCCAGCGCCGACAGGGCGGTGTGCAAATCCGCATCCTCCCGGTCGCTGAGCAGATCCCAGTTGCGTTCGACGGGAAGTGACAGACACGGTTCCGCGCGGTCACAGACCCGCGAGGCGCGGATGCCGACGGCGGCGTGATGCGCCAGCACCCAGTCGCGTTCGGGAGGATTCAAGCCGAGATAACAGAGACTGACCGCGCCTTGACGGCCTTCTTTCCAAAGGGGAGGAGTATGCATTAAAGTTCCGTGTTGTTGTGGAGGAACTGTTGCTGAAAACTCCGGGGATTGCAACCCATGGCTTTGCGAAACCAGTGGGTAAACGCGCTTTGGGAGGCGAAGCCGACCTGAAACGCGATTTCCTTGATGGGCATATCTCCGCTCTGCAACAGGTGGCGGGCCTCGGAAAGGCGGCGGGCCTGCACATGCGCCGTCGGCGTGTGGCCCATGTGCTGCGAAAAGAGGCGGTTGAGTTGACTGACACTCAGCCCCACCGATCTGGCGATTTTCTCGGGTTTTTCCGCCCGCCGCAGCGGCAGGTATTCCATCAGTTCCAACGCCCGCAGCACCCGCTCATCGGGAATGTCGTGCAGGGAGGGATGGACCTGCCGCTCCGCCAGCGCGGGAAAGACTTCGCCCAGCCACTTCATCAATAGAATTTCACCTTCCAAAAAACGTGCCCCCTCGATTCGTGCCGACGCGCGCAGCCGCCAGCCGGGCTGGGGATCGTTTCCCAAATACCTCTCGGAGAAGCGCAACAACTCCGCCGCCGCGGTCTGCAGACCGGGATGATCCGAAGCGGGCACCGTGACGGGCAGCCCGTGTTCAAAAAGATTGCGGCCGTCCGGCCAGCGCGCGCGCCAGCAGAGCGAGAGGATACGCGCGTCCTCCGAGAAATCCTGAAAGCGCGGTCCGGCGGGCAGAAAGACCCACTTCCCGGCCCCGGCTTCAGCCGATCCGCCCGCATCGAAGCGAACCCGCACCGAACCCTCCAGCAACAGCCAGGCCCCCAGATCGGGGTTCGTGCGAGGCCCGGTGCCGTCCGCGGGAATCGCCCCCTCATAGATCCACTGAATCGACAACAACAGCGAGGCCCAGTCCGCCTGACGTAAAAGGAGTGCATGGTTCGATAAAGGGTCCATCTCCCGATTTTTTGCACACAAATCTCCAAAAAACAAGCCTGATGCGCAAATCGAACAACTATTTGAGTTATCCGGACAAGGCATTCGGCTTCACATAAAAAGAGGTTTCGGGGTAGGATGAACATGAAGTTACCAACCCCCTATTGAGGAGACCGCCACAATGAAAATACTATCGCTTTTTACGCTCTCGTTTCTGCTGAGCTTCGGCTCCACCGCTTCCGCCAGCTTGCGGGTCTATGACGGGTTTTCCGGATATACCGTGGACACGACTGTGGTCGGGCAAGGGCCGTCCACCACGGGTTTCTCTGGAAATTGGACCGACACAGGCGGGACCTTGGCCGCAACCGTCGATTATCGTCCCCGGATAAACAACCTGACCTACACGAATTTCGCACCAAGTTCAGGTGGATCCTTGGAAGCGTATCGGAGCAGTGGGTCCCATTCGGGCGGATACAAGCAAGTCAGCCGCGACTTTGACTACGCGGCCCCCGGCACCGGGGATTTTTACATGGCCTTTTTGATTCAAAACGATTCCGCCAATGCGGTGGCGGATACACGACTCTGGCTCCAGGGCCTCAGCGCGCCAGATGGAAATCGCGACGCGTTTTTTGACATTAATCACACCGACAACACCTTGATGTTCAGCGCGGGGGGCGGGTCGGGGCTTGAGACCACTGATTTTGGTTTGAATTCCGGGGCCAACCTGGTTGTGGTCCGGGCCATTTATGATTTTGGAATCAACACGGCCGGGAATCCGAATGCGGCCTTCTATGACCGTGTGGAATTCTGGATCAATCCCACCCTCACCGCGTCGGCGGCCCCCACCTCCGCCGATTTGGGAACCCCCGACGCAAGCGGATTTGGCATCATGCGCAGTTTTAACGGGAACGGCACACCGCTGGCCTATAACAGCCTTCATTTCCGTCACAGCCTCAACAGTGGCTCGGTCAGCCTCGATGAATTCACCATCACCACCAGCCTCTCCGACATCGTCGCCATCCCCGAGCCCGGCACGCTGGCGCTGGTGGGGATCGCGCTGGGATCGCTGGTTCTGTTCCGCCGCCGCCGCTGAACCGTAATCTTGTGGATCTTCAATTTATCCACCCTGCTTGTCCAAAATACACCCTGACTTGTCGGTTTCTAGTCTAACGAAAAATCGAAGAATAGAGTAGAGTGTGGGCTTTCCGGAAATCAATATGAAGAAGCCACCCCACATACAGATTCCAGATTCTGAACGCGCCACGCGAAAGGGTTCGGCCCTGCTGGTCACCCTGTTGGTGGTGAGTCTGCTGTTGGTGATCGTCTTGACGCTTGTGGCGGTGGTGCGGATGGAGCTTCGCAACGTTGTGACGCATCAGGAAATGCTTCAGGCCCGCGCCAATGCCCGTCTGAGCGCGGAGTTGGCCATTGCGCATCTTCAGATCCTGGCGGGTCCGGACACCCGGGTGACGGCGCCGTCGTCTGTCAGTGACGGAGAGCCCGCCGTGCGGCGTCTGATTGGTCATGCGGTGGACTCGGCGGCTTATCGGCCGGGAGACGTGGAGGGAACCCTGGCATACAACCCGCGATTCAGCCGGACCGTTGGCTATTTTCTGTCGCACGATCCCGACCAGGACTTTGACCTGGGGACGTTCAATCCGTTCCACGATGACGGCCGCCTTCGGGAAGGATATGCCCCGTTGGTTGATTTCGGTTCTGTGGCGTTCGCGGAAGACCGGGTGGCCGCGCCGGAACGCCCGATACGGGATCATCAGCATGAACGCCGGGGCGGATACGCCTTCTGGATTTCGGATGAGGGACTGAAGGCGCAAATCAATATTACCGATCCGTTTCGGGAGGCTTCCGGCGAGAACGATCAGCGGGCGCGAAGGACCACCGCCCAGCGGAACGCCACTGAACGGCTCCTTCCCGCCTACAATCCCGACCTTCCCGAGCACAACCGTTTCCTCGGCCGTTCCATTCTGAAAACACAATTGGATCTCACCGGATACGGTCCCCCCGATTTTTCAAGACGTCACTTTCATGATGTCACCCTGCGCAGCCTGGGGCTTCCCTCCAATCCGCGCCGCGGCGGCTTGAAGCGGGATCTCACCGCCGTGTTGCAGGAAACCGCCGAAAACGCGGACGGATTGCCGGGCGGAGGCCAGTATGAGCAACTGCTCAGCCATCAGGCATCCCGAATCAACCGCTGGCGGGCCGAGACGCTCGCCCTGCCCGCCGAGCCACCGCCCACCCTTTCCGACCGGCATTGGAATGCGCTCAACGCCATGACCCTGCGCGAAGATCAGGCCGCGCCCGTTGAACATTTCCGCGAAAACATGTTTCCGCCCCTGTCCGATCTGAATATCACCTACGATCCGGGCGGCGCCCCCTGGACGCAACTGCTGACCCATACGACCCTGCGCGGGCGGCGGGGGGACGGCCATACCCTGCGGGCCGCGAAACCCTGGAACGGCAATTCGGATCCGCTGGAGCCTCTTGAGATAACCCCCGTGATCGCCCGGATCAATATTTCGTACCACTACACCGTGGACTGGCCGCATGTGGCGCTTCATATGGTGCCCTTTGTCGTGTTGTGGAACCCCTACTCCGAACCGATCAGCCTTCCGCCGGGACGGCAATGGCATATCCGCCTGCGGTACGGGACCACCGTGTTTTTAAATGAAGGAGACCGATATCCTTTTCGGCTGAAGGTGCGGACCAACGACTGGAGCCCCTCCTATGCGCATATCATTAACCAGGAGCTGTGGACACCCCGCCTGACCGTCGGCTATGACCCCCGGAACACAGAGGGTCCGTTTATTTTCCGGCTTGCGGGCGAGGGCGGCGGCGGGCAGGTGGTGCTTCCCCCCGGCGAGGCGGTGGTGTTCACGATGCACCAACATCAGGAAATCACCAGCTCCCGGAGAGTCAGCTCGGATTACAGAACCTATCAGGTCCCCGCCGGAACCACCATCGAATTACGTCAGGGCCTTCCCGACCTGGGTCAGTTCAGTTTTTATGTTAAAGAGGATGTGAATAAACAGGTCATCGAATCGGCCATCAGTTCCCCTCACGGCTACATGCAGGGCGTCTCCGCCTGGGATCACGACCGTGAAAAACGTGTGACCGACAATCGAACAACCTGGGGATATCCCTTTCCGTTCTTTTTAGACCGTGATGACAATGGACATCCCCGAAACGAACCCTCCTGGGCCAAAAATGAAGTGGACGCCCCGCTGGAGGATATCGCCGTGAATGTGAACGGGCTCAAAAATTGGGACATTCTTGAGTTGGGCGTCATTTTAGGAAAAGGGGGACAGGGCAGCTCCAACTTAATGGGGTTGAGCTTTGACCTCAAGGGCGAGGCCTTTTCCAATCAGGATCAAAATGAATGGGTGAAATCACGCTTCGCCAACATGGAACTGCCCAGATGGATTCATTTTGCCTCTCCCGACGACGGGCAGAACATCGTGCCGGTGTATGTCCCTTTATCCATTCCGGCGGATGATGAACCCTTCATCATCGGCGTCACCCCTTCTTATCCCTCCTGGGGAATGTCCTGGGGACTGCGTCTGCCGGAACCCTCTTTTGAATTCAACGATACCGATCCGAATGCGGCGGCGATGTCCGCCCCGATCCGGTGGCTCCGTGATTTTAATCCGACGGCTCCGTTTCAAATCCGCGATCCGGCCTCCCGTCTGGTGGGCAGCCGCTTTAACCGTTTCGGGTTTCAAAGCAGTCCGATGTATATCGGCGGCTTTTATATGGGGGATACCGCCTATGCGGATATCGACTCGTTTTCGTTTAACGATGAGGGGAACGTTTTTATCGGATTCAGCGATTTTCCGTTTGAAACCGATGGCGAAACGCCGAAAGCGGTCCTGTATGAGGTGCCGCGGAGTCTTCATGAAATCACCAGCCCCGCCTCGCTCCAACACGCCCGCCTGCACCCCACCCGGCACGGCGGCACGCAGGGGAATGCAAGAACGCTTGCGGATCACACCACGAATTACGGCTACATGATGCCGGCCCACACCATCGGCAACGCCTTCAGTCACTTGCTGGTGGACAGCCGGCGGGCGGTGCAGTCCTTTTATCCATCGGTTGAGAACACCTCACCCGACGACATCCCCGGCGAAACCATTCCCTTCGCGAGCACCCGCTCTCCCCGGGATTACGGGAGCTACGCCCACCATGACGGCCTCCTGGGGTCCTTTTTCCCGGGCTATGACAGCTCCTGGATCTACAACGAAATCCTTTGGGACGATTTTATCTTCACCTCTGACTACAACACCCGCCTGCAATGGACACCGCCTTATGAGGATCCCGATTACCGCCTTCCCGGAAATCCCCGGTTTGGAACGCATCGGGATTTCACCGAAAGTGCCGAACGGGTGCTGATCAACGGGGTGTTCAATGTCAACTCCACCTCCGTGGCCGCCTGGGCCATGCTTCTGGAATCCATGCTCGGTGTGGACACCCCCGGCGGCGCGGCCGATGCGGCGGTGTTCAGCCGGTTTTTAGATGAATCCGCAGGCGTGTTTGATCCCGACGGGGATGACATTGATTCGGTTCGCTCCCATGCGGGCCACCGCGTCCTCTCCCCGGAGCAAATCTGGGATCCTGATTCAGATACCGGCCTGGCGGTCGAAATTGTTCATCAGGTGAAACAGCGGGGACCTTTTCTCTCACTGTCCGATTTTGTGAACCGGGCCCTGATGGACGCGTCCCGTCCCGAAGCCCATGCGGGGGCGCTTCAGGCGGCACTCGAAGCCGCAGGCCTGAACGAGACGCTTGGATCGGAAGGCTCCGACCTCTGGATTAATCCCGAAACCGATTACCCGGGCGAAAAGGATGGCGGCAGCATGTTCTACGGACTTTCCCTGGAAAACACCCGGGGACGGAAAACCGGAAGCGCCTCTGCGGAACTGACGCAGGCGGATTTGCTCAGCCGGGTGGGCGCGGTTCTTCAGGCCCGGTCCGACACCTTTACCATCCGCGCCTATGGCAGCACGGGCGCCGGGGACACAACCAATGCCCGCGCCTGGTGCGAAGTCGTGGTCCAGCGGGATGCTGAATATGTGGACCCCGCCAACAGTCCGGGGGATCTGCCTCTGGAGCTTACTCCCCTGAACACCCTGTTCGGACGTCGTTTCCGCGTGATATCTTTCCGGTGGCTGAGCGGAGATGAAATATGAGCGTCCCGGGACCGCTGCGTCCATGGTTTCTCGTTCTTCTTTTCGGTACCGGAGCCTATGCGCAGTCTGATCCCGCCTCCGCGCCGGCCGCCGACGCGGATTCGCGGGCCCCCCCGGTTGAGGCCCCCTCCGAACCCGAACCCGCAAAACCCGAACCCGCAAAACCCGAACCGATGGCGGATGTGTATTTTTCCGTTTATATTTGGCCCACGGAAGGGATTTTGACCGCCGACAGCCAGGTTGCGCCCCTCCCCCGCACATACTTTGACGGAATTCACGGCATGGAGCGGATTCATCTTCACCGGGGCGGAACCAGCGAAGTCCACCGCTATCAGGGCCCGTTGCCCCTGAAAATTTACGATGTGGAACGGGTTTTTGTTCCCGCGCCGGAAGAAGCCGGACCCGACGCGGAACCGATTCTTTTGGAGACACGTCTTCCCGTGTTGCGCGCCTCATTTCCCGTGAATGCCCGCAGAATGATTCTTATTGCCCTCCCCCATGAACGCGATTCGGACGGAGCCATGGTCAGCTTCCCGATGCCGCTGCTGAACCGCTCCCTCTCCAATGGCGATGTGAGTGTGTACAATGCCGGAGACCGCCCCGTGGTTTTCAGCCTGGGGGACGGCGACCCTTATTTTGTCATCCAGTCTCTTCAAACCCTGATGTTGTCCGGCCGGCGCTTCGACAGCCGCAATCCCAGGGTCCGCATTCATCGGCAGGATGATTCCGGCAACCCCCGCCTTGCGGCCTCCACCCGAATGTATGTTGACCCCGAAAAAGTGAATTATTTTTTTCTCTACCCAAAGGGGGAACGAAACATGCGGCTTTTACGGGTGGGCGCTCATAATCTCCCGGCCGCCGCACTGCAAACCCCCTCTGAATAACTGTCGCTGTTTAACAAAATATTTACGCAATCTTCCATTTTATTCTGTCATGTTCGCGGGTACAATCCCGGCTTTTCTAATTTGAGGTCTTTCACATTATGTTTCGTGTCACCGCTTTTTCCGATGCGCTTATCCGGCTTGAATATCACCCTGAAGGACATTGGGATGACCGCCCCTCCTTTTTCGCGCGGGACCGCAGGCACGGCCGGGTGCTTCAGCCCGGCACCGACGGGATCTACCGCACAAACGCGGTGGCGGTTCAGATTTCAGGCCCCGGCCCCATGACGGCTGAAAACACACAGGTGACCTTTCCCGCGGGAACATGGCGGCCGGGTCAGGCGCCGACCGGTACGCTGGGCGGCACCGCCCGCACGCTGGACGGCACCGCCGGGTATCCCCCCGTCACCCCGGGGATTCTGTCAGAGGACGGCTGGGCACTGGTCGACGATTCCGGCTCGGTTCGGTTCCCGGACGCCTCACTCAATATTTTTCCCGGCGATCCAACAGGGCAGGATTTCTATCTCTTTCTGCACGGACATGATTTCCGCGCGGCACTGCGGGATTTCATCGCGATTTCCGGCCGCCCCCCCCTGCCGCCCCGCGCGGTGCTGGGCATGTGGTGGAGCCGCTACTGGAAATACTCCGCCGGGGATCTGCAAACCATCGTGGGGGAATTCCGGAAACACGACTTTCCCCTGGATGTTCTGGTCCTGGACATGGACTGGCATCTGGCCAAAGACTGGACCGGATACACCTGGAACCGCGACCTGTTCCCCGATCCGCCCGCGTTTTTAGCATGGTGCCACCGGCAAGGGCTCAAAACCACGCTGAATCTGCATCCCTCCAACGGTGTCCAGGCCTTTGAAGCGGACTATGAGGGCTTTGCCAACGCGCTGGGGCATCCGGCCGACGGTACCCCGGTGCCCTTCACGTGCAGCAACCCGAAATACATGCGGGAATACTTCCGCCGTTTACACCATCCGCTGGAGGCCGAGGGCGTGGATTTTTGGTGGATGGACTGGCAGCAGGGCGATGTCTGCGAAATGCCGGGCCTCGACCCGCTGGCCTGGCTGAACCATGTGCATCATGTCGATCACGACCGCGAAGACCGCCGCGGCGTCATGCTTTCCCGCTGGGGCGGGGTCGGCGGTCACCGGTATCCGATCCAGTTTTCCGGCGACACCCACACCCGCTGGGACACCCTGGCCTCCCAGGTGGATTTCACCGCCGAAAGCGTTTCGTCTCTGGCCGGCTGGTGGAGCCACGATATCGGAGGACACCTGCAACCCACGCCTCCTGAACTGTTCACCCGCTGGGTGCAATGGGGCGCCTTGTCGCCGGCCCTCCGCCTGCACTCCTCCTGTAATCCGAACCACGAGCGCCGTCCCTGGGCGTATGGCGAAGAGGTCATGGAGGCCTGTCGCATCGGTGTCAACCTGCGGATGCGCTATTTTCCCGTCTGGATCGCGGCCGCGCACCGTTTTGCCGATGAGGGGGTCACGCCGCTCACCCCGATGTGGTTCGATGCCCCCGGCGACGCGGCCGCGCGCGCCGCCCGGCGCCAGGCCATGCTCGGCGGCGACATGCTCATCGCCCCGTTTGTCACCCCCATGCGCGACGGACTGGCCGAACGGGTCATTTATCTGCCGCCCGGAGACTGGTTTGATGTCCAAACCGGCGAAAAACAGTCCGGAAACACCTTTATCGTGGTCCGCGGGGATTTGAACCGGATCCCGGTCATGGTGCGGGAGGGAGCGGTCCTGCCCATTGATCCGCGTCCGCGCCGGGCGATGGCCGACCTGCAACCGGACGAACTTCACTTTGAATGCTGGCCGGGCAACGGCGATGGCACCGCCGTCGAGGATGCGGGCGAGGGCCGCGGCTGGCAGCGCGGGGAAGTCGTCCGCACCCGCCTGCAACAGGTGCGCACCGGGGAAAACCTGCACCTGCGGCTCGCCCCCGCTGAAGGAACATTTCCGGGGTGTCCCGCCACCCGGACGGTTTGTGTTCACCTCCGGAATTGCGCCCGACCGGCCGGGGTCTGCGGGCCGGACGCCCTCGAATGGCACTGGGAGGAGGATACGCTGACGCTTACCCTGCCCGGCCACGACAGCTCGCGGGCCGCGGAATTCCACATCCGCGCGGCGGAGAACAAAGCCGGTTCTATCGGGATTTCACCGGAACACCCGGTCACCGAATGCGTGCCCCGCTACGACCGGCACGCCGCACAGCGCTCGCTCGCGGATGTGGTGCTGATCCCGCCCGCAAAGGGCGCCTCCGCAACCGTGCGCTGGACGGTGCAACAGGTGCGCACACGCACGGAAACCCAGGAAATCGGCCCCGTCACCGCCCCCCGGGTGGTGCGCTGCCCTCTGGCGTGGCGGCCGGATGCGGGCTCGCTTCGCTGGCGGGTTGACGTCATCTGGCGGGGGGACGGCATCGATCAAACCGACACCGATGGCAGCCAATGGGATCTTTATACCGGCCTGGGGGAATGGGATGTCGCGGTGCTGCCGGATCCGGCCGGCATTCAGGTGGAGGCGCTCGACCCCTCTGCGCCCCTGTCCGACGGGACGCCCTGGTTTCGACAAAGCCACCGGGCTCTGCGCGACGACTCGCTGCTGGACGGCCCCCGCCTCTGGTGCGACGCGGCCATGGCCCGCCGCTTCGGGCTTTCGACCGGAAATTTCACCGCCGGAACCGTCCCGGACAACGCCTCCGCCCACCTCGCGGCGGTCTCCATCGTGCAGACTCCGGAAGAACGGGAGGTTCAGTTCAACGTCAAAGCTCTCAGCAGGCAAATACAACTCGCCGTGGACGGCCGGAGAATACCCCTGGACGCGGAAGGGTTCACGCCGGTCCTGACACTCTCACCCGGACGTCATCGCATTCAGGTGTTGCTGGTGGACATCGATGTAGCCCAGGCCGCCCGCTATTTCCGCCTGCTCAACGTCATCGCCTACACCCCCGATCGAAAAGTCCTCACCGGACTGGGTGAACCCCTAAACTGAACCCTTATGCAAATCTCTCCTCATCAAGACCTCACATTTGAACCCTTCTCCCGCTTCGGCAGCTACCTTTCCCTCAGTCGGTTGACGAATCACAAACGGCCTCATTTCGGTCCCGGTCTTTATCTTCGTCAGCACCATGGCGTGCAGTTCGCCGTTCACGAGCTGGCCCTGCTGCTCCTCGACGGCCAGGAGCCGGAGAGCGAATGGGACGCGGCCCGCCTCACCCTGCGCACGCCCGGAGGATCCGGACAGGTGGAAATCCTCTTTGACGGGACCGAGGCGTTGCGCCTGCGCGGACGCGGGGTCAGCCTGAGTCTTTGCATTCCGCCCATCTATCACGCCTCCATGTATCCCGCCCGCGGAGGGGACTGGGAAATCAATTCCCGCGGCAGCGCCAGCAAGATTCTCCTCCATGTTCTCGCCGGGAAACTGGAGGCCCTCACCGATTGGCAGGGCGAAGCCAGTGAAACAATCGAAGCCCGCCTCAGCGCCGACACCCCTGAAGGAGAATGGGAACTGGCCCTCGACCATTTCCACGGCACTTGGACCCCGCGGACCTATTCCCCCTTCGAAGAGGTGGAGGCCGCCACCCGCGCGGACTTTTCGGAATGGCTCGCCAAGATTCCCCAGGCTTCCCCGGAGTTGGCCGAAGCACGCGTGCGGGCCGCCTACGTCAATTGGTCCTCGACCGTGCGCCCCCACGGTCACTTTCGGCGTCACGCCATGCTGATGAGCAAAAACCACATGGACTTCGTGTGGAGCTGGGACCACGCCTTCAACGCCATGGCCCACATGCGGGGAACCCCGGACTTCGCCTGGGATCAGATGATGCTGATGGCGGACCGCCAGGATATTCACGGTGCCTTTCCCGATCAGCAAAACGACGGCATTGAGCATTTCTCTTTCTGCAAGCCGCCCATCCATGGCTGGGCCCTCAGCAAACTCCGGGCCACACGTCCCGATTTTTTTGACGCCCCCCGCCTGCGCGAGGCTCTCTCCTGGCTGGAGCCCTGGACCCGCTGGTGGCTCAACCACCGCGTCTGGGAGGACGGCGGACTGCCCTACTACCTGCACGGCAATGACAGCGGCTGGGACAACAGCACCTTTTTCCTCAAGGGCGTGCCCGTCCTCACCCCCGACCTGCCCTGCTTCCTCGTCCTGCAGTGTCGTGAACTGGCGGCCATCCACCGCATCCTCGGGCAAAACGTGGATGCGGAATTCTGGTCGACCCGGGCCGATCAGCTCCGCGCCACCGTCCTCCGCGAACTTTGGAACGGCGAACGCTTCGTCGCCAAACATCTGCCCAGTGGCGAATTTGTCGAGGCCGACACCCTGATCGAAACCATCCCCCTGGTTCTCGGCGGGGAACTCCCCACGGACATCCGCGCAAAAGTCGTCTCCCGCCTGCACCGCTATCTCACCCCGCACGGACTCGCCACCGAGTGGCCGGAAAGTCCGCACTACACCCCCGACGGCTATTGGCGCGGCCCGATTTGGGCGCCCAGCACCTGCCTGATCGTGGATGGATTGCGCCGCAGCGGTGAAACGGCCTTGGCCGATGACATTGCCAACCGCTTTCTCCGCATGTGCGCCGCCTCCGGCTTCTCCGAAAACTTCGACGCCCTCACCGGCGCCCCCCTCCGCGACAAAGCCTACACCTGGACCTCCAGTGTATTCCTGCTGCTCGCAGCCGGACAATAATGCCGGAACCGTGGACGACCCTGCACGTCCACACCCGGTCAGCGCGGTTGATCCCGCACCCACTGCTGATCGGCGGGACTGAGCGTCGCCAGGGGGATGGTGAACTGCGCTCCGTCGGCGCGCTGGATGGTTACCTGATCGGCGGTCGCGCTGATCATGCGGGCCTCGATGGTCCGTCCGTTAACATCGGTCCATACCCGCAGGCTCTGCGGGGCCGCCGGGGAGGATCGGGAGGCCGGAGCGGTTGTGGCGGCAGGAGCGGAAGCGCCTTCAGGCGCATGGCGGCCGGGGGCCCACCAGCCGATATGAATCACATCGTTCGCGTCGGTCGGAGCGTCGGACAGTCCCAGTTCCGCTTTGGTGGCCTGGAACTGACCCGAAAGTTCGATACCGTCCCTCGCGGGCCGGGTATTCCGGATATTAACGGGTCCTTCACGCCGCAGACGATGGTCCCCGAAAAGGATTTCGCCGCTTGCGGTGTTGCGTCCGGTGAGTTCAATCCGGAGTTCGAGGGTCGGGTAGGTCCCTCCCCCTCCGTCCTGACCCGCCAGCCGGCGCGTTTGTCCGCTTTGGCCCTCTTCGCCCAGCTCCACGCGGTCGCCTTCCGCCCGGAGAACAAAGCGGCCGGAGCCCGAGGCGTCCACCACATGCTCTCCCACCGGATTGGCGCGATACTGCAGCGGCCATTTTTTGGCGGTGCTGTCCCGGAGAAACAGAATGCTGTCGTTGTTACGCAGTTTATCCGACACCTGAAAAAGTCCCGACATGGTGTCATCCGTTTTCGCGGTGGTCAGATCGCGGCTGGCGGCGGTGGGAAACTGAAAGGTGACGGGCGGACTCATGGGCAGAGAATCCATTTCCAGCACCACAAAAAGTCCGTCCAGCGACCCGCCGCCAAAGGAGGGCTGCACCGGGTTGACGGATTTGAATTTATCGTTCTGAACCGCACCGGTGACCGCCACCACCCGGGTGCGACCGTTCACCCGGGCGGAACCGAACCGGAAGGTTCCGCTTTGAGCGGAGGAGTGCCGCTGCAAAGCAACCTCGCCGCCGCCGGGCACCGCGGAGGAATACCGGATGTTGTTCCAGTTCTCATTCAAAATGGCGAAAAACGGTCCGCCGATGTAATCCTCGCTGTCATATTCGAGGGTGTTGACGACATGATCCCGGGTTTGAATCAGGCCCCAGGCGGATCCGCCCGACAGCAGGAGATCATTGTCGACGCTGAAATCCAAATTGTCGCCGCGAACGGAACTGGGAACATTCCGGTGCCCCATGTATGCAATAAACAGCGTGTAGCTGAGCGGGTTCCCGGTTTCGAAATCCAACCGGTTCAGATGAAGAAACGAACCGACTCCCGCGCCCCAGGTGCTGAAGGGAAGTCCGCTTTCGCGGCCGGTGGTCTCCCGGATGGCCGGCCCGACATGCCGGGTCATATCGTAGGGCACACGGCCCCAAAGCGAATTGCCCCCGTCGGACCAGCCGCCGATCACCGGCTGTCCGTTGCGGTCGAATGCGGCCAGCCGCATGACGGAATCGGAAACCAGACGGCTCCAGTTCGTGCCCACCGTGCGGTTGTGGAACTGGTAAAACCGGAAGCGCAGAGACTGATCAGGATTCAGAATATGAACAAACGGGCGGTGCCACGGCTCACGGCCGGTGTTGCTGCGGTGGAAGTCACCCCGCACCTGGGCAAAGGTGATGAAACACACGCCGCGCTGCCAGCCGGTGGTAACCCCCACATGCGTGGCGTTGGCAATGTCGCCGTCGGCATTGAAATGAAATCCGTTGTGGCCCACATAGCTCATGATCCCGTTGCCGATGTGGCGGAGTTGCGGGGTGTTGTGGGAATGGTCCTGAAAGCGGATCAGCCAGTCAAAGCCGCTGAGGTCGTGTTTAAGTTTGCCGATAAACGTTTCGCCGTCTCCCTCGAACTCCTCATGGGTGATCCGGCGGGAGGAGCCCACCGAATCGAAGCGGGCGCCGACCAATCCGGTGATGTAGAGATTTCCCTGCGGATCGGTCACGAGATCTGTGAGCACGCCCGCACCCCAGGGAAACCGGACGGCGCGGGTGATGCGGTCATACGCGGGGGTGAGACGAACGATAAACGCGGCCCCGTCGGTATATTCCCAGCTTTTGGGCGGGTTCGGGCGGTCGTTGCGCAGAGGCATTTCAAAACGCGGGGGACGCTCATCCCGTCCCAAAACGGGAAGCGCGTGACCGCCGATGTCGAAATCGGGTCCGAAAGCGTTTCCGGCCAGAAAGAGCGTGCCGTCAAGCAGGAAGTCCCCCGCGATCAGGTATTCATCGCCGTTTCCGCCCAGATAGGAGGCCGCCAGAGGCCGGGCGCCGTCTTTCGGGCTCGCGTATTGTTCGGTGTATTCCCGAAAGCGGTTGGCCCGTCCCGCCGGGGGGACGGCGGCCAAAAGGAGGATACCGAGGGTCAAAAGACCTTTGGATTGCGATGTGTTCATAGGATGGATTCCGGGATTGTGAGGGGTGTGTTTTAAACACGGGGAAAACTAATCAGAAATTCACTTCGAAACCGGGTGCCGGTACCCGCCGGGTGTGAGGCCGGTTTCTTTTTTAAAGACGGTGGAGAAATAGTAGACGGTGTTGAAGCCGCAGCGCTCGGAAATCTCGGCGATGGAAAGGGGGCTGTCCCGCAGCAGGGATTTTGCCCGGTGGATGCGGGTGCGGCGGATGTAGGGATCGATACCGTGTCCGAGGGCCTCTTTGAACCGCCGCTCCAACGTGCGGCGGCCCAGACCGGCAACGCGGGCGACTTCATCCACATTGATGCCCGAATAGGCGTTTTCCCGGATAAAGGCCAGGGCCCGGGCCAGATGGGGATCCTCCGTGGCCAGCGCGTCGGTGGAACGCTCGGTCCGCACCGTTGCGGGCGGGAACAGCTCCTGATGACAACGGTCGGCTTCGCCCCGCAGGATCTGTCCCAACAACTCCGCGCCCCGCCGGGCCATGCGGCAGGCGTCAGGATCGACACTCGAGAGCGGCACCGGACTGGATTGCGAGATCAGTTCATCCGCGTCCACCCCCAAAATCGCCAATTGATCCGGCACGGCCAGATCCATCTCCATCGCGGCCTGACAGGCCCGGCGGGCGAAGTAGTCGTTTGCGCAGAACAGGGCGGTCGGATGGGGAAGGGCGCGGAGAAAGTCACCCAGTCGTTCACTGTAGGATTTGACGGAGTTGAATTCTTCAGTGAATACCGGAAAATCAGTGCGGCCCAGTCCGGATTGAAAGCCCGCCAGCCGCTCGCGGCTGTACACGTGCGACGCCACCCCCAAAAAGGCGAACTGCGTATAGAGCCGCTCCTGAAAATACAAAGCGGCCATGCGGCCGATCCCCACATCATCCGGGCTGACCGAAGCCACGGTGTCCCAGGGAAGATTCGAGGAGCTGAGATTCACAACCGGGGGAGTGAGACTGTCAAGCTGTTGCCTCTGTTCCGGACTCAAGCCAAAGGTTAGAATACCATCCATCTGATTCAGTTCGGCCACACTGCTTTTGGATAAATAATGCCCCCAGCGCACGTTCCAAAGGGGCGTCTGTTCCCGGCCATAGGCGGCCACACCCTGGATCAGGCGCAGGGGATGCATCGACTCCATGGAGGAATGCAGGTAGATGTAGGGTCCTTTCTTCACTTCGGGAACGTGTATCATGGCCCCGCCTCTGTCGCAATTTTTGAATTCACATAAAAATTCCGAAGTTCGGAAACGGACATCTCCGCGTTTCCGAACTTCGGAAAAGGTGTTTTGGGAGATGCCCACACCGCTCAGCGGCGGCGGCGGAACAGCACCAGCGCGCCGAGAGCGATGCCGAACAGCGCAAGCGTGCCGGGTTCGGGGATGGCGGTGACGGAGAGGTCGTCCACCGCTACATAACTGCCGTTGTTGCCGACAAACTGCCAGCGGAGCCAGACCGTTTCGCCAGGGGCCAGAGCCAGGTCTGGAATGACCGCGTTGAGCACGGTCCGGTTTGCACTTGTATTACCGTCAAGAATACCTGTGCCTGCATTCTGGGGCCCATGAAAATCCAAGGCGGAAACAGAAGTCCAACTGCCTGTACCCCAGATTTCGTCGGGATCAACTTGGTAGGTAAAATCCAATCTAGGGGTTCCTGTAGCGTTGTCCCGCCATTGCTCGCCGGTGTAGGTGACTGTGAAACTACTCAGGACTCCTGCGGTGTCATTGGTCAACGCCAAGGCGATGACTGAGCTGTTATTCCGTTTCAGGGGAGCGATGGCCCGGTCCGTGGAGTCGAAACTTCCAAAACTTCCCACGCCGACTTCACCATTAAGCCCGGAGGTACCGTCCCCGCCATTGAATACCGCATAATTTTCATTCAACGGTTGGTTACCACCCGCATACCATCCGGGGAGGGTGCTGTTGTTCTCCCAAGCCGGGGCATTCGAATCTGTGAATCTTATATTTGTAGACGCTGTGGCCAGGGAGTCGAAGTCCTGCGTGTAGCTGCCGCTAAACAGAATCGCCGCGTGAGCAGCGCCTGCGGTCAGCAGGGAGGTTAAGAGGAAGGGGATGGTTTTTGTTTTCATGTTCAAAGTCTCCAAGGCTGTGATGTGGCTGCGGTCACATCGGTTCATGTTTCATTGTACAGTATAGGGAGTTGGGGGAAGGAATGATATTCAACATCGCGTAAATAAAATCAAAAATCGCGTCATTGCGGCAATACCGCAAAGTGGCTTCGAACGAGGTCGTCGAGGGTGGACCAGTCGTGCCAGGGATGAAGTTTCGCATGGGAAGCGGGCGGAGGCATGTGATTATTTTTGGGGATGTCGCGCCAGTAGGCGCGCAGTCCGGCGGCGCTGGCGGCCTCCTGGGTGCGGGGCATGTCGTCCACCAGGCCGGTCGCGCCGAGGGCGAGCAGGGCATTCGGTTTTCCGCGGGGAATGTCCTCCTCGAAGAGAACGCGTTTGGGTGAGGGGTATTGGTTCCAGGAAAGCCAGAGAACGGTTTCCTCGCGCCGGATGCGTTTGCGTGAGGTGATGTAGATGATGCGGACCAGGTCATCGCGCAGCCAGGCCTCCAGCACGGCGGCGGAACCCGGCGCGGGGGCGGGAGGCACGGCGGGATCGTCGGTCCAGAGGGCGAGGGTGTCGTCGATGTCGATGCCAAGCAGGGGTGGGGTCATTTTAGATTTTTCTGTAGAGAGATGATATTCAAAGTCGTTTCTTCCGTACTCCTAATCCTAATCGTAATCCTAATCGTACTCTAAAAACCGAGCCGTTCGTCGATTAAGATTATGATTACGATTACGAGTATGAGGAAGATTCGGAAAAGATGTGATTGGGTTTCGGATGATAGCTGCGTCAGGGGGCGGTGGGAGGATTGAGACGAGCGCGGTCGGCCTCGGAAAGCTGTGTCAGGGGGATGTCGTATTCCTGTCCGTTGGCAAGACGGAGACGGACCGTGCCGGGGCCCCGCCCGACGAGGGCGGCCTGAATGCGGCGGCCCTGCACATCGGTCCAGGTCCGAAGAGCGGGTCCGGGGGTCTTCAGTTCTCCTGCGGCGATCAGGATGCGCTGGGCCTCGGCGGCGTAGGTGAAGAGCTGCAGGGCCCGGGTATACGCGGTCTCCGCGTCCACCCAAAGGGATCTGTCCCCCTGAATCTCCTCTTGCAGGAGGGCATAGCGGTGATTAACGCGGTCTTTGAGGTAGGCTTCCATTTCCGCGGCGCGGCCGTCGGGGAGGCGGCGGCGGTGGGTGGCGTTGCCAAGCACGCGCTCGAGGGTGATGCGGGCCTCGCTTTCCTGAATCCCTTCGAGGAGCATTTCGAAGCGGGTGGTGCCGATGGCTCCGTCGGGTCCGGGGGCGGCGAGAGCCTTGTTATTATTCGTGTGCATACGGGGCCAGCCGGGGACATGACGCCCGAGCGGACTGCCGGTGCGGCCGTCGGGGGCGCGCACGCTCCAGAAATCGAGGCCAAGCCCGGTGAGCCCGCGCCAGGGGTCTTCGAGAATGCCCTCGGCGGTGGTGCGGTAATTAATGAGCGGCCGGGTGGGGGTGAGCAGTCCGAAGCGGGCGCTGCTGATGCGGCGGAATTCGTTGTCCCAGCCGCCAAGCAGAGCGGGGCGCTCCTCACTGCGGGAGCGGAAGGGGCCGAAAGGGGAAACGTAATAGGTGGACTTCAGACTGCGGATCTCCATGCGGTCGCCCTGCTCTCTTGGATCGCCGCGCCCATGGGTAAGCAGGTACCAGCCGACATCCGGGGCGATGTCGCGGAAAAACTTCACGGTGTCGGGGTCGGGCCGCAGGTCACTGCCCACGCCGATGGTGAGGAGGGTGTCGTTCCACCCGAGTTCGCGCAGCAGGGTCCGGGCACCGTCAATCACCTCGGTCCAGAGGGCCTTGGTTTCCGGAGGGCCGTACATCGGCAGCGTGCCGGGACGGAAGGTGCCGTTGTCGTCCACGAAGGCCACCTCCAGTTTGTCGGGCAGGACGTTCCCCCTGCGGGGAAGCGCTGGTGACCACACAACGATGGAGAGCACATCCAGGGGACCGGCATGCTCCCCGAAACGCTGCAGATATCGGAAGGCATGCCGATAGTCGGGACGCGGGCGGCCGTTCTCCATCCGGAAGGGAATGGAGGCGGTGTTGCCGAAGTAGGCATCGGGATACACAAACAGATTGAGATGCCGCTGCCCCACCCGGCCCAACATGCGGAAGGAGGCCTCCATTTTCTCGAGGTGGGCATCGGACCACAGGGGCACGCCGTAGTGCCAGGCCACCGCTTCGGGAGACTGGTAAAGCGAAACATGAGTAATAAGTTCGCCGGGATTCGGCATCACAAAGGGACTGACCACCAGCACATAGGGCACCCGCGTCTGATGCGTGCCGGCGCGGACCTCAATTTCCCCCCGGTAGGTTCCAGGCGGCTGATCGTGGGGAACCCGCACGGTGACCCACACCGGCAGAAAGGACGCGTTCCCCTGGGGATTTTCCTCCAGCAGCACATCGAGATCATCCAGGGGGCGTTCCTGACCCGACGGCCCGGCGGCGCCGTAGCGGAGTTGAAAAGTTTCGGGCGGCAGGGTACCGTCCGGTCCGGCGGCGGGAGAGATCCGCAGGGTCATTTCCCGGAGAAGGTCCGGGGAGGCCTCCACCACAAAGGGGGCGGAGGCGGTGCCGTTCACCGGGGCGAGCAGATTGACGCTGTCCACCGCGCCGCCGCGGCTTTCCGGCCAGGATTCGCTGATTTCATGCAGCGGAAACACCGGGGTGACGCGAAGCGCCGCGCCGACCGGCAAAAGCAACACTTGTAACGTTAAAAATAAGATTTTATGAAGCATCATTCACTCCGGGATCAACATTCTGATTTATCATTCGTCTTTCGTCATTCGTCACTCGTCACTCGTCATTCGTCACTCTCCTCCTCCTCCAGGTCTTCGGGCGCGGGGGGGAGGACAATGATTTGCAGGAGCCCACCCGCGTCAGGAAAAAGCAAAGCCAGGCGGCGGAAGTCAGGGTTGACGGAGATACGCCGGGAGGCGAGCACCTCCATTTCCCCGTTGCCGTTCCGGGCGCCGGCGAGAAAGAGCACCATGTCGCCCCGGGGGCCGGTGCGCCGTTCTGCGGGGAGCAGAAGCCGTCCCCCCGGCGCCAGATCCCCGTTGGCCCCGCCCAGCCGAACCGTCACGGAGCGGTCCAGAAAACTGATCAGTCCCAAATGGCCGACCGGCAACACGTCCGCGCTTTGATTGAGCGGCCTGAGGCTTTGGACCGTTCCACTGCGTGAATCCACGTGCACCAGCAAAAACACATTGCGCCACTCCACCGGGATGTCCACCCGGGCGAGCGGATGGCGGATGACCTCGGGCGGCGTGTCCGGCGGGGAGTCCGGGGGCGGAGGCACCCGCTCTTCCCGGAACAGTTGAAACCCGGGGGTCGCGTGCCGCAGAAAAGGTCCGGCCATGCCGCCGGGCTGCATGGACACGCCGTTGACACCCTGATGGTCTTCAAACTGAAAGATCACATCCGGCACCGACACTTCCGGGTCCAGCGATGTTCCCAACAGAAAAAGGGTCACACTCTGCAGCGGCGGCGCCGGCGCCTCTTCTTCGGCAAGAAGCAGCAGAGGAACCATGAAAAGACAGAAAAAGCGGGACATTAGAGTTCCTCCGGGTTGAGCCAGGTGAAAGAGACCACTTCAAAGCGGCGGCCGAAGCGTTGGGACGCGGGTGGTGTGAGTCGGGGATGCAGGACGGGGTCGACCCCCGCATCCAGATAGGCGGATTGGCGTTGCACGACGGCCTCGCCCCAGGCGCGGGACCCGGCGTGGTCACCGTAGAAGCGCACCCTGAAGGTGTCGGATCGGGCGCTGAGAACGGGCGCGAGGGCGCGTAGCAGATCCGCCTGGGTCAGGTATCCGGGCATGCCCACCGCCGGGGAGCGCAGCGCCAGCGGCATGTCCGGCATCACGAGACTGGGCTCGCCGGGGTTCATGGACTCCTCGAATCCAATCGCGGCGGGCCGGTGCAGCCAGGGCTGATTGAGCAGCGCGGTGTTGTTGCCATGGGTGGTGCCGTCCTGCGTGTCCAGCCAGGTGCGCAGTCGGTCGTTGATGCCGGTGACCGTGCCGGGCTGGGTGACGGAGGGGGTCTGAATCCGATCAATGGCGTGCTGCAGGGTTCCCAGCAGGGCCTGATGTCCCACACGGCGCTCCAGGGGGTTGGAGCTGTTGATGTCACCATGCGTGCGGCCCAGGGTGGCGGCGGCGGCGGGCGAGGCGGAGGCCAGCGCATGGGGGCGGCGGTTGATGAAGCCCGCCAGACTGAGCGCGGGGCCGCGGGCGCGGATTTCAGAGACGATGGACTCGGCGAGCGCGAGGATCTCATCATCGCTGAGCCGCCGGAAGCGGTCCGCCACATAGGTGAGGTTGTTGCCGCCCTCGTTCTCCAGGGGATCCGACAGGGGAAACAGGGCTTTCGGATAGGGGGTGAGATCCGACACCTCCCCTGCCCCGGGCACGGATTGACCGCGGAAGGAGGTCAGCAGGGCGGTCCAGGCTTCGACGGAGACGGAATTGACATTGAATGCCCCGTAGAGGCGGAGATGCGCGGCGGCGCGGTCGAAATCGCGGAGTTCCGACGGGTCGATGCCGGCGGTGGCGGGACGAATGAGAGGGTTGTCAAAGGGTCCGTCCAAACTGCCGCTGCCGGGAACGCCGGAGAAAAAATACCGGTCAAAGAGGGCGCGGTTGAGCAGATAACTGAGATCGAAATGCAGGCGGCGGTTGACCGCGTCGGACCGGGGGGTGTTATACGAGTAAGGTCCGTGGCCCATGGTGCTGTTCCAGTTGTCGGGAAAGCCGTCGATATCGCCGGGATGCACACGGGGATCGGCCAGGGCGTTGCCGATGGGAAAGGCGGGCATGGCGGCGGCGGTGTAGGCGCGGTGACTGCTGATCTGCCCGCGGCGGGGGTGCACATTGGCGTGGGACAGAGCGCCCAGCGACAACACACCGGTCTCCAGGCGGGGCAAATCGCGGACCACCAGCCGTCCGGACGACATGGGAAGCGTCAGAAAGTGAGAGCCGCCGACAAAGGTCGCCCCTTCGCTGTCGGGAAAATCGGGGGAAACGTCAAAGACCCGTTTGCGGGCGGAACCGGTTCCCACGAGGTTCATGGGAAAAAGGGGGTGGTTGTTGTAGCCGCGGGTCCCCTGGGCATCGGTGAGGGAGGCTCCCATGGCTTCGCTGAGCGGATTGTGCTGCCCCAGCCAGCGGATATGCACATGCGGGGATCCGGCAGGCTCCCCTTCTTCTGTGGGGAGAGCCATCTGGATTTTGTAATCCCAGCCGAAAGGGGAAAACGCGGGCGGAAACTGACCGCCGGGCAGATCGGGGTTGAGGGTGGTCAGCCAGTTTGAGATCTCCCGCGCGGAGGCGCGGCCGTTGTCGGGCTGCGGAAAATCCGGAGCCCCGGTGATCAAGGGGTTGCTTGTGGCGTGAAAGGGATCCACATTCCCCTGTCCGGGACTTTGAATTTTTAAGATTGTGGTCACACTTCCGGGATTATGATACCCGGGGCCGGTGATGCCGTCCACACGCCGCAGTTGCGTGCTCTCCGAGAAGTCGGTTCCCAAACCATACGCGTAGCGGGAGGGACGGTTCATCAGCCCCATCGGCCAGGAGATGAACATGCGGAACACGTGATTGCCGCCGATGGATCGGTCGAGGGGAATCTCTTCGTGAAACCAGGTGTTTTCCCCAAAGCCGTCGATGAGCACGCGCTGCGCGGGATCACTGTGCAGTTCTTCAGGTTCGAGAGGACTGAACACCCTGGCCTCCCCGGGCTCCAGCGGTTCGGTCATGCGCACCAGAAAACGGAAGCCCTGATCGGGGGCAGAGTCTATGCGCTCAGAACCGTTGATCAAACCGGAGGCCCCGCGTCCGGCAACCATTTCATCGCGGCGGTAATCTTCGTCCCCCCACAGAGTGTTGGGGTTTTCGCCGAACGCCACCGGACCGTGGGCCACCAGCACTGCGGGAAAGGCGCGGCCGAATTCGGACTGGTATGCGGCAGGCGGATCTCCGTGATAATTCAGTTCGACATTAAACCAGAATTCCGCCGGAGCCATGCGCACGTTGTACGGATTCCAGAATACCACCGTGGGCAGATGCAGCAGATAGGCGCGTCCGTTTACCACGGCGCCATGCACATGGTAGTGAACCCGGGTGGCGATGGGAAAAATTCCGGCAAGGTCGGACGTGCCCACCCGGGGCGCGACGAGCGGGGTTTCGCCGGAAATACCGTCCTTCAGGCGCACATAGCCGCGCAGTCCGCCCCATGACGGCAACGTTCCCGAAGCCGGGGCGTCACCGCTCCACTGCGTCCGGGTCAGGTTGTTCCGGTCGGGAACAGTGTGGTTCTGGGGCGCCGGGTCCGGCGGCAGGGTAAAAAACGCCTCATCCACCGCGATCTCCGCGGGGGGAACCGACGAATCGAAGCCGGCGGTCAGATCTTTGCGCAAACCGCCCTTGGCGCTGTCGGCCGGCAGGCCCTGTGAAAACAGCGTGTATGCGTGAAATCCCGAATCCGGGAGCGTGTCACCGCCGGGCGCAAACGCCAATTGGGCGGTGGAGCTGAGTTTTCCCATTTCCGGCCAGTCCCCCTCCCAGTCGGCCTCCAGGAGTGACAGATTCATGGCTCCCGGACGGTGAAGGGCCTCCGGGCCGCCGCTCCCCGCCAGCAAATCCTGTAAATCCAGCCGGGCTTTCACGCCCTCATCCCCCGCCCACCATGCATAATGGCCCGTGCCGGTGTTCCCGGCGGGAGAAAGCACCTCCACCAACGGAGCGGCAACGGTGCGCGCCTCATCGCCGCGGGCGGCGACCAACTCCACGGCGGGCTGATCGCCCAGTGTCAGCGACCCATCCGCATGGCGGGCCATCATGTGGTCGGGACGAAAGGGCAGCGTGCCGCTGGACGCCGGGGGGGAGGACACCCAGGGTGCGATCCCGGCAAGTTGGCCGGCGGTGGCCGCGTCCGGGTGGGCGGTGACACGCCCGAAATCATTCGATTGGGTTGAGGCGGTGGACATCGGCGCCTCATTCCCGCTCACCAGCCAGGAAAGGAGCACCGGAACCTCCGGCTCGTGGGAGGCTTTGGAATCGTCCCCGGGAACCGTGGCGTTGCGGGGATTGGCGGCGTTGCCCCACACACCGGTCCAATGACGGGTTCCGTCCCCGGCGGCGTGAATGCCGTTTTCGGGGGTGGACGGGTCGCCGTCCCCGAACGTGCCGATGCCGGCGGCGGCGGTGGCGCGCTGGTCGGGGCCGGCGGTTTCCTGCAGCCGGGCGAGCGCCAGAGCCAGTCCCAGCCGGGCGTTTGCGCGCGCCTGCATCAGCTCCTGCTGCACCACCACCGAGCGCAGCTCCATCCGCACCGTGGTCACAAACGTCAACACGAGAACCAAAAGCAGACTGACCACCAACAAAGTAACCAACAGGACGGAACCGTTTTTCGACGGCTGGCGGTGGAAATCAGATTTCGAGATAAACATCATTGCCTTACCCTACCCTGCCGGAAAGAAGATGTGTATCGAGTATACCGTAAAAGTTTTACAATAATGCGACAAATCCATTGAACTGAATTCACGCCGCATCGATGCACGCATTCGGGGCGGATGGAGAACAAAAGGGCGGTTTCTTTTTTTATATACAGAATCCCGATCCCCGCTTGACATCTTGGGGCATCATCCTAAAGTTGCGTCATATGGTTCAAACACGTCAACTTCTAAGCACGCTTCTCCTTCTTCTACGGAAGAACGATTCCGCGTGCGTGTGACGTTGACCTGAACCCCGAAAGTCTTTACAACACCCGCCGCGATTGGCGGGTGTTTTTTTTACGCGAATCGCGGCGGGCTCCAACCCCCAAAACGAGAAAAACCATGACAAGCAAAGCTAAAAAAGATCAGGTATTGATTTTTGACACCACCCTGCGCGACGGGGAACAGTGCCCCGGCGCCAGTATGGGTCTGCAGGAAAAACTGCAGGTGGCCCGCGCCCTCGCGCGTTTGAATGTCGACATCATCGAGGCCGGATTTCCCATTGCCTCGCCCGGCGACTTCGAGGCGGTTCACGAAATCGCCCGCACTGTCAAAGGCCCCCGCATTGCCGCCCTCGCCCGCTGCGTCGATAAAGACATCGAAACCGCCGGAAAAGCGGTGGCGCCCGCCGGGAAACGCGGCCGCATCCACGTCTTTCTGGCCACTTCCGCCATTCACCGGCAGTTTAAGCTGCGCAAGGCCAAGGAGGAAATCGTGAAAGCCGCCGTCGCCGGGGTGAAAAAAGCGAAGGAATATGTGGAGGATGTGCAGTTCAGCCCCGAGGACGCCTCGCGCACCGAACTGGACTTCCTGGCCGAAGTCGTCGAGGCGGTGATCGATGCCGGCGCGACCACAATCAATATTCCCGACACCGTCGGCTATACCGTCCCGGAGGAATTCGGGAAATGCATCCGATACTTGAAGGAAAACGTTCCCAACATCGACAAAGCGGTCATCCATGTGCACTGCCATAACGATTTGGGTCTGGCGGTGGCGAATTCGCTTGAGGCCGTCCGCAACGGTGCCCGCGGCGTGGAATGCACCATCAACGGCATCGGTGAGCGCGCCGGAAACTGCTCCCTGGAGGAAATCGTCATGGCGCTGCGCACCCGGCACGACTGTTTCGGGGGCGCGTACACGAATATCAAAACCACCGAAATTTTCCGCACCAGCCGTTTGGTCAGTCAATTGACCGGCCTGCATGTGCAGCGGAACAAGGCTATCGTCGGCGCGAACGCCTTTGCACACGAATCCGGGATTCATCAGGACGGGATGCTGAAAGAACGCACCACCTATGAAATCATGAATCCCGAGGATGTGGGGGTCACCTCCGGCACCGAACTGGTGCTGGGCAAGCATTCCGGACGCCACGCGTTCCGAGAACACATGAACACGCTGGGCTTCAAATTGAGCGGAGACGCGCTCGAGCAGGCCTTCAACGCCTTCATTGACCTGGCCGACAAGAAGAAACATGTCTACGATGACGATCTTGTCGCCATCATGCAGCAGAATATCAGCCAGCAGCCCCCCGGGGCCTATGTGCTGAACTACCTGCATGTGTCCACCGGAAATGTCACCGTGCCCACCGCCACCGTCCGTTTGGCGAACGGCGATGACATCCTCGAAGACGCCGCCTGCGGAGACGGCCCTGTCGATGCCGCCCTTAAAACCATTGACCGGATTACTCAGGTTCACGGCACGCTGGAGGATTTCACCCTCCAGGCGATCACCACCGGAAAAGACGCCCAGGGCGAGGTGACCGTGACCGTCCGCTTTGAGGATATGGGTCTGCTGAGCGGAAAAGCGTCCAGCACCGACATCGTCGAGGCCGGAGCCAAGGCTTATCTGAACTGCATAAACCGCTACCTGGCCAAAAAAGCGAACGCCTGAGCGGTCTTACTCGGGAAAACGCTCCGCCCGCAGGCGTTCCACGCGACGGACGGAGCGTCGATCCCGTAAATCATCGCGATAGATCCCTGCGATTTCATCCAAAACCGCCCCGCTTGTCGCCAGACCCTCCGCCCGTTCCAGCGCCTCTCGGGCCAGAGTGTTCTGCCGGGCCGCCAAGGCCGCTCGCGCGAGTCCCATTTGTGCGGGCAAGGCGTCGGGCGCCAGCCTGGCGGCCTCACGAAAGGACCGGACCGCATCCTCATTCCGTTCCTGGGTCAGATAGAATTGCCCCAATGCCGCGTGAGCGCGCCCCTGATCCGGCGCCGCCGAGACTCCCTGCCGCAAAGCCTGTTCCTCCAAATCCGTCCGCCCGCCGCGCTGCGCCAGCTGGGCCGCGCGGGTCGCATAATTCAGCGCCGTCATGCGGTTGCCCTCCCGCACCGCCTCCCGGCTGCGGGACAGAAACTCCCTGATTTGCACAACAGTGGCATCCTCCACCCCGTCTGGATTGTCCCGGCGGCGCTTCAACACATCCACCCGGTCACGTACCGCCGGATCAATCTCCTCCCTGGGCGTGATCGACATATAGCGCTCATAATAATGCAAAGCCCGATGAATCTCAGAACCGCTTCGGTCAATTAAAACAGCCAAATTCAAGGCGGCTGGCCCATAGGCCGGATCCAAATCCAGAGCCTCCTGCAATTTCAGGCGGCTCTCTGAATCATTCGCAGCCAACGTGGCCAGTGAAGTCATCACCCTGGGGTCATTGGCCCGGATCGAAGCCTCCTCCAGCATGCGCAGAGCCAAATCCTTATCCTCCAGCCTCAACGCCGCATCCGCCATTAACTCCAGCGCCTCGGTCCGGTAAAGGTCCGCCCGTACCGCAACCGCCAGTGGCTCCAGCGCATCCGCAAACCGCCCCTGCTGAATCAACAGTCCCCCATAGTTGATATGAATCCAAAAATCCTCATCCGCCAGCCCCGAAGCCGTGCGGAAAGCGTCTTCAGCAAGAGCCAACCGCCCCGCCCGCCCCCGGGCCAGTCCCAAAGCCCCCCACAGCGCCGCGGTTTCGGAATCCTCTTCCCGGTTCACAAGCGCGCGTTCCAGCAGTTCCGCCGCCTCGGCGGGTTTCCCGGCGTCCAGCAGCGCCAAACCGCGTCGGGCCAACCGGTCGGGAGAACGGCCGCAACCCGTTAGAATAGCAAGCAAAGCGATCAGAAAGAAGGTTGAATAATTCACCCCGGCTTCATTGCACAAAGAATCATGATCGACAAGTGTTTGTCATCAAGCCTCCCCGCCTTTTTTTGGCAAACCGATTTCACTTGCGAAACTTCAAGGTTTCCGACAGACTCGAATCATGAAACGCCTTACCTCTTCTATGCCGTTGATTCTTTTCGGAGTCTTCTTTTCTTTTCTGATGTTCAGTTGTGACATTCAAAGCGGGAACGAAACCGTCCGGAATGTTTCAATCAATATGGCGGGCACTTACCGGAACGATTCAGGGATTCCCTCCAGACAGAGCGGTGCCAAAACAACCCGTCTCTCCATCACTCAATCCGGAAATCAGCTCTATGGCGTGGATGAACACAACCGGCGGTGGCAGGGTTCCATTACCCGTGCGGAAGGAAACACGTTCGCCACCTTCAATCTGAAGGGCTCCACCACCGCCGGTGGCGAAGTCACCATGACCGGGGATATCCGCATTGACGGCACCAACGCCCGCATCGTCGGACTCTGGGTGGAACCCGGTTTCACCTCCAATTTTTCCGCCGAGGCCACCGTGGCCCCGGCACCCTCTCCGACCCCCACGCCTCAACCCGGTCCCACGCCGTCCCCGACGCCCATACCGGCCAACGGCTCCACAGGCGGGCCCAATCTGGTAATCACCACGCCCTGAGCCGTTTATCTTTCTCTCCCCTATCCGGCGAAGCCGTCAGATCGGTCGGATCGGTCTACGCCATCGGACAGGTCTGATTTGTCCGGTTTGTC